>CAZFND010000026.1:0-1883 GCA_964520645.1 uncultured Candidatus Saccharibacteria bacterium | reverse complement strand
CAAGAGGCAAAAAAGAAAGTACAATCATCTGATATTTGGATTCCAGGCAAAGATAAGGTGCTGACAGACGAAGATAAAGAAAAACAGAAAAATGCTGAATTTCAGGCAGCCTTACAAGCAATTATGGATGAGGTAAGCCTTGAAATTTCTGATCTTATCATCGATGAAGATGTCGAACGCAGACTTGCTCGCCTCGTAGATGATGTACAAAAAGTTGGCCTCACTATGGATGGCTATCTGAAGTCAAAAAATCTTACGAAAGAGCAAATTATGGAACAACTGAAGAAAGAAATAGAAGAAAATTACAAGATTGAATTTGCACTGCAAGAAATTGCTGAAAAAGAAGGCATCACAGTAGAAGAAGCAGAGATAGATAAAATGTTTGAGGGCATCAAAGATGAGAAGGAAAAAGCCGCTGCAAAACAGAATGCTTACTATTACGTCGCATTGTTGCGAAAGCAAAAAACCCTTGATTATCTAAATAGCCTGTAGTATAATTGAGGCATGAGTAACATGGGAGTAAAGTACAATAAGACTATGCAAAAAAGTAAAGGAGATAGTCTAGAAAAGGAAAAACCACTATCTGTCTCTAGTGGTCTACAATCGGTCTTAAAAGACTCTGCTCATGGTACTGCTGATGCTATCGCCGATATAAGTCGCGGCATGTTTGAACAACTTCTGAATTCCTCTTTTGAGCGAGGAGAATCTACCCAGGAACAGGCAAAGCAAGAACAAACCCCTACACTCCGACCTGAGGCAACTCTTTTTAGTTTTAGAGAACGGCAGGAAGAAAAAGAAATAGATGAGCTAAAGCAACTCATTAAAATGATTGAAAAGGAAGTAAAAGAAATTAAGAGGAAAAGTAATCAGGTATTGCAGGATGTACATGATATTGAAAATAATGTAATGAATACTCACGAAGAGCAACCTACTATGTATATATTTCGTGTCTTGAATGCATTCCTTGATGTGTTGCGGTCTATCAACTTGAATTTACCTAGCTCTTCTACCTGGATGGAGGCAATGCAGACAAAGAAATCTAAACGCGGCTCACTTTTTGCTTCACGTGCCAAAAAACAAGGCACTTCCTACTCTCAGTCTCAGGAACTTTCTAATGCACGTAGTGTGCAGTAAATGACGTGAATGAAGAATGAGGAGATAAGAAAGAAGAATTTTTCTTACAACTATTATTCAAGTACATTTATAAATGTATTTACTCCAAAGGCCCAACTACCGTTTGAACTGGGATTATACTTTCGCATAATTTCTTCGGGTGTACGAAGTCCTTTATCTATATAGTATGTTTTCAATCCACGAGCTACGGTATCAAGCGCCTCGGGATAGGATGCAAAACGAGTAACGGTATTGCCATATATCCCCCATCCCCAACAATTATAGGAATTGATTGGTATGACTTTACATGCCCCTGATTCTTGCATAGAAATAGCTGGTATAAGCCGGTAATCGAGTCCATTATCATCAGATACCTTCACTACATATTCTGCATGCTCGTAGAGGGGCGAATCATGCCTACGGAAAAAAGCTTTCAGTATCGCAACTCTTTTATCTTTGACGGTCGGATCAAGGGGTATTTCTGCAGATTCTTCAAATTCGCTTCCTAGTGACAGGTTTTCGAATTCTTGAAGGATTATGGTGATATGGGTATCGCGTCTGGTTTCTGCATTTATTTTTTTTACCAGAAAAAGATTTACCCCCGTGAGTGCAAAAAACAGAGTAAAAAGTATAATAAGCTTTTTATGCATACTGTTACTATAATGCAAACTAGAAGGATGCGCAAGATTATAGTATAATAAGTAGTTGTTTTATAGCCTCCATAGCTTAATGGATAGAGTAGCGGTCTTCGGAACCGCTGATAGAGGTTC
>CAZFND010000025.1:0-3442 GCA_964520645.1 uncultured Candidatus Saccharibacteria bacterium | reverse complement strand
TAAGGGAGGCTCCGGGAATCGAAAGCCGGAAGGAGCAAGGGCGACTGAGGCTGGGTTCGCGCGTGAGCGTAGCAATGCGAGACCTGTGACCGATTACCGGTAAAGTCACCAGTTTCATGTTATAATTTTTACATGAAAAAAATATTTTTAATCTTAGGGGTTGTAATAGTTCTCGCCTTGGCGTATTTCTTTTACCCGAAAGAGGTTTTTACAGGAGCAGGATTTGCCTATCCTGGTATGGTTTACAATGAGCATAAATGCTTTGGTTTTGGAAGTTATAAAAACATTCCCGACGCCACAATCTTAAAGTGCTACGGCATTCCTTATGTTGCCGATACTAAAATTTGGCAGTAGTTGGAGTTTGACCTCAATTAATATTAATACGATCGAGAATTACTTATAAATACTTAACACAATCACCGAAATAATAAAAATTCCATACTCTGTTATTGAAACAAGTGTAGGTCGTAAATAAAAAGCTTGTATCCAATGCATTCTATCTGCGGCTTTGTGATCTTGAGAAAAGAATTTGTAAGACTTATTTGAAAACGGCCATAGCCACGTAATACCATGTCCAATCCAGAGTGTGTCATGAATTAAGTGAATGAGAATATTTAGTCCACACAACATTGCCCAAAATAGTCCCCATACATAGAAGATCACGATAATGATAGGTATATACAGAATAGGGTAATGACTTATTTTTCTATGATCAACAAATATCTTTCTTAGAAAAGGAAATACAAAAATGAGCATATCTATATCTGGCAACAAACTAAAAATAATACTCAGAAATAGAGTAATCCAAGTAAGCTCTACCTGAAATAGATGACTTATTCCAATTGCTAATAGTATGCCGATTCCGATATCTCCAAACATAGCAGTAGTATATCAGTTAAAAAACCTCTTATTGAATAGATCAGTTGGGTAGTGCTATACTTATATGCATAATATTTTATATATATAAATAATGAAAAATCAAGTAATAATTATCGGTGCAGTAGTTTTGATAATACTTGCAGGTGTGGGTATCTACAAACTGAGCTCGTCTGTAAAAAATAATGTCACTACTGATCCTGTTGTGAATAATGCTACAACTACGCCGACTACTTCTACAACAACATCATCAGTTGCTAATACATTCACTCTCGCAGATGTAGCTCAACACACAAATGCACAAAGTTGTTGGACTGCTATTAATGGTGGGGTATATGACGTTACAGCTTGGATTAAAAAGCATCCAGGAGGACAACAGGCAATTCTCAGCCTTTGCGGTAAAGATGGATCAGCCTTTTTTAATGGACAACATGGAGGACAACGCCGACCTGCAAGTGAATTGGCTACATTTAAAATTGGAACACTCGTAAAATAAAGTTGTTAATTACATTTTAAATTCCTACTTCCTCATCTGATATTCAATACTTTCTAAAAGTTGGTTGGTGTTGAAGGGCTTGGGGATGAAGTCGTCAGCTCCGTAAGTATAAACTTCGGCTTCAACTTCTTCATTTGCTGAGATCATAATGACAGGAATATTTTTTGTAAGCTTATGATGCTTGAGATCTTTGAGAAGTGTTCTCCCATCAACTCCTGCTAGGCGAACATCAAGAAGAATGATATCAGGCTTATATTCCTGAGCTTTTTTACAGGCTATTTCTCCACGAATACTACTTTCTACTTCATACCCAGCGTCTTTTAGGACGATCATCATACCTTGAAGAATCACGGGGTCGTCATCTATTACTAATATTGTCTTGTGCATAATAAGAGATCATACACAAGAATTATTAATTTCTTATGAAGACTTGATTTGGTACCCGACTCCTCGAATGGTTTCTACTGTGTGAGCGGATCCTGCTTTCTCTAATTTCTTTCTCAGATTGTTAATATGAACGTCAACAATGTTACTAAAAGAGTTAAATTCAAAATCCCATACATGATCTAATATCTGATCGCGACTAACTACCTGAGCAGAATTGCGAATTAAATATTCTAGAATTCTGAATTCTTTTAATGTTAAATGTATTTCCTTCTCTCCGTAGAAAACCTTTCGAGCCGTTAAATCCACAAAAAGTTCTCCAATTGAAACTTTTTCTTGTTGTGTTTGCTTCGGACGGCGGAGGAGGGCACGAACACGTGCAGTGAGCTCATCCATCGAAAATGGCTTTTTTAAATAATCATCTGCACCTGCATCAAGTGCTGCAACAATATCTTGAGATTCAGAAAGGCCCGTAAGCATTAAAATTGGAGTTGAAATATTTTTTTCTCGAACTTTTTGGCATATTTCGATACCATTTCTTCCTGGCATCATAATATCCAAAATAATAAGATCATAGTCTAAATAATTGAGAAGAATATGTTGTTCTCCCTTAGCACCATCAAGAAAACTATCAACAGCATAGCCTTCCTTTTCAAGAATTATCTTAAGGGCCTCTTGTATAGCCTTGTCATCTTCGACAATGAGTATTCTCATAGGCGTAGTATATCACTAAAAAACAGGTACGAAAGGCACCTGTTTTCTAGAGAATTGAAGCATTATTCTTGTCTCCCTCTACTTATTTCATCTTCAGAACTTGTTGATTCCATATTCATTCGCACACTACGTGCTTGTCCACCTTTGCGCCCAGCTGCGCGAGCTTCTTCGGAAGTAAATTCATGAGCAGTACCCGCTTGATGGGCTGCTTTTCCTCCCATACTTGCGATTTTTCGTTGTTTCTCTTGATCCATACTTGCGAATCCTCGTTTACTGGTATTATTGTTTTTTTGTTGAGTCATACCATAACATGGTTATAGTTAATAATACCGACCTATCTATATGGAGACGACAAGAAACAAAATTATTACAGAGTATGATAGTGAACAATAAACTAAATGTAAGTCAACCGTAAATTATTGTGTTACAGTCATTTATTTTATGAGGTAGCAACTCAAATAATGCGAGCAACACATTGTGTTAAATAAAAGACTGTAGATAAAAAATTCATAGCAGAAAGAGCCAGGGTGTGTGTTACTCCAAGTAGTGTTGTGAGAAAGTGGTTAATATACTTGGAAAAGTCGGTCTAAATGTTACAATCACCAAATAAATGGATAAAGATACTTACATAGAATACAAAAAAGTAGCTGAGGGTTTAATTTATAAAGCTGAAAAGCGAAATCCAGAATTAGCTGAATATCTGAAAACACACTTTGTGTTTGATGAGAAAAACCACAATATGTTCTATACAGGTGCAAATACTGTACTTGAAGATTTGATGAGGGGCCAATCAAAATAATTTCAGTAATGAAATATTTTAAAATTAAGAGAATAGACTTTCTACTACTTCTTTAATATCAGATCCTTCAGCTTTGCCTTTGAGTTCTTTTGCAACAGCTCCGATAAACTGACCGATTTTTGATTTGTCAGTAATATTCAATTCTGCTTTCTTAGCAATCGCTACTTTCATAA
>CAZFND010000024.1:0-3804 GCA_964520645.1 uncultured Candidatus Saccharibacteria bacterium | reverse complement strand
CCTTATGCTGCTCATGGGGATGAAGCTCTACATCAAGTGTTTTGAGAACCGGATACGTTGTGGTGTAGACAAGGCACTATGTATATAAGAAGGTGAACGTGAATTGAAAAGACCAGGCCGTGGGAAACCACGGCTTTTTTCTTACTTGGGATACCTATACTGATATTTTTTGCATATTCTGGTAGTATATAGGGACTAGTCTTAATAATTAATCAAAAAACATGACTAAACCCAATTCTGCCTTTATGAAGCCATTGAATGTAAGTGCTGATTTAGAAGCTGTTGTCGGCAAAGGCCCAATGCCTCGATCAGAAGTTGTGAAAGCTCTCTGGGCTTACATTAAAAAGAACAATCTTCAAGATCCAAAGAACAAAAGAAACATCAACTCAGATGCAAATTTGAAAAAAGTATTTGGAGGAAAGGATGTAGTAAATATGTTCGAAATGACAAAGCTTGTTTCAAAGCATCTTTCATAAGATTTTCTTAGAGAAAATATTTCTTAAAGAGCAACAAAACCCCATCATAGTGGGGTTTTGTTGTGCTTGACATAGGTACCCTTTGTGGTATAATACTACAGAACGTGTGGGGTATGGATATCTCACACAGATCAGAATGGTTCTTTGTTAGTGGTAAAGGGTCTCACATGTCTCACCATCATCGTCGTCAGCGGCGGATTGTTCGCGTGTGTGCGTCGAGCATGATTTCGGATTACGAGATTCGTCGGAAGTTCAAGGTTGGAGAAGATTCGGTTCCTCACGAGAGCAAGCCGAAGTTCCTTCCTCAGTTCGACAAGCGGGTGTTCGTGGAGGGGACGGTTCTCTCCGAGATCCTGCCCCAGTTCGCCTCGGATCCGTTTCCGGTCAACGATGATTTCGTGGATCTGGAGGAGTATGTTGGAAAGACTATCCCCAAGGTGGCGAAGCACCTGTGGGGTTCGGCAAAGATTCGCAAGAGCAGGCCCGCCAAGTCGGCGACTAAAGCTCGGCGTCAGTATCGGCGGCAGCGAGAAGCACTGAGGGTTCAACTGATCCAGAATGCTTTCGGGCTCATTTCTGGAACCGGCCAACAGGTCGCCTAATAAGGGGCCAGCACTGTGAATTTTCATTCATCATGTTTTGGAGATTTCGGGTATGAAGGCTGACATCGAAGTCCATTTGGCCCAGCAGCGGTGCGACTACAACGGACCTTTACGGGATTTCTGGACAAGTGATGAGGAGGTCATGAAGCAGCTCAGGCTGGTGGCCGGTACCACACCTCCACTGCCCAATGCGTCACTCACTTCCGTCATGGCATGGAAGTTGAGGATTCAGAGGGCGCGAGGATTCAAGCGGGTCGCCTGAAGACGACCACAAGAATGACCCCAAACCGGCCGCGAGAGTAGCAAGAAGGCAACTTCAAGCGCTCTCGCGGCTTTTTTATACCTGAAATTCATTAATTGACTTTAATGATTTTGTATGATACTATATGTTCAGTGTTTAGTTCCTTATCAAACAATGTTTGTGCCCATGGCTGGGCACTTTCTGTTTCCTGAGGGAAATAGGAAATAACTTACATGGAGAATGGTACATGAGCGAAAAAGATATGTCCGTTGCCCTTGAGGAGTTTGAGTTGCTGGTTTTGGTGGATTTTCCCCCGATTACAGCAATCCAGGCTCGACTCATCAAAGCCTACTTTGGGCGTCATCCCGGTGATGATTGCCCATATTGTTTTGATTCATATCAATATGGCAATTATCACCAAGGTCTTGAACTGCTTCACCGGCAGCTACCTTTTCTTTTTGATCAAGGTGGTCGCACCATGAGGGGAAGGTATGCACGCCCGCAGCACGCTGTTCTTGGTGCAGGACTCGAGATGTTCTATACCATCGGGTTCTGTACATCGGGTCTGTGGGTCGAAGATGAAGGTCGATCTGGCCAAATCTTTGGACAGGTCTATACGATATGCCAGGATCTACTGATTAAAAACTCGGGAGAATACTTGGTCCCCGATATGTTCAACGATGTAGAACTCTCTCCCTGTTGGACAGCCCTTAAAGCAGTTGCTCATCACATGAACAGCATCCCTGTCATTCGGCGGGCAGCTCTCGTGTCTGCGCACCAAAAGTTCAAGGAAGTTACTAGAGGTCTGCGTAGCGTTATCCTCGACAAGCTTCCGAAATAGCTTGTTTTGAATGAAGTATCAACACAAACCCACGGAATTCGTTCCGTGGGTTTTTTTCTGCTTAAATTCTGATACTATACATCTATGAAATTCATGGGCATTGATTATGGCACCAAGCGGGTAGGTATTGCGCTCTCTGATGAGAGTAATACTTTTGCTTTGCCACTTAAGACACTTTCAAATTCAAAAAGGATTTTTGATGAAATTAACGACATTATGTGTGATAAAGAAATCACCCATATTATTATTGGTGAATCAAAAAACTTTCAGGGACAGGATAATACTGTCATGAAAGAGATTAAAGTATTTAAAGAAAATCTTGAAAATAGATTTGGTAAGCCGGTCTTATTCGAACCCGAGTTTATGAGCTCACAACAAGCATCAAGTGTGCAAGGGGATCATGCCTTGCTTGATGCCTCTGCAGCAGCTATTATCTTGCAAAGCTATTTAGATAGAATAAAAAACACATAACATGATTACTATAGATGATTTTAAAAAAGTTGAGGTAAAAATCGGAAAAATTCTTTCAGCAGAGAAAGTTCCTGAGACAGACAAATTGCTAAAGTTGAGTGTAGACTTTGGGGAAGGGCAGCCACGACAAATTATTTCAGGAATTGCAACTCATTTTCCTGATCCTGCAGTACTTGTAGGACAAAAGACTACATTTGTTACCAATCTAGAACCGAGAACTATTAAAGGATTAGAAAGTAATGGCATGCTCTTTGCCGTTTCAAATCTCGAAGGCGCATTTTCACTTTTGAATCCACAGAGCGACATTACAGTAGGGAGCACAGCAAAATAAAATATAGTATACTGTAAGGAGTCTATGGACTCGTTAACTACACTCTTAAAAAGAAAAAAATTCTTTGACCATTTTCCGCCCCCGCTTTTTCTCGAAATGCCTGCTATTGGATTGGATATATCAGACGAAGCTATACGCTTTGTTGAGTTGAAACGTCATCGCAATACGTTTAAGCTTGGCGTGTATGGTGAAAAAAAAGTCTCTCAAGATATTATTGAAGAAGGATATATAAAAGATAAAGCAGGGCTCACAGCAATTTTGAAGGAGATTCGACAAGAACACGGCTTTCAATTTGTTCGTGCATCAGTGCCAGAAGAAAAAACATATATTTTCAAAACACAAATTCCTTTTGTTCCTGAACACGAAGTGCGCAGTGTTCTTCAATTTAAAATAGAAGAAAATGTACCAATAGCATTTACTGATGCTGTCTTTGATTATCGAGTAATAAAAGAAGTGCAGCCAGGGGATAAAACTATTGATCTTGGAGTTTCAGTCATTCACAAAAAAGTGGTATCAAGTTATCTTGGAGCAATTCAGGATGCAGGACTTATCCCGCTTCAGTTTTTAGTAGAATCTCAGGCTATTATGCGTTCTTTGGTAGATCCACATGATCCAGATACTTGTATCATTGCTGCTGTTCGTGAATCAAAAACAATTCTCGCTATTGTTTCTCATGGTGTTGTGCAATTCACTTCAACACTTCCAATAGGGGGATCGTCGATTGCGCGATCTATAAAAAAGACATTTGCTGTCGATGATGCAGAAGCACAACGAATTCGTCAGGGAATCGAGGTAAAAGCAAGTAATGATATGTTCATGTCTCTCGTAAATGCAGCGTCCGT
>CAZFND010000023.1:0-6455 GCA_964520645.1 uncultured Candidatus Saccharibacteria bacterium | reverse complement strand
ATCGTAGTTAATAATAGATAACCTTGAAAAGATGGCTAGCTAATTGACTTTTGTTGCAGTTTGTGTAATTATACACATCACGGATTCTGCCTCGGCAGTTATCCACAACTAAGGACTTTTTGCGGCTATAAATAAGGTGCGATATAATTATCCCCAAGAAGTGTAAAAAGAGCATATATTTGTTGTGCTATAATACATTTCTATACTGATATATATTGTACCTTTCCGTACTAAGAAGGTCATTGAAAATTTAATAGCGAGATAACATTCCCGTATTCCTTATACTTCCACGATTGAAACGATAGACACTCAGACTAAATTCCTGAAACCTATTTCTTGTCTTGTGTCGATACAACAAAAGATAAGAATTAGTGTAAGTGTTGGGACATTTGTATAACTTTCAAATGATTTCAACAAAATACGAACTGTACTGATAGTCGAATATACGTATGGTTTGTATTCGTAAAGTTAAAAAAAGTTTCTATTCAAAACTTTATTAATAAGAATAGAAATTTGTCAGTTAACGTTAACAATAAAATTATTATATGCGGATTCATACATCAACACAGAAGATTGTTGCAGGACTTTTGAGTTTTGCAATGGTTCTTACTTTGGTAGTTGGTCTTTCAGTTGCTTCTGCAAATGCTCAGACTGTAACTTATTCTCGAAACCTCACAGTAGGAAGTCGAGGAACAGACGTTACAAGTTTGCAAACTTTGCTCGCAGCTAAGGGTTTCCTTATGGTAGAACCAACAGGATACTTCGGATCATTAACTAAAGCAGCTTTATCAGCATGGCAGTCAAGTGTTGGAATTTCTCCAGCATCTGGCTACTTTGGACCTATTACACGAGCATACGTTGCAACAGCAGGAGGCGTAAGTACCGTTCCTGGTACAACAGTTCCTGGATGTTCAGCTGGTGCACTCTTCAGTTCAACAACTGGAGCACCTTGCTCATCAACAACACCTTCAACAGGTGGCACATTAGACAATACTGATGGATCACTTACAGCAGCAGCTTCAACAGCTGTTTCAAGTACAGTAACTATCAAGAAAGGTGAAACAAAAGATCTTATTGCAGAACAATTTACAGCAACAGCTGGAAAGGTCTCAATAAATCGATTCGATGTTCAATTCAGTGAACGACCATGGTTGACATTCAACAAGTTCCAACTCGTTGATACACAAACAGGCGTTGTAGTTGCAACAAAGAACGTTTCAGGTGCTTCTGATTTCACAGAAATTACAGCAGGAACAAGTTACCTCCTTCGATTTGAAGGTCTTAACTATGTTGTAACTCCTGGAGGAAACCAGACATTAAAGGTAGTTGGAACTCTACAGTCAGCTAGTGATAAGATCACAGGTCAGACAGTAACAGTTACTCTTCCTACAACAGGCGTACGATTCACTAATGGTAAAGGCTTTACAGATTCTGTAGGACCTGCATCAGCATTGACATCATCAGTTACTCTTTCTTCATCAGGTTCAGCAGGTACAATTAGTGCCCGAATCGGTTCAGGAAATAGTGCACGTTCTGTTCAGACAGCAAGTACAACTCAGACAAACAATGTTACTTTGATGACATTTGACCTCAAATCAGAGAGTCAGGCGTCAACAATTAACAGTTTGAACATTAACCTTGGAGTTGGTGGAACACAGGCACAAAACACTGTATTCAAGAACGTACGATTGGTTTCAGGTGGTACAACAATTAATGCTGCTACTATCGCGACAACTACTCAGTTCAACGGATTCAGTCTTTCATTACCTGTAGATCAGTGGGTTGGCTTCAGTGTCGTAGCTGATGTTGCTGCTCAGAATACATTCACAGCAGGAACAGTAGCTTCAACATCACTTGTTGCTTCATCTACAAACCCTTCAGGAATTGATTCAAACTACAATACGCTTTCTGTTAACAGTACAACTGTAACAGGAGCAAACGTTACCCTTACAAACTCAGCTGCTACAATTACAAACATGTCAGCTTCACAAGCTCTTGTTAATAATGGTACATCTGCGTCAACAAAGTCATTGGTAACATTCAAGTTTGACTTCAACAACACAAGTAGTAACGTACTCTACCTTCCAAAGGATAGTTATTACGCTATTGCTACATCAACTTCGCCAACTACAGCTACAACAACTGCATCTTCTACTGTAACAGTTTCAGGTGATACTTCAGCTGATACAACACAGTACTGGGCAGTTCAGGCTAATAGTTCTCGAACATTTACTTATCAAGTATTGGTAAGTAACACAGGAAATGCTGCAGCGAACGTAGTTACAAGTATTACAGCAATTTACTTTGCTGACGATACAACAAGTAACTCAGGTATTCCAAAGGAATTCAATATCAACTACGGTCTTGATGCACTCAAGGTCAGTGGTCAGGTATTCTAATCCACTAATCATTTGTGAATCTAAGTTGAGCATTTGTTTAGCTTAGATGATTAGGCAAAAGCCACCCGAAAGGGTGGCTTTTGTTTTGTCTGATTTTTGACAAATATTAAAATATAAGTAGTATTACATGCATAGCCCAAAGAAAAGAGGCGACCATAAGTCCTCTCGAGGAAAACTCTATTCGGCGCTAGGTCGATTTATTCCCCCTTTATATAAGGGGTAGGTAACATATATTAGAATGGCAATACATAAAACAAAGAAGAAAGAAATTCTCGACAAAGTTACTGATATTGCACAAAAGTCAAAATCAGTAGTATTCGTGAATTTCCATGGTCTTGCAGTAGAAGATTCGACAAAAATTCGAAGACAGCTTCGTGGAGCAGGAGTAGGATATACCGTTGCAAAGAAGACATTAGCAAAGAAAGCATTTACTGCGCGAGGTCTTAAGGGAGAAATTCCTGAGCTCGGTGGAGAACTTGCTCTTGCATATGGAGAAGATCTTATTGCTCCAGCACGTGAAGTATTTGAGTTTCAAAAGAAACTTGAAGGAAAGTTTTCAATTCTTGGTGGAGTATTTGAAGATAAGTTTATGACAAAAGATGAGATGACCGTCATCGCATCTATCCCAAGTCGACAGACATTGTATGGAATGCTCGTAAATCTTATCAATTCTCCAATCCAGCGAGTTGTTATTGCGCTTGATCAGGTAGCAAAAACAAAAACATCCTAATTTCTGATTAGGAAATTCTCATTATTAACATTACATATTATTATGGCAGAAGAAACAACAACAAATGCGCCGGTAGAAGTTCCAGCGCAATTCAAGTCTCTCGTTGAAAGCATCGAAAAATTGTCTGTGCTTGAACTCAACGAATTGGTAAAAGTATTAGAAAAGCGATTCGGCGTATCAGCCGTAGCAGTAGCTAGTGCTGCTCCTGCAGCAGCTGCAGCAGGTGCCGCAGAAGAAAAGAGTGCATACACTGTACATCTTAAGGATGCTGGTGCTCAGAAAATTGCAGTTATCAAGGTAGTTAAGGAAGCTCTTGCTCTTGGACTTAAAGAAGCAAAAGACCTTGTAGATGCTGCACCTTCAGTACTTAAGGAAGGAATGAAGAAAGAAGATGCTGAAACTCTCAAAAAGAATGTTGAAGCAGCAGGTGGAAAGATTGAACTTAAATAATATATTTAAGATTTGGTTAGCAAAAACCCTCTCAGATAATGAGAGGGTTTTTGTTTTTGTGACCAGACAATATTAAAGTATCTAGTCAATTTTATTCCTTTTTTTGAGGTGATATACTGACTACCACTAACTGTAAACAAAAATGATTGAAATACTCGAAAAAATATTTGGTGGAGCAGCAAAGGTAAAGATCATGCGACTTTTTCTTTTTAATCCCACAGAAACATTTGATATTACTGAGATTATGAATCGTGCAAAGGTGATGCCAAGCCCAGCTCGTCAAGAAATTGAAATGATGAGAAAAATCGGTCTTATAAAAAAGAAGAATAGTGTCAAAGAAGTAGTCGTGGGTTCTGGAAAGAAGAAGAAAATACTCAAGAAAAAAGTGGCAGGGTATATGTTGGATGATTCGTTTGAATATTTAACACCTCTTCAAGTATTACTTACTGACATTAGTCCAATGCGAAACACAGAGATTTTGAAACGACTTAATCGAGTAGGTAAACTTAAATTTGTAGTAGTCGCAGGTGCATTCATTCAAAATTGGGATTCTCGTGTAGATCTTCTTATTGTGGGAGATAATATCAAAAAGACATCACTCGAAAATATTATTAAAACAATAGAATCAGAAGTGGGTAGAGAAATTCGATACGCATGGTTTGAAACTTCGGATTTTACATATCGGCTGGGGGTATACGATAAACTCATCCGTGATATTTTGGATTTTCCTCATCAGAAAATTCTCGATAAAATTGGTGTAACACCTTCTAAATAACTATGGCAAAAATTACTATATTTGGTTTGGCAGGAACGGGGACAAGTTCTGTTGGTAAAAAACTTGCTCAAGATCTTGGATACATCTATTTATCATCAGGAAATATTTTTAGAGCGAAGGCGACATCACTCGGATTGGATCTTCATCAATTTGAAGAACTTTGCATATCGAATCCTGAGCATGACAAAGCGCTTGATACAGAAATAGAACAGTTTGGAAAAACCCATGCTAATTTTGTCGTGGAATCTCGACTTGCATGGTATTTCATTCCTGATTCTTTTAAAGTAAAACTCATCTGTGATTTTGATGAACGACTCAAAAGGGTGGCAGGACGTGACCACATGTCTCTTGATGAGGCTAAAAGTAAGACCCTTTTTAGAGAAGAGTCAGGAGTGAAGCGCTACGCAGAAACGTATAGTATTACAGACTTTGCTCCTGATCATATATTTGATCTAGTTATAGATACTACAGAAACACCCATTTTAGACGTAGTTGAAGCCATAAAAGCTGCCTTAAAATAGGCTTTAAATATAGATTTGACACTAAAAAACGTTTGTGTATAATAGGCTCTATTGCGGAATATGTTAAAAACAATAAATCACAAGCGGATATAAGGTAGCTTTAATATAGCTTATCTAGTCCGCGCTCAGCGGATTTTTTGTTTATACCGAACGAATGTAGTTTGAAAAATATCTTAGTAACTTGATTTTCGTCAGTTACGTACAAGATCATTCTGTCACATTATGACTTTCACTGTAAAAGGTGGAGGGTCTTTTCAAATAATGGAGACAGGTAGGTAACTGTTATGTGATTGATTTCATATAACAGAGTAAAATAAAAAACAAAACGCTCATCCCCGTTAAACGGGATGAGCAAACTTCTGCGATGAGCTTTGTAGGCGCATCGCAGATTATAATGTGGTTCTTAAATTTCCTAATAGGGAATTTAAGGGCATATGGTGGATGCCTTGACTAAAAATGGCGATGAAAGACGTGGCATGGCTGCGATAAACTTCGGGGAGGTGCCTAGCAACCGTTATATCCGAAGGTTTCTGAATGAGGAAACTCCTGCATTTTAATGCAGACTCATACGCTTGACGTATGAGAGCTTACCCAGGGAAGTAAAACATTTCAGTACCTGGTGGAAAAGAAAACAATGTTCGTAAGAACGATATTTCCTTAGTAGCGGCGAGCGAAAAGGGAAGAGCCCAAACTCAGTCTTCAACTTAGGTAAGAAGTAATTCAAGCCTAAGTTGACGACTGGGGGTTGTAAGGTAGAGACGGTGTTATTTATAACACGAAGAGTTACAAAATATTTTATTAGCAGAACACGCTGGAAAGCGTGGCCCCAGAGGGTAATGGCCCCGTATGCGAAAATAAAATATCTTTTTCGTCTCTATTCTTGAGTACTTCGAGACACGTATGGCTCGGAGGAATCTGCCGGAACTAACCGGTAAGGCTAAATACATTTTTAGATCGATAGTGAACTAGTACCGTGAGGGAAAGGTGAAAAGTAGTCCGGTAAGGACAGTGAAATAGACCTGAAACCATATGCCTACAAGGAGTCGGAGCGGGCAGCACAGTGTGTGCTAATAATTTGTTTTGTATTGAGTAATGGTGAACGGCAAAGTGTGTTCAAGATGTTAAAGCTAAAAAACTACGGTGGAATGGAGTCTGAAAGGACGTAGAAGTTCTACCTTAGATGCATTCGCAATACTTGAGCTTTGCTGCTTACGCGGAGCGGCGAGATGCCGTTCATCAGGGGGTGGGCAGCTGCCTAGGTTCTGCCCACCCCACCATTACTCAGTACAAAACTATTAGTTCATAGTGTGCTGTCCGTCACGGCGTGCCTATTGAAGAATGAGCCAACGAGTTGATGCATGCTGCTTGACTAAAGCCGAGAGGCTGGAGTCCTAGGGAAACCGAGTGTGAATAGCGCGAAATTTGTAGTACGCATCAGACCCGAAACGGAAGTGAGCTTGCCATGAGCAGGGTGAAGGCGTCCGAAAGGACGTCGGAGGCCCGAACCGGTATGTCGTTCAACGCATTCGGATGACTTGTGGTAAGAAGTGAAAAGCTAACCGAACTCCGTAATAGCTGGT
>CAZFND010000022.1:0-7498 GCA_964520645.1 uncultured Candidatus Saccharibacteria bacterium | reverse complement strand
AAGCTTTTAATGTCCCGACACCGCAACGAGCACATCCAAAGAATACATTAACGATTTAATATTTGTTTGTCAAGTTATTTCAAAACCTCATGAAAATATGCTATAGTTCTGCATTATTAGTACTAATAACCTGATTTTATGGAACCTACAAAAGTAAAGACAAGTCCAAAAGATTTTTTTCTTCATTTGGGAATTATTGTTACGTTGTACATAAGTGCAATAAGTCTTGTAAATCTATTATTTAGTATCATCGATAAGAAATTTCCTGATGCGCTTTCTAATGCAGGATATTATTATGACGCATATTCTGGCTCAATCAGATGGGCTGTATCA
Organism: uncultured Candidatus Saccharibacteria bacterium; assembly: GCA_964520645.1. Classification (GTDB taxonomy): domain Bacteria; phylum Patescibacteriota; class Minisyncoccia; order Phycocordibacterales; family JAKAEA01; genus CAZFND01. The sequence continues at coordinate 7,165 of CAZFND010000022.1, read as the reverse complement.
ATGCTCATTATCATGTTCCCACTGTATCTATTCTTAGGTTGGCTCTTTAACAGAGAACTCAAAGTATCTCCAGAGAAAAAGCTCGTTGGGGTACGAAAATGGCTTGTTTTTCTTACATTATTTCTTGCTGGACTTACACTTTCTATAGATCTCGTTACACTTATTTATACTTTCTTGGGTGGAGAAATTACGACAAGATTTGTATATAAAGTCGTAGCTGTACTCGTCGTAGCTGGTTTAATCTTCGCGTACTACATTTACGACTTACTTCATGATGTGACTCAGCATCCTAAAATATTCAAAACATTTGCAAGTATTGCGGGAATATTTGTTCTTGGATCAATTATTGCTGGATTTATGGTTATGGGTTCACCGATGAACCAAAGAAAGCTTCAGTTTGATCAAGATAGAATTAATGACTTACAAAGTATTCAGAGCCAAGTTACGTACTATTGGCAGCAAAAAGGCATGGTACCGAAGACACTTGCTGAGCTTCAAGATCCATTAAGTGGATATTCAGTGCCCACAGATCCAGAAACAGGTGCAGCATATACGTATCAATTTACCGGAGCACTCTCATTTAAAGTGTGTGCCGTCTTTGATCTTGCAACACAACCAGGAGAAATATCACGACCAATGTATGATCCTTCAGGAAAGAGTTCTCTTGATTATTGGAAACATAAAAAGGGTGAGACATGTTTTGATCGGACTATAGATCCACAGCTTTATCCACGCAACACTCAACCACAACCAAAAGGCGTATAATTAACATTTAATATTTCTGTTCGTGAAAGAATATAATCATAAAAAGATAGAAAAGAAGTGGCAGGCTGAGTGGGAAAAGAGTGGAATATACACGGCTGACGATGCATCTTCAAAGCCAAAGTTCTATTCTCTTATCGAATTTCCATTCCCTTCTGGTGATGGAATGCATACAGGCCACCTACGTAGCAACACTGCGATGGATATCATTTCTCGTAAGCGTCGCGCAGAAGGCTACAACGTTCTTTATCCTATTGGTTGGGATGCCTTTGGCTTGCCTACAGAAAATTACGCTATTAAAACAGGACAACACCCTGCTGATGTTACTAAGAAAAACACGGACAACTTCAGAAAGCAGCTTAAGTCTGCAGGCTTTTCATTTGATTGGTCACGAGAAATAAATACGACTGACCCTACATATTACAAATGGACACAGTGGATATTCTTGCAAATGTATGAAAAAAATCTTGCATACAAAAAGAGGATGCTCATTAACTGGTGTCCAAAAGATAAGATTGGTCTTGCCAATGAAGAAGTGATTGCGGGCAAGTGTGAACGCTGTGGAACAGAAGTAGAAAAGCGAGAAAAAGAGCAATGGATGCTTGCCATTACTAAGTATGCGGACCGGCTTGATAAAGATCTCGACACTGTTGATTATCAAGAAAGAATAAAAACTCAGCAAAGAAATTGGATTGGCAAAAGCGAAGGGGCAGAGATTGAATTTGCTATAAATAATATTTCAGAAAAGATAAAAGTATTCACTACACGGCCAGATACATTATTTGGAGTGACTTATGTTGTACTTTCTCCGGAACATGAATTAATTACAAAACTTAAAGATAAGGTTAGTAATATAAAAGAAGTAGAAGACTATATCCAACTAACAAAAAAGAAGACAGAAATAGAAAGAACTAATAATGACAAAGAAAAGACAGGGATAGAACTTAAGGGAGTAAAAGCAATCAATCCTGCAACAGGAGAAGAAATCCCAATGTATGTTGCTGATTATGTCTTAGCTCATTATGGAACAGGAGCAATTATGGCAGTGCCTGCTCATGACGAACGTGACTTTGCTTTTGCCACTAAATTTAAATTGCCTATTAAAGAAGTTGTTAGTGAGGGCATTCTTATTAATTCTGGAGAGTATTCAGGTGTTTCTTCAGATGAAGCAAAGAAAAAAATTGCTGAGAAGTATGGCAAGATAGTTACTACATACAAGCTCCGAGACTGGGTATTCTCACGACAGCGATATTGGGGAGAACCGATTCCAATGATTCATTGTGAAAAATGTGGAATCGTTCCGGTGCCCGAAAAAGATCTTCCAGTAGAACTTCCAAATGTAAAAAATTATTTACCAACTGATACTGGAGAGTCTCCACTAGCAGCTATTACAGAATGGGTAAATGTAAAGTGCCCTACATGTAAAGGTGATGCAAAGCGAGAAACAGATACCATGCCAAATTGGGCTGGTTCAAGCTGGTACTTTTTGCGTTATATAGATCCTGCTAATACAACAGCATTTGCCGATGCACAAAAGCTAAAATATTGGATGCCGATAGACTGGTACAACGGAGGAATGGAACATACAACATTGCACTTACTTTATTCACGCTTTTGGAATAAGTTTTTGTTTGATATTGGAGTAGTGCCAGTATCTGAGCCATACAAAAAGAGAACTTCTCACGGATTGATCATGGCAGAGGATGGAGAAAAGATGTCAAAATCCCGAGGAAATGTAGTAAGCCCTGACGCTATCATCGAAAACTACGGAGCAGATACTTTGAGAGTATATGAAATGTTCATGGGACCATTTGATCAACCGGTAGCGTGGAGTATGGATAGTATTATTGGTCCACGAAGATTCTTAGAACGAGTATGGAAGCTTCATGATAAAGTTGTAGAAAAAGTTCCTTTTGATGCTGCACTCGAATCTGAGATTCATAAGACAATTAAAAAAGTTTCTGAAGATATTGAGAGTATGGCATTTAATACCGCAGTATCGAGCCTCATGATTTTGCTCAATTCAATGGAGAAAAAGGAGCAATTAGCAAAAAGTTATTACAAACATTTCTTAGTACTTTTGGCTCCATTTGCACCTCATATTACCGAAGAATTGTGGGAAGCCGTTGGAGAGAAGGAGTCAATTCACCTTCACCCATGGCCAGTTACTGATGAGTCAAAAATCAAGGGTGGACATGTGACAATTGTTGTCCAAGTAAACGGAAAAATGAGAGGAGAGTTCGTCGCTGATCCTACAATTACTGAAGATGAAGCTCGCCAAAAAGCCCTTAATCTTAGCCCTGTAATAAAATGGACTGAAGGAAAAGAGATCAAGAAAGTGATCTTTGTAAAAGGAAAATTAGTCAATATTGTCGCTGTCTAAAAGCAACCCCTTGACTTTAAAACAATCTAATGTTAAATATTAGTAACACATTAGACTAAAAGTCAAAAGCATTATAATATACAAACACATAAATTTTAATTATCACATATGCCCGTAATAACATTTAAACCAAAGCAGGTCACCAAGCGACTTCTCGCAGTTCTACCAGAACGGGCACGCGATGTTATGATTTCTCGATACGGATTGGGAAAGGATACTGATCGAATGACCCTTGAAGGGATCGGAAAGAAGTACAATATTACTCGAGAACGAGTACGTCAGATTGAAAATCATGCAATTCAGAGCGTACGAAAGTCAAAGGAGTATACAAAGGAGAAAAAAACATTTGATGAAATCGAAACAATTGTCCACACATTGGGTGGAGTAGTAACCGAAGAAGATCTTCTTAACTATATTAGTAAAGATAAGAGTATTCACAATCATCTCAATCTTATTCTTATTCTTGGTGAAGCATTTAAAAAGAAGAAAGAAGACGAGCATTTCAACCACCGATGGTATATCGATGATGAGCTCTCAGACAAAGTTCATTCTTCTCTTCATAAACTGTATACAAATCTTTCTGATAGTGACCTTGTTTCAGAACAAGACATTATTTCTTCATTCCTCGAGCACGTAAAAGAAGTGTCAGATGAATATAAGAAAGAAGAAGTTCTCAAGCGATGGCTTGCTCTTTCTAAGGCAATTTCAAAAAATCCACTTGGTGAATGGGGCAAATCATCATCTCCAAATGTGAATGCTAAGGGTATGCGAGATTATGCATTTTTGGTCATTCGAAAGCATGGTTCTCCAATTCACTTTACCGAAGTAGCAAAGCAGATTGAAAAACTTTTTAAGAAAAAGGCTCATGTTGCAACTACTCACAATGAACTTATCAAGGATCCACGATTTGTACTTGTAGGACGAGGACTGTACGCACTCACAGAATGGGGCTACATCTCAGGTGTTGTAAAAGATGTTATTAAAAAAGTGATCGAGCAAAACGGTCCGCTTACAAAAGATAAGATTATTGAAAAAGTATTGAAAGAGCGATATGTAAAGGAAAATACTATTATGGTAAACCTTCAAAATCCAAAATTCTTTAAGAAAGATAAAGAGGGTCGTTACTCACTCGTACCACAACAATAAATAAAAATCCCTTGCCAACTGAGCAGGGGATTTTTATTTTATCGAATTTTTAGTACAATACAAGATATATGCTCCATGATTTTATTGTTAGTTTATACGGAGAACAAACATATACGGTTTTGTATTACATCTTTTTCTTTTTCCCTGTATGGGGTCCTTTTATCTTAGGACTTATCTTTTGGGTATGGTGGGTACGGTTTGTGCAAATGGCATTTAATGAAGCACAGCCGCGCATTTTGCTCGAAATCAAAGCTCCCCGTGAGGTAGACAAATCTCCTCTTGCTATGGAAGTTGTATTGGGAGCATTTCTTCAAGGTCATCGAGAAAGTAGTTTTATTGCACGATATTGGAAAGGGCAGTCACGTCCATGGTTTTCTCTTGAAATTGTTTCTCTTGGAGGACATGTTCATTTTTATGTATGGACAGAAGCAAATATGAAAAATGTTATTCAGTCTCAGTTTTATTCTCAATATCCAGGAGTAGAAGTCGTGGAGGTAGATGATTATGTAAAAAAGGCACCTTTTGATCTTACAAAAATGAATATGTGGGCTATGCAGTATGAATACAACAAAAGTCCAGTATATCCTATTAAGACGTATGTAGATTATGGATTGGATAAAGATCCAAAAGAAGAATATAAAGTAGATCCACTTGTTTCGATGATTGAGTTTTTTGGAAGTATTAAGAAAGATGAGCAAATTTGGTTCCAATTTGTTATTCGTCAGCATAAATCAGAAAAGCGTGCCGGACTCTTCTCAAAGAAAAGCTCTTGGAAAGATGATGCTGAAAAAGTAATTAAAAAACTTCGCGAAGCTTTAATGGATGAGGAGACAAAACGTGAACGACGCCCAACAAAAGGTGAGTCTGATACGATTGCAGCAATCGAGCGAAGTATCTCTAAGCCTGCATTTGATGTTGGTATTCGAGCTATTTATTGGGCTCCTCGAGAAGCATTTGATAAATCTACACCATCAGGGATTTCATCTACATTTAGATTGTACAACTCTGAGTCATTAAATGGATTTAGGCATGGATACGAAAGTGATTTTACAAAATTGCCGTGGGAAGATTTTAGAGACATGCGAGTTGCAAAACGAAAACGTACTATGATGGACGCATACAAACGTAGAAATTTCTTTTTCTTTCCATTTACAGCAAATCCACTTATCATGAATACAGAAGCACTTGCGACGGTGTATCACATTCCTGGCAAAACATCGACAACTCCTACATTTGAACGTATCCCATCTAAAAAAGCTCAAGCTCCAAGTAATCTTCCAGTATAACCGTGAGGTATCTTTCTTTACATACATTTAAAGTGAGAGTTGCTGTTGGTGTGCTGATGATAGTGCTTGCTGTTACATGCTTTTATATGTTTGCTTTTAAGGCACCTGCACAGTTTCCAAGTAGTGTTGTTGTAAAGATTCCTAATGGAACGAGTCTAACCGAAATAGCCCGTAACCTCGAACGAGACCATATTATTTCCTCACCATTTTGGTTTAATAATTTTGTAATCTTTTTTAAGCGAGAACGACGAGTTGTTGGAGGAGAATATTACTTTGAGCGACCACTTAATGTGTATCAAATTGCAAAAAGGCTAACCCATGGCTCATATAATATAGAACAATTGAAGACAACCATTCCCGAGGGATCTAGTGTAAAAGAGATTGTAGCTATTCTTCAAAAAAGATATCCAGATTTTGATACTGAAAATTTTATTAAACTAGCTCAAATACATGAGGGGTATCTTTTTCCAGATACTTATAAGCTAGGTGCAGATCCTCAACCAGAAAAAATTGTAGAAGTTCTTACCTCCACATTTGATAAGAAAATTAATCAACAAGAAATTAAAGATGCCATTACGGCATCAGGCAAATCCATTAAAGATGTAGTAATCATGGCATCGATTCTCGAAGGTGAAGCGCGACAAATGCGAACACGCCAAATTGTTGCTGGAATTTTGTGGGAAAGAATTAACCAAGGTATTCCACTTCAAGTAGATGCTGCCTTTAAATATGTTAATGGAAAAACGACTGCAAATCTTACTCTAAGTGATTTAAAAATTGATTCACCTTACAATACCTATGTGTACAAAGGTTTGCCACCAACACCGATTTCAAATCCTGGCTTAGATAGTATTATGGCTGCTGTTACGCCAATTCAAACAGACTACTTGTACTTTTTGACTGATAAGGATGGTAATATGCATTATGCAAAAACTCTTGAAGAGCATGTATCTAACAAGAAAAAATATCTCTCTTACTAAATGTTAAATGATGTGGTATAAAAAGGCGATGAAATTGGGTAAGCGCGTATTTGTAGGTATGTCAGGCGGAGTTGATAGCTCGGTCTCTGCAGCCTTGCTCAAAAAAGCTGGATACGATGTTACTGGAGTATTTATCAAAGTATGGAGTCCCGATTGGCTTCCTTGTGATTGGAAAGAAGAACGTCGTGATGCTATGCGCGTCGCAGCTCATCTTGATATTCCCTTTATTACGCTCGATCTTGAAGAATCATATAAGAGAGAAGTTGCTGATTATATGATTGAAGAATATAAATTGGGAAATACTCCAAATCCCGATGTAATGTGTAATAAAGAAATAAAGTTCGGCTCTTTTCTCAAAAAAGCGTTAGAGATGGGAGCGGATTACATTGCGACGGGCCATTATGCGCAAAATATTTCTGATGAGTTATATGAAGGCAAAGATAAAAACAAAGATCAAAGTTATTTTCTTTGGACACTTAGTGAAGAGCAGCTTAAGCATGTACTCTTTCCTGTTGGTCACTTAGAAAAATCAGAGGTGAGAACATTAGCTGCAAAATTTAAGCTTCCTGTTGCAGAAAAAAAGGACAGTCAAGGAATTTGTTTTATAG
>CAZFND010000021.1:0-9464 GCA_964520645.1 uncultured Candidatus Saccharibacteria bacterium | reverse complement strand
TACGATGGAATCGTCTCAAAAAACCTCGATGGAATCATTTTAAGTTGGAATAAGGGAGCGGAAAAAATCTTTGGATATAAAGCTAAAGAAATTATAGGGAAACCCATTTTTACTATTATTCCGCCTGAATTATTGAAAGAGGAAGAATATATTATAAGTAAAATCAAAAGTGGTGAACGTGTTGAGCACTTTGAAACTATTAGACTGCACAAATCAGGAAAGAGAATAAATGTTTCTATTACCGTATCTCCTTTAAAGGATAGTAAAGGCAGCATTGTTGGCGCGTCAAAAATTGCACGCGATATTACAGAACGAGCTACCCTTGCTCGACAAAAAGAAGATTTTGTCGGTATGGTAAGTCATGAATTAAAAACTCCTGTCACTTCACTTAAACTTTTTTCTCATATTCTTGGCCAGCATCTAAAAAATCAAAAAGATACGAAAGGCATTGAGCATACACAACGAATAGATGAACAATTAGATCGACTCACAAAATTGATCATAGACTTACTTGATGTTACTCGGCTAGAGAAAGGAAAATTGGAGTATAACAAGCACAAATTTTCTCTTCGAACACTTATTATTGATATCATAAAAGACTTAGAACAAGCCTACCCTACTCATGCACTTATATTCAAAAGCAAAATTGATAAAAATATATATGCAGATAAAGACCGCATACGCCAGGTGCTTATCAATCTTATTACTAACGCTATAAAATATTCTCCTAAAGCACATAAAGTTGTTATTTCTTTAAAAGAAAAGGATGGCATGATGATCACAAGTGTACAAGATTTTGGAATTGGTATCGAAAAAGATCAGCAAGAAAAAATATTTAATAGATTTTATCAAGTTAATTCCCCACAACTAAAAACATATCCCGGACTAGGACTTGGCCTATATATTTGTAACGAAATTATCGTTCATAATGGAGGGAAATTGTGGGTAAAAAGTGCTCAACATAAGGGTGCAACGTTCTCATTTAGCCTTCCTATTAAATAGGAATAGACATGCTATAATTTTGATATGCGAAACTTTTTTATATTTCTTAAAGATAATATTCTTTTAATTATTTTAATTATTGTATTTTTTAGTGTTCTTGGGTATGAACAAAATAAGTATAGAATACTAACTGAAGCACACGAAAAGCTCACTCTTTCATATGAAGATAGCCAGAAGAAGATTGCTCAACTTAAGAAAGAACAAAATGACCTTGTAATGCTCTTACAAGATTTTGGTACAAAAAATCAGCAATTTGCTAATCAGCTTACTCAGGTAACCCAAAGTTACAATCAACTTCAGTGGATTAGTAGTCTTGACCCACAATTGCTCCAAAAGTATTCAAAAGTATATTTTTTGAATGAAAATTATGTACCTGCAAACCTTTCTGCTATTGATAATCAATACTTGTTTAATAAAAATAAGAGCATTGAATTTCATCAATATGCCCTACCATTCCTTCACAATATGCTCAAAGCTGCTCAAGACGCCAATGTTCCAATGTCAGTAGCTTCTGCATATCGATCATTTAAAGAACAGACTTCTCTTAAATCAGGATACAAAGTGATTTATGGTACTGGTGCTAATTCATTCTCAGCTGAGCAAGGATATTCAGAACATCAACTTGGTACAGCGGTTGACCTCACCACAACAAAAGTAGGCGGAGCACTTACTGGATTTGAAAAGAGTCCTTCCTATACATGGATGCAAGAAAATGCGTATAAATATGGATTCATACTTTCTTACCCACAAAATAATAAATACTACGTATTTGAACCATGGCATTGGCGATTTGTTGGAGTCAGTCTTGCGCTTAAGCTTCACAATGAAAATAAGAATTTGTTTGATGTAGATCAACGAGAAATCAATACTTATCTCGGAGGAATCTTCAGTGCAACCGTAGTACCTCCTACTGAGCCAGCACCTATAAGCATCGACCAACCAATTAACGGTAGTATTAATTAATTAAATATATATGGCATTTGATCAATATCACGAACCCCCAGAAGAATTACCACAGAATATACGTACATTTGCACGTCTTATTACTTCTCTTATAGAAGAGGCAGAAGCAATTGGCTGGTATGAACAACGAATTACAGTAGAAAAAAATAAAGCTGCAAAAGCTATTATGCAGAATGCCCAAAAAGAAGAATTCAAACACTTTGGAATGGATCTCGAATTCTTATTGAGACAAAAACCAGTATGGAAAAAGACTCTTCAAAATATTTTATTTAAGGAAGGCGATATCGTAGAACTTGGCGAAGAGGCTGAGAAAAAAGCAGAAAACTAATTGAGTAGTCTATAATCTTTAGGAAATAACTTGTGGCATATGGTGAAAATACCGTAGGTCATAAATGGTGCTGCAAAAACATCGATAGAATAGTGAATGTGTCCAAGTAGTACACAAATACCTAATACACACGATGCAGTCAAAAAGAAATATCTCCACATCTTCTCTCGCCACAAAATAAGAGCCATAAGAAACGGAAGTCCCGTGTGACCAGAGAAGAAGAAATCACCTTTCGCATGATATAGTAAATTGTATAAACCAAATCCGATACTATCGGTATCAATCTGTAATTGATGTGGATCAACTCCAAGGTGCGTAAGACTTATAAAAAATGATCTGACAATAATAAAAAGTGAAAATGCTTTTAGCGTAAAAAGTAAATATTTTGGCTTAAGTAAAATAAGTACAATTGAAATAAATGTAAGAATGAGTGCCCCTTCTATGATAAAAAAATTAGTATTTACTACTGGAATATTACTGAGAAACAAGTCCTCTACTGCTATTCCCTGAACCTTACCAATATACGAATCTGCACTATTTTGAATAATAAGGGCAATACAAAAAATGATAGTGCCCTGCATAAGAGAGATAATATGTTGCTTATCCCAAAACTGCTTATGCATCTTAAGAAAACGTAGCATAAATATAATTACTGTTTACGAAGTTGAATATAAAAGGTTGACCCTTTGCCTTTCCCTTCTGATGTTACCCAAATCTTTCCATGATGGTGTTCAATAATCTTTCTAATAGTATACAAGCCCAATCCCATTCCCTCTGTATCTACTTTCTTTGCATCATGACTTCTATAAAAACGTTTGAACAAATTTCTCATATCTGCTGGAGTAATACCGATCCCTGTATCCTTAACACTGAGGGTAATATACTTTTTCTCTTGAATAATAGCCACGGTAATTTTACCCCCTTCAGGAGTATATTTGATTGCATTATCAAACAACATATCAATAGCAAATTGAATTTTGCGACGATCGATGATAATTGATGGTACTGATTGGCTTGAATTAATCTCAAAACTGATATTCTTATGACGAATTTGCTCTGCGTATTTCTTGAGCGTTTCATCAATCATTTCTCGTACTGACGCAGCTTCGTATGCATACTCAAGACGTGTATCAAATTTTACAAATCCCACAAGCAATCCAACAATTTCCATGAGCCGTTCATTGGCTTTACTCATTTGGTTCAAGAGATCTTCTTTTTCTTGAAATGTAAGTTCTTTGTGGAGCATCTGAATAGCCCATCGAATTCCTGTAAGTGGTGTATTAAATTTGTGAGTAACAATAGTAAAAAATTCGTAACGAAGACGATCATTCTCTGCTTCTCGAAGCCAAAAGCCAATCATAATGACAAAAATTACAATACATGAAACTATAGGAATGAAATAATACGGCAATACTCCTACATACTCTTCTATTACCAACCGATTAAAATTGAGAAGAATTAATACAAAGAAAATTAATGTAGAGAAACAGAACGTAAAGAAAGATTTCACTTCTGAGCGTGACATGAATATATTATACTACTTCTCTTGCTCAAGGTTAAGGCACGCAGAGTTTAAGCAATATCTTTTACCTGTTTCTGTAGGACCATCCTCAAACACATGTCCTAGATGAGACTGACAATTGGCACAGATAATTTCTGTTCTATTCATTCCATGAGAAGCATCATGAATATACTTTACTGCTCCTGGAATTGCTTGATCAAAGCTCGGCCATCCAGTTCCCGAATCAAATTTTGCATCTGAAGAGAACAATGCATTGCCACACACGACACATGCATACATTCCCTTTGTCTTTTCATTGAGATATTTCCCGGTAAATGGCGCTTCTGTCCCCTTTTCTCTCAATATTTTGTATTGCTCAGGTGTAAGCTTTTTTTTAAGTTCCTCTTCTGTAGGCATTGGTTTATTAGTATTCATATATGTACTTCTTTATCTTTTAATAAGTCAGCAAACTGTTTTTGCACTTTTTCTAATTTGGGATTGATGATGACTTGGCAGTACCCTGCATCAGAATTACGGGCATAATAATCTTTGTGATAATTCTCAGCTGGGTAGAACATATCTAACGGGGTAACTTCTGTTACTATTTGATCTCCCTCTGGATTAGAACTATTTAATTCTTGTATAAAGTCTTCAGCTACTTTTTTCTGTTCAAGGGTAGTGTAGAACACGACAGATCTATATTGAGTACCGATATCATTTCCTTGTCGATTGAGCTGTGAGCCATCATGTGATGCAAAAAATACAGTCAAAAGATCTCTGTATGAAATAAGAGACGGATCATAGTGCATAGTTATTACTTCTGCATGACCTGTATTGCCATTACTCACTTGTTCATATGTCGGATTCTTAATAGTACCACCTGCATATCCTGGACCCACATCACTTACTCCCTTAAGCATTTTAAACACAGCCTCAGTGCACCAAAAGCATCCCCCGCCAAATACTGCTGTTTCTAGTTGTTTCATATACATAAGTATACTCTTTTCTCAATAAATACCTAGAGAAAACGCATGATATAATACCCCTACTATGCGGGAATTTTCGACACCGATGATGCAGCAATACAGGATGATAAAACAACAGTACCCCGACTGTTTACTTTTCTTCAGACTCGGCGATTTCTACGAACTTTTTTTAGATGATGCTCTTATTGGATCAAAAGTGCTTGATATTGTGCTCACCCGACGCCCACGAGGCAAAGATGGCGATATTCCTATGGCAGGTGTTCCCTATCATGCAGCAGATGCGTACATAGCAAAACTCGTAAAAGCTGGGTACAAAATAGCAATGTGCGAACAAGTAAGTGAACCGGACAAGCGTGGCATTGTTGAGCGCGAGGTAGTACGCATTGTGACACCTGGCACGATACTCGATGAAAAGACGCTTTCATCAAAAGAACACAACTATATTATGGCCATTTCTTATTCTAAGGATGAAGAAACTATTGGGATTGCTGTTGCAGATATTTCTACTGGTGATTTTCAAGTTACTGAAGTAGATAGTAAAGATAATGTGGCTCAAATAGTAGCAAATGAATTCGCGCGATTTATTCCAGCCGAATGCATTATAAATAATGCTAATTATAATTCTCCGGAATTTCTTAAAATATTAAATAGTGAAAGAAAGACAAATATTTCATGCTTTGAACAGTGGGATACTTACACACACAATTCAGAGTCATATCTCAAAAAACATTTTAAAGTAAAATCTCTGAGAGGATTTGGACTTCATAATAAAAAAGAAGGACAAAAAGCCGCAGCTGCACTCCTTGGATACTTAGCTAATACTCAGAAAGATAGAATCTCGCACCTCACTACACTAAAAAGCTATTCTTTGGGAGAACATGTGATATTAGACGCTTCTACGATTCATAATCTCGAATTATTCGCAACGATTCGTGAACATGATGAGCAAGGCTCATTTATAGAATCTATAGATAGAACAAAAACACCGATGGGAGGAAGACTTTTGCGAAAATGGATACGTGAACCATTAAGAAATAAAAAAGAAATTGAAAAACGACTTCTCTCTGTAGAAGCACTTATTCATGAAAGAAGTAGTGTGAGCAAAGCGCAAAAAATTTTGGGAAGTATGTATGATATCGAAAGAATTTTATCACGTCTTGCTGTCGGACTTGGCACACCACATGATCTCGTAAATCTAAAAGTAACTTTATTGTCTTGTGAGAATATTTATCAAGAACTAAAAAAGATAGAAGCTAGGTATATTCAAGAATTAATTGCAGTACTCCCTGAACTACAACATATTGCAGAGATTATAGAAAAAAACTTAGTGCCGGAACCCCCTATTGATCCACGTGAAGGTGGGCTCATTAAAACTGGAGTACACGCCGAGCTCGACGCTCTCAAAGATCATATTAAGGATAGTCAGGCATGGATTGCTGCTCTTGAAAATAAAGAACGTAAAAATACTGGTATCAATTCTTTGAAAGTGAGATTTAATAATATTTTTGGATATTACATAGAAATCAGTAAAGCAAACTTGCACTTAGTTCCCTCTGAGTACATGAGACGCCAGACAACTATCAATGCCGAGAGATTTATTACTCCAGAATTACAGATTCATGAAGAAAAGGTATTGCAGGGACAGGATGCGATTAATAAACTTGAATACAAATTATTTTTAAAACTCACTGATCAAGTACTTTCTTTTATTTCCAAACTTCAAATTAGTGCTGAGTATATCGCTATCATTGATTGCTTGTTGGGATTTGCAGAAGTAGCGCAGCATGAGCACTATGTTCGACCAACAATGACCACCGATGGCACGATTAAGATAGAAGATGGTAGGCACCCAGTTGTAGAGCAATTACATGACACGTCATTCGTTCCTAATACAATACTGTTAAATCAGTCTGATCAACAATTATTAGTCATTACAGGCCCCAATATGGCCGGTAAATCAGTCCTTATGCGTCAGGTGGCACTTATTACACTCATGGCTCATATAGGTAGTTTTGTGCCTGCAAAGCGAGCTTCTATTTCTTTAGTTGATAGGATATTCGTCCGAAGTGGAGCTTCGGACAGCATTGGGCGAGGACTTTCGACCTTCATGGTAGAAATGGTAGAGACCGCCTACATTCTCAATCATGCCACACAAGATAGTCTTATAATTATGGATGAAATTGGGCGAGGTACGAGTACATATGATGGCATAAGTATTGCGTGGTCAGTAGCAGAATATTTGGTCACACACAAAGTACATGCTGCAAAAACATTATTTGCAACCCATTATCATGAATTACAAAAACTGGAAGAAGAATATCCTGAAAAAATAAAAAATTATCATATGGCGATTGAAGAAGTAAGTACTACTCCAATATTTCTTTATAGAATTGTCCGAGGAGGTGCTCATGGTAGCTATGCTATCGCAGTTGCAAAATTAGCTGGAGTTCCAAATACAGTTGCTGATAGAGCGGCAGAATTGCTCCTAAAATTCAATACTTCTAAAACCACTAATTAATTATGCGAACAATTAATACTCTTACACCTGAAATAATTTCTCACATAGCTGCTGGCGAAGTGGTGGAGCGCCCTGCATCAGCACTTAAAGAACTTATTGAAAATAGCCTTGATGCTGGGGCAACTCATATTTCTATTATTCTTGAAGATGCAGGAATAAAAAGCATGCAGATTAAGGACAATGGAAAAGGTATGAGCACTGAAGATATTGCACTCTGTTTTCTTCCCCATACTACGAGCAAAATTTCTGATAAAAATGATTTGCTTTCGATTAAATCTTTTGGTTTTAGAGGAGAAGCACTATGGAGTATTGCTGCAGTAAGTAATATGACTATAAAAAGTAGAACCGCTCACTCAGAATCTGGAACAAAAATAGAAGTAAAAAACAGCACACAAATAGCACAAGAGCCATGTGGTATGCCAGTAGGCACAGATATAAAGATTGATTCACTTTTTAATTCAACACCAGCTCGCAAAAAGTTTCTTAAGGATCCGAAAGTCGAGCTACGAGCAATTACAGCAATAGTAGAGCAGTTTGCATTAGCATTTCCTCATGTTCATTTTGAATTAATAAATAATAAAAAAAGTATTCTCTCACTCCATAGTGAAAAAAATATACTTGAAAGAATTACAAAAGTACTTGGCAACACTATTACACAGTATTTATTGCCTATTGAGCATACATCTCGTTATGGAAAAATTATTGGCTTTATAGGGCATCCACAAATCGCTCAAAATTCTCGTTCACATCAGTACATTTATATCAATAATAGAAGTATTACTCACCACCCTATCGCACATACAGTTAAAGACAGCTTTGGATCATTAATAGAGCCTAAAACTTTTCCGGTGTTCTTACTATTCCTTGAGCTGCCCTATGAAAATGTAGACGTGAATATTCACCCTCGAAAAGAAGAAGTAGGCTTTGCATATCCTAAAGAATTATTGAATCTTACACATGAAAGTATTGCCCTCTCTCTATCAAAGCACAACCTAACCTATTCAGAAAAAAGTACTGAAAAAGATATGAATGCTCATATGGCTCATTTTTTAAAAAATACGGTTAATCCATGGAGCCTTAAAGATTTACATCAAGAAGAAATTATGCAGATTAATAATCTCTATCTTATTGCTCCAACTAAAGATGGGATGCTCGTGGTTGATCAACATGCAGCTCATGAAAGAATTTTATTTGAACAATTTAAAACTGCATTTGAATCGAAAGCCAAAGAAACGCACGTATTAGAATTACCTCAAAGTGTATTATTAGAGCTTTCAATTTCTGACACACTTCTTTTAGAAGAAAATATAGATGTATTAAAAAATATTGGCTTTGATATTTCTTTATTTGGTCCACGAATATTCAAGCTAAGCGCTGTTCCAGAAATATTCAGAGCTCACGATCATAGATTACTTATTCAAAATGTCCTCGAAGATATAAAAACAAGTAATAAAATAAAAAAATAGACAGAGAAAGTGAAAAGACTCTTGCCTATCTTGCCTGTCGCAGTGCTATTAAAGCAGGTGAAGCGCTTTCCCAAGACGAACGCAAAAAACTCATAGAAAAATTACTAAGCTGCCCTGAGGGATATACATGCCCACACGGACGACCTACACATATCGAAGTATCATTGAGCCACTTTGATAAACTCTTTAAAAGAAAATAGTTATTTAGTCTTAAACTCTGTAGTCGTTCCCCACACTGCCTCTTTGAGATTTGTGCCTGGATAAATAAGATTTACTTTACCTATATTTTTTCCATTTTTATCGTATCCAATAGCGAAAATTTGAGACAGAGAGAATGATCGCAACGGCACATGAGCGGTCAATTTTTGATCTCCAGTACTTCCAGATGGTGCCTGTGCAATAGTAAGAAGCATGTTGTCTGCTGCACTCGGATTAGCTCCTGCAACAACTCCCCAAATTTCAACTTTACTCAAGCCTCGTCCAGCAATAATAAATTCTGAATTATTAATAGTGAGGCTCTTTATTTTAGGTTGAGTAGAAACACTGTAGAGATATAGTCCCCCTACTATCACAATAATAAGCGCCACCGCTATGAGAATGATATTTTTATTCTTTGTCATATGTGTAATGCTAGCATACCTATTAATTTTTGCACAAATTATTAGATATAAGTCTATTTATTATTTTTTATCAAGGATTC
>CAZFND010000020.1:0-9575 GCA_964520645.1 uncultured Candidatus Saccharibacteria bacterium | reverse complement strand
AAGCATATCCATAAGTATATACTAAGAAAAGAGTGATTTTCGAGCTTTTACGCGCATTCGAATATGTGCGATTGTCGTGCAATTAAAACATGATTTTTGATGAGAAGTTTCTGGTACGAATGTCACTTTACAATGAGCACATTTTAAAATCTTTTGAGGTTGGGCAAGTGTATACATAATATTTATTATTAAATAGTTAATTATTATATTAATTTTACTACTACCAAAAAATCTTATACTGCATAGATACAGTATAAGAGCTCTTGATGAAGATAGTATTAAGACTGCTTACTTCAAAGTAGTAGGAGACTGTTTTTAATTACTTCTTTTTTCATCTAAACTAAATGTGAGAACTGCTAGAAGAAGCAGTACAATTCCCCATCCTATCATCCAACCAAGATTGTAAAGAATACCTCCGAAGCCAACTCCTCGTACCATAATATCACGCAGTGCATTAGCAAAATATGTGAGCGGCAACAGTTTAGAAATGAACTGAAGCCATGTAGGCATTGAATCTATTGAAAAAAATGTTCCTCCCAAAAGAAGCATCGGGAATACTACAAGATTTGCAATCGCAGGCACTGATTCTGTTGTCTTTGAAAATGCTGAGATGATAAATCCAAGACACAAAAACGTAATTGCCTCGAGCATAATAACTAAGACCATGAGCCAATATGAACCCACAATCTGGACATGGAAGAAAATAACACCAATTGCGATGAACAATCCTGCTTGAATAAGTGATATGAGAAGACGAGTAATAATATTTGCAGTAACAAATTGATACGGCTTCACAGGTGTAGCAAGTACTCGTTTCAAAATTCCCTTTTCTTTATATTCCACAAATACAAATGATACAGAGAAGACACCAAGCTGCATGATAGAAAGAGCTACCAGGCCAGGAAGCAAAAAGTCTATATACTTGAGATTGTGAGCATTGATTTGCTGTACATCGAGATTCACACTTGGAGTAGCCCCAGCACGCATAATGGTAGTTTGATCCACCATTTGGCGAATAACAGCAACTGCAGTCGGCGCAAATTGATCACCTGCATTACTTAAAATAGTAAGTGTGCCAACACTTTTAGAATTATTATTTGTTGAAAAAGGATTATTAGAAAGAATTATAACTATAGAACGATTCCCTTCTTCAAGCGCTTTTTGTTCTACTGCTCGTGATCCATAACTTACTTTAAATACTGGGATCCCCTGCACTTCTTTCATAAATTGCTGTGTTGGAGCATTAAGACTTCCCTGCACCACTACACCAACGTTTATTTTCGTAGTATTAAATCCTATAGCACCAAAAATCACAATAATAAAAAGTGGGGTGAAGAAGGTGAAAAAGACTGCTTGGCGATTGCGCACAAACATTTTTATCGAAGCAACAGTTAATTTCCAGATGGTAAACATATTATTCTCGTAATGCGTGACCTGTTAATTTTAAAAACACATCTTCCAAAGTTGGCTGCTTAAGCTTAAGGTCTATGATATTTCTTCCATAGATAGAAAAAAGTGCTGGTAATGTTTCTTGAGGATTTGTTGTTGCAAGACTAAATGTTTTGTATGCGACAGAAACACCTTTTACACCAGAAATACGTTTAAGCTGTTCTGATTCAATATCTTTTTCTACTTCAAATACGATAGTGGCAACAATACCAGTTTCTTTAATCAGATTCTTTGTTGTATCAAGTGCGATAAGCTTTGAATGATCCATGATTGCAATGCGATCACACAAAACTTCAGCTTCTTCAAGATAGTGCGTAGTAAGAACAACAGTCTTACCCTTATCATTTATTTCCCGAATGAGATCCCATAAATTGCGTCGAGCCTGAGGATCAAGACCTGTCGTAGGCTCATCAAGAAAAATAACTTTTGGATCATTCACAAGAGCAATGGCAATAGAAAGGCGCTGCTTTTGTCCTCCAGATAATTCCTTTACCATATTTTTTGCTTTCTCACTAAGCTGCACTTGAGACAAAAGTGCATGAGCATCCACCTTTCTGTTGTACATAGCCGCAAACATGTCGATAAGCTCGACTAGATTTAATCCATCAAAAAATGAAGATGATTGAAGTTGTACGCCTATCAATGACTTTACGATGTGACTCTCTTTTTCGACATCATGACCATCAAGTACTACACGACCTCCGGTCATAGATTTGAGACCTTCTATCATTTCAAGAGTTGTGGTTTTCCCCGCTCCATTAGGGCCTAAAATGCCAAAGATCTCCCCTTCCTGCACGGAAAAAGAAACCTTATCTACAGCCACAAAATCGCCATAGGTCTTTGTAAGTTCTTCCACAACAATAATATCCTTCATAAGTCCCCTACTTATACTCGCAAAAAGACGTTTAGTCAATCTTATCCCCTTGTCAAAAAATACTGTTGTGATAGTTTTATATGCAGGTCTGTCAATGTCCGGAGCGTTTCCGGACATCGTTCCTTTTCCTCAATAGAGGAGATCTGCATGCACACCCGTTCCCGTGCTGCGCCGGCGCGAAGCGTCCTCGCTTCCGCCCCGGCGATCGTGTCCAACACCGCCCCCATCGCTCCGCATGAGCGTGGTGGGGCCCCCCGCGCGATTGTGTCCGATCCCTCGCTCGAGTCCGCCGCCGGCAGCCACAACACGCGTGGTCACCCCGGCACCAACGTCGCCTGATTCGGTCGCCTTACCGACAACAGGCTCAACAGGCCCCGTCTTCCCAGACGGGGCCTTTTTCTTGTCTAAAAAATTATCCTCAGCTCGTGTATACTATATATGTGAACACTCAAAAAATTTATATTAAAAAGCTAGAAGAAATTGGCAAGCATACCGTGTGGCTTGTTGATGGTGAATACATTCGTAAAAACCTCAACGAAAACTTTGTTGAGTACGATCAACATTACCATCTCTCTTTTATCCCCAAAAATGAGTTTTGGATTGATCATCTTTCAAATCCGAAAGAACACTTCTTCTTCATAAATCACATGATTAATGAGCAATGGGAAATAGAACAAGGCAAAACATATGACGAGGCTATGAAAAGAGCGGATGAACTCGAAAAACGAGAACGAATGAAGCTCACCGTGCTCGACAATCCAGCTTCTCATGAAAAACTTACAAAAGAAGAACTCATTAAAAGCATACACAAACACAAATATACAGAATACTCAAAAACTGGAGACGTTCATATCTGGATCGTTGATGGAAAATTAGTACGAGATCACTTATTGGTTGATTTTGCAGACGGAGGTCATGATCGAGTCTACCCCTTCATTCCTCACAATGAGATATGGCTTGAAGATTGTCTTTCAAAAAAGGAGTGCGACTTTATTTTACTTCACGAACTTCATGAACGGTTTCTTATGGGAGAAGGAAAAGATTATGCGCACGCTCATAGAGGAGCGACCGTTGTAGAAGACTATTATAGGGATCATCCAGAGAATATCACTGAAAGAATTAACGAGGAAATTCAGAAAAACAATTTATAGAGGCTTGTTAGAAACTTTAACATCATCAACAAACAATGTTGTTGCAGGAGTACCTGATCTCATATTATCAATACCAACATTCACAAAGTTGTAGATAGCATCTTTGAAAGGAAGATTTTTGCCACGAGTATCAACTACAAGCTTGCCATCTTGCCAGAGCTGAATGACACCGTCATCACGGTTTGAAAGTGTAAAGTGTACTTTTACATTCACCCATTTATTTCGTGGGAATGGAATACTCTTGCCCGCTGGCTGGATATATCGCACTTTATTTGTCCACTTAAATTCATAGCCAAGACTTCCATCATTTTCCTGAATCATAATTCTCATACCAGGATATTTTTCTACCCACGTACTTTGGAGTTCAAAAATAGTAAATGGCATTCCCTCTTTGACGTAATACCATCCTGAATACCAAAAGTCATCACCATTAACGAAGTGCAAGAGCTCAGTATCAAGTGCCGCCTTTGATCCGACTTCTCCACTACTCATATTATCAACAGGAGTCACAGCATAAGCCTTTAATGACGTATTACCAGAATGTGCCATTTCTGTACTTACCTCTACACGATTGTCTTTAAATGCACAGGTACCCTCTACAACACAATGTCCCAATTTCACATAAGCTTCTACGGACTGAGCTTGTGGAGAAAGGAGCGTTATTCCATTCCAGCCTCGGGTTGGATTTATAAGATCAGAAAGCTTTGTAGCACCTTCAAATGTTTCACTAAATGCTTGCTTTGTTGCAAACAATGCTCCTGAAGATGGATCCTTTCGATAGAGCTGGCCGTCTTTTTCTTCATAATTCTTAGTATAAAAATCAGGATCAGGATACAAATTTGCAACAAAATTCCATGGTTCACTATCACTTGATCGTTTATACGCATTTCCCTTTACAACTACATATGAGTCTCCATCAGCAGTAAATGTATCTTTTTCATCTACACTATCTCCACCTAATGTCTGAGGGGCACCAGAAGTACCTCCATCACCTCCTTTATTAACATTCTTAATAATAGCAATGCCCACAAGTGCAATAACAACAATTACGATTAAAATCGCAAGATATTTAATAAGTTTTTTCATAATGATTAATTATACCTCTACAATGGCTGATTAGAAACCTGGATATCATCAACAAACATTGTTGTCGCAGGAGTACCTGACCGCATGTTATTGATTCCAACATTTACGAAGTTGTAGATGGCATCTTTAAATGGTAAATTTCTTCCTCGAGTATCGATCACCAATCGGCCATCTTGCCAGAGCTGGATTACCCCATCATCACGATTTGAGAGTGTGAAGTGTACTTTTACATTCACCCATTTGCCTGTTGGGAATGGAATACTACTTCCAGCAGGTTGTATATATCGTGGTTTTTCTGCCCATTTAAATTCGTAGCCAAGACTTCCATCATTTTCTTGGATCATAATTCTCATGCCAGGATATTTATCTTCCCAGGTACTTTGTAATTCAAAAATAGTATACGGCATTCCTTGCTTTACATAATACCAACCTGAATACCAAAAATTATCACCATTCACGAAATGCATTAATTCAGTATTCATTGCTGCTTTTGATCCTACTTCACCACTAGTCATGTTATCTACCGGGGTTACTGCGTATGCCTTGAGAGAAGTTGCTCCTGAGTGAACTATTTCATTGCTTGGTGCAATAATATTGTCTTTATATGTACATGTGTTTGTAATCAAACACTGACTTAGTGCTACATATTCTTGCACAGATTGTGCCAACGGAGAAAGAAGTGTGAGTCCCGTCCATCCTCGAGTCGGATTCACATAATCAGAAATTCGGGTAGCATTTTCAAATCCATCACTAAATTGTTTCTTTACCGGAAACGTTGCACCACTTCCTGGCTCCTTTCTGTAAAGTGTATTATTTTGAGTCAGATAATTTTTTGAATAAAAATCTGGATCAGGATAAATACTTTGAAGCTTATTCCATGTTCCTGAAACTTGTTTGTACACATTTCCATCCGTAGGAATGTTGTATGTTTCTCCTTGCACACTAAAGTTATCAAGAGGATCTATCGTGCTTGTTGATGATGTTTGAGTAGGAGCGACGGTTGCTTCTGTGGACGAAACTGGTGATGTAGCAGCAGCAGTGATATCAGACGCCGTAATCATACCATTACATACAGCATGCGTACCGGTAGTAGAAATAATATTAATGTGAGAAAGCGCCGTAACAGCATTCTGTTCAGTTCTAAATGGATAATTGAGTGCAAGCGTCTTCTGACTTTCTCCTTCAGGAGTTACGTATGCTGTGTATGTATGATTTTTTGTATCGACAACTATTTTGAAGTGATATGATTTTCCTGAAGCATATGAAATAACACTTGATGATGTCCATGAACTTCCCTTTCGCGCTTGAATACGTCCTGTGCTATAGAATCGGATAAGTATGGCACTATTAGTAAAATCAGTACTTGGGCCATTTGATAATGTAATGTACCCTACTCCTGTTGTTTGTGCAGCGACTGCATCATACTCCATAGTAAAAGTTCCAGTCTGTGATAAAAATGCCTGTGCCTGCCAACTTGTTGTACTTACAAGACACGAAGGAGTCGGCTGTGATGAACCTACTGCGGCGGTAAAGTCTCTTGGGTTTACAGATTTTTTGTAGAAATAGAAAAACGCACTTGAAATTAAAATAATAAAGAGAACAACTAAACTAATAGTAAATGATGATTGAGCCCGTGACTTTTTTCTCATAGATATATTCTATCATTGTCTTCAATTTTCCCAAGCAACAAAAATGGGGCCGCCTCCGTAGAGAACGGCCCCACTCGATCAGGGCTTAGTAAGCAACCTTTCCAGACTATTTATAACACAACAGTAAATTACTGCAACTCGTTGTGAAATTTAATTAATTTGATGTCGTAGTCGCCATACATCGTACTCCTGTCATTCTGTTGAATATATCTCCTTTGCGACATACATCTGGGGTTGATGAGCCAATCTTTTTCTCAATTCCTCGTGGAAGCTCCATTCTCTGACATGGTGGAAGTACTGGAAGTGTTGAGGTAGCAGTTGTGGTACCAACAGTAGTTGTACCCATAGTTGTTGTACCATTCTGAAGTCGAATTCTCTCGTCATCATGTTTTCTTAACAAACCAGGAGCGATAAGGTGTCCAGGTGGTACTGCCATACATGGTCGATGATCACCTTGTTCATTATCATCACCTCTTCCTTCTGCAATTTCTTTAAGCTTCTTAAGAGTCTTTGGTCCGACATTTCCTACTGATTCTAGACCAAACTTTTCCTGAAATTTCTTTACAGCTTTTGATGTAAGTGGACCAAATGTACCAGTGATGAGACCTTCTGGATACACATCTGGATCTCCAGCAAGAATATTTTGGAGTACCTTTACATCATCTCCACTCATTCCCTGACGAAGTTGTCGGAGAAGTTGTAACTGAGTAATATAATTTTGCACTGCAGGACTTGTTGTTGCTGTAGTTTCTGCTTGAGCAACAGCAATAGTTCCTGATAGAGCAATCACACATACTGTCATTACTGCCGCGATTATTTTCTTTATCATAAATATAATTAATTTACTGAATAAAATTATCCAACTGTCGCTGGAAGTTCAACTTTCAAACCTTTATTAGTTGTTGTTGAAACTTCAAAGAATAGTTGTGATTCTCCTTGAGTAGAAAAGAGAAGCGGGAATGTTGGCTTTGAAAGTGTAAATACAACGGGTTGATTGTCATAATTTGTATTGGCAGGAATCTGGCAACCTTTACTAAGTGGGAAAGCAAATGTTGTCGTATCTGGTTTCTGAACATTTCCAGATTCATCTTTAATTAATCCAAGATTGAGAGGAACACATCGTGATGAGCCCGGATTTACTACACGAACAAAAAGAGTAAGCTTACTATCTGCAAATGTTGCTTTCTGAATTGAAATAACAGTGCTTCCCTCTTTCCAGCTAATTCGTGTCGAAGTAGCAAAAGAACCTTCATATGTTCCGGTAATTACGGGGGTAGTGATGACGGGTGCTGGCTTAGTAGTTTTCTTTTTAATTAAACTATAGCCCGCAATGATAATAATTATGACACCGATAATAATAACTGCCCATTTAATGTAGTTGTTTTTAAATATTTGCATATATACAAAACATTATACCCCCATCTGCAATTCTATGCATCTCTATCTTTTGAGATAACCTATCAATTAGTTATGTGTCTGAATATAATTTCTCGTAATAGATCCGAAGTATCCAGCACTTGGGGTAATGCCTACTGCTTGCTGAAATTCTTTGAGGGCATTTTTTGTATATCTTCCAAAATAATTACTTGTTCCAATCTCTGCCAATTTCTTTGCATTATCCCCTTGAGCACGAGCAATGAGATATTCTTGAAGCGCTGTTACATCATCTCCACTCATGCCTTGTTTTAGATCTCTTAGAAAAGTGAGTGGGTCAGGTGCGCGAAGTGATAATGAGACTCCAGAAATAGTTCGGAAACCTTTTTCTGGAAGAAACTGGTCTGGATATTGTGCTCTTAATTCTTGGGCTAATGCAATATTGCCAATAGCTAATAGATTTTCTACACGCATAGTAACTGATATTCCACTCCCAGAACTTGATTGAGACGAGTTTGAACTTGAAGAATTTGAAGCAGCATGGCCAAAAATTGCAAAGTCAGAGAAATTACTCGTCTCACAGGTTACCGTTCGTGCTCCTGTATCCACAGTACAGGCATTAAGTGTATACCACGATGAACTATCGTAGCGATAAATGGCAAGTGTGGCTTCATTAATCCCCACAATATCACTGGCAGAATACGAGAGTGTTACGGTAATGGGCGCACTAAAACTCGAAAGAGTTGTGGTGGCATCAGTTAATGCCGTAAGTCGAAATACTGTATCTCCAGCACGAGTGACACCAGTGGGTGAACCTGCTGTCGAAACAAAAGCACTAACATCAAGCTGATGCGCTTGAAAAATAGCAGTAGAAGAAGTGGAGGTAAAAGATGTAGGTACAGTAAGGGTAAGTGCCCCTTCAGTCAGTGTTCCTCCTGCAGCAGTAGTAATTGCATCTGTTGCTGAAGCAGATACAACAGCATTTCCCGTACAACCGAGTGTTGTGAATGTACTATCACTACTTGTTGCTGTTGTTGCAGCGGCATTTGTTCCTTGAACTTTAAAATGATAAAGCGCACATGATGCTAATCCAGTTAGCGTTACTGAATGACTCGTAACTCGGGGAGATGTATTTGTTTCTGAGGTTGTAGAACCATAACTTGAAGTTGGTCCGAATGTAACTAGTGATGAAGTGAGACTATCAGTTGTCCAGGTAATTACCGCACCAGAAGATGTACTTGAAGCAGTAATGAGAGAAAATCCTGGAGTACTATTATCTACCGTAAATGAAACACTCGAAGATGTTGCATAATTATTGGAAGAATCTCGAGCGACTGCAATAATACTTTTACTTTCTGATGTTGTAGCAGTACTATCCCAACTTAGTGTATACGGAGACGATGTATCTTCACTTCCGATACGTGTACCATTAATATAAAACGTAACTCCCGCAACAGCGATGTTGTCACTCGCTGATGCAGTAAGAGTTACAGAACTACCAGACACCGTGGCACTTTCTGATGGAGCTGTTACCGAAACAGAGGGTGCAGTAACATCAGCGATTCCCCCTCCTCCATATTCGTATGATCCGATATCTGTAGCACCACTTCGGGTCGCGCCACGCTGATCGTATGTGGGTACGGAAATTGAACTATTTGCTGTACTACTCCCAGTGTCGATAGCAACGGAACCACTCGAAAGCGCAAGGGTCTGTACACCATTTGCTGTACTGTTATTATCTAACGAGGATGCGAGGTTAAGACTCGCTTGATCTCCTGTAACATCTCCCGTTGCATTCCATGTTTTGTTGGTACTATTTTCTACGATGTTATATCCATTATCAGTAATCATACTCGCAGAACCAGAGACAGCATAAAAATCATTTCCGGTACTATTGCCAGTGTTATTGGCAAGAATAGTATTTTTTAAATGAAGGTTGTAGCCACTTGTTACTGATTCAAAAAGAATTCCTCCGGCGCCTCCGCTCGCTGT
>CAZFND010000019.1:0-10930 GCA_964520645.1 uncultured Candidatus Saccharibacteria bacterium | reverse complement strand
TATAGGAAAAGTAGATATGAAAGAATTTCTCCAACACTATATAGATCAAAAACCTGGAAATGTTCTCAACGAATCGGGCAAAGTTATTGGTACGCATGAAGGCGCAGTATTTTATACTATTGGCCAGCGTCATGGTTTTACTATTTCACAGAAAACAGCTGAAGATACACCGTACTATATTGTTAAGAAAAATATAGAGCAAAATACACTTACTGTTTCTCATAAAATTACTGAGGATGCACTGAAGACTGTTAAAGAAGTCATTTTAAAGTCTGTAAATATACTACAAAAAAATAAGCTTGACGCTTCTCGAACGTATTTAGCTAGAATCCGATACCGACAAGATCCACAAGAATGCACGCTAAAAGAAGTTGGTAATAATGTATGTGTTTCTTTCAAAAATAATCAGCAGGGTGTATCTACAGGACAGTCTGTGGTTCTCTATGATGGAAAAAAATGTATCGGAGGTGGAATTATAGAAAGTGTTATATAATGTGTTCATGACTGAACAGAAAATTTTAATTACCAAAGCCAACGGCAGTAAAGAACCATTTGATATTCAAAAATTAGAGCATTCACTCGAACATGCAAAAGCATCTCGAGCTTCTATAGAAAAAGTAGTGAGTCATATTCTTCAAGAAGTGGAAGAGGGGATGACTACACAGGAAATTTATAAGCATGCGTTTGATCTTCTTCACAAAATTGAGAAAAAAGTTGCCCTCCGCTACTCTTTGCGTCGTGCGCTTATGGATTTTGGTCCTTCAGGATTTCCCTTTGAGAAATATGTGGCTGAAATATTTAAAAAACTTGGTTATGAAACTATTACCGATCAGCTCGTCAATGGAAAGTGTGTTGAGCATGAAGTAGATGTTGTGGCATGGAAGCCTGATAATCTTACTATGTGTGAAGTAAAATTTCACAATCAAGTAGGATTAAAATCTGATCTTAAAGTAGTTTTGTATGTGAAAGCTCGCTTCGATGATCTCTACAAAGCTACGTTTAATTACGGAGGACAGGAGCGCACATTAAGTGAAGGGTGGCTCATCACTAATACTAAGTTCACTATCAGTGCAGTAAAATATGCTGAATGTCAGAATCTTAAAATAGTAGGATGGAATTATCCGCTTGATGGAAATTTGCATGATCTTATTGAAATGAATGAAATGCATCCGATTACATGCTTAAATAGTTTAAGTGAACATGACAAAAAGACTCTTATTCAGCAAGGTGTCGTGTTGTGTAAAACTGTGCAGCAAGATCGTAAGCTTTTAGAAGCAATAGGTCTTTCTTCAGCAAATATTGAAGCAGTACTTGAAGAAATTGTCTCTCTTGCAGAGCCCCAATAGAGTTTATATAATAGTGAGATCAGCTTAATAGTTAATCATAATTGGTATGCAAAATCAGAACGTACGTTTGGCAGTAAGCTTTCTTATCGGACTTGTAGTAGGAATCGGCGGATATAAATTGTGGATGGATGGAAATCAGGTAGTAGCTCCAGAAGACAATACAACTATTGGAGATGAACAGATGACAGCTTCATCAACACCAACAACAGTAAATGAAAATGGTAATAGTATTGCTGTAGACGCTCAGGTAGCTGGAACTAAGGTAACAGTATCTGAAGTAACATTTACAGCACCAGCATGGGTTGCAATTCATGATGATGTAAACGGAAAGCCAGGACGAATTCTCGGTGCACAACTCTTTGATAAAGGAACTTCAAAAGGAGAGGTAACACTTCTTAGAAGTACAGTAAGTGGAAAGAATTACATTGCGGTTATTCATTCTGACAATGGAGATCACAAATTTACTCCAGCAACTGACAAAGCTCTTGAAGATGCAAAAGCAATGGTAACATTTTCAGTAAATGGAAGTACTACAGTTGCTCCCGTAACATCTACAACAACTTCATCAGTAGATACAACAAGTATCTTGCCAGGTACAACAACATCAAAAAATTAAATATGATACAACTCGACTCGCAACTCATTCCCTTCATTCAAATTATAATAGCGTTAGTCTTTGGAATGGTTTTGGGAATTGAGCGAATTCTTGCGGGTCGAACTGCAGGACCAAGAACCTATGGCCTCGTGGCTATGGGTTCTTGTCTTATTACTATCATTGCGCTATCAGCAGTTGCTACACAGCCTGGACTTATGGGGACTGATGCGTTTCCGCTGTTGGCTTCGATAGTTACCGGAGTAGGCTTTATTGGCGCAGGTCTGATTGTTTTTAAAGATTCAAAGTTAAGCGGACTTACTACAGCAGCTGGAATCTGGGTGGCGGCAGGAATCGGTATGGCAGTAGGATTTCAACTCTATCTTCTTGCATTCTTTATCACATTCCTTACACTCTTTGTGTTTACCATAATGTGGAAAATAGAACACAGTATGAAAAGCTACTTTGATAAGCATGGAGCTCTCCATGAAGATTAAATCAAACCTCTAGACATGGTATACTAGTTCGCATGTCACAATATTACAAAGCTCGTAAAACATGGGGAATATTTGATCCACGAAAGCATGGAGGAAAGACTCCAGCTGAGAATTTTTCTCTTTCTCGATCAAAAATCGATCTCTTTATTGAATGTCCACGATGTTTTTATCTTGATAGAAGAATTGGGGTAGGACGTCCTCCAGGATTTCCATTTAATCTCAACAATGCTGTCGATAAACTGCTGAAAAAAGAATTTGATATTCATCGTGCTGCACAGTCCCAACACCCATTATTGAAAACATATGGCCTTGATGCAGTGCCCTTGCAAGATGACCGTATGGAAGAGTGGCGCGATGCTATGAAACGTGGAGTCTCAACTGTTCATAAAGAGACAGGCTTGCTCGTGCGAGGTGGTGTAGACGATGTATGGGTGACTCCAGACAAAGAATTAATAATTGCTGATTACAAAGCAACTTCAAAAGATGAAGAAGTAACACTTGATGCTGAATGGCAAGATGGTTATAAACGACAGATGGAAGTGTATCAGTGGCTCTTTCGACAGAATGGTTTTAAAGTTGCAAATACTGGATATTTTGTCTATGTAAATGGAAAGACTGATAAAGAAGCATTTGATGGTAAGCTCGAATTTGATGTAAAGCTTATTCCATATGTAGGAGATGATAGTTGGGTAGAAAAGACTCTCGTCAAAATTAAAGAGTGTCTAGAAGATGATAGAATTCCACCGTATTCTAAAACATGTGACTACTGTAATTACATTTCTACTTTGGGTGATGTTTTGCGAGAACACGCAAAACCAAAAAAAGCTAAACCTACAGATGACAAGGCAAGTTCTTCACTTTTCTCCTAAAAATTTACTTTCTCTCTTTTTTAAGTAAAATAGTGGAATGAATAGAGAAGAGTTACTCAATCATTTAGAGTTTGAGACGCAAGTATTCAAAAATAAGGCTATAAAGAAGGCCTTTGAGGCTATTGATCGCAAGGATTTTGTGATGCCTGATTATGAGTTTGAAGCATATGAAGACTATGCATTGCCTACATTTAATGGGGAGACAATCACTCAACCTACCCTGGTAGCATTCATGCTCGAGCTTCTTGATACTCAAGAAGGAGATTCAGTGCTTGATATTGGATCAGGATCTGGATGGACTACAGCATTACTTGCTCACATGGCAGGCAATGAAGGTAATGTCTATGGAGTAGAAATTCAGCCAGAACTCATTAAGCAAGGAAAAGCAAATCTCGCTAAATATAAAAAATTAAAACTTAATGCCGAAATAGTAGAAGCAGGTGAAGATACCGGACTTTATACACATGCGCCGTACAATCGTATCATCGCTAGTGTTGCATTTGATGATAAAGAAAATATTATTCCAGAATTATTACTCCAACTAGTGCCAGGTGGAATTATGGTAGCACCGGTCAATGACACTCTTATTAAGTTTGAGAAGATAAGTGATGATGAAATAGAAGAGACTGAATATCCGGGATTTAATTTTTCATCATATAGAGTGTAGAAAATATATGAATGAGCGCCCTGAAGAAAGAAAAGAAAAATTAAAAAAAATTAGGGACGAAGTAATTGCTCTAACAACATCTCCGTTGTACGCAGAACGAGTAAAAAATCAAGCATTTCCGGTTATAGGTGAAGGAGATCACTTTGCAAAGATTATGTTTGTTGGTGAGGCTCCTGGAGCCAATGAAGCCAAGACGGGCAGGCCCTTCGTAGGTGCTGCCGGCAAATTTCTTAATGAAATGCTTCTGGGTGTCAGTATCACTCGCGAGCATGTATATATTACAAATATAGTAAAAGACAGACCGCCACAAAATCGAGATCCATTGCCAGAAGAAATAGAGGCATATGGGCAATTCTTAGATCGCCAAATAGATATTATTGAGCCTGAAGTTATTGTTACTCTTGGTAGATTTTCTATGAATTATATTATGTCGAGATTGGGATTAGAATTGGAGGTAGAACCTATTTCCAAAGCTCATGGAAAAAGATATGAAGCTAAGACGTCCTATGGTAAGGTGATTATTATTCCGTTGTACCACCCTGCCGCAGCGCTCTATAACGGTTCCCTGAGAGATGTACTCAAAAAAGATTTCGAACAACTTAAAGAATATGCAAAAAAATAGTTATACCCCTTCAAAAAAAGTATTAGAAAAATATGCAGATGTATTAGTAAATTTTGCATTGGGTGGAGGAATTGGAATAAAAAAGGGAGAAACGGTAGTTGTTACAGCAAATGAATACACTAAGCCTTTATATTTTGAAATAGTGAAAGCAATTTGGAAAGCAGGCGGTCATGTTATTTCTCGATATAGTCCCGATGAACATCCATTATTCAATATAGAAAAAATGTTTTTTGAACATGCACAGGATCATCAGCTCGAC
Source organism: uncultured Candidatus Saccharibacteria bacterium (assembly GCA_964520645.1). Classification (GTDB taxonomy): domain Bacteria; phylum Patescibacteriota; class Minisyncoccia; order Phycocordibacterales; family JAKAEA01; genus CAZFND01. The sequence continues at coordinate 6,078 of CAZFND010000019.1, read as the reverse complement.
TTTTTTCCAGAAAAATTTATCCGAGGGTTGGTAGACGAAGCTCATCATAGTATCTACATAGAAAGTGAGACACATCCTCACGCTCTTAAAGGAGTTGATCCCGCAAAAATTATGCGTCGAGGAGTGGCATATAAGCCTTATAGTGAATGGCGAATGAAAAAGGAGAATGAGGGAAAATTTACCTGGACTATTGCATTGTATGGAACACCTGCAATGGCCCAAGAAGCACGCCTTTCTCACAAAGAGTATTGGAATCAAACTATCAAAGCCTGCTTTTTAGATAAGAAAAATCCAATTCAAGAATGGAAAAAGGTATATGTACAAATAGAAAAAACTCGTAAAACATTAAATGCATTACAAATAGAAAAGGTGCATGTAGTAGGTAAAGATGCTGATATTTGGATTACTCTAGGTGAAAGTCGTCAGTGGCTGGGTGGTGGAGGAAGAAATATTCCAAGTTTTGAATTGTTCACATCACCCGATTGGAGAGGCACCAATGGCTGGATAAAATTTAATCAGCCTCTTTATGCCTATGGTAATTTAATTGAAGGAATTGAATTAGAATTTAAAGATGGTCTTATTGTAAAAAGTAAAGCAAAAAAGAATGAAAAAGTACTCAAGAGTATGCTCGCTTCACCGAATGCAAATAAAGTAGGTGAATTTTCTCTTACAGATAAAAGATTTTCTCGAATTACTAAATTTATGGCCACAACATTATTTGATGAAAATATGGGAGGTCGATATGGCAACACTCACATCGCAGTAGGTCAGGCATATTATGATACATACACAGGAGATTCTAGTAAGCTAACTAAAAAAGAGCTGGCAGATTTAGGATTTAATGAGTCTGCGGTGCATACAGATATTGTTTCTACGGAAGATAGAACAGTTACCGCATATTTGAAAGATGGCACAGAAAAAGTTATTTATAAAAATGGACAGTTTATTTTTTAATATGTAATTATGGCGAATAAAAATTTAGAAAAAATCAAAATAAAAACTAAGTGGGACTTAACACTTTTTTATAAATCTCTCAAAGATCCACAGATAGAAAAAGATGTAGCTGCATTTGGAGAAGACTGTTTAGCATTTGAGAAGAAATATAAAGATAGAATAGATTATCTTACTCAAGAAGATGCACTTTTTGATGCATTAACAGATTATGAAAAGCTTTCTGAAAAATTACAGTCTTCAAAGCCCTTAATGTATCTTCATTTTTATAGAGATATTGAGAGTTCAAATACGAAAGTAGAAGCAGAAATAAATAAAATCACCACGGTACTGACTAATTACGATAATAAGATTATCTTTTTCACTCTAAACTTAGGCAAAATAGATAAGAGTAAGCAGCAAGAGTTTTTAACAAGCAAAAAACTTGAGCACTTTAGATATTATCTCAAAAATATATTTGATAGAAGCAAATATCAGCTGAGTGAATCTGAAGAAAAAATATTAAATCTAAAAGACCTTACGAGTTTTAATTTGTGGGTAGAAGGATCGCAAAAGCTTCTCAATAAACAAACCATTGTATTCAAGAAGCAGGAGATTCCATTACCTGAAGCTCAGAATATGATAGGAATGTTGGGTACTAAAGATCGACGAGTCATACAAGATCTTATTATGAAAAAGCTTGAGTCTATAAGTGACTTTGCCGAGAGTGAAATCAATGCTGTTGTGCTTGATAAAAAGATCAATGATGAATTGCGTGGATTTTCTAAACCCTATCAAGCAACAATTCTTGGATACCAAAATGAAGAAAAAACTGTTGTTAATCTTGTAGAAACAGTAAGTAAAAATTTTAAGATTAGTCAGAATTTTTACAAACTCAAAGCAAAGCTTCTCAAGCTTGATCATTTGGAATATGCAGATCGAGCGGCTGGTATTGGAAGTAAAACAAAGGAACTTCCGTTTGAGTCTGCTGTAGAAATGCTGCGAACTATATTCAATACTATAGATCCTAAATATAAAACTATTTTTGAGAGTTATTTAACGAATGGCCAGATAGATGCTTTCCCTCAAAAAAATAAAAAGGGAGGCGCATATTGTTGGGGTAATCTTAATATGCCAACTATGGTTCTTCTCAACCATGTTCCAAATCTTGATGCTGTAATGACTATGGCGCATGAGATGGGACATGCGTTTCATACAGAGTTAAGTAAACAATCTCAATCACCACTTTATGCACATTACACTATTTCTGTCGCAGAAGTAGCGAGTACACTATTTGAAAGTTTTGTATTTGCCGAAATATTTGAAACTCTTTCTGAAAAAGAAAAAATAGTAGCACTCCATGACAGAATTCAAGATGATATTCAGACTATTTTTAGACAAATAGCGTGCTTCAACTTTGAGCGTGAATTACATGAAACTATTAGAGAAAAGGGGAGTCTACCAAAGCAAGATATAGCAAAGCTCATGAACAAACACATGAAGAGTTATCTTGGACCAATCATGAATCTCAAAGAAGTAGATGGCTATTTCTTTGTGAATTGGGGACACATACGAAGATTCTTCTATGTATATTCATATGCATTTGGACAGATTATTAGTAAGGCGTTGTACAAGAAATATAAAGAAGATAAGAGCTTCTTATCTAAGATTGAGCAATTTTTAAGCGCTGGTAGTTCAAAGAGCCCAGAGGATATATTCAAAGATATAGGAATTGATATATCTAAGCCAGAATTTTTCGAATTGGGCCTTAAGAGTATTGAAGAGGATATCAACATGCTCAAGAAGTTGACTAGTAATTAATACTGTTGCAAAATATTAGTATCTATTGACTTTATTGATATATAAGGTACTCTACTAGGCAGATAGATCCGGTGGCGTTTACCCATTATTTGGTTGTTTACTTGCTATGATTTGCCCCCGGAAGGCCGCGAGATGTCCCTCATAAGGACGCTCGCGGCTTTTTTTTGATTGACTTTTATTTTATATAAAGTAATATTCATTTCAGAAAGTTCGCGCCGATCACCGATGCTGTCTGGATCGCGCGGTGGTGGCGTTCGCCCCACGCCACCACCTCTCCCGGCCGCTTACACCTGTAGGCGGCCTTTTACATGTGTTATTTTTCCACTTTTCTTTAAATATGCTATTATCCTAGCCATGACATCAGAACAGATCCGATCTCGGTATCTCGAATTCTTCAAAAAAAGGGGACATGCAATTATCCCTTCTGCTTCACTTATTCCAGAAAATGATCCTTCTGTGCTCTTTAATACTGCTGGCATGCAGCCTCTTGTCCCATATCTCTTAGGGGCAAAACATCCAGCGGGCACTCGTATTGTAGATGTACAGAAATGTGTCCGAACAGGTGATATTGATGAAGTGGGTGATAATACACACCTTACATTCTTCGAAATGCTCGGTAACTGGTCTCTTGGTGATTATTTTAAAAAAGATGCAATTGAGTGGAGTTATGAGCTTCTCACATCTAAAGAAGAAGGCTTTGGTCTTGATCCACAGCGACTGTATGTTACCTGCTTTGAAGGTGATGAAAATGCTCCTAAAGATGAAGAATCAGCTGCTATTTGGAAAGATCTCTTTGATAAGCATGGAGTTACAGGAAATCGAATTTATTTCCTTCCGGCAAAAAATAATTGGTGGAGTCCTGGAGACAATGGTCCTTGTGGCCCCGATACGGAGATGTTCTATGACACTACCGGTACTCTTACCGAGGGTATGACTCATGAGCAGTTTGTAAAAGCTGATGATGAACAAAAAATTGTAGAAATCTGGAATGATGTATTCATGGAGTTTAAGAAGAAAGACGGTAAAGTAATTGGTAAGCTTGATTCTAAGAATGTAGATACTGGATCTGGTCTTGAACGAGTGACAACCATGCTTCAGGGCAAGACTAATGTATATGACACTGATTTGTTTCTCCCAATACTAACTGAAATAAGAAAGAATGCTTCAAAGCAAGATATTAAATCAGAGAGAGTAGTTGCAGATCATATTCGAGCTGCTGTATTTATGATTGCTGATGGTGCTTTGCCATCTAATACTGACCAAGGATATGTTCTTCGAAGACTGTTAAGACGAGCTGTGAGATACAGTGATGCTCTGGGCTTACAAGAAAATGTATTAGTAACTATTGCTCAAGTTATTATAGAAAAATATGGCAAAGTTTATACTAATCTTCAAGATAAAGAAGCTGACATTAAAGCTGAAATAAAAAAAGAAGAAGAAAAGTTTAGACAAACACTCAAACTCGGTCTTAAAGAATTTGAAAAGATTAGTACGCGCAATATTTCTGGAAAAGAAGCTTTTGATCTCTATCAAAGTTATGGTTTCCCCATAGAAATTACGCTAGATCTTGCAAAAGAAAAAGGAATTAGTGTTGATGTAGAAACATTTAAGCAAGAATTGAAGCAGCACCAAGATCTTTCTCGAGCTGGAGCTGAGAAGAAATTTAAAGGGGGATTGGGAGATACATCAGAAATGTCTGTGAGATACCACACGGCTACACACTTACTTAACGCTGCTCTCAAGCAGGTGTTAGGAGCTGGTGTTAGTCAAAAAGGTAGTAACATTACTCCAGAGAGATTACGATTCGACTTTGCTCATCCGCAAAAGATGACAGATGAAGAAAAAAAGAAGGTAGAAGACATTGTAAATGCTAATATTCAGAAAGCTTTGCCTGTTTCATTTTCCGAAATGCCTAAAGAAGAAGCAGAAAAAGTTGCTGTACATGCATTCCATGAAAAGTATGGAGATATTGTAAAAGTATATAGTATTGGAGACGAATCTACTGGTTATATAAGTCGAGAATTTTGTGGAGGACCTCATGTTACTAACACAAAAGAGCTTGGAGTATTCAAAATTCAGAAAGAAGAAGCTGTTTCAGCAGGAGTTCGAAGAATAAAAGCAGTATTGGAATAAACAAAAAATAAGGCTGTGATATAATAATTGCATGCTTTCTCTTTTTAATAAACCTAAAGAAGAAATTGCAGCAGTGTTTGATATAGGAAATGGTTCTATTGGTGTATCACTTGTGCAATTTTCTTCAAAAAATATTCCGGTGCTTCTCTATACGCACCGCGAGCCCCTCACATTTCTTCCCCAAGTCACATCAGATAGATTGCTGGATTCTATGCTCAATCTTCTTGAGTCTGTTACCCTACATGTCCAAAAGGCAGGATTGCAAAAGCTTCATCATACTTTCTTAGGAAACTATATACTTAAGGATGTTTTCTGTGTGTTTTCTTCACCATGGTACATTTCCCAAACAAAAGTTCTTAGTATAGAAAAAGAACATCCTTTTTTAATTACAAAAAGTTTTATTGATGATTTGGTACGAACGGAAGAGCAACATTTTAATGAAGCGCTAAAAGGTGGTGAATATGAAAAATTATTTAACCCTGATACGCGAGTTCTTGAAAAGAAAATCATTAATACCAAGCTAAATGGGTACGAAGTACAACATCCTGTAGGAATAAAAGCTAAAGATTTAGAACTAACATTATTCTCAAGCTTCATTTCTACAAGTATTCTTAAATCTGTAGAATCGACTATTCGAAGTATCATTCACTTCAAGAATATTCAGTTTTTTTCATATGCATTGGTGTCATGGAGTGCAGTACGAGATATGTTCCAAGATGTAGATAATTTTTTATTTATGGATATCAGTGGGGAAATGACTGATATTAGTATTACGCACAAAGGGGTATTATTAGAAACTATTTCTTTCCCGTATGGACGAAGTACTGCTATACGAAAAATCTCTCAACAACTCACCGTGCCTCCAGAAGTGGCTTTGTCATATGTAGTAATGAAAAATCAGGGATACACCGAGCCTTCTTTTGCTCAAAAAATTGATGAAATTCTTAAAGAAGTAAAACAAGAGTGGCAATCAGCTCTTATTGAATCGTTACAAACTCTTGGTAAGCGTTATGTAGTTCCGAAGAAGCTTTTTCTCACTGTAGATGCAGATCTCGCTAAGTTTTTTATTAATATTTTGAGTGAAAAAATGCCGCTTGAATTAACACTTGCTCAAAATTCATTTGATGTAGTATTTCTCAATCCAGAAAAAGTAAATATATTTACGCATGCTGCACCTACGGTGCCATCTGATTC
>CAZFND010000018.1:0-10939 GCA_964520645.1 uncultured Candidatus Saccharibacteria bacterium | reverse complement strand
ATATTATTCTTGCAGTGAAATAACTATGCCCAAGGATTTCTCACAATTTGAAAAGAAGGCGAATATTATCTTTAAAGATAAGAATCTTCTTCGACAATCTTTTACTCATCGGTCATATATTAATGAAAATAGAAATCTTAATTTAGAGCACAACGAACGTCTGGAGTTTTTGGGGGATGCAGTGCTTGAGCTTGTTATTACTGATTATCTTTTCAAAAAATATCCAAGTAAGCCAGAAGGTGAGCTCACCTCATACCGCTCTGCTCTTGTTAACTCAACAACCCTTTCTGAAGTAGCAACTGGTCTTGAAATGAATGAATATCTTCTTCTTTCTCATGGAGAAGCAAAAGATAAAGGCCGAGCACGAACCTATATTCTTGCTAATACATTTGAAGCATTATTGGGGGCACTTTATATCGATCAGGGTTACGATGCAGCGGCTGTATTTTTACAACAGCATGTATTTCATCTTATTGACGATATCGTAGAAAAAGGATCATGGATGGATGCAAAATCTCGTTTCCAAGAATTGGCTCAAGAAAAAACAGGAATCACTCCATCATATAAAACAATAAAAGAAGAAGGCCCAGATCATGACAAGCATTTCACCGTAGGTGTGTATCTTGGCAATCAGCTTGTCGTATCTGGTGAAGGCGCATCTAAGCAAGATGCAGAACAAAATGCTGCTCAAAAAGGTTTAGAAACAAAAGGGTGGATATAAAACTGCTATAAATTTGGTATAGTAGTAGTACATGTATTTAAAAGCTCTAGAAATTTCAGGTTTTAAATCCTTTGCTAAGAAGGCAGTTTTAGAATTTAAAACTCCTATTACTGCTATTGTAGGTCCTAATGGATCAGGAAAATCGAATGTGGCTGAAGCATTTCGATTTGTATTAGGCGAACAGTCTATAAAATCGTTACGAGGTAAGCGAGGTGAAGATCTTATTTTTAATGGTGGTAAATCTCTAGGAAGACAAAATCGCGCTTCTGTAAAAGTTATTTTTGATAATACAGATCGAGCGCTCAATCTTGATTTTGATGAAGTGAGTATAGAACGTGTTGTACACCGCGATTCTGCAAATGAGTATTTTATAAACAGTAGCGCTGTACGGCTCAAAGATATTATTGAGTTATTGGCTGGAGCGCATATAGGTTCATCAGGACATCATATTATTTCACAAGGTGAAGCAGACAAAATTCTTAATGCCAATCTCAAAGAACGCCGAGAGATGATAGAAGATGCATTGGGACTTAAAATTTATCATTATAAAAAAGATGAAAGTCAGCGGAAGCTTGAAAAAACTGAAGAAAATATTAAACAAGTAGAATCTCTTCGACGTGAAATTGCCCCACATATAAAATTTCTTAGTAAACAGGTAGAGAAGGTAGAAAAAGCCAGAGAAATGCGTCTTGAGCTAGAATCTCTCTATAAAACATACTTTAAATACGAAACAGCGTTTGTTGCAGGAGAAAAAGAAAGAATTACATATGAAAAAGCTATTCCTGAAGCAAAAAAGAAAGAATTGGAACATGAGCTTCAAGCTGCGCGAGATATTTTGTCAAAATCTGATCAAAAAGATATTAAAAGTCAGGAAATACTTGATCTTGAATCACAGCTTCATGATATTCGAAATCAGAAAGATGGTGTAGTGAGAGAAATTGGAAAAATAGAAGGACAGATATCTTCAGAAGAGAGAATTATTAAAAAGCAGCAAGAACTAGCTCGTTCAAACGATACACGAACTGTATATTTGCGAGATGTTGAATCTGTAACAGAAGATATTGTAAAGAAGATAGAAGCAGCACATGCTGAGGAAGATTCATATACTCTTAAAAATATTTTAGGAGGAATTAGGGATTTATTACAGAATTTTATTATCAAAAACAAATCTCAAGAAGATTCTCAACTTGTTACTGATTCAGAAAACGAAATAGAAAAGTTGAAACAAGAAAAAAGTGATTTTGTTGCAAAGCTCGAAATTCTTAAGAACACCGAACGAGATCTTAATGCTCGGTATGCAACCCTCAAGCTTGAAATAGAAAGAGAGAAAGATTCAAACCGTGATGCAGAAAAAGCTGTATTTAAAATTATGGCTGAACAAAATCAGGTAATCTCAGAGCTTAATGTACTACGCTCACAAGAAGAACGTCTTACTGCTATTGATGCAGACTTAAAACGCGAGATGCAGGAAGCAGTAGCACTGGTAAGTAGAAATGTTCTTGATTTTGAAAATGTATCGTATGACCCTACTCAAAACACACGTGCATATCAAGAAGATAAAAGAAAACATATTGAAAAAATTAAAATTAGACTTGAAGATGCTGGAGGAGGATCGGGAGAAGAAATTCTTAAGGAATACAACGAAGCCACCGAGCGCGATGCATATTTGATTCGTGAAATCACTGATTTACAAGCGTCAGCAGCTACTCTTAAAGTACTTATTAAAGATTTAGATGAAAAACTTACTCTTGAATTTAAAACAGGAGTAGAGAAAATTAATAAACAATTTCATGACTTTTTCGCACTAATGTTTGGAGGTGGAAGTGCGGGGCTACAAGTCATTCGTGAGCAAAAGCGCAAAAAGAAATCTGATACTGACTTAACATTGGAAGATGAAGTTGAAGAATCCGCCTTCGCTGAAGCTTCGGAGGGCGAAGTGGGCGAGGAGGGAATAGATATTACAGTTAATTTGCCGCAAAAAAAGATAAAAGCGTTGATGATGCTCTCTGGGGGAGAGCGAGCGCTTACTTCGATAGCACTTCTCTTTGCAATTTCTCAAGTAAATCCTCCTCCATTTATTATTCTTGATGAAACTGATGCTGCTCTTGATGAAGCAAACTCTCGAAAGTATGGAGATATGATCAGTAGTCTTTCAAAATATTCTCAGCTTATTCTCATAACTCATAATAGAGAGACAATGTCTCGAGCTGGAATACTTTATGGCGTAACTATGGGCACCGAAGGCTTCTCAAAATTGCTTTCTATTCAGTTCGATGAGGCTGTGCAGGTAGCAAAATAGCACTTGACAGATTTTTATTAAAAAGTACAATTATTCTCAGTTAATAAGAACCCCCCCCCGCCGCGTTAGAACCTTGGTGCTTGCTCCCCTGTGAAGGAGCAACGACTCAAGCATCAAGTCACCCTAACGCGGCTTTTTATTTGCTTACTATTTTATAATCCAGTGTTTTAGCATCGAGATCTGCTTTCATTACTCTGAACGTTACTTTATCTCCAAGTCGATATTTTTTCTTTGTTTTTTCTCCTTCTATTGAGTATGTTTTTCGGTTGAAGACATAAAAGTCATTACCAAGCTCACGAAGTGGGCACATTCCTTCACATCGAGTATTTTCTTCTTCGATATAGATACCCCATTCTGTAACGCCAGAAATACTGCCATTGAATGTTTCGCCAACATGATCACTCATGTACTCTACTTGTTTGTATTTGATAGAAGCGCGTTCTGCTTCTGCAGCCGCAATTTCTTTCTCTGTAGAATGGTTTGAGATTTTGCTATAGAGCGTGAATTCATCATGCACTTTTTTCTTATTACCTTCAAGAATATTTTCGAGAATGCGGTGGATCATGAGATCAGGATATCGTCTAATTGGTGATGTAAAGTGTGTGTAATATTCAAATGCCAAGCCGAAATGGCCAATATTCTTTGGAGAATAAATAGCTTTTGCCATTGATCTAATTGTTGCAGTTTTAATAAGAGATTCTTCGGGTTTACCTTCAACACTCTTGAGAAGCTTATTAATATCTTGAGAAGACACTACACCTTGCTTTACCGGAAGATAATATCCCAATGCCTGTAAGAAGAGTGACAATTCTTGTATGCGTTCTTTGTCAGGAAGATCGTGGATTCGATAAATAGAAGCACTTTCGGTCTTATTTTTAATCTTTTTATAAATAAATTCCGCTACTTCTTTGTTGGCAAGCAACATAAATTCTTCTACCAATTTGTGAGTATCGAGTCGCTGCTTTTTGTACACGCCGAGAGGTTTGCCGTTTTCATCGAGCTTAAATTTTACTTCATCTTGCTCAAAGTCGATTGCTCCCATAGCATACTTTTTCTCTCTTAATTTGTAGCTGATTTTATTAAGTGTATCGAGGTCAGTGAAAAGTTCACCACTTTTATTATTTAGGGTTTCTTGAGCAGATTCGTAACTAAATCTTTTTTTAGAATTGATGACTGTTTTTGCAAATGTTCTGTCATGTACCACACCGTTCATATCCATCGTGAAAAGGGCAGAGAATGCAAATTTATCTTCATGGGGATTGAGACTACAAAGGTCGTTGGAAAGGACTTCGGGAAGCATAGGAATAGTACGGTCTACAAGATATACCGAGAATGCCCGCTTGCGTCCTTCGATATCAAGAGCTGTTCCTTCACGTACGTAGTGTGATACATCTGCGATGTGTACTCCCACTTCAAAGAGGCCATTTGGAAGCGGCTTAAGAGATAGGGCATCGTCAAAATCTTTTGCATCCACAGGGTCAATCGTACATGTATTGCGATCTCGCAAGTCCAGTCTTTTTGCAATTTCTGACGCTAAGAGAGGCTTTTCTGTTTTCTCTATTTCAATAGCTTCTTGGTCTACTGCGTGAGGAAAATTGGTATCAATACCACGGTCGAGAATGATCGATTGAATTTCGGTTTCATTAGTGCCCTTGTCACCTAGTACTTGAATGACTTCACCTGTAGGGAATTGCTCATTCTTTTTCCAATCATTCATTTTTACTAACACTTTTTTACCAATATCAGCTTGAGAAGCTTGAGGGATAAGAATTTTAGTGTAAAGTTTGCGATCATCTCCCTTGAGCCAATATTTACCATCTTCTTGTAGAAGGATACCTACGAACTGTATTTTTGCACGATTAACGATGCGTACTACTTGCCCTGCAGTTCGGCCAAAAGAGCCTTCCTGACTCTGTGTAGATTGCTTATGGCGAACATTCTTTGTTTCAAATGTTTTGCCTGTGATCTGGATCTCTACTACATCGCCATTGAGGGCAGTATTAAGAAATTCAGGCTCAATAACAATGTCATCTTTTTGACCTTCTATCTCAACAAATCCCATGCCTTTTGCGGTAGTACGGATAATGCCGGTAAGAGGGGATGAAGTAGTGTTTTTTGTGTATGTCATAGCGCTACTATATCAGAATATTGACCTTTTACTAGTCATCTGTTAATATATCGCGTATGTTAAAAATTCGACTTCAACGAGTAGGACGCAAGCACGAACCAACGTTTCGTGTGGTTTTGACTGATTCAAAAAACAGTACAAAGAGTGGTAAGTTTTTGGAAGTGATTGGATCATATGACCCTCGCCACAAAGACATGACAGCTCTTGATGCTGAGAAGATTAAGTACTGGATGAGTAAGGGTGCACAAGCAACTCCAACTATGCACAATATGCTTATCTCAAAGAAAATCATCGAAGGAAAGAAAATCAATGTTCTTCCTAAGAAAACAGTAGCTAAGAAAGAAGAATCAGCTCCTGAAGCAGCACAACCAGCTCAAGCGTAATAACTCTCCTAAGTTATTCGTTGACTCTCAAAACTCACTTGTTAAAATTAAACAAGCAGTAACAGTGGTCGACATACTGCGACGATATGAATAACCGCCGATGGGCGGAAGAAACGAAAAACAATGAACGATCTGGACACACAATTTCTCGATTACGTAGTAAAGGCTCTTGTCGATAATCCTGGTGATGTAAAAATCAACCGAACTGTCGATGAAATGGGCGTTCTCATGACACTAGGAGTAAATCCTGCTGATATGGGAAAGGTCATTGGACGATCGGGAAATACAGCAAAGGCAATACGAACACTTCTTCGAGTAGTTGGAATGAAAAATAATGCACGAGTTAATCTTAAGATTAACGAACCGGAAGGAGGAATGAAGAAAGATTCTGTAAATAAGACTGTCGACGAAGCAATGGAAGACCTCAAGTTGTAATCTCTTAAATATAGACATAAATAAAAACTCGTGGTATTATAATACTACGAGTTTTTATTGTATATGAATTTTCACATCATTACACTTTTTCCCAACTCTTTTGACTCATATTTAAGTGAGTCTATTTTGAAGCGGGCAATAGAGGACAAGAAAATAAAAGTACTATTCTATAACCCCCGAGATTATGAACCTGATCCAAAGTGGCGAGTAGATGACAAACCATACGGTGGTGGTCCGGGTATGGTTATTCGAGCATTGCCTGTGATAGAAGCAATTGCAGCAGCTATTAAGAAAACAAAAAAATCTAAAAAAATAAAAATCATTTTCTTATCACCATCGGGTAAGCAGTTTGATACTAGTTATGCAAAAACTTCTGCAAAAAAATACACAGATATAATCATAGTCTGTGGCAGATATGAGGGTATAGATGCACGAGTGAAGAAAGCTTTTAAATGTGAAGATATTTCTGTTGGGCCTTTTGTCCTTACTGGAGGTGAGCTCCCTGCGATGATTATGATAGATTCTATTTCTCGACAAGTTGAAGGTGTGCTCGGAGATATTAATTCTCTTGAAGAATCTAGAGCTGCATCTGTTGATGTCTATACCCGCCCAGAAGTAATTACTTATAAAAAGAAAAACTATCGCGTACCAAAAGTGCTCTTATCTGGTAATCATAAAAAGATAGAAGAATGGCGACAGGGGAATAAGGACTAGCGCGTTTTTATAGTAGGTATATAATTTTATTAGTGTAGTTCTGCACTGATCTCAAACTCCGGAGGCATGTATGAGAATAGAGGAGCTTGATCGTCGCCCAAAGCACTATGTACCTGTTTGGTCGATAGTCACAATTTGTCTTCTCATCTTCTTGTGGTTCGCTTTTGTTTTTCCTAAGTTTAATCCCTGAACATTCAATTCCCCCTGCCATGGACGGCAGGGGGTTCGTATCTGTTTGACATTGATATTATTTTCATATATACTAGGATTTCATCTCATTGCAAGATTGAGTTACGGCTGAAAATGAGAGCAAAATACATTTATTAGGTAAATTGCCCTCGGGTCTTGCACTCTACAACTAAATAATTCCATAAAGCGCGTAAAGTGCCTTAAAAAGGTTATTTTTTTGTTTTTGCATAATTGTTTTAGTAAGTGAAAGTTTATTAATTTAATTATTACGCACTGCGATATGAGCACCAAACACGCACCTGCAAAGCGGGAAAAGAAGTATTTCGGTAAATTTAAGGAGCCGTTGACCGAAACACCTAATTTGGTAGAAGCCCAAATTACGTCTTTCAACTGGCTTGTAGAAAAAGGTCTTGAAGAAGTATTTAAAGAATTTTCTTCTATCAAGGACTACTCAGAGAAGAAGTTTGAACTTGATTTTACTGGTTTCAAGCTCGGTCTTCCTCAGTACGACGAATTTTATGCAAAAGATAATAAGCTTTCATACGAAGCACCGCTTAAAGTAACCGTAAAGCTCAAGAACAAAACTATTGGCGGTACAAAAGAACAGGAAATCTTCATGGCTGACTTGCCAATCATGACAAGTCACGGAACTTTCATCATTACAGGAGTAGAGCGAGTAATCGTGCCTCAATTGGCGCGATCTTTCGGCGTATTCTTTACCGCTGATGAAATCAAAGGAAAAACATACTTCGGTGCAAAAATCATTCCATCTCGTGGTGCGTGGATTGAAATTGAATCTGAAGCAGATGGATCTATCTATGTTCGTATTGATCGAAAGCGAAAGTTTGCAGTAACTTCGCTGCTTCGAGTGCTTGGTGCAGAAACAGATACAGAAATCAAAGATCTCTTTAAGGGAAATGATGCTACACGACGAGCAATTGATGAAACACTTGCAAAAGATCATGCAAAGACAGCTGATGAATCATTCATCGAAATCCATAAGCGACTTCGAGACGGAGATTTGGCGACTGCAGAAAATGCACGAGAATTCCTCAAAGCGCTTTTCAGTGAAGAAAGATATGACATTTCAAAAGTAGGACGATTCCGATTTAACAAGCGATTCCAAAAAGGAATGGATGAAAAGACATTGGAGCGACGAACTATTAATCTTGATGACCTCGTATCAATTATTAATAATATTGTTACCCTCAATACTACTCCTGATGCACGAGAAGATGATATTGATCACCTTGGATCACGACGAGTACGATATGTAGGAGAACTTCTCCAGCAAAAGATTCGTGTAGGTATGTCACAGATGAAGCGAAACATTCAAGATCGAATGTCTACTGTTGATTCTGATGTAACAATGCCTGTGCAGTTTATTTCTCCAAAGCCATTGCAAGCTCGAATCAAAGAATTCTTTACAACAAATCAGTTGTCACAGTTCATGCAACAGGAAAATATCTTGTCTGAATTGGAGCATCTTAGAACATTGTCAGCGCTCGGTCCTGGAGGTCTTGATCGACTTCGAGCTGGATTTGAAGTGCGTGACGTTCACCCTTCTCACTACGGACGACTTTGTCCAATCCACACTCCAGAAGGTCCAAACATTGGTCTTATCTTGCGTCTTTCAACATACGCAAAGCTCAATGATTTTGGAATGATCGAAACTCCATACGCAAAAGTAAAAAATGGAAAGGTAACTCCAGAAATCTTTTACTTAAATGCTCTTGAAGAAGAATCACACAACATTGCTCATGCTGCTACAGCTTATGATAAAGATGGAACCATTCTTGTTGATGAAGTAGAAGTTCGATACAACGGAAGTCCAGCTGTAGTCTCAAAAGACAAAGTAGATTATATCGACGTTGCAACAAACCAAGCATTTTCTATTGCAACATCTATGATCCCATTCTTGAATCACGATGACGCATCACGTGCGCTTATGGGATCTAACATGCAGAAGCAAGCTACTCCATGTATTGTGCCTGAAGCTCCTCTTGTTGCTACCGGTATTGAAGAAACAGCAGCACGAGACTCTGGACGACTTATTCTTGCTGAAGAAGCAGGAACAGTAACTGCAGTAGACTCAAAACACATTGTAGTTAAGAATGCGAAGGGTAAAGAAAAAGAATATAAGCTTGTAAGCTTCTCACGAACAAACGGCTTTACCGCATTCCACCAGCGACCAACTATTAACTTGGGTGATAAGGTAAATCGAGGTGATCTTCTTGCTGACACATCATCGAGTGATCAGGGACAAATGGCCCTTGGTCAGAACATGCTCGTTGCCTTTATGAGTTGGTCTGGAGCAAACTACGAAGACGCTATCATTCTTTCTGAACGACTTGTAAAAAATAGTAAATTCACTTCTATTCATATTGAAGAATTTGTTGTAAACGTTCGAGATACAAAACTTGGACCTGAAGTTACAACTCACGATATTCCAAACGTCGGTGAAGCAAAACTTAAGAATCTTGATGAAGAGGGTATTATCCGAATTGGTGCAGAAGTGCGACCAGGAGACATTCTTGTTGGAAAGATTACACCTAAGGGAGAGACACAACTTACACCTGAAGAAAGACTCTTGAGATCACTCTTCGGTGAAAAGGCTCGAGATGTAAAAGATACATCAAAGCGACTTGAAAACGGAAAGCGAGGACGAGTTATCACCGTAAAAGTATTCTCACGAGAGAAGGGAGACAAACTCGAATCAGGAATCATTAAGCGAATTCACATTGAAATCGCTCAGCTTCGAAATGTGTCAGTAGGTGACAAGCTTGCTGGACGACACGGAAACAAGGGAGTTATTTCTAAGATCCTTCCTGAAGAAGATATGCCGTACATGGCAGACGGAACACCTGTGGATGTTATTCTTACTCCACTTGGCGTGCCTTCACGTATGAACTTGGGACAGATTCTCGAATTGCACTTGGGTCTTGCTGCTAATACACTTAACTATCAAGCTATTGTTCCTCCATTCTCAGGAGCTACAGATACAGAAATCAAACAAGAATTGAAAAAAGCTGGATACAAAGAAAACGGAAAGATGCCACTCTTTGATGGACGAACTGGTCAGAAATTTGAACAAGAAATCGCTGTAGGATACATGTATATTCTCAAGCTTCACCACATGGTGGAGGACAAGATCCACATGCGATCAATTGGACCTTACTCTCTTATTACACAACAGCCACTTGGAGGAAAGGCTCAGCAAGGAGGACAGCGATTTGGAGAAATGGAAGTGTGGGCACTTCTCGGCCACGGCGCTGCGCACAACTTGCGAGAAGTTCTCACGATTAAATCTGACGATATTCAAGGACGTTCTGCTGCATTCGACGCTATTGTAAAGGGTAATCCTATTAGCCAACCAAATGTTCCAGCATCATTTAATGTGCTTATGAGTAATCTTAAGGGATTGGCACTTGATGTAGAACTTAGAAAAAAGGTCGACCAAGATAATGAAGAAACTGATGACACTAAATAATTATTATCTAATTATTATCATCACTTCTAAACACCATGAAACAAAAAATTAACGAAAACTCAAACTTCGATTCTATCATTCTCAAGGTCGCATCACCTGAGAGAATTAAAGAATGGTCATATGGCGAAATAACAAAGCCAGAAACAATCAACTACCGAACACAACGTTCAGAAAAGAGTGGTCTTTTTGATGAAAAGATCTTCGGTCCAGATAAGGATTATGAATGTTATTGTGGAAAATATCGAGGAATTCGATATAAGGGAATTGTCTGTGAAAAGTGTGGAGTAGAAATTACTCGATCTATTGTTCGACGAGAGCGAATGGGACACATTGATCTCGCAACTCCTGTTTCTCACATTTGGTTCTTGCGAAGTATGCCATCACGAATTGGTATGATTCTTGGTCTTAATACCCTTGAACTTGAAAAAGTTATCTACTTTGCTGGATACATTGTTACATCAGTAAGTGAAGAAGAACGATCACGAATTCTCAAGGATCTTGATTCAGAATTCAAGACAAAGATGAAGACACTTCAGGACGAAAAGTCTAAGGATGCAATGAAAGAGCTCTTCACAGCAGC
>CAZFND010000017.1:0-12607 GCA_964520645.1 uncultured Candidatus Saccharibacteria bacterium | reverse complement strand
ATATTAAATAAAAAAAAGCCCCAGCATTGTGCCGGGGCTTTTGGTAGGGGGGGGAAGGAACGGAGGATCATTCTTTCAACTTGATCCCGAAGAACTTGTAGCATTCCTCAGGTGTTACTTTTATCGTTACCTCATCTCCTTTTATGATGGCGCCATTTTTTAGTTGTTCTGCTCTCTCGGGACTGGAATGCTTCAAAATTGCTTTAAAGCCATCCATGGAAATTCCCACGGTCGCATACCAGGTCTCTTCCTCTTCTTTAGCTTTCTGTTCTCTCTCTTGAGCCTTTTCCAAGATCTTGTTCAATTCCGATTCATGGACTTTAAGTAAATAGCGGTCATATTCATCCGCATATTCCTTGAGATTACGGATGCTTTGCTTGATGTCCTTCGAAGATACCTTGTCTCCATACAGGCGAAGGTAGGTAATCTCGGCTTTTGCATTGATCCAGTTACGGGCGCTCTCTTCTTGATGTTTTCGTTGGTCGGCAAGGTAATTAAAATATCTCTGAACGCCTGAGGCTAGGATAATAGCGACTATGATTAGCACAACAAAGCAACCACAAGCTCCGCCGTTCGTATTGTCCTTACTCATAACGAATCACCTTTCATATTGCGAACTTAATTAAGGCCAAGGTATTGTTTAGTGAGGAACATCCTCACGTACAGTTGTTCTGAGAACTACATTAACATATTTTTGTAAAAAGTCAATAGTTAGAGATTAGAGATTGTCTGAGTCAGAATGTTATTACTTTCAGATAATTCTGGAATAAGATTTGTTGGATCTACATTGATTGTCATTTGATTTTGTCCGGCAGGTACATTATCAAATGCTAATGTAAACAGCATACGGTCTCCGGGATGTATATTTTGCTGTACAGGAGATGTGTATGATGGAGTATTTAATGAAGGGAGAGATGCTCCGAATGACCATGGTCCAGAATCTTTTGTTCCTATGTTCATGATTTCAAACTGAATGCCTACTTGGCCATTTATCTTGTATCCTACACGAATAAAGTTAACTTTGAGATCTGCTGTACCGTTTGGATTTGAAGGAGGGTAGAGAACGGGAGGATTTTTTACAGGAGGTCGAGGTGGGTTGGGAACAGATGGAGTAGATGGTGTAGTTGTTGCTACTGTACCAATAATTGTAGAACCAGAGCGAATACTTAAGGCAAGCTCATTAAGGGCTTCTTGATCAGAGCTATTGTTGGGTAAGAAACTTAATGCAATTTTAATATCAGACGTCTTTGTTGAAGAAGAGAATGAAGTAATATTGAGCGCATTATCAAGAGGAGTGAAGTAGAAAGGAGTATTGCACGGAATAGTTTCATGAGGTTGATTGATTGATGTCTCAAGACGCACACCTTCTCGACATATGTATGTGAGTACATATGATCCGTCATTTTTGTGAGTTCCCGTCCATGAAAGAGTGAAAGGTTCTCCGGCTTTAATTTCTTGAGGATTGGTTGTGAGTACTATTTCTTGTTTATTAAATCGGGCAACAAATGAAGAAAAGGCTGAGCCGATTGAAGTAAGAGCATTGGGTACAAGCTTAATAGGGAGCAATATTCCTGCACCAAGAAGAAGAATAAGAATAATGAGAACGGAGACTTTTACAGCTGTACTTGGGCCTTTTTCAATTGTTTGTGTAGTACCTTCGTATTCAATAGGTGTTTTTGCCATATATTTCGTGCTTTAGGTTATTTTTCCTTACCCTATCATATAGATAGGGGGTGTCAAAGTAAGATTATTGACTTATTATATAAATTAATGTATAATGCTGGCCACTTTATGCAGTATCAAAAATCTCACAATTTATCTTTTCTAGACCTTGTTTGGCACTACAAATATCATTTAGCGCTCTATATTGTCGTGATTTCTTTTATCACGTTTTGCATCTTGTATATGATTGGCGGAGTTCCAGAGGAATTACGTCTTGTTGATACAAATACTCCAATTCAAGATGTACAAACAGATACGAATACACCTCCAGTTAATACTTCCGAAGAAGTTGGAGAAGAATTACCAGTTCATATTGCTATTAATAAAATTGGTGTAGATGTTTCAGTAAGCAATCCTATTTCTACAAGTACTGCTGTACTCAATGAATATTTGCTACGTGGAGCTGTGCGTTATCCAGGATCAGGAACTCTTGCAAAGGGTAATATGTTGATCTTTGGACATAGTACTGGGTTGCGAATTGTAAACAATCAAGCATTCAAAGCATTCAATCATCTAAAAGACCTCAACATTGATGATGAAATTAAACTCCAGTCTCTTACCCATGAGTATACATATCGCGTTACCTTAGTACGTCTCGTTGATAGTGATGAAGCATTGGTAGATTTGAACAGTAAAAAAAATATGTTAACTCTTTCGACGTGCAACGTCTTTGGACAGAAGCAAGAACGTTTTGTCGTGGAAGCGCTTTTTGTAAAAAGTCGCGCCCTATAAAGTGGGTATAAAATTATTGACTTTGGTGATTAAATATGATATGGTGGCCCATAATTTATATTATTAGAACCTAGTAACAGAATGAATATGACTAACAAATTTTCACGTATCGGAATGGCTATAATTATGGTTGGTATCGCTTTTGCAGCATACTACCCGTTGAGTGCTGGAAATGTAGTGGTAGTAGAAGCTACAACGACTACTTCAACGTCAACATCAGTAAGTACTAGTACTTCAGCCACAGGTTCTGCTCTCGCTACAGCACTTAGTAACGCTGTTGCTACTTCAAGTAGTACAAATAATTCAACAAATATCTCTACGTCTCCCAAAGAGTGTGCTAATGGAACTACACTTACGCTTACAGAAGTACGAACTCAAAAAACTAAAGGTAAAATCACATTCTCTTTTTATCTCAATCCTACTACAGACAAAATTCAAACTACTGTCGTAAATAATACACAGTGTTCATTTCCTGTGAGTCAGATTACATATAGAATGTTTGATTCAAAACTTTCAACACAAGAATTTTTTAGTGAAACTGGAACGATTACTATCGATCCTCGATCACAAAAAGTATTATTTAACTCATTACCAACATGTCTTGCTCAAAATGATGTCTACTACGGAGCTGGCCCTCATCAGCTATATGATGATAATCGGTACGGTGCTCAGACATTAGCATGGACTCTTTCTCAAAAAGTAGGAGGAGTATATGCAACAAAGGGAAGTAATTATTGTGGAAACCCAACACCGATTCCCGGAAAACTCAAAATTGTGAAGACTGTTATTAATGATAACGGTGGAACAAAACAAGTTTCAGACTTTGCTCTTTATATTGAAAATACTCGAGTTACGAGTGGTCAGGTATTAACTCTACCTCCAAATAGTTATTTCGTACATGAAGACAATCTTTCAGGATATCAAGCAGGAACATGGGGAGGTGATTGTACTTCTTTAGGTCAAGTTTTCGTGGTTTCTGGACAAGAAAAGACATGTACTATTACTAATAATGATATACCACCAACAACTGGAGGTGGAGGTTCTTCTTTTAATGGTACTTGTTCAGCCTTGCCTGCAACTGTAAATATTAATGAACCGGTAACATATCGAGCTAGTCCTACGGGAGGAACAGGTGTGTATACTTACACATGGTCTGGAGATGGTGTATCTGGAACAGGATCTACAACTTCAACTATCTATGGAGCACAGGGTACAAAAACAGCTACTCTTATCATTTCCTCTGGAAGTGAAAGTATTACTCGAAATTGTTCAGTAACGGTTCTTGCACCTAATGGCGGAGGGGGTGGTGGTGGCGGCGGATCTAGTTCATTCACTGCATACTGTTCAGCAAATAGAGAATCAGGACTTGTTGGTGATATGATCACATGGACAGGAAGTGCTAGTGGCGGAAATGGCTCATATTCCTATTCTTGGTCTGGTACCGATAATCTTTCTGGTACAAATAGTACTGTTCAAAAAGCATATTCAACAACAGGACAAAAATCAGCTACATTGTTGGTCACATCAAATGGTCAAATGGTAAGTCAGACATGTTCTGTAGCAATCAATCCTCCTACTACAGGAGGTGGTGGCGGAAGTACTTCAGGTGGATCTGGATATGTGAATCCAACACAATATCCATATCTTAGTGGTGTTTACTTGAGTCAACTTCCATATACAGGTATTGGAGATAACTTTAAAGTCGCATTCTTCATACTTGCATTACTCGCATGGAGTGGATTTATTTCATATCTTCTTATCAAGCGAAAAGCAGCAAAAGCATCATTGGCTTACGCTGGTGAAATTGGAATCATTCCTACAACACGTCCTGTCGCTCTGATGAGCCGGTTTATGGTGCATACTTCAAAAGCTCATAACTCAATTCCAGTTGTTGCTAATATGGCACATGAAGGAATCACGGTAACTCCACACCAAACAAAAATTGAACGAAAAATTGCGGCACCACTCTTTGTAGCGCCTACACGTGAATCATATGCACCTTCAAATATTCCTACACATACAACATATGAAGATATTTACAATCGAATTAATGGAACTCCTGCTAAGGAAGTAAAACAAGAAAATGTGATCGAGAAGCTTGAAGTACAAGCTCGAGCACTTAATACGCTCGTATCTGCAGAAGGTCTTTCTCTTATTGCAGAGGCTTCAAACAATGATTTAAGTTTAGCTCAAAAGACTCTTAATTATCTTGTTAAGCTTTACCACACATCAGCAAAAACTGATGATCAGTGGTCAGTGCTTAATACTGATATGATTAAGAAAATTGTGGCACAAGAAATGAGTGCTACTTCAGTACAGTCATAATAAAAAGAAAACAAATGTAGAATTGCTTATAGAATAAGCAATGTGAGTGTAACCAGAAATAACAAAAAACCAGCTCGTGCTGGTTTTTTGTTTGGTTTATTTCTTAGTAGTTATTTCTGTTTCTAGTTTTTTCGTAAGTTCTTCAGATGTCATCTGTCCCAGATTGCCTGCATCGCGACTTTCAAGAGTTACTTTCTGTGCTTCGAGCTCTTTGTCACCAATAACAACCCAGTAAGGGATTTTTTCCACTTTTGCTGCGCGGACCTTTTTACCAAAGCCTTCTTCAGTTGTATCTAGCTCTGATCGTATGCCAATTTTTTCTAACTGAGCATGAATCTGTGTGGCAAATTCATTATGTTTTTCATTAATAGGAATAACTTTTACTTGAACCGGTGCAAGCCAGAGAGGGAAATTGCCTGCATAGTGTTCAATCAAAATACCCATAAAGCGTTCAGGTGAGCCAACAAGAGCTCGGTGAATCATAACGGGAGCTTTTTCTTTTCCATCCTTATCTGTGTACTTAAGATCAAAACGCTGAGGCATGATGAAATCAAGCTGGATAGTAGAGATTTGCCATTCTCGTCCGAGAGAGTCTTTTGTAATGAGGTCCATTTTAGGTCCATAAATTGCAGCTTCACCTACACCTATATTGTAGGTGAGTTTATTCTCAATGAGAATTTCTTCAAGAAGCTTTTGTGATTTTTCCCACACAGATGCTTCACCTAGATATTTTTCTTTCTTTTCAGGATCCCATAATGAAAGGCGAATAGAGTATGTCATTCCATATGCGGTAAGCGCTTTATTGATTGCTCCAAGCACTGCCATGAACTCATCTTTAATTTGATCTTCAGTACAGAAAATATGTCCATCATCTTGAGCAAAAGAGCGAAGGCGAGTGAGTCCACTTAATTGACCAGGTTTTTCATCTCGATACAAATTTGCAAAGTCTGCAATGCGGATAGGGAGGTCGCGATAGCTTCGCTTCTTAGCAGCGTATACTTGAGTATGCTGAGGACAATTCATGGGCTTCAAGAAATATTCTTCTTCAGAATATTGAGATGTTACTTTGAACATGTCTTCTTTGTACTTCTCGTAGTGCCCTGAAACTTTAAAAAGTTCGGCTTTGTTCATGTTTGGTGTATGCACTTCTTGAAAGCCAATTTCTTTTTGTAATTGGTTTGAGAAATTAATGATTTGTTTTCGAAGTGCTGCACCTTTAAATGTATAGATAGGGAGGCCTGGTCCAATAAGGTCTGAGAAGATAAAGAGATCAAGCTCTTTGCCAAGTTTCTTGTGGTCGCGCTTCTTTGCTTCTTCAAGCATTGCTATATAGTTCTCAAGTTCTTCTTTTGAAGTGAAGGCAAGGCCATAGATACGTGTAAGCATGGTGTTTTTTTCATCTCCACGCCAATATGCGCCAGCGATTCGATCGAGTTTAAATCCTGCGAGATCCACATCCTTCATGTTTTCGACATGTCCACCTCGACACAAATCTGTAAAAGATCCTGATGTGTATAGGGTGATTTTTTCACCTTTACTTACTATTTCTGAAATCAATTCTTGCTTGTACTGATTATCTTTAAAGAATTCACGTGCTTCTTGTTCACTTACTTCTTTATGAGAAAAGGTTGTCCATCCTTTTTTGAGCTCGCGCATTTTCTGCTCAATTTTTCCCAGGTCCTTTTCATTAATAGGGGAAGAAAACTCAAAATCATAATAGAAGCCATTGTCTATGGCTGGACCGATGGTGTTTTTGGTATCGGGCCACAATTCAAGAACTGCAGCTGCTAAGAGGTGTGCAAGAGAATGCCGAATATGCGCGATATTTTCTTCATTTTTCATATGATGAGATCATAGCATATATACATACTTTTTAAAGCGCTTTGATCTTTTCTGTCACAATACTTGGAGTTCCATTTCTCATCGAAAGTCTGCCTTTAATAGCTACACAATTATCAGGTGTAAATATTGCCTCGTGTTCTTTAAATAATTTGGGGAAAATTACCGCTTCAATAGATCCCGTGTAATCTGCAACTTTAATAAACAGCATTTTATCTCCTTTTTTGGTTACAATTGGTCGTATTTCTTCGAGGATTCCATAGGCAATAGCAATCATTCCTTCACGAAGATTTTCTTTGAGTTCTTTTATACTCATTTCTCGTTTTGCGAGCTTTTCTGAATGTTTATCAAGAGGATGGCCAGAAATGTATAATCCGAGCAATTCTTTTTCCCATACCAATTTATCATTGGGATTTGCTGGTTCTGTTACTTTTAGTCGCAGTGTCGGCAATGAAGATGTATCACTCATAAGACCAAATAATGAATCCTGATCTTCTGATGTATTCGATTCTTTGTTAAATTTCAAAATATCGTCGATATTGGCCAGCATTTGACCACGTTCTCCGAGATCATCCATTGCTCCACATTTAATAAGAGATTCGAGAGATTTCTTATTAAGATTTCTATCTTTTATTCTTGTCAAAAAGTCTACGAGAGACTTGAATGGTCCATTTTTTTTGCGTTCAGCAATGATAGCTGTACCGATGCCTTCACCAAAGTTTTTGATAGTTACAAGTCCAAATCTGATTGAGTCAGGTGTAGCTTCTTCTTTTCCTTCTTCGCGAGCCCCTTTAATAACCGTAAAGCCTGCATAACTTTCATTAATATCTGGAGGAAGTACAGGAATTTTCATACGTTTACATTCTGCAATAATTTCTGCAATTTTTTCTACATCACCTGAGTCAGCGGTGAGCACTGCACTCATATAGATAGCAGGGAAGTTGGCTTTCATGTACGCGGTTTGATACGCCACTTTTCCGTAGCTCGCCGCATGAGCTTTGTTAAATCCGTAGGCAGCAAAAGGTTCAATCAATTTCCAGAGTTTATCAGCTTTTTCTTGAGACATGCCATTTTTTAGCAAGCCTTCCATGAGTTTTCCTTTTTCGGCTTCCATTACGGCAGGAATTTTTTTACCCATAGCTTTTCGAAGCTTATCGGCTTCGAGCCATGAATATCCAGCAAGCTTGATAGCGATCATCATAACGTCATCTTGGTAGGTAATAACTCCATATGATTGATCAAGAATATCTTTCATTCGAGGATCCAAGTACTGCACAAGGTGAGGATTATGTTTTCGTTCTATATATGAAGGAATAGATTCCATGGGTCCTGGTCGATAGAGCGCCACCATGGCATTGATATCATGAATGGTGTTTGGCTTAAGATCTTTGAGAGATTTTGTCATTCCTGAGCCGTTGAGTTGGAAGAGACCAATCGTTTCTCCTCGCGCCAACATTTTAAATGTTTTTTTATCATCAAGAGGAACATTTTCTATATCTACATCAATGTTCTCGATAAGTTTTACGAGCTTTACCGCTTCAGCAAGAATAGAAAGGTTTTTGATTCCCAAAAAGTCGAACTTAAGAAGCCCTACTCCGTCTTCACCCACGCCGTGCATATCGTATTGAGTAATAAGCTTTCCTTCACCTTTTGGATCATATTGAATAGGAACGTGTTCACTAAGCGGATCAGGAGAAATCACCACACCCGCAGCATGCACAGAAATATGTCGAGCACATCCCTCAATTTTCTTTGCCATTTCTACGATTTCACGCACTTCAGCTTCAGCATCATATATTTTCTTAAGCTCGGGTTCTTCTTCCATGGCTCTATCAATAGTCATTGCAAAGCCCTGTGAGCCCATCGGAATAAGCTTAGAAATTCTATCTCCAATTGCATAAGGATATCCAAGTGCACGAGCAACATCTCGCACAGCACCCTTAGCGGCCATGGTACCGAATGTTCCAATCTGAGCTACTTTGTCAGCTCCATATTTGCTACGAGCATACTGAATCATTTCGTCACGACGGTTATCGGCATAGTCCATATCAATATCGGGAGCAGAAGGACGTTCGGGGTTTAAGAAACGCTCGAAGGGGAGCTTGTATGCTAACGGGTCTACATTGGTAATTCCCGTAACATAAGTAGTAAGTGATCCAGCAACTGATCCTCGAATAGTTGTAAGAATGTCATGCTCATGAGCAAAGTGAAGCAGGTCTGATACCACGAGAAAGTATTTTGCATATCCTTTGTTTTTAATAACTTCGAGCTCATAATTGAGTCGTTGTAATACTTCTTCTGAATGAGGAAGATTGCGTTTATCAATACCTGCAAAGGCAAGGTCGCGGAGCATATCATCATGAGTTTTTCCTGGTTCAGTAGGAATGTTAGGGAAGTACCATGTCCCCATATCTATTTTTACATTGCACATTTCGGCAATTTTGGCTGTATTTTCGAGTGCTTCAGGGAGATCCTTAAAATATTCTTGAGCTTTCTCTTGAGAAATAAAAGAAAAATCTTCTTCAGAATCTTCAAAACTGCGTTCGCTTGCATCACCACCGTTTTGAATAGACATGAGTGTGTCACGAGCTCTCTTATCCTCAGGCTCCAAATAATAGACATCATGAGCAGCCACTAATGGGGTATTAGTTTTTTTTGAAATTAATTTAATTTCATCCATGAGTTCCATATGATTTGGAATTTCTGGATGATGAGTTATTTCTAGATATACATTTTCTTCACCATACACTTTTTTGTAGAACGAAATCAGTTGCTCTGCTTTTTCAGTATCTTTGGTTTTTAAAGCTTGTGAGATTTCACTACTAAAAGAGGGAAGTATACAAATTAAGTTGTCTTTATACTTACCCATCAATTCGTGATCAAGGCGAGGTTTGTAATAAAAGCCTTCTAGGTGTGAGTCTGTAACAAGCTTGATAAGATTTTTGTATCCGACAACATCTTTTGCCAACAAAACGAGTCGTGATCTTTTATTATCTATTCCTGATTGTTTATCAAAACGGGTTCGAGCCGCAACATAAAAATCAACACCAATAATTGGCTTAATATCACTTTTTTTGCAGGTTTTTACAAAGTCTATTACTCCATACAAATTTCCATTATCAGTAAGGGCAAGAGAAGACATTCCCAGATCCTTTGCTTTTTTTACGAGAACATCAAGCTGAGGAAGTGCATTTAACAAACTATAGTGGCTATGAACATGAAGATGGACGAACGAAGAAGACATATGTGGGGATATTATACCCTTACTTTTGTTTACTACAAAAAATTGTTTATGGTATAGTTACTGTATGTCAAACGTTGAATTTAATGAAGGAGGAGAAGGTGAATCATTGGCTCCTCTCGAACGACTCAATCGAGTTGCTTCAGAAGAAAATCAATCATCATTTGTAAAAGCTTTAGTAAAAGCAGGAATAGCAAAAGATGAAAAAGGTGCAAATGTAATACTGTTAGGTCTCAGTTTTTGTTGCATTATTGCAACTATTATTATCGTGGTAATGAATGTCTAATTTTATGAACAAGCATAGAAAAGGTTTCACCCTTATAGAACTTCTGGTAGTTATTTCTATTATTGGTTTGCTCTCATCTATAGTTCTTGCGAGTGTTAATCAGGCACGTATTAAGGCGCGTAATGCTATACGAAAATCTGATCTAGTTCAGCTTCGAAATGCTCTTGAGCTTTATTATAGTACATACGGAAGTTATCCAAGTACATTAAGTGGAACAACATATGTTTGGAATACTTCAGATCCAACCGAGCCTCATATAAACCCAACTGGTAATGTTCGATCCCCTTCTGGTGGAGATTGGATTCCTGGAGTAGTAACCGCTAAAGCTATTGGTTCATTACCAAAAGATCCACTTGGTGGGGCAGGGCCAAATAACGCTGCTGGATGTCAAACATGGAAACGAGCTTATCTATATATGTCAGATGGTAAGAATTACAAACTTCTCTCCCATTGTGCTCCCGAAGGTTCTTTAAGTTCTACTGATACATTTAATGATCCTACAATACGAACTTCATATGCGTGGATGGTGACAAATGACAATTTTATTCCTTCAGGAGGTTGTCCAGTAGGAATGATGGGGGGAGGAAAAGTTTCTGGTCAGACTTATTCTGCCTGCTGGTAATTTTTTATGAAATATTTTGTCGGTATAGATGAAGCAGGACGAGGACCACTAGCGGGTCCTCTTGCTGTTGGTGCAGTTATCTTTTCAAAAAATTCTAAAAAATTCTTTACAAAAGAGCTGAGAGAAATAGAGGGGAAAGATTCTAAGAAACTTACTTTAGAGCAACGGGAATTCTGGTTCAAAAAAATAAAAATCTGGCAGAAAGAGGGAATGCTGAAGTATGCTGTTACGTTAATCTCTGCTGATGTGATAGATAAAGCGGGCATGAGCTTTGCTATTAAAGTAGCTATAAAAAAGTGCTTAACTAAGATTAAAGCAGACTCTCATTCTTGTTTGGTGTTGCTCGATGGCAGTCTTAAAGCGCCTGTTGAGTATAAAAACCAAAAAACTATCATAAAAGGCGATGAAAAAGAGCAGATAATTAGTCTCGCTTCTATCGCGGCAAAAGTTACACGGGATAAAAAGATGATGATTTATG
Organism: uncultured Candidatus Saccharibacteria bacterium; assembly: GCA_964520645.1. GTDB lineage: Bacteria > Patescibacteriota > Minisyncoccia > Phycocordibacterales > JAKAEA01 > CAZFND01. Next base: position 1,362 of record CAZFND010000017.1, on the reverse strand, counting down.
CAAAATTATTTCCCCAATATAGTTTTGATGTTCATAAAGGGTACGGTACGAAATTGCATAGAGATTTGATTAAAAAACATGGCCCAGCGACTATTCACCGAAAAAGCTTCTTAAAAAACATACAATTGGAAGGTCTCAAGAGGCTCTATTGATATATTTTTTAATATAGTGTATAGTACCTGAAATATGGTAAATCATATGCGACATACGCGGTCTCATACCGCAAATAGACGTTCTCACCATGCGTTAAAAGCCGCAAATCTTTCAATGTGTGCAGATTGTGGAGCTCCTAAGATGAACCACACAATGTGTGCAAATTGCGGAAAATACAACACCCGAACAGTTGTTGACGTTCATGCTGAACTTGCAAAGAAGGAGAAAAAGATGAAAGAACGCAATAAAGAATTAGGCGTTGCAGCTCCAGCACAAGAAGACGCAAAGAAATAATCTTCGCAGCTTAACCTATGGCAAATAGACATCTTTCACGTTCGATTGTTCTCCAATCGCTCTATGAGTGGGATTTTGGACATAAGACAGATGTAGAAGTTCGAGAGATTTTTAAGCGTAATGCAGAGGAATTTGCTCCCGGTATGGGAGATTTCTCGTTTATGGATACCCTTCTCATGGGGGTTCTCAAAAAGCAAACGGAGCTTGATACTATCATTACCAAAGCTGCTCCAGATTGGCCTCTTGAAAAAATTTCTGTCATTGACCGCAATATTCTTAGAATTGGTCTTTATGAACTTCTCTTTTCTGATCGAAATGAAGTGCCTCCAAAAGTTGCTATCAACGAAGCTATTGAACTTGCAAAAAATTATGGTGGAGAAACATCAAGTCGTTTTGTAAACGGTGTGCTCGGTGCTGTGTATAAAGAAATGGGTGAGCCAGGTAAAAACGAAACATCTAAGAAAAAGATGAAGGATATTCCTGATAAAGATCTACCAGTAGTTCATCTCGGTGGTGCCGTAGTATATGCTCGAGAAGCCGATGATGTGTATCTTGCGCTTGTTCATGATGTTTTTGGTCATTGGACTCTTTCTAAAGGAAGTGTTGCACCGGATACTGATATAGAAACAAGTACTCTCAATGAAATCACAAAAGAATTGGGGCTTACCAATCTTGTGATTAAAGAAAAGCTTGCAGAGAACGAATACATTGCTTTTAGTCCAGAAACAGGAAAAAAGAAAAAGCATGTTACGTATTTCCTTGTCGAATCTCCATTTATAGATCTTAAGCTAGAACAAAAGGGAGGTCTTGATGATGCAAAATGGTTCAAACTTAAAGATATTCTTGAGCTCAATTTTTATAACGATATTCTTCCTATTGTCACAAAAGCTATTAATATTATTCTTGCAGGGAAAT
>CAZFND010000016.1:0-14311 GCA_964520645.1 uncultured Candidatus Saccharibacteria bacterium | reverse complement strand
AAAGTATCTTTTTACAAAAAATTATCTCGCTGTAGAGCAATCCACAGTTGCTTGTTAATGCTAACGCGTATATCATAGATGTATGGCAAAACCTCTTTTTCAAGATATTGTTCCTCCTGAAAAACGATCTATAAAAAAAATCCCTCTTCCGCAACGAGCACCAGCACATTATGATTCTGAACCACATCAAGAAGTGCGCACTCGACCATCTGTTTCTCGTGTGCGACCAGTAACTACTTCAGCACGTTCTCCACGTATCACTCGCATTGTAGAAGAACCAGAACTTGAAGAGGAAGAGATAGAACATGAGTATCACGAGACTGAGCAGATAAGTGCTAATAATAAAAAGAGTAGTTTTAAGAAAATTTACCTTATTCCTCTTGTTATTATTCTTATAGCAATAGGAGGATATCTCGCTATTCCAAAAATGTCGGGAGCTCGAGTAGTTCTTACTCCACAACAGCAGCCGATATCAATAGATGCACAATTTACTGCTCAAACCACTCCAACTGACAATGGTTTGCAGTTCCAAACGGTGACTATCTCTAAAGAAGGAAAGTTGCCTATCACAGCCACCGGTGAAGAAACTGTTCAGCTCAAGGCTTCGGGTACAATCATTATTTACAATAGCTTTAGCTCTTCACCTCAAAAATTGGTAGCTAATACCCGCTTTCAGACGCCTAATGGTCTTATTTTTAGAATAACCCAGCCCATTACCATTCCAGGAGCAAAAATAGATAATGGTCAGACTATACCCGGTAGTATTGAGGCTACAGTGACAGCCGATGCAGCTGGAGCGCAGTACAATAGCGGACTTACTGATTTTTCTATTCCTGGCTTTAAAGGAGATCCTAAATTTACTAAGATTTATGGTCGCTCAAAGACACCTATTCAAGGAGGATTCTCAGGAACGCGTAAGAAAGTTGATGATGCTCAGGCAAAAGATGCTCAGAGTAAAATTCGAGCTGAACTTAAAAATAGTTTGATAAAACAAGCACAAAAAGACATTCCTGAAGCTTCTGTTCTTCCTAATAATGCGTTTTTTATAGAATATGAGTCACTTCCAAGTACACAATTAAGTGAGACAGAAGTGCAACTCAATGAGCGAGCTACATTCCATGGATTCATATTTAATCGAGCAGCACTCGCACAACAAATTTCTAAAAAAGCACAAGGTACAGTGCCTGAGCCCGGAGATGTTCTTGGTGTGGAAAACCTCAATTTTATCTTAAAAGATTCTATTAATGCTACTACTTCAAAAGTCACGTCATTAGCGTTTTCTTTACAAGGAACGAGTACATTAGTAGCTTCAGTTGATACTGCTAAATTGCAAAAGGACCTAGTAGGTAAGCCACGGAAGAGCTTAAACGCTATTTTGACTGCCTATCCCGGAGTAGCAAAGGCTGAGGTAATTATGCGACCATTCTGGAAGACTACATTCCCCGAAAAGCCTGAAGATATCACCATACAATTGACTCCTAAACCATAATTTGTTAATATAACAAAACATTTTCATTTAGGTGATTTTTTCCTGTACATGGATCAAAAAAAAGCAAAAGAAGAAACAGCTATAGGTATAGTTACTGAAGCTCTGCCAAACACGTTGTTTCGTGTGCGGTATGAAGGTTCAGACGAAGACCATTTGGCCTATCTTGCTGGAAAGATGAGAATGAATAGAATTCGAGTACTTATCGGAGATAAAGTATTGGTGGAAATCGATCCCTACGGTGGAAAAGGGAGAATTACTAAACGCTTATAATTTGCATGAGAGTAAAAGCTTCTGTAAAAAAAATTTGTGCGCACTGTAAAGTAGTCCGAAGAAAGGGCTATGTGTATGTCGTATGCAGTGGAAATCCTCGACATAAACAGCGACAAGGTTAATTTTCAATATATATTACAACTATGAGAATTTTAGGTATTACTGTTCCAGATAATAAGAGATTAGAAATCGGCTTGACCGTTTTTTATGGTATTGGACGACCTCTTGCACAGCGAATTCTTGATAAAGCTAAGATTGATCATGGAAAGCAGGCAAAGGATCTTACTCCAGACGAAGAGAACGAAATTCGAAAAATAGTAGAAGGTCTCAAAATTGAAGGAGATCTTAAACGAGAAGTTGCTGCTAATATTAAGCGACTTAAGGATATTAAGTCATACCGAGGAAGTCGACACGCAAAACATCTTCCAGCTCGAGGTCAGCGAACAAAGACAAATGCTCGCACACTTAAGGGACCAAAGAAGACTATGGGTAGTGGACGAAAGAAGGAATCAAAGACATAACCATTAAATTCACATGGGAAAGAAACGAATAGTAAAAAAAGCAGAAACTGAAGGTCAGGCAGAAGGAGCAAAAGCTCCAGCAGTTGCACAAAATGCAAAGAAGCGTTTTGAAGCTGCTGCTCTTTATGTTCAGTCTACATACAACAACACTAAAGTTGTTCTTACCGATCCTTCAGGAAATACCCTCGCTTGGTCATCAAGTGGTGCTCTTGGATTTAAGGGAGCAAAGAAAGGTACTCCATTTGCAGCTGCAAAAGTAGGTGAACTCATTGGTGGAAAAGCTCAACTTATGGGTGTAAAAGAAGTTGCTGTTGTCGTAAAAGGAGTAGGATCAGGACGAGAATCTGCAATTCGAGGATTCGTAGGAAAGTCTATTGGTATTTCATCAATTAAGGATGTAACGCCAGTTCCATTTAATGGACCTAAAGCTAAAAAGCCACGTCGAGTATAATAGTTAAGAAATATTCATATGATTATTGGACCAAAATACAAAATTGCACGAAGATTGGGATCTCAAGTTTTTGAAAAAACGCAAACACAAAAATTTGCTCTTGCTCAAGCGCGCAGAAAAGATAAAAAGGAAGGAGGCCGGGGTCCAAAAACCGACTATGGTGTTCAGCTTCTCGAAAAACAGAAAGCTCGATTTTCATATGGATTAACAGAAAAGCAATTTTCTAACTACGTAAAGAAGTCTCTTGCAAAGAAAGGTGGAAATCAGCAAGAAATGCTCTTTTCTATGCTTGAATCACGACTCGATAATGTTGCTTACAAAGCCGGATTTGCTCACACACGATTGTTTGCACGACAGCTCGTATCTCACGGCCACCTCATGGTCAACGGAAAGCGTGTAAATATCCCTTCATACCAGGTTAAAGTAGGTGATAAGATTACAGTACGAGAAGGAAGTACAAAGAAGCCAGTCTTCAGTACTCTCGATGAGAAGCTTAAGAAACAGCAAGTCCCATCATGGTTGGCTTTGAATTTAGAAAAGAAGGTAGTTGAGGTTCAAGGAGCACCAAAACTTAAAGCTGATGAGCTTATGTTTGATATAGGTCAGGTGCTTGAATTTTATAGTAGATAGGTCCACGCAGTACTGCTCAGTAAGCCATATGGCTTTACAAAAGCATTATTTTATATTATTTTATAATTTATAACATTTAATATTAATCGTATGTCTGACTTTAACGTAGTTTTGCCATCAAAACCAAAGATTATCCTTGAAGAGGGTTCTCAAGGCGTCTATGAAATTGACGGTCTTTATCCTGGATATGGTCATACATTAGGTAACTCACTCCGACGTATTATCCTTTCATCTCTTCCAGGAGCTGCTATTACATCTGTAAAAATCGCAGGAGTTAGTCATGAATTCTCAACAATTGAAGGAGTAAAAGAAGATGTTATTACTATTCTTCTTGGTCTTAAGAAGGTTCGAATTCAAATGACTACAGATGAACCTCAGGTTCTCACTCTTAAGGCAAAAGGTATTAGTGAAGTTAAAGCTGGTGATATCAAGGCTCAGGGTCAAATCGAAATCTTGAATCCCGATCTTGTTATTGCTCACATTACAGACAAGAATACAGAACTCGATATCGAGCTTACTGTAGAAAAAGGTCTTGGATATGTTTCTAAAGAAGCTCTCCAGAAGAACCGAGTGGATGTAGGAACTATTACACTTGATGCAAGTTTCACTCCAATTCGACGAGTAAACTATGAAGTAGAAAACATGCGAGTAGGTGATCGAACAGACTTTAACCGTCTCAAAATTTCTATTGAAACAGACGGAACTATTTCTCCAAAAGAATCTCTCGAGCGATCAATCGAAACTATGATTGCGCAGCTTAAGTCTATAATTGGATTTAAAGAAGAAGAGGAAATTGTAGTTCCTCAGATGGAAGCCTCAGCAGATATTTCTGATGAAGCTAATGGAGACAAAGACATTGATACAGAAGCGCTCAAGACACGAATCGAATCTCTCGATCTTTCACAGCGAACACTCAATGCTCTCTCAAATGCTAATATTCGAACTGTAGGAGGACTTAGTCGAAAGCGAGAACAAGACATTCTTGAAATCGAAGGTCTCGGAGCTAAAGGTCTTCAGGAAATCAAAAAGTCATTAAGTAATTTTGGTATTGTTTTGAAAAATTAATTAATTCCATGAGACACCACAACGCAAACAGAAAATTTGGACGACAAGCAGATGCACGAAAGGCTCTTATGCGTTCATTAGCGCAGGCTCTTATTATCAGAGAAAAAATTCAAACAACTGGTGCTAAAGCAAAAGAGCTTCGACCATTTGTAGAAAAACTTGTAACTCGATCAAAAACAGGTACTCTAGCTACACGACGATTCCTTACTGTACAAGTAGGTGCGCAAGGATCTAAGAAGCTTGTAGAAGTTCTTGGACCAAAATTTAAAGAAACAAAGGGAGGATATACACGAATTATCAAGCTTCCTACACGTGTAAGTGACAGTAGTACAATGGCACAAATTGAATTTATTTAATTATATGGAAAAAATTACGCTTAATGCAGAAGGAAAAAAGATTGGACGAATTGCATCAGAGGCTGCAAAGCTTTTGATGGGTAAGCATCGTTCAGATTTTGCGCGCAATGTTGTGCCAGATGTAGAAGTAGAACTCATCAATACTTCTAAAGCAGATATTTCTGTAAAGAAAACAGCAGAAAAACTTCACCCACGATTCTCAGGATACCCAAGTGGTATTACAATCGATACTGTAGGTAAAGTTATTGCTACAAAAGGTCATAAGGAAGTTTTTCGACAAGCTATTCACGGAATGTTGCCTCGAAACAAACTCCGCGCTAGAATGATGAAACATTTAAAAATCTCTGAATAATTTTATGGCAGAAGACAAGAAATACATACAAGCAGTAGGGCGACGTAAGACCTCAACAGCACGAGTTCGTCTTTTTGAAGCGTCAAAAAACTCATTCTCTGTTAATGATCGAGAGTTGGCTGCATACTTTCCAACATCTGAACTTCAGAAGATTGCTACAGAAGCTATTGCGACATCAAAGACAGCTTCAAAATTTAAAGTAAGTGCACACATTAAAGGTGGAGGAGTACATTCACAAGCAGAAGCACTCCGACACGGTATTGCTCGAGCAATTATTATTCATGATGAAGAACTTCGAGGTAATGTAAAGAAAGCTGGATTCCTTAAGCGAGATCCACGACAGAAAGAACGACGAAAGTTCGGACTCAAGAAAGCTCGAAAGGCTCCACAGTGGTCAAAACGATAATCTCTATTATCACTACAAAACACCCAACAGGGTGTTTTTGTTTGCACAAAAAATCCCCGCATGCGGTGCGGGGAATGTTCAAAAAAACGATTGGATCACATGCTGGATTGTGTTAAGGATGTACGCTATCCATTCCAGCACCCAACGAACTGAAGGGCTCTTGTCGGCTTGCTGACACAGGGAAGGGACTTCATCCATTCCCATTATGAGCAAAATTCCGACGAGCACAACGAGTCCGTTGATGACATAATGCTTACGAAACTTAATGGACACGTGTGCTCCTTTCAATGTTAGTGACTCTTATAATATTATAACACATGAGTGTGGTATGTCAATCAACACCAATTTGACTTACCCTAAAATTACTTTAAAATATACATACTATGAATGACGAAAATAACAAGAATAATCAAGCTCATTCTGATCAGGATGATATTCAGATAGAAAAGGAAGAAGCAGAAAGTAATGATTCTACTGATGAATTTATTCCAGAAGATGGTGAAGGAAATACTCAAGACACCGTTGCGCGACTACGAGAAAAGCTCAAGAAAGCATTGGCTGAGAAGCAAGAATATCTCGACGGTTGGCAGCGAGCAAAAGCAGAATTTGTAAATGCTCGACGACGAGATGAAGAAGAAAAGAAGAACTTTGTTAAATTTGCAAAAGAAGATCTTCTTTCAGAAATTATTCCGGTACTCGAAAGTTTTGAAATGGCTCGTGCTAACAAGACAGTATGGGAAAGTATTGATAAGAACTGGCGAATGGGTATTGAACACATTCAAAATCAGCTCAAGAAAGTTCTAGAGAATCACAATCTCACAGAAATTAATCCGATAGGTCTAAAATTTGACCCTATGCGCGATGAAGCGATATCATATGATCCTGTGACAGATGAGAAGCTAGATCACGTCATAACTGAAGTATTACAGAAAGGATATATGTTATCTGGTAAAATGATAAAAGCACCGAGAGTAAAGGTAGGTGAATTCAAAAAATAATTAATGCTTAAACTTCATTCAAAACAGCATATTAAGTTTGCAACCATTGATCGAGGTAATGCCTGGGTTGTTGTTGCTATTTTGCTTGAAACTCGCGGAAATGAAACCTTTGCTATTTCAGAACCAAAGATTGTAAAAATTATTGCAAAGTCTGCACAGCTTGCTCTTAGCGGCTCTGTAAAGTCTACCTATTTTCTTCCAGAATATAAAGCTCAGACTATTCTTAAGAAGCATGCAGTTGTTTCTCCCTACATAAATCACTTTGGACATTCTAGCTCAAATATTATTCCACTCCTTAGCGCTCAGCCGCCGACTATCTAACACCCGCCCCACCTAACCTCCCCTTACCTGGGGAGGGAAAAGTGGTAGTCCCTCTCCTGGTAAGGAGAGGGTGCCCGAAGGGTGGGAGAGGTGGTTTTCTTATTTGCTAAAAATTTAACTAACTTAAAATAAAAAATGTCTAAAATTATTGGAATTGACTTAGGAACAACCAACTCGGCTGTTGCTATCATGGAAGGAGGTGAACCTCGTATTCTTGAGAATGCTGAAGGAGCTCGAACTACTCCTTCTATCATTGCCCAGTCTAAAACAGGAGAAAGACTCGTGGGATTATTGGCAAAGCGACAAGCGGTTACAAATCCACGAAACACTATTTTCCAGATCAAGCGATTTATCGGACACAACTTCGATGAACCAGCAGTACAGAAAGACAAAGCATCAGTGCCATTTGAAATGCAGAAATCTGCAAACGGTGGTATTGAAGTAAAAATGGGTGACAAGTGGTATCGACCAGAAGAAATTTCTGCAATGATTCTTCAGAAACTAAAGACTGATGCAGAAGCTCGTCTTGGTCAGAAGATTACCGAAGCTGTTATTACCGTTCCTGCATACTTCAACGATGCACAACGACAGGCAACAAAGGATGCCGGCAAGATTGCAGGATTGGATGTAAAAAGAATTATTAATGAACCTACTGCAGCTGCACTTGCGTATGGATTCAATAAAAAGAAAGAAGAAAAAATAGTTGTCTTTGACTTTGGAGGTGGAACATTTGATATCTCAGTCCTTGAAGTAGGTGATGATGTTGTAGAAGTAAAATCTACTGACGGAGATGCGCACCTTGGAGGAAAGGATATCGATCAGAAAATTATCAATTGGCTTGCTACTGATTTTAAGAAAGAGCAGGGAATTGATCTTATGAAAGATGCATTGGCAGTACAACGACTCGATGAAGCCGCTGAAAAGGCCAAAATTGAGCTTTCTACCGCTGCACAGACCGAAATCAACATTCCGTTCATTACATCTGGTACAGAAGGCCCACAGCACCTTGTGAAGACAATGACACGAGCTCAGCTCGAACAGCTCACTCAAGAATTCATCGATCGCGCAATGGAAATTACTAAGCGAGCTATGGAAGCTTCTCCATTCAAGAAAGATCAGATTAATGAAGTGATTCTTGTAGGAGGACAGACTCGAATGCCAGCAATGCAGAAGGCAGTGAAGGATTTCTTTGGAAAAGAACTTCACATGGGTGTAAATCCAGATGAAGTAGTGGCAATTGGTGCTGCTATTCAAGGAGGTGTTATTGGAGGAGATGTAAAAGATATTCTTCTTCTTGATGTTATTCCACTTTCATTAGGTATCGAAACTATGGGAGGAGTTGCAACAAAGCTTATTGAGAAGAATATGACTATTCCAACTTCTCGATCTCAAATATTCTCAACTGCTGCAGACAATCAGACATCAGTACAGGTAAATGTTGTACAAGGTGAACGAGCAATGGCAGCTGATAACAAAAATCTGGGAACATTTGTACTTGATGGAATTCCACCAGCTCCCCGTGGTATGCCTCAGGTAGAAGTAACCTTTGATGTGGATGCTAACGGTATCTTGAATGTAACCGCAAAAGAAAAGGCAACAGGTAAATCTCAGTCTATTAAAATTCAGGGAAGTTCTGGACTTTCTAAGGCTGATATAGAAAAGATGCAAAAAGATGCAGAAATGCACGCTGCAGAAGATGCTAAGAAAAAAGAGAATGTGGAAGTCAAAAATACGGCTGAACAGCTTGTTTATACTGCAGAGAAGGCACTCAAAGATGCAGGAGATAAAGTCCCAGCAGATATTAAGACAAGTGTAGAAGGCAAAATTGCTGCAGTTAAAACTGCTATTGCAGGCACAGATGGAGCACTTATCAAGAAAGCGAGTGAAGAGCTCTCTACAGAAATGCAAAAGATTGGAGAGGCGATGAACAAGACTCAAACGCCGCCTTCGCCTGAGGCTTCGGCGAGCCAAGCAGGAGATGCATCAGCTGATGCTGGAAAAACCCGTGATGCAGACTTTAAAGAGGGTGAAGATTCAAGTAAGAATAATCCAGAAAATAAATAAATTCTGACAGGGTTATAAGGTGGTGCTAAGTAGTAATAAACTTGGCATCACTAGTATGATCCTGGTCAACTATAACTATTTAAAATTCAGTATATAATAGGGCACACAATGGCAAATAAAGACTATTACGAAACATTAGGCGTTGATAAGAGCGCTTCACAAGATGACATCAAGAAAGCTTTTCGAAAGCTTGCTCATAAGTATCACCCTGACAAACAAGGAGGAGATGCCAATCGCTTCAAAGAAGTAAATGAAGCCTATTCAGTATTATCTGATGATAAGAAGCGCGCAGAATACAATGCATATGGCAAGACCTTTAATGACGCCGGTGGAGCTGGATTTAACCCAGGCGAAGGATTTGGCGGATTTGATTTCTCTGGAGCAGGATTTGGAGGAGCTGAAGGCGTAGAGTTTGACCTCGGTGATATCTTTGGTCAATTCTTTGGTGGTGCAGGACGAAGCCAAACACGAACAAAGCGTGGCAGTGATATTTCTATTGATATCGAACTTACATTTCAAGAAGCGATATTCGGTGTAGAACGAAAAATTATTCTCAACAAAACATCAGTTTGTGAAGTATGTACTGGATCAGGAGCTGAGCCTGGAACTGAAGTAAAGACATGTCCTACTTGTAATGGAAAAGGAAAGATTCATGAAACCAAGAATTCATTCTTAGGAAGCTTTTCTACAGTTCGCCCATGTACGACATGTAATGGATTAGGGAAAGTTCCTACACATAAATGCAAGAAGTGTCATGGAGCTGGAGTTGTAAAGCAGCAAGAAGAAATAGCTATCAAAATCCCTGGTGGCATCAACGATGGCGAAATGATTCGTCTTACCGGAGGAGGTGAAGCAGTCGCAGGAGGCATAGCAGGTGATCTCTATATCAAAGTCCATGTTAAGAAGCATCCGACATTTAGAAAAGAAGGAGCCAACATTGTGATGGATCTCAATATCAAGCTTACAACAGCACTCCTAGGCGGTGAATATTCAGTAGATACACTCGATGGACCAATAACACTCAAAATTCCAGCGGGAATTGAATTCAATGAGATTCTTAGAATAAAAGGAAAGGGAGTACCTGCAGAAAAGAATAAACGAGGAGATCTCCTTATCAAGATTCATATTCAGATTCCTAATAAACTCTCTAAGGGTGGAGCAAAGCTAGTAGAAGAGCTTAAAAAAGAGGGGATTTAGGCATTAATTTCATAGGGATATACATGACAAACATGGCTATACACCATGTTTGTTTTGTTATTGCAGAAAGTAAGTATATAATAGAATCACTAAGAAGTAAGATTTGTTATTTGACAAATCTTATAAAACATGTATAATATTAACATAAATGAATAAAATCAATAGTCATATATTAGTATTTTCCGAAATTAGATTAATGTTGCTACTAAAAATAGCTAATATTTCTCATTAAGAATTGAATAGATATATGATATTGATGCCCATTATACGGCGTCTTTTTTTTAACAAAATTTATGTCTTCAAATATTATTCAATCTATACAAAGAGAGTCTAAATTAAAAAAAGAAATTGCAGATAAGCGTTTAGACTATATCTTTACTAAAAAAAGTGATTTTTGGAAGAAGGAACGAGAGAAGAACCTACTCGATCTATTTAAAGTGTGTGCAGAAAAGGTAAGTGCGTACAAAGACTTTCTTAAAAAAGCTCGAATTCAACCTGAAAAGATAAAAAACTTTCAAGATTTTCAAAATGTACTTCCAGTGAATAAAGATAACTATCTCAGAAGTTATCCTTGGGAAAAATTATGCATGCCTGGATCTCTAGTAGATCAATCTCTTGTATTGACTTCCACATCTGGCTCAACCGGAAGACCTTTTTATTTCCCTCGTAATGGTCTCTTGGATGCTCAATCATCTATCTATCACCAAATGTTTCTTAGAAATAGTGATATTGACGTAAACAAATCAACTCTTGTTCTTGTTTGCTTTGGTATGGGGGTGTGGATTGGAGGTGTTATTACCTATCAAGCATTCAAATCTATTTCAGAACGTGGCTATGCTATGACTATCCTTACTCCAGGTGTGAATAAACGAGAAATCTACGAAGCTCTCAAAAATATTGGTCCTAAATATGACCAGATTATTCTTTGTGGTTACCCTCCCTTTATGAAAGATATTGTAGATGAAGCTAAAGCTAATGGCGTAACATGGAGTGACTTTAATATTAAAATGATTTTTGCTGCTGAAGCATTCTCTGAAAAATTTCGTGATTATATTATGCGTAAGACGGGTATGAAGAATCCTTATCGAGACACTATGAATATTTATGGTAGTGCCGATCTTGGAACTATGGCTGAAGAAACACCTATTAGTATTCTTATTCGTCGACTAGCTCTCAAAAATAAAACTCTGTATAAAAAGTTGTTTAAAGAAGCAACTCGTCTTCCTACATTTGCACAATATGTCCCACAATTCATTAACTTTGAATGTGTAAATAACAACATCTATTGTAGCGGTGATAATGTTCTTCCTCTTGTCCGATATGAAATAGGAGATAATGGAGGAGTGCTTTATTATTCTGAAGTTGAAAAAATCTTTGCCGAAGTAGGTATGGATTTAAAGACAGAAGCAAAGAAAGTAGGTATAGAAGATACAATTGCAGAACTTCCCTTTGTCTATATCTATGAAAGAACAGATCTTTCAACAAAGCTATATGGAGCTATTATTTATCCTGAATACATCAAATTATCATTGCAGACATCAACTCTTGAAAAGTATATTACCGGTAAATTTACCATGTTTACCAAGCATGATAAAAAGCAAGATGAATATCTAGAAATTAATATTGAGCTAAAGCCAGGTACAAATGAATCTGAGTGGTTATTAAAAGAAACAAGTGGCTCTATTGTTGCTGGATTGCTTGAGAAAAGTGCGGAATATAAATATCTTTCAGGTATGCTTAATGGGCGAGTAAAGCCAAAGATTATCTTCTGGCCTCACGAACATCCTACTCACTTCCAAACAGGAATTAAGCAAAAATGGGTAAAGAAAGCTTAATCCTTACTATTCAAAAAGCTCTGTCATATAACAGAGCTTTTTGTTTGACTTATTATATATAACGTGCTATAATATTTAAAGTTGGTTATTGATATAACCATTGTTAACGAACAACACCACCTACGCCTAAAAGGCAAGGAGTTACAAGTGGACATCTCATTGAATGCAATCTTTCATTGCCCCAATCCGCAGCTTCACAGCGCCCTGATCAAGGCGATTGGTGCTGCAAGCGGGATTTATCCCGTCCAAGCGAGCACCAGTGCTTCCGCACGGCGTGCTCACTACTTGGAGGCCCCTGCCAAGTTCATCATCAATGTCCCTTCGGCCAGAATGCAAAAGCTCCTCGGTGAGCACTTTGCAACCTTGGCTGTCGTGGTCAACGATCGCGAACAAGCTGCAAACGTCGCAGCCAACGTCTTCCGTGAACAAGGATTCGAGGCAAAGGTGCATACTCACGCAGAGCCGGAATTTCCAGAAGGTCTTCTGGTCTTTGTGGAAGTACCCGCACTCAAGGGGATTCTGCTGCTCTTCTGGCCCACCCCGGAAACCGTCATGCAGCTTCCTGAAGAGACGAGAAAGTCCCTGCCTGTTCGTGAGGCGTGGGACGCAGCCAAGCATCTGATCTGATTCGTTTAACAACCAGCACAACATACGCCGCAGGAGAGTGATCTCCTGCGGCTTTTCTATTGCAAATGTCTGTGATGTGATAAACTTAAACAGAACAATATTATTCTTAACTATATGTCATCACTCGAACAATTGTTGAAAAGCAGTGCAGCAACTGAAGTAGCAAAACCTAGTATCTTTGATTTAAATAATTCTGATCATCAAACTCAAGTTCAAAAACTTTTTGATGAAAATAAAATTCAACATGTCTCTGATGACTTCGAAGAACAGCAACTTGAACTTTTTGGAGTAAATAATCCTTCAAAAGTATATACACCTACCTATAAACAAGAATTCAAGGATTATTACGAAGGGTTACAAAAAGAAAAACCCCTATACCAACACGGCAATTGGGTATTTTTTCCATGGAATTCTACACTTGTTCATATTCTTCCAGAAAATGATTTTCGACATGTTCGAACAAATAGAAATCGAAATCTCATAAATGCTGAAGAGCAAGACAAATACTACAATGCAAAGATGGGTATTGGGGGGCTTAGTGTGGGATCAAGTATTGCATATGCGATTGTCCTTCAAGGAGGTCCAAAACATATTAAACTTGCTGATATGGACAGACTCGCACTTTCAAATACAAACAGAATTCTTTCTGGAGTAGAAAATCTTGGAATTTTGAAGGTGGAAATGGCAGCACGAATGATTTACCAAATTAATCCATATGCAGTTGTAGAAACATTTTCTGAAGGTCTCACAAAAGACAATATTGAAACTTTTTGTGGAGATCTTGATATCATGATCGACGAGCTCGATAGTTTCCCAATCAAATTTCTTATTCGAGAACAATGCAAAAAACATGGAATTCCACTTCTTCAAGCTGCAGACAACGGAGATAATGGGGTAATGGACATTGAACGATATGATCTTGATCCGAATACTCCATTTTTCCATGGCCGTCTTGGAGAAGTAACCTATGATGGATTCCTTCATCTTGATAAATTTGGAATTGGAAAGACTATTACTCAACTCGTAGGCCCAGAGAATGTTACAGAACGAATGCAACAATCTCTCTTGGAAATGGGTAAAACTATTGTTTCTTGGCCACAATTAGGTGGAGCAGCACTTCTTAATGGTGCAGCGGTAGCATATGCGGCACGAAAGATTCTCAATGGTCAGCCTGTAGAATCAAATCGAGCTTTATTGAATATGGATGCATGGCTTGATCCAACATACAATACTCCTGAGCAAATTGAACGCCGAAATAAAGTTACAGAAGGTTTTAGAAAAATGTTTGGGTTGTAGTACCGTAGTGCTTTGATATAATTTAAAAATGGATTTAAAAATAAAAAAAATTCTTGAAGCTGGGATTATGGCTCCATCAGGAGAAAACTCTCAACCTTGGCACTTTGTAATAAAAGGAATGAATCTAAAAGTGTTTAATGTACCAGAGCGTGATCAATCATTATATAGTTGGGGACAGCGAGCTTCCTTAATGGCTATTGGTGCAGCAATTGAAAATATAGTTATTGCCTCTTCTCATTTTGGATTTAAACCCGTTATAAATTTTTTCCCTGATAAATCAAATGAGAATTTGGTAGCAAACATAGAACTAGTTGAGGAAGATATTACTCCAGACCCACTTTATAGTTATATTTCAGAAAGATGTACTAATCGTAAACCATATAATTCAAGTCTTTTATCAGAAAAAGAAATTATGGAATTACATGCATCAGTA
>CAZFND010000015.1:0-14633 GCA_964520645.1 uncultured Candidatus Saccharibacteria bacterium | reverse complement strand
TGTAATGATTGCAGTGATCGCAATAAGATCTACTCCGTATTGTTTATTGATAATCGATCGAATAATACTAATAGCAAGTGGCAATGATCCCAAAATCACCAGAATAATAAGAAGAACATTAAACATATATACTTCGGTATCAAGTATATAAACAAATACAATATTCAAAATTAAGCCAATAATAATTGCAATGGCGATTGCAATGTCGAGGTTGAAACTATTTTTTATTTTAGTAAACACGCTCAAGTATACGATATTTTACCAACTGAAGTAAATGAATTAGATTTTCACATTACTTCTATAGAAGAGCTATGATACACTTAAGGTATGACATGGTTTTTTGTCGCACTCTTGGCTTCTGTTCTCTGGTCTGTCAGTACACACATTGATAAATATGTTATCAATAAATATTTTAAAGTGGATGGAGTAGGATCTCTTGTTATTTTTAGTGGAATAAGTGGTGTTGTAATTTCGATTGCAATTTTTCTTTTTACACCCGTGTTCACTATTTCTCCTTGGTACGCTCTAGTAATAATTCTCAACGGAGCATTGCTCGTAGGTTCATTTATTCCATATTTTTATGCGCTTAATGAAGGAGAAACGAGTACTGTGGTACCGCTCTATCAAGCCGTACCTGTCTTTGGGTTTATTCTCGGATATATTTTTCTCGGAGAAAAATTGTCATTGTTTCAGATAGTAGCAGGAGCGCTCATTGTAATTGGAGCTATCGGTATATCATTAGAAATCGAAGAAAAGATTTCACTTAAAAAGAAAGTGTTCTTCCTCATGATGCTTTCATCACTCATGGTGGCAATAAATATTCTAGTATTTAAATTGGTTGCTCTAGAAGAAAATTTCTGGGTTACATCATTTTGGGAAGATATTGGGGCAATTTTATTTGGCTTATCATTTTTTACTTTTGTACCTACCTATCGAAAGCAATTTATATATGTGCTCAGACACAATACGTATCCAATCTTAGGTCTCAATATTTTTAACGAAATGATAAATATTGGTGCTAAACTCCTTTCAGGCTTTGCAGCATTGCTGGCTCCTATTGCCTTGGTACTTTTTGTTAATGGGTTCCAGCCATTTTTTGTATTTATCTATGGTATCTTTCTCACTCTCTTTTTTCCGCACATTAGTAAAGAAAATATTCAAAAAAAATACCTTGCCCAAAAAATTCTCTCCATTCTCATCATTTTCATCGGTACCTATATCTTGTTTAACAATCAGGGGTTTTAGTCTCCTATATTTCTATATATAGTTGAAGTATACTGACTATATGTCAAAAAAATTATTATCGATTCTTCTTATAATTATAATAGCTGTGGGGTTTATAGTTGTTGTAAGTAAGAAAAACAGCAAACAAGTTCATGATGTAGCATCAGGTATTAAATCTTTTGATGGAAAGAATTCATCATTTACCGTAGAAAGTGCGCCAGTAACTTTGGTGAATGGTATTTCACAAATTCATCCTGCATCAATTCCAAATGCGACAATTACAACACGATACTTTGGTAACGAAGCAAAAGGAGACTTGAATGGTGATGGGCAAGAAGATGTTGCATTTCTTATCACTCAAGATGGGGGAGGCAGTGGCTTGTTTTATTATGTTGTTGTAGCACTTAAGACTCAAGATGGTTACAAAACAACCAATGCTTTTTTGATTGGTGACAGAATTGCTCCACAATCAACAGAAATCCATTCAGATTCCAAAGAACTTCATGTCAATTTTGCCGAGCGAAAGAAAGGTGAGCCAATGACAGCCCAACCCTCTGTCGGAGCTGTGACATTGTTGAAGGTAACAAAGGATGGAGTGCTTGAAGGATTGATGAAGTAGAACTTACTTAGGTAACAAAATATGGTTGAGGTATAATTAAAGTACTATGAAAAAACAATTTTGGATGGGATTAGTCATTTACCTAGGGGTTTATATTTACTTAGTTAATCTTATAGGACTATTAAAATATATTCTCGAGGTGGGGCATGGAATTCTTACGCAGGGTTTTACGAGTGGGGTGGATGTTAGTAATACAGTATTAGTCGTTGTTAGTTTAGGATTACCACTTGTTTTGTTGTTGATCTTAAGAAATCTAAAAGCATTACTTTGGGCGGCGGGTATTGGAATCGCATACGCACTTTTGGATTTATTTGTAATCAAGTTGAATATACTTGGGTGTGGTAAGGAGATGTGTGGAATAGAAAATGAGTTTTTTATTCTTATTCATGTGTGTTCATTTGTCTTAGCTCTTATCATGTATGGTGTTTTGAAAATAACGGATAATACAGGAGTAAAGAATTAGGGATATGGAAAACAAAGAAAACAATATATACGAAGGATCGAATGCTCCAGAAAGTGAAGCAGAACGATTAAAGAAATTTGAATATCCCTATATTATCTCAACAGATCTTTTGGGAGAAGTGTTGGAAGGTAAAACTGTTGTTGATTTTGGTTCGGGGCCAAATGCAGATTTGGGGAAATGGGTAAAAGAACATGGGGGAAATTATGTTGCTCTTGATGTTCAGCAACCATTTTTGCTTGAGCAGAAAAAAGAGGGAAATACTGCAGTGCGAGCAGAAATTACTCGATTACCTTTTGAAGATAAATCTGTCGATGTGGGACACGTACGATTGGTGTTGATGCACCTGCCATCAGAACGGAGACATGCTGCATTACAAGAGCTCGATAGAGTATGCAAAAAGATTATCGCAATCGATCCAAATTGGGATACATTTGAAGGATCGGAAGTTGTAAACAATTTTCGAGATATTGCAATTGAGTTACTTTCCCAAAAATCAGATCTAGAATATGGTACAAAAATTGAGGGTGAGCTTAAAGAGCTTCTTTCACCTGAGAGAGCTGTAGAAAGCAGGGTCTTTTCTCGCGGACGTGGTCAGTTTTATGATGAATTGATACAAATGGGAAATTCCCTTAAGGGCTTTGCTGCACGATTCAATCCAGATATGATTCCTCGTTTGGAAGAGGCAGTGAAAGCGATTGAAGCAGAAGCACAAGATCCTAATGCGCCAGGATTTATTCTCCCAGAATTCATTGGTGTGACAGCTGAGTAGTAACAAAAGGAATGGACATCAATAAGCACAAAAAGCAGTTTGGAAATTTGGCTGAAGATTATACTAAATACAGAAAGCCGTATCCGGAAGAAGTGTATGATCTTTTCTTTTCGTTTATTGAAGATGGAGAAAAAAGAATTTTAGATATAGCGTGTGGAACGGGAAAATCAACTGAGCCATTACAGAGAAATGGAGTTGATCTCTATGGCTGTGACCATGATGAACTCATGATAGAAGAAGCAAAGAAACAAGCCGAGATCAAGAAATTAAATATTAATTATTCAGTAGCAGATGTAGAGCATTTACCATTTGAAGATAATTATTTTGATGCTATTACTGTGGGTACAGCTTTTCATTGGTTTGTGAATGATGTAGCAATGAAAGAAATAAAGAGAGTTCTAAAACAAAACGGATTGTTATTTGTATTTTGGACATTAACAACGAAAGATATTCCAGAAAAGGATGAAATACCGGGTAGTATATTTCGTGCTTATAATTGGGACAAAGTGCCTTTTGAATTAAGAGATTTAAAACACATAGCATCTTTTTTTCAAGAGAAAGGCTTACACAAAGTTTCTACTTCTCGAATTCCATTTATTCATAATGATACTGTAGAAGAACGCATTGGTTTATTAAAAACAGCTTCAGCATATGAACTTTTATCAGAAGAAAATAAAATAAAGTTTCTTAATGAAGTGAAGGCTGTACTTGAGAATAAAATAGGGAATAGGCCATACTTTACTCTCGAAGAAGAAATTCAGGTGGTTTATGGGTTTAAAGAATAATTAAATATGTTAGGCTAATACTATGGAACATCCATTTCTAAGACTCGTTCGACCAGATGATGATGATTTACCAGAAAGACAAGAACAAAAAGAGGTTTTTGATTATATTGATGTGTTAAATAACGCCGCTGTTATTCGAGCAACTATTGGTACATTGGCTGGTTTTATTTCTAATAATGCACTTGCAGCGGCGCAACAACTTGTAAATACCTATTCAGTACCTGAGTTGCAATCGCACATAATGAATTCAACTGAGAATGATTGGAAAATTAGACCTGCTTTTTATATTGCTGTGTGTGATAGATATTATGTCTATATGAAAGATTTTGATAAAAAGCAATGATAATTTCATGACCAAAGGCTATATTCAACATAAAGGGAAAGTTGTAAGTGCTCATGAGCAGCTTACTCATGTTATGGCTATTACTTTAGACCCTCGGACAAATTACCAAGAGGGAGTCATTAGATGTATTACAAGTAGAGAGGGTGATGTAACGGTAAAAGGATATATTGATAGAAGTGAGCTTCACCTGATTAAGAAAACATCTTCAGGAGATTTTGAAATAGGAGAGAAATTGGTTGTTAAACATGAAGAAGAAATTATTAATCAATTGAAAGAAGAGGGAATAGATTTTATTGGACTAGAAGATCCAGATATTTGGATTGATGAGAAGAATGATGTACTACATCTCTATTTTACGCTTCCTTTAATAAATAAAACTGAAAAAAGTAAAAATAAAATACATCTAGGGCATGCTGTGGGTAAAGATTTACATTCTCTAGAAATGACACCACCTGTACTCATGGCGGATGCTCTAGGTGGAGCAAAAGAACTATCAGTGGCACCGATTAATAAAAAAGGTTTTCGATATAATTTAGTTGAATCTACTAAAAAAGAAGCTGACTTTAATTATTCTGTTATTAGAACAGCTATTGTAGAAGATATGGGAAACTCTTGGGAGTTAGGAGATATTATTTTTCATCCCAAAGAACATAACATCACATGGATTGCAGGACACGCTTCACCCGGCCCTTTTTTTTCAAAAGATTTTATCGATGTAGGAGAAGGAAAATTGCTCGGCTTAATAAATGGAAGAGAAGCCAATACATTAGTAGATGGAAAAACAAAATACGGAATGTTTTCAGTCGGATTATTTATATACAATTATGAAGAAGGAAAAATAGATTGGGTTTCACCAGAGCCCTTCATTCAGGATACTGAAGCGAAAACTATTACATTTGCCAGCCAGTTTGTTGAAACAGGGAAAGTAGAGGGAATACTATATGCCCATATTGATGACTCTTTTGTAAGAGCGTATACACTTACTCGTGAGGGAGTAAAAGACTTTTTATCACAATATTCTTTATGAAATCCACTCTTAGAAAAATAAAAAGATTCGTTAAAGGATTTATTGAGTCATTTGAGTCTACGCCAGCTATACCTTCATTAATTGAAAAAATTTCGGTGGGTACATCTGTTTCAGGTAGATTTATTGATTGCTATAAAATTGGAAAAGGGGATAAGAAAATACTTTTTGTATCCGCTATTCATGGTAATGAAGTGGGAACAGTAAAGCTATCTTATAATCTCATTAAGTATTTATATGAGCATACATTAGATTTTCAATCATACACATTTTATATAGTTCCGTGTCTTAACCCTGATGGATTTGCTCTCGCTCAAGAAAATAAAGATTATGCTCATGGAGGAAGAATCGGGAGGTTTAATGGTCATTTAGTAGATTTAAATAGGAATTTTGATGTTCCAAGTTTTCAAAAAGAATCTCTCTGGTCATATGGCAAAGAATATAGTGAGAGTGTAAAAGTGAATTGTGGAGCATATGGCAACTCTGAGCCAGAAACACAAGCTGTTACGAAATTTATCTTAAATAATAAGATTGATTTTTTGTTTTCATTTCATAGTGTAGGAGCTGATGTGTTGCCTGCACATGATGAAACATCGATCAAACTAGCGCATATATATGCAGAAAAAGCTCAGCTCAAATTGATGTCTGATCCAGTATGGCATAAGCTCAAACAGACAGGGACATTTAAAGAATGGTGTGAGAGTAAAAACATTTCTTTTCTGGAAATCGAAATTCCCACTCGATATGGTTCTGACTGGGAACGACAGAAAGAGGCAATTGTCGCTGCGGTTAGAAATTTAAATAATAAATCTTAATATTATGGACCTCTATACTGTTCAACGGATATTTCAATATGACTACATCTACATAGATGCAGTGTTTCTTATTATCTGGTTAGCAATTTTGATTTATAATAAAAAATACAAGGCATTATTGTTTGGAATTATTATTGCCCCTATTATTTATTTTATTGACGCATATATTTGGTGGAATACTCAAGCTGGTCCACTTTTTTCCGCAACTACTTTTATTCGAGAATATTGGATTGGGGGAGTACAAATGCCACATCCTCTGGGAATATATTTCTGGAAAAAGTTTGGAGCCGATTTCATGATGACTATATCATACGCACTTTATGCATTTCCATGGATATGGATTTGTTTTGAAAATTTAAAGAATAAAAATTTTAAACCCACAATAAAATTCACTCTAATATGGCTTTTGTTTTGGATTGCAATCCCACTTTTTTCCCTGCTAGTTAGTATAGATGATACTCTTGTTCAGTCAGTACGACATATGAATTCTCAATATATAGGATGGGTAATTAACTTCGTGATCGCGTTTACTCTTCTATTTATTGTATATAGAAAAAATTCTCGGATTGTGTGGAATGTTTTTTTGATTGGTATCGTGGGTGCATTAATTATGGAATTACCTTTGTACCTTTTTCATATTCGCCCAATGACTCTCAGTGTTTTACTTTTTGATGCTGTATTTATGCTCAATCAAGGTGTTCCATGGTTGTTTTTGATATATGACAAATTGCTTTCTTCTAAAAAATCAGCTTAGGTTGAATAAAAACATTAAATTATCTCTTGCTTGATCTAAAAATGTGTCCTGGAATAAGTTATTAGAAAAGTTTTTGGAATATCAGACGTTATAGTATATACACATCGTCGTTCGAGGTGATGTGTTTATTATCGGTAATTAATTTATTTAAAATAAATAATGATAAAAAAAACAATACTAGGAAGTTTGGCAGCAGTCGTTGTTGCTGTGACATTTGCATCTCTTGCACATGCAGCAACAATCACTACCGTAACTCCAAGTAACATGGATGGTTGGGTGTTTGTTAACGATCAAACAGAAGGACCTGGAAGTGGTACCTTCGTGAATGGTCCTGCTACACCTCCACTTGGTACAGGAAGTGCACAGCTCACTGCTACATCTTCATCAGATGGGCAGATTCTCGCAAAGCCAGTAGCGCAAGTAACTAAATTAGGAGATGTAACATCTCTTCAGTATTCAACATATCAAGATGCTGCGAATGGAAGTGCATTAACAGCAATTGCTCTTCAATTAAATATTGATACTGATGTGACCGATGCCATCACAACATGGCAGGGACGCCTTGTGTATGAACCGTACTTTACGCAAACAATTGCAACAAGTACATGGCAGACTTGGAATACATTAAATGATGCAGCTGGAACGGGAACAGGTAATTGGTGGTTTAGTAATTCTGCGGTTGCTACAGCATCTGGTTGTTCACAAGCAACTCCATGTACATGGGCAGAAGTTCTTGCTGCATATCCAAACATAGGAGTTAATACAACAACAGGAGCTATTGTCTTAAAAGCAGGCTCAGGCTGGCCATCATTTAGTGGAAATGTTGATGCAGTAACTATAGGAGTGAGTGGAAATGAAGTTACTTACAACTTCGAATTGGTAACTCCAGATACAACAGCTCCAGCTGCGCCAGATCTTGTTTCACCTCCAAATGGAGCGACAACAACTTCAGCAGGTCTTACAAAATTAGATTGGTCAGATGTAACAGATCCGTCATCACCGGTAACATACACTTTTCAAATCTCAACATCTACAGCAACTTCAAGTGATGGTTCATTTGCAAATCCCGCATTTACTTCAGGAGCATTAACTCTTTCTGAAATTCCGGTAGCCGGAATCCCAGCAGGCGCATACTATTGGCATGTGGTAGCACTAGATGCTGCGGGTAATGTGAGTCCATGGAGTGTTATTTGGACATTCACTGTTAATAATTCAGTTCCTCCCGTATCAACAGGACCTACAAATAAAGATGAATGTAAAAATAATGGATGGAAAACCTTCACAAACCCAAGCTTCAAGAATCAAGGGGAATGTGTAAGTGGATTGATGAAGAAGAAATAAAGTATAATAGATAGTCATAAATGAGAACAAACACCCTGCCACGGCAGGGTGTTTTGTATTTACATATTTACTTTTTTAGAGTAAAGTCACTGCCAGAACTGTAACCAAGGAGAAAATTCAGATGGCTAATATACAGCCGTATTGGACGCAACGTGAAGTTGGCTTGCTCGATACTGTAACAACATTCGAAGAACTGGTAGATATTGCTCTCATTATTTTGCGTCGTATGGAGGAGGATAATAAGCCCATAGTTCAAATTTGTGGGCCAATGTCGACAGGGGGTTTAGGGAATTTGGAAGCGAATATGAAAGTGTTTCAGCTTGCTATTCTCGAAGCACGCAAGCGGGGATGTGCAGTATTCGATCAGGTACTTTTTCAGGAGGCTATGATTCGAATAGCTGATTGGAAGCCTCACAAACCATATTGCCAAGACATTCTGGATGTATTCTATAGGGGAATTTTTCATTCCAGAATGGTCAAACACACACTTTTTCTACCGGGATGGAAAACTTCACGGGGATCAGTGTGGGAAAGGAAAATGTTAACCCTATTGAGTATTCCCACAGAAGAATATCCAGAAGAATGGTGGGAGTGTGTGATGATTGATTTTCAGAGGGCTGCATAAGATCAAACATGTCAGGGCCGCAACCTTATGGAAGCGGCTTTTTTGTTGTATACTTAATCAACATGATTAAAAAAATATTTATAATCACTCTTATTCTTTCTGTCTCACTTGGATTAACTACTACGACATTTGCGGCTGCAAAAGATAAAGATAAAGAAGCTAAACCTGCAAAAGAAGTAAAAGCAAATGTACCTGCATCACTTGAGAGACAACTCGAAGTGGGAATGAAAGGGGAGGATGTAAAAGAACTCCAAAGAATTCTTGCAGACGAACCCGATATGTATCCAGAAAAACTTATTACAGGTTTTTTTGGTCTTCTCACAAAAAAAGCGGTAAAAAAATTCCAGAAAAAGCATGGTCTTGAACAAGTAGGAAGGGTTGGTAAAAAAACACTTGAGAAATTAAAAAAGGTTAAGAAAGATAAAAAAGAAAAAGTAACAACTCCGACAGTTGTACCATCTACAGCTTCAAGTACACCCATGACACCAAGTGTGGTTGCAACAACGACAGCATCAACAACTCAACCTCAGCAAAATGTTCCAGCACCCCAAAATCCTTTTACGATTTCTTCAACAAACTATTCTACAGTCAACGCTTCAACTACTAAGATTACATGGACAACAAGTGAGTATTCTACAAGTGAAGTAACATATAGTGTATCTTCACCAGTGCTCACAGGACCGAGTGCTCCTATTTCAGTGTTTGGAGAAAGCGGTACAAATCATGAAGTGGTTCTTACAGGTTTAAGTGCTAATACAACTTATTACTTCTTCGTGTCTTCTACAAATAATTTAGACTTTACGGTACATACAAATGAATCTTCATTTGTATCTTCATCTGCTGTTGTAAATGTTGCGCCGTAATAAAACAAAAACCCCTCATATATGAGGGGTTTTTGTTACAAATTAATATATCGATTTAATTTGTTGTAAATGTTTGTGGCCAGGTGACGGTTTCGTTACCTAATCCATCACGTACATATACTAAGTAATAGTATGTTGTGTTTGATTGTAAGTTATTGAGGTTGGCAGTATGTGATGTAAGTAAGGTTACATGAACCAGATTTTGCATTCCCGATATTGTTATACCTGTATTTGTTGTTGCCTCAGTTAATACGAGTGGTGATGTACTGTAGTATACGATTGCTGCAGCTGGTTTATTTGTATTCCACGCCAATGTTGCAGACCCGTTACTTACCGCTACATTCACAGGATATATATAGGGTGCATATCCCACGCCATTTATTCCTGTTCCGTTATTCATTGCATTATTAATGAATGCAAGTGTTTGAGGTCCAACTCTACCAACTGCAGAAATTCCATTTTGTGTTTGATACCGTGCGACTGCAGCTTTTGTAAGTACTCCAAAGTATCCTGTTATGAGACCTTGTGGGTATATACTACTGTCCATTGCGAGAAATGTTTGAAGTGCTGATACATCACTTCCACTTACTCCCAATTCTAACTGACGGCTAAGATATGCTGCTGATGTTGTAAATGGAACAACAACTGTAGCACAAAGAACAAATACGATTACTGAAGATAATCCCTTATGTAGGATTTGTGTTGATTTTTTCATATTCAATACTATTATGTTAATAACAACGAGATACTAGCTTTTCGACAGTACTGATGACGTTGATGCTACTCATTAGTTACAGTAATGATAAGTTTTATCCCTATACAAGTAAGCTCTACTATAAGATAATAGAATGTATGAAAAAATTTAACTATGGGTTTAGTCTAACCATTTTATTATTAATAATTATTAGTGTGATTATTGGAGGAACTGTAGCTCTTACTCAATACAAGGCGAAAGGGAAATTTTTTGCTGCAGTGACACAAAGTACAACAACTTCTAATCAGGCAATTATTGATAGTTTAGTAGCATTAATTCAAAGTAAACAAGGATCAATACTTGAGGGCGCAAATGGGGTGTATGATGCTGATCTAGATCTTAATAGTGATGCCGCAATCACAATTCAAGATGTTATTCTCATGAGAGATTTACCACTTTCAATAGGAGCAACTGCACCGTATACATTACTTGCAAGTTCAATTCAGAATAAAATCATTCATGCAGTTAATTCTAGAATTGGAGTTACAGCAGGTAATCCACGATATATTTCTCAGCTTGACCTTAATAAAGATAAGGGTATTAACATCCAAGATGTGGTTCTTATGACCAATGCTATTGGACCAATCTGGCCATTGCCGGTAATTACATTTAGAACTGAAAAATCTCAATACAATCTTGGAGAAACTGTAGCTTTTCGAGCAACAGTGATAGAAGCAGATGGTACATCACTTACACCAGATGAAGGTGCAAATATGTATGTAAGTCGAAGTTCATCGGTAACTGATCTTGCGTATCTAGATGCGATGAAGTTTAATGCAAGCAAAGGTTATTATGAATATTTGCCGTATGACAATGGAGCTGCGGGAGATTGGTTGGCATATTCTTTTGTTTGGGTTCCAAAGACTAATATAAGTAAAGTAAGTTATAAAATTTCTTATAAAATTGTTGCTCCAGCACCTGTATCTATGAGTAATCCTTATGCAAACCAAGCTCTTGTAAACAATGGAACTTCGGCAGCTACAAAATCGCTCGTATCGTTTACCTATACCTTGAATAACTCAAGCATGAGTCCTGTATATATAAGTAAAAATCCAGCATTAGCTATTAAGACCGTTGTATCGGGTGTTGCATCTACGACAGGTCCGGCTACAGTAACAGTTTCTGGAGATGGGGTAGGTGATACTTCATCATCTTATGTAATCAAAGCGAATACATCACGTACATTTACGTATCAAGTACTTGTAAGCAACACCGGCAACCCTTCCTCAAATGTAATAACATCACTCACAGCTATATACTATGGTTCTAGTGATTCAAACCTACAAGCTACAAGTATAACTACTGGTCTTGAGCCTCTCAAAGTTAGTGGTCAGGTATTCTAGAACACTTTCTCGAAGCAAAAAACCATCCATACGGATGGTTTTTTTGTTGAAATGCTTTTAAGTCTAATAACTCACATGCACAAGCTCATGGGTATATGGTAAAATTGAAAGATCTAAGGTCATGTAGTTTTATTATTAATTAAATTAATTAAATGACGGCAGCAAAAAAAGAACAGATAAGAAGAGCAGTGTTTGCGGGCATTGTGGTAATCGTTGGATTTATTTTCGGCGTAACCAGTGCTGGATTATTAAGTAGTGTACAAGCAAATAATCTCGCTCTTCTTAATAGTGCAGTTAGTTCAGCTTCAGTTAGTCCAATTCCAATTTATAGAATGTATGACAAAAATACTGCTCATCACTTCTATACAACAAACTACAGTGAAGCAATTTCACTTACCTATAAAGGGGTAGTAATTGAAGGAAGTGGTACGTATGTATATCCAGTACAAGTAACTGGAACTGTACCATTCTATAGAATGTACAATCCTACAATTGGGGATCACTTCTACACAGCAAGTACAACAGAATATACTGATGCTGGAAAGAAGGGATATTATGGGGAAGGAATTCTTGGATTCGTATACACAACACCAACGCAAGGAGCTGTTCCATTCTATGCTCTTACAGTAACACTTCGACCAAATGTGTATGACAGTTTCTACACTCGAAGTATTGAAGAGCGAAATGCAGTGATCAATGCTGGTGCACGAGACCGGGGAATTGCAGCGTATGTACTTCAGGCTCCAATTGCTTACAAGCCACTTCTCTGTAAAGCAGTTAAAGGTTTGAGTTATTCTGGAAAAGTAAGTCTTGATGGAATTGATCCAGGAACTCTTACTGCACTTAAGACACACATCTCAGTATTTTCACCTAAGAATTCTACAGTTGTGTCTCCAGAGAAGCAGGCAATTCTTGCCAACCTCGTTGATCTCATTCGAAGTCGACAAGGATCAGTTGCAGGTGATTCACGATACGATGCAAACTTTGATCTTAATAATGACGGAGGAATCAATATCGCTGATGTGATTCTCATGAGAAACTTCCCATTGTTCTTAACTCAATCACAAATTCTCACAATTCAGTCAAAGATATTCAACGCAACAAATGCACGCATCAGTGCTCTATGGAATACTCCTAACTACATCTTCCAGCTTGATGCAAATGCTGATCAAGGAATCAATATTCAAGACTCTATCTTGATTCGAGAAGCTATGGGAACATCTACAATGCCAGTGTACGCAGGATGGCCAGCAGATTGGAATTCAATGAATACAAATTCTCTCTATGCTACATCGTTCGCATATAACCTCAATATGTGGATCTATGCAACAAGTACACCTAGTTCTTCAGTAATCCAGCCTGCACAACTTACATTCTACGATGATGCTACACAAAATACTGCTCGACCAGTATGGACAGCCGGAGAATTGAAAGTTATTTGTACAGGTACAGATTCTGTAGATCGAATTATAAGTATCCAAGTTCCAGCAATTACAGACATGAAGGGAGTAGGATTTATTTATAAAGATGTGCCATTCCGAACCCTCTATGTTGCGGATAATGGACGACTCTTCTTCGATCAAGCCCTCACTCAGTATGCTAACTAAGTAAAGCATTCTTGTGGTAACAAAAAGCCCTTCTGTGATAACAGAGGGGCTTTTGTTATACTAGATACATTAATAAGTAATATAATTTTATGGACACGCAACAATCTAATCCAGCTCCAGCACCTACTCCTACGTCACATTCTGACAACAACCTCTTAGCCATCCTTTCATATCTTAGTATTCTTGTTTTTATCCCATATATTCTTGCGAAGGATGATCCATTTGTAAAATTTCACGTAAAGCAAGGACTTGTACTTTTTATAATCGAAGCAATTATAATGGTTGTTGGTATGGGGTACTGGGGTCCTCTCTGGATGGTTTTCAAAATTATAAATCTTGGAACACTTATCCTTTCTATTATCGGCATCATTAATGTTGTTCAGAATAAGCAAAAGGAACTTCCACTTGTCGGCCACTACGCAAACAAAATTAATATTTAAATGAAGTTAAAAAGACACAATTTCTTTTTTTTACACGCTTTCTTTTTTGTGAGTGTGTTTTTTCTATTCCCCTTTACTACTTTTGCCGCAACCTGGTATGTAAATAGTAGTACAGGAGATGACACCACAGGAACTGGAGGATCAGGAGCCCCGTATAAAACTTTTCACAAAGCATATACGTCTGCTGCTTCATCAGGAGATACGATTGATCTTACGGGCACATTTGATTGGACAAGTCCTGAAGAATCAGGAGATGCTAGTGGTACTGGATATACTATCGCAAAGAGTATGACTATTCAGGGACAAGGTGCAACACAAACATTTATTCAAGCTTCATCAACTGCATATACTGCTGATAGAGGTGTTTTTACCATTAGTTCTGGAAAAACAGTAATTATCAAAAATGTAACCGTAAGATATGGAGTAACAACAGCTACGGAAACTGGAGGAGGTATCACCAATAGTGGAACACTTACGATTCAAAATGCTGCCATCTCATACAACAAATATAATTCAACTACAAACAGTTATGGTGCCGGAGGAATCGGATTGAAGCATGATATGAGTGCTACACTTACTATTTCTACATCAACTATTGACCACAACTATTTTAACGGAAAATATTATGGTTCAGGAGGAATATATGCTGGGCAGACCAACACTATTGTTATTAATGGGAGTACCTTTGATTCAAACACTGCTTCAAGTTCCAATCCCACAACGTTTGCGTATAGTTACGCTGAGCCATCAGGAGCTCTTGGAGTATTTCGTTTTGTAACTACAACGATTACCAACTCTACATTTAGTGGCAATAGTACAAACTCATACGGAGGTGCACTTCAGGTCTATTATCCTTATTCATTT
>CAZFND010000014.1:0-14800 GCA_964520645.1 uncultured Candidatus Saccharibacteria bacterium | reverse complement strand
TTACATTAGACTATAAGAACAGAGAAAACGCTACGCTTCACGCTGTCCGGAAGGAGGGTGATATGCCTGCTGTTTTCTATGGTCCAAAAGAGAAATCTACCTCTATTTCTATAAAAGAAGGCCAATTTAAAAAAGTATGGAAAGAAGCAGGAGAATCTTCAATTATTATTCTTAAAGGGAAAGAAGGAGAAGAACACGAAGCTCTTATTCAAGATGTAGATACTCATCCTGTATCAGGTGCTCCTCGACATGCAGATTTTTATGTAATTGAAAAAGGTAAGAAACTCGAAATTAACGTTCCTCTTGAATTTGCTGGAGTTTCACCTGCAGTAAAGGATCTTGGAGGTACACTTGTTAAAGTAGTACACGAAATTGAAATCGAAGCTCTTCCAAAGGATCTTCCACGTGAGATCGTAGTAGATATCAGTGCTCTTACAAACCTCGACAGTCAGATTCTTGCAAAGGATATCAAACTTCCTGCTGGAGTAACCCTCATTACTGGTGCAGAAGAAGTTATTGCAGCTATTGCGGTAGCTAAGGAAGAAGAGGAAGAAGTAAAAACTCTTGATGTTGATGCAATTGAAGTAGTAGGTCAAAAAGGTAAAGAACCTACTGAAGGTGACGCAGATGCCGCTGGAGCAGCTGAACCTAAGAAAGAAGACAAGAAAAAATAAACTAGTATAATAAACATGTGGCCACGATAACTAAGAAGCCACATGTTTTTTATTTGGTACTTATGACTCAGCTATTTAAACGAATCTTTTTAAACACATTACTTATACTTTCTGTAGTACTAGCGCCCGCATCAGCACTTATTAGTGAAATAAGCTTTACGCATGCTCAAACAGTAGAAGAGCAGCAAGCACAATTGCAGGCTCAGCTTGATGTTGTTCTTAAAGAGATTGCTGAACAACAGGATATTTTAGCTGCTGAACAGCAAAAAGGATCATCCCTAGAACGGGATATTGCTATTTTGGATGCAAAAATTAAGCAAGCTAAGCTTAAGATTCAAGTGCATCAATTAGCTATACAAAATTTAGGTAAAGATATTAATACAAAAACAGCTGTCATTCAGACCTTAACTGGCAAAATCGATACCAATCGAGATTCTCTTGCTCAGCTTCTTCGCAAAACTAATGAAATAGATGCTTTTTCTCTTGTAGATGTGGTACTGAGTAACAAAGATATGTCAGACTTTTTTGCTGATGTAGATGCTTTTGATTCTATTAAAGAATCTATTCAGGTAAGCTTGGGCTATATTAAAAAATCAAAAACTGATACTGAAATTGCTCGTCAGGATCTCGCAAAAAAACAGCTTCAAGAAGTTGATGCCAAGATTTCTGTAGAAGAAGAAAAGAAGAAAGTAGAAACAAATGAGGCAGAAAAAGCTCGCTTATTGAGCTTAAGTAAAGAGCAACAAAAGAATTATCAAGGTGAAATCAAGAAGCGTCAGGCAAAAGCTGCATCTATTCGAGCAGCACTCTTTGCACTTCGAGATACAGCTTCAATTCCATTCGGAAAAGCTTTGGATTTTGCTACTGCGGCATCTGCAAAGACAGGAGTGAGACCAGCATTTCTTCTTGCTATTTTGACTCAAGAAAGTAACTTGGGTGCAAACGTCGGAACTTGTTATGTAACCAACATGACTACGGGTGATGGAGTGAAAGTTACAACCGGAGCGCCGGTAAGTGGCATCATGAAGC
Source organism: uncultured Candidatus Saccharibacteria bacterium (assembly GCA_964520645.1). Lineage (GTDB taxonomy): Bacteria > Patescibacteriota > Minisyncoccia > Phycocordibacterales > JAKAEA01 > CAZFND01. The sequence continues at coordinate 13,097 of CAZFND010000014.1, read as the reverse complement.
CTTCACGAGACCTAGCACCATTTACAAGAATTACAAGTGCTGTGGGGCGAGACCCAGCTCAGACTCGTGTATCATGTCCACTTTCTACGGGCTATGGTGGAGCTATGGGACCATCGCAATTTATTCCATCTACCTGGGAATTATTCCAAACTCGAATTGGAGCAGCTCTTGGAAAGGCTGTTCCTGATCCTTGGGAGCCTCGTGACGCCTTTATGGCTTCTGCTATTTATCTTGCTGATCTTGGTGCAAGTACAGGCTCATATAGTGATGAGAGAAATGCTGCATGTCGCTACTACTCAGGACGATCTTGTGATGCCAAAAAGCCTGCTAATGCCTTTTATGGTGATCAAGTTGCTGCCAAAGCTCAAAGTATTCAGACAAACATGATCGACCCATTGGCGGGGATATAAAATGTATTTTTCTTGCAAAAAATTGAAGTCCCTGATATAGTGGTTTCCTATGAAAGTTGATATACATCCAACATATTTCCCAGAGGCAAAGATTACCTGCGCATGCGGTAATGTCTTTACTATGGGTTCTACTAAAAAAGAAATGTCAGTCGAAATCTGCAGTAATTGCCATCCATTCTATACTGGTAATGACAAGAGTATCGACTCAGCTGGACGTGTAGAGCGATTTAAGGCTCGAGCGACAAAAGCTGCTCCTAAGAAGACTAAAGTAGTAAAAGAAAAATAACTCTTCACTACGGTCACAATGGCTGACATAGAACTATTTAAACAAAACCATAAAACCAGCTATTTAGCTGATATGTATTTGAAGTTGGAGAAGGAAGAGCAGGATATTCATGCTATGGCTTCACAAGATCCGGCTATGGGAGAGATGATTAAAAGTGAGCTTGAGAATATTACTATTCAGAAAGACGGCTTGATGAAGCAAATGCAGGAAATTATCAACTCTGAAAAAGAGGAAGAAGAATTTCCTAATGAAATCATTCTTGAAGTACGTGCTGGAGCCGGCGGTGAAGAAGCCGCTCTTTTTGCTGAAGAAATTTCCCTTATGTACAAGCGATATGCTGGATTCCAGGGATGGACTTTTAATACCGTAAACGAATCACAGAGTGCCCTTGGTGGTTACAAAGAAGCATCTTTTGAAATTAGAGGTAAAGATGTTTATCGAAAGCTTCGTTATGAAACAGGTGTACACAGAATTCAAAGAATTCCAGCTACTGAGAAGTCAGGTAGAGTGCATACATCTACAGCCTCAGTTGCCATTTTGCCTATTAGAAAGAAAGTAAAATTTGAGATAAATCTGGGTGATATTGAAATGGAAACATCTCGATCAGGAGGGGCAGGAGGCCAAAACGTGAACAAAGTAGAAACAGCAGTTCGTCTTATTCACAAGCCAACCGGAATAGATGTGCGTTCTACTTCTGAGAGAAGTCAGGTAAAGAACCGGGAGAAGGCTATGAGTATTCTTACAGCCAAATTGCAAATGCTTAAGGAAGAAGAAGAAGCTAAGAAATTTGCTCAGAACAGAAAAGACCAAATTGGAACGGCAGATAGATCTGAAAAGATACGAACATACAATATTTTGCAGGATAGAGTGACCGATCATCGAATCAAAAGATCTTGGCATAATATAGAAAAGATATGGGCAGGACAGATCGATGATATTATTGAGGCTATGGTCAATCCTGAGGCCTCAAAAGGGGAAGCTAGTGAAGATGTTGATGAGTAAGCATATTATTAATAAAACACCTTGCTTTGGATAAAAAGCTGTGATAAACTCGCATATACTATGGCAGAAGAGAAAAACATTGTAATAAATATGAACGAAACGATTGGCCGCATGTTTAAGGCAGGCGCTCACTTTGGTTACTCTAAGTCTCGACGACACCCATCTGTAAAACCTCTTATTTTTGGGGCTAAAAACAAGGTGGAAATCTTTGATCTTGAAAAGACAAAGGAATATCTTGATCGAGCAAAAGCATTTGTAGCATCTATTGCTGCAAATAACGGTAAAATTGTATTCATAGGTGGAAAGAATGAATCTCGAGAAGCAGTACGAGCTGCAGCACAGTCTATCAATATGCCGTATGTAGCAGGACGATGGATTGGAGGAACATTTACAAACTTCCCTCAAATTCGAAAGCGAATCGAACGATTTGAACTCCTTACATCTCAGAAAGAAAAAGGTGAACTTATTAAGTATACAAAGAAAGAACGACTTCTTATCGATCGAGAAATCGAAACACTCAATCGATTCTTTGGTGGTATTGTATCAATGACAGAACTTCCAAAAGCTGTATTTGTTGTAGACTCAAGTCGAGAACATATTGCTGTAACAGAAGCACACAAAGTTAAAATTCCAGTTATCAGTATTTCTGGATCAGATTGCAACCTTAAAGATGTAGAATACCCAATTCCTGGCAATGACACATCAGTAGGAAGTATTACATTCTTCCTTGGAGAAATTACAGCAGCATATAAAGCAGCACAAAAGGCTGCAAAATAATCGCCCTATGGCTATAACAACAGAACAAATTAAAGATTTGCGTGACCGAACTGGAGTTTCTGTCATGCAATGTAAAAAAGCACTTGAAGAAGCAGGTGGAGATATTGAAAAAGCGATTGTTATTCTCAAAAAAATTAGTAAAGATATTGCATCAAAGAAATCAGACCGATCTTTTGCGGCTGGTGTTGTGCAATCATATGTTCACTCAAGTGGTTCTATCGGGGCTCTTGTAGAACTTGTCTGCGAAACAGATTTCGTATCTAAAAACGAAGAATTCAAAAACATTGCTCGAGACATTGCAATGCATATTACAGCCTCAAATCCTCGATTTATGCGAGCAGAAGAAGTCACAGATGATGCCAAGAAAGCCGCAACTGAAGTATTCCAAAAAGAAGTAGAGGGAAAGCCAGAAAACATGAAAGCTCAGATTCTTGAAGGAAAGCTCAAAGCATACTTTAAGGATAAAATTCTCCTCGAACAAGATTTCATCAAAAATCCAGAAATAACTATTGCAGGACTCATTGATTCTGCTGTTCAGAAATTTGGTGAAAAGATTGAAATTGCACGATTTGTGCGATTTGGGGTTCTCGAAAAATAACATTTTTCGAGGTTGGTAACATAGTATGTCAGTCACATTTATTATATTTATAGTTTCAGGAGGGTTGATTGTTGCCTTATTGGCAACGAAGGCTTTCCAAGAGAAGTACGAAGTATTACTTTTTTGGCCGTATGCGCGACAATATGTCGAGCGCTTCTTGCAAAAAAAATATAGTGAAGTAACATATTATTTCAGCCACGTGACCCAGAAGCACTTTTACATAGTTTTACATTATCTTGTGGTGCGAGGTAAAAAGTTTTTTGCAGATATGCACAAAAAACTTGATGAACGATCACACCATCTTGTTAGCCTTATTCAAGGTAAGCAATATATCGAAACTGATCGCAAAGCATCACCCTTTTTGCACGATATGAGTAACTTTAGAGACAACTTCAGAAGTCGATAAAAGTGTGATAAGATAGCAAAAGTTCGTTTGATAATTTGTGGGAAACATGCCGGATTAGCTCAGTTGGTAGAGCAGCTGTTTTGTAAACAGCAGGTCGTCAGTTCAAGCCTGACATCCGGCTCAACGTATGCACTTTTCTTTTTTCACGTTTTCTAAAAAACAGTGGTTGTTTATTAGTATTTTTCTTATTCTTCTCATTCTCGTCGGAGGAATCATTGTCTCTTATAAAGCTTCATACAAGTCTGATACTACGTTAACTATTATCCTGTCACCTCACTTTGATGATGCTGTGCTTTCTCTCGGTGGATTGATGTCCAAACATGAACATCCGACGGTGGTTGCAACATTTTTTACTGAAGTACCATCTCATCCTCGTGTTACAGATTGGGATGCTCATGCGGGGTTCACCTCACAAGATTCAATAGAAAATATACGCATAGCAGAAAATAGTGAAGCTCTAAAACTATTTAAGGGAATCACTATAGCCAATTATGACTATGCTGATAATCAGTATGGAAGAGATGAAGCAACAACAACTATTCAGTCTGAAATCTCAAAAGATATTCAAGCGCTTATAGCCGCACATGCTGATAAAACTATTAATGTATATGGTCCGGCTGTTTTCACAAAAAATATTACTCATCCTGATCACCAAATTCTTCATGATGCGTATATCGATGTCGCTCGCAATTATCCGCAGGTAAAGGTTCATTTTTATGTGTATGAAGATTATCCATATACTGAGCGATTTACAAAAGAGTCATTGAGCTCACTTCAGAATAATCTAGAAAAAGATTCTGGATTGCTATTTGAAAAAGAAACTATTTCTCTTACTCAATCAGAATTACATCAAAAAATATCAAGCTTGAAGAAGTATGCGTCTCAAATAAAAGCATTTACTGCTATTGGAGTAGATATTCTAAAAGGTTCGCAAGATTTTACTAATAATAGATGTGGAGCGCAGGGTGCGTGTGAAGTTGTCTACAAACTTCCTCGGTATTAATCTTTTTTATAAATAGTATAGAGACAGCCCTGAAACTCTTGATTGAACACGAGTGTGTTTTCTGCTTTTATTTTTTCTACAACGCGATCTTGAGCATTTTTGCAAAGATTAGCTGGACCTGCGCAACTTACATTACACATGTCGAGGGTTATGTATTCGAGGGTGTTATATTGGCGGGTATATGCTTCTTCCATATGCTCCCAAGTATCGCCAAGTTCTGCTATATGAATATTCCCGTATGCAGCAAGTTGAGGAGAGGTGGTCATTACTACTGCATTTGGTTTGTCATCAAAGAAGTGCATGTATGCGTGCTGAGCCTGATTTGAGGCATGGAGAGGAAAATATGTTGAATATACATATGTATTCTCTAGAATGAGCATTGTTGTTATGAATATGCATGTGCTAATAAACACTTTTTTTCTTATGTTTGAATCTTGAACTTTTTCTAGTATATAACTCAGACCTACACTTGCAGCGATAAATAAGTAGGGAAGAAATGCAATACTGTATCGCAATTCTTTATGATCAAGTGAGCTGAAATAACTTCCAATAATAATAAGAGTCATGAGAATAATAAGATAGGCAGTTCGTGTTTGTGTATTAATTTTCTGAAAGTTTTTAACAACAATAAAGAGAAATATAAGACTCAGAATAATGAGTGGATTTTGAATAAAAATATTCTTGAGATAATAGAAATAAGAGACGTAATAATTACTATTATTGAGAGAAGCAATAGCTACTTGATTGCCTTTAATTATAGGGTAGAGAGGATTGTGATAGAGAATGTAATTACTAATAAGATAGGGGCTAATAACTACAAAGAAGCTTATAAGGATTTTCAGGCTATTAATAATAGTAGCTTTGTAATTTTTGCTTGAAAGTACCAACGTAAAAAGTAAGGGAGTGAGCATAAGTGCCTGAGGGAATCGAGCAAGAAAGGCTATGCCTACGAAAGCTCCTGACCAAGTATATTTTTTATTAAGAAAAGCATATACAGCACAAAGACAAATAAATGTAGAGGGGATATCACTTAATGGAATAACGCTAAAGGCTAAAAAAATAGGCGAAAATCCAAGAAAGATCATGCTTATTATTCCAGATCCTTCTTTTACTTTTTCACTTAGTAAATAGGTAACATATACAGCTCCTAGTGCGCAGGCTACGGCAAGAATTTTACCAACTATAATTGGGTCAAAACACAACTTCCAGAAAGAGCCATAGATAATTGGAAGAAGGGGAGGACGAAATGCTTCCCACACACCAATAGTTCCTGAAGAAAACAAATATTTCCCCATGCCAATATAAATAGCACTATCCCACCACAATCCCATTGGCTGTACGCTATACCAAAGTTCTATAATAAAAAATAAACCTAAAATAATTGCCATCAATTTTTATTTCTTAATTTTAGTTGTTGTAGCAGTAGTTGTTGCTGTTGTTGAAGTGGCACTTAGTAATGGCTCAAGTACTGCTTCAATATCGTCGAGGCTATTAAATGGTGCATACGCTTTTCCATTAATATCTATAATTGGGGGATTTTCAGGAATGTTGTGAAGAGAAATCAATGTCTGAATAGCGGGAAGATCAAGATCATAATCAAATGAATAAATATTTATATGAGGATATTTATCTCGTATAGCGCGAAGAATATAATCTTGGATGGTACACTCACTACAATTATTGTTTGAATAGAAGTAGAGGATAAGAATAGAATTTGTTTTGCACTGTGCATCCATCTTTTTATTCAAAAGATAGTCTTTAATTTCAAGAACTGAGTAATAGCGTTTGAGCTTAAATACTTCAGGATTATCCACTCCTACTTGTTGCTCCATGAAGATGAGCTTAGAGTTGAGTGAAGAAAGTTCTTCGCGAAGAGGGGATTTGTTAAATGTTGCACAAGATGATTCTTTAAGAAGATCAAATTGTGTTTCGAAAGCGAGAATATCGAGCGCTATTTTATCTTCAGCAGACTTAAGTTCATCTGTTCTTTTTTGATTGAGATAATTACTAAAAAAAATCGCTCCGGTGAAAATACTAAGCGTGATTATAAGTGCAAAAATATAAAGTTGTACGTGAATTTTTCTTTTCATTATCTCCAGGTTGTTTTCTTAGATAATATAACATTGTACATAGATTTTAATACCCAAAATGGTGCAATAAGGGGATAAAGGAGAAAATAAAAGATTACAGCGCGAGATATACGCACTTTCTCGTTAGTAAGACGCTGGGCATTGATAATGAGCATGAACATTAAGAAGAATACCAATATGCTTAAAATAATATGGAGCTTTGTATTTATATAAAACAAACTAAACGTGAAATGCGGCTGAACAAGTCCTACGGTCTTATATTGAATAAATTTATTTACAAGAAAGTTTATAAATCGGTAACTTAAAAAGAATACTGAAAAAAGAACTCCAATAATAAGAATGAATGCAATAGGGAGTGTAAGCAGACCAATATTTCCATATTTTTTATTAAAGAATAAGAATTTGTAGTCGCGAACATTTTGGAGGAAGCCATATGTCCAACGTACTCGTTGCTTGTAGAGCTTTTTTACGGTATTAGGACCTGTTGTATATACCCATGCATTGTGTACATTATCGATCTTAAGATGATTGGCTTGCATACGAAATGCAATTTCCATATCTTCGGTATTGTGTGCTTTTCGGAAAAGGCCGATTTGCTGGAACATACTTCGTCTGAAAATAGTAAATGGACCAGGAGTAACATGGATTGCTCCAAGAAGAGACATTACTTTTTTAATAAGAATTCCAAACAAATATTCTGCACTTTGGATAAACTGAACGACTGTTTGAGGATTGTGGATCTTCATAGCAGGAGTTACAGCCATCGTTTCTTTGTCTTCAAATTTGCACACCAATTTTTTGAGCGTATCTTTATCAACTATTGAGTCTGCATCAAGGCAGCCTACAAGTTCAGTTGTAGCATGTTCGATGGCATAATTTACTGCAGTATGTTTACCTCCGTTTTCTTTATGATACAGAGTAATTTGAGGATGATCTTTATACTGCTGAATAATATTCCACGTGTTATCAGTACTGCCGTCATCTACTACAACAATCTTAAGTTGCTCTTTAGGATAATTAAGGGCCAAGAGAGATTCAACTGTTTTTATAACAGTTTTTTCTTCATTCCATACGGGTACTGCAATAGTAACTGAAGGATAGGTTGGTCGCTCAAATGAGCATTCACCATCAGCTTTGATCTGGGCTTTGTGAAGAAGATAGGTAAAGAGGATAAATACTTCAAAGTATATACCTATAAAAAGGAAAAAATAGAGCACTATTTCCTGGAAAGTTGCCATACGAATTAAAGCAATACTATATCAAATATTAGGCTTTTTATCAAGTTTTGGGAAGGTTGGAAATTATGCATTTTTCATATATACTTGCTTGGTATGGAATCACCTAAAGGACACCTTCATCCGCTCACACAAGTAACACGAGAGATCTATTCTATCTTTAAAGAAATTGGTTTTGAAGTTGCTCTTGGACCAGAACTTGAAACAGAGTTTTATAACTTTGATGCACTCAATATTCCAGGAGATCATCCTGCTCGAGACATGCAGGATACTTTCTGGATCAAGACTTCTAACGGTGGAGAACGCAAAGTCTTACGTACTCACACATCTCCGGTCCAAATTCGCTTCATGGAGAAGAACCAACCTCCTTTTAGAATTATCGTACCTGGCAAAGTATTTAGAAACGAAGCAACCGATGCCACACACGAAGCACAATTTCATCAAATAGAAGGCTTATATGTTGATACCGAAGTATCAATGAGTCAGCTTAAGGGTACGCTTGAATATTTTTTCAAAAAGCTTTTAGGTAATGATGTGCAGATTAGATTTAGACCAAGTTTCTTCCCCTTTACTGAGCCTAGTGTAGAAATTGATTTATTCTTTAAGGGTAAATGGCTTGAAGTCATGGGGGGAGGAATTGTTCATCCCAAAGTGCTCCAAAATGCAGGAATAGATTCAACAAAATACAAAGGTTTTGCCTTTGGAGGAGGAATCGATCGTCTTGTCATGATTAAATATGGCATTGATGATGTGCGATTGTTGTATTCAGGAGATTTGAGATTAGTAAATCAGTTTTAATATGAAAGTTTCAAAAAATTGGCTTCAAACATATTTTAAAGAAACAATACCCGATTCAGAAAAGCTGAGTGATCTTTTTACATTTCATTCTTTTGAAGTTGAAGGAGTAGAAAAAACAGCGGCAGATGCTATTTTAGACGTAAAGATTCTTCCAGATCGAGCGCATTACGCACTTTCACACAAAGGTGTTGCCCGAGAAATTGCTTTTCTTACAGGATTACAGTTCACCGTTCCTAAATTTCCTGAAATTTCTCAAAATAAATTATTACCAGATGCTGGCTTAGATATACAAGTACAAGATACAGATGCTTGCCCCCGATATATTGGCAGAGTAGTAGAAAATATAACAGTCACTGATTCTCCTACATGGCTTAAAGAAAGATTAGAGTCAGTGGGTCAGCGTTCTATTAATTCTATAGTAGATGCGACAAATTTTGTCATGCTTGATATCGGGCAGCCACTCCATGCTTTTGATAAAGATAAAGTACAAGGCAACATTGTAGTACGCAAAGCTCATGAGGGAGAGAAAATCACTATTCTAGATGGCAAAGAAATCACGCTTACAAGCTCAATGCTAGTTATAGCAGATAATGCTGGGCCACTCGCTATTGCTGGAGTTAAAGGAGGAATTCGAGCTCAAGTTACAAAAGAAACAAAAAGTATTATTCTCGAAGCTGCTAACTTTCATGCAAGTTCTGTGCGAATGACTTCTACAAAAACAAATATTAAGAACGACTCTTCTAAGAGATTTGAAAATGGTATTAGTCCTGTTATGGCTGAGTGGGGAATGGAACGGGTTAGTGCATTAATTTCAGAACTCACACAAAATGCTACTTTTGGCAAAATAATAGACAGATATGCTAAGCCACAAGCTATTACAACCATAAAAATCACTCCTGAATTTATTTCAAAAATGCTTGGTACAACTATTTCAGAATCTGAAATCACTAAGATTTTAGAAAGCATGAATATAAAAGTTGAGAAATCAGGCTCAGAACTTGTGCTTACTATTCCTGCTATAAGACTTGATCTTGTAATTTCAGAAGATATTGTCGAAGAAGTGGGGCGAATATATGGCTATGACAAAATTACTCCTACACTTCCACCAAAAATTGCTGGAGCAGCTAAGATAAATAAGACTTTTTACTATTCAGAAAAAATTAAATCTTTGTTGATAGATAAGGGATTTTCAGAAGTTTTCACTTACTCACTTTCAAATAAGGGGGAAATAGAAATACTTAATCCTGGGGCTAGTGATAAAGGGTTCCTAAGACCAGATTTAATTTCTGGCATGACTCAAGCGTTAGAATTTAATACTCGAAATGCTGATTTTCTTGAGATTGACCAGGTTAAGATATTTGAAATTGGAAAAATTTTCACTCAGAATAAAGAATCTCTCAGTCTTAGTATTGGTATCCAGAATGCTAAGAAACTTAAAAAGAAAGAAGAGCAGGAACTTACAGAGATTATTGAATTATTGAATAAAGAACTCGAAATAAAGCTCGAATATGTATTTAATAAATCAAAAAATATAGTAGAGATAAATCTAGATGCTGTTATAGAAAAACTATCTGACATTAATGTTTGGAATTTGCCAGAAATAAAAAGTGCTGATAATAAGTATCAAAAAATATCAGTGTTTCCATTTGCTGTACGTGATATTGCAGTCTTTACACCCGAAGGAACGTCAGAACAAGCTGTGCGAGATATTATAGAATCACATGCAGGAACTATTTTGGTAAAAAATAGATTGTTTGATGTGTTTACGAAGCAGCAAGAAGATGGATCTAAAAAGACTTCATATGCTTTTAGATTAGTCTTTCAGTCCCACGAAAAAACGCTCACAGAAGAAGAAATAAATGACATTATGTCTAAAATCACTTCTACTATGAATGCAAAAGATGGTTGGAAAGTGAGATAAAAAGTATGATAACTATTGGCATTACAGGAACAATTGGAGCTGGAAAGGGAACTATTGTTGATTTTTTGACCAAAGAAAAAGGATTTGCACATTATCCTGCGCGAGAGTTTCTTATTAAAGAAGTAAAAAAGAGAGGACTTGTAGTCAATCGAGATAACATTTTTATTGTAGCCAATGATTTGAGGAAGACTAATTCTCCGGATTATATTATTTCAGAACTTCTTAAAGAGCGACAACAAGATCCTCGTAATGCTGTCATAGAATCTATACGAACTCTTGGAGAAATAGAAGTACTAAGATCGCGAGCAGAAAACTTTTACTTATTTGCGGTAGATGCAGATCTAAAATTACGCTATGAGCGTATTCTCAATAGGCAGAGTGTGACTGATAATGTCAGTTTTGAAAAATTTGTGGAGGATGAGAAGAAAGAATTTGAATCAACTCAACCATGGAGCCAAAATTTGAAAGCATGTATTGCCCAGGCTGATTTTGTCTTTAAAAATAACGATTCTGTAGAGGTACTTTATGCAGAAGTTGAGAAAGTATTAGAAAAATTATAACTCTTTTTTTTGCTTTCATTCAGGTATTGATTTTGGTATAATGAGAGCCTAAACCACAACAAAATATGGCTAAAGCTGAAGAAAAAAAGAGAAAAGAAGGGGAGTATAGCGCTGAAGATATCCAGGTCCTAGAAGGCTTAGAGCCAGTGCGAAAGCGACCAGGTATGTACATTGGTACAACTGGTACTGATGGCTTGCACCACCTTATTACCGAAATCTTCGATAACTCTCGTGACGAAGCCATGGGAGGATATGCAAATGATATTGAAGTTGCTCTTTTGCCTGGCGAAATGATTCGCGTGACAGACAATGGACGAGGTATTCCGGTAGATATTCACAAACAAACAAAAGTTTCTGCTCTTGAAACTATTATGACCACCCTTCACGCCGGAGGAAAATTCGGTGGAGAAGGATACAAAGTATCCGGAGGTCTTCACGGTGTGGGTGCATCTGTTGTTAACGCTCTTTCAGAATATACAAAAGTAACTGTTCACAAAGACGGAGGAATTTATTTCCAAGAGTACGCCCGTGGAAAGAAGCAAGCGGCGGTAAAGCGTATTGCTCCTACAAAGCTTCACGGTACGGTTGTTCTCTTTAAGGCTGATATCGAAATCTTTAAAGAAGTAAAATATGATTTTAATCGTGTGGTCAACCACATGCGTCAGCAAGCATATCTCGTAAAGGGATTGCGTATTAGTGTTATCGACGCTCGGGGTTATGAAGGAAAAATAAAAGAAGAAGATGCATTTTACCTTCGAGAACTTGGTCTCAATGTTCCTTCAATGTCTTTCTACTTTGAAGGAGGATTGCTCTCATTGGTTAAGTTTTACAACCAAACACTCAAGCCTATTCACAAGAATATTTTCTATATAGAAAAGAAAACTAATGAATATGAATCAGTAGAAGTTTCTCTTCAATATGTAGATGATATTACCTCAAGAATTCTTCCATTTGCTAACAACATTTATACATCTGAAGGAGGAACGCATATTACTGGATTCAAAACGGCTTTAACAAGAACGCTCAATACCTATGGCCGAAAGAATAATATAATTAAAGAATCTGAGGACAATTTTACCGGAGAAGATGTCCTCGAAGGTCTTACTGCTGTCGTCTCTGTAAAGATTCGTGAAATTCAATTTGAAGGACAGACAAAAGCAAAATTAGGAACTGTAGAAGCACGAGCTGCTGTAGAAACAGTATTTGGAGAATCATTCTCAGCATTTTTAGAAGAAAATCCTGATGATGCTCGCGCTATTGTTCTTAAAGTAGTACTTGCTCTCAAAGCTCGAAAAGCTGCTAAAGCTGCAAAGGACTCAGTGCTACGAAAGGGAGCACTCGAAGGAATGACACTACCAGGAAAGTTGGCAGATTGTCAGTCAAAGGATGCGGGAGAATCAGAACTCTTTATTGTGGAGGGAGATTCTGCTGGAGGTACTGCCAAGACTGGGCGAGATCGAAAGACGCAAGCTGTGCTTCCACTTCGAGGAAAGATTCTTAATATCGAGCGAGCTCGATTAGACAGAATGTTGGGTTCAGAACAAATAAAGAATCTTGTGGTAGCTCTTGGAACTGCAATTGGAGATACATTTGATGTAGAAAAGCTTCGATATCACAAAGTGATTATTGCAACCGATGCCGACGTGGACGGTGCTCACATTCGAACACTTTTGCTTACTCTTTTCTTCCGATACTTCAAGCCACTTATTGACGGAGGATTTATCTATATCGCTCAGCCACCACTCTATAAAATAAAGAAAGGAAAAGAAATATTCTATGCGTACAGTGACGATGAAAAGATAAAATTTGTTGGAAAAGATGCGCCTGAGATAGAAGAGACAACTGATTCTGAAAGTGAAGAAGAAACTCCTGAAGAAACAGAAGAAGATGATAGTAAATCAAAAAAGACACCAAAAGTTTCTATTCAACGATATAAAGGTCTCGGAGAAATGAACGCAGATGAACTTTGGGAAACAACTATGGATCCTGAACGACGTGTGCTCAAGCAAGT
>CAZFND010000013.1:0-15051 GCA_964520645.1 uncultured Candidatus Saccharibacteria bacterium | reverse complement strand
ACTCGTAAGAGGATGTATAGGGGGTGACACTTGACCAATGCCAGAAGGTCAAATATCGACGGTGTATGAGTCTTCGGATTTATTTGCTGATTGATATAAGCCCTGGTGAATGTCGGCCGTAACTATAACGGTCCTAAGGTTTAGGGTTGGTCGTAAGACGAATCCTAAACGACTGGGACGGTTATAGGGCAAAAGTGGTAAAGTTTTATAATAAACGTAGAGTTTAATCATTACACAAAATGCTATCTTGCTATGTAGTAATATATAGTTAGTCACTTGCGGTTGAATAGAGACCAACGCCGCACATCCATCGAAGTTGGATGAAGAAAGAGTCCATCTGTGCTAAGGAATAGATGAGCGAAATTCCTTGTCAGGTAAGTTCTGACGCGCACGAATAGTGTAATGACTGAGCAACTGTCTCGGGGACCTGCTCGGTGAAAATACAATACCGGTGAAGATGCCGGTTACCTGCAGCTAGACGAAAAGACCCTAGAAGCTTTACTGCAACTTGATATTGAGATTATGTTTTAACTGCGTAGCATAGATGGGAGACTTTGAAGTGTTTTTCTCGGAGAACATGGAGTCGTCAGTGAAATACCATTCTGTTCAAATATAATTTCTAACTTCATTGGCAAAAACAATGAGAGACAGTGTCTGGTGGGCAGTTTTAGTGGGGCGCTATCCTCCTAAAAAGTAACGGAGGAGTCTATTAAGGTTGGCTAGTCGCGAATGGAAACCGTGACGATAGTGTATTGGCACAAGCCAGCTTAACTGTGAGACGTACTTGTCAAACAGGCGCGAAAGCGGAGCAAAGTGAACCGACGGTACGCATTAGACGCGGCCGGAGATTATCGGATAAAAGCTACTCTAGGGATAACAGGCTGGTACTGCCTAAGAGTCCATATCGACGGCAGTGTTCGGCACCTCGATGTCGGCTCAGCATATCCTGGGGGTGGAGAAGCTCCCAAGGGTTTGGCTGTTCGCCAATTAAAATGCTACGCGAGCTGGGTTCAGACCGTTCTATTACCAATGTAACAATTGGTGAGTGAACAGTCTGAACCGTTGAGGATTTTAGAAAATATATGAGTAATATAGTACTAACTGTTATTGAGACAATATGTAATCACGGCGGCCACAGAGAGTAATCTTTGTGTGCATCGTCAACTTATTTCGGTGGAGTCCTACATGTGATGATGAGGATAATACCGAGGGAATTTTATAAGTAATTATAAATGCCCGTAGAGACTAAATGTTGACTATCCTATCTATGAAAATAGAGGATAAAGTTATAGTCCATTCCACAGAGTAATCTGTGATTAAGAAGCGTGAGACAGGTTGGTCTCCTATCTGCTGCAGGCGTCGATTTTTGAGGAGATTTGTCTCTAGTACGAGAGGACCGAGATGAACTGACCTCTGGTGTGGCTGCTGTTCCGCCAGGAGCAACGTAGCGTAGCTAAGTCGGGAATGGATAACCTCTGAAAGCATCTAAGAGGGAAGCCAACTCCAAGATTAGAAATCATTAAGACCCCTAAGAGATGATTAGGTTGATAGGCACTAGGTGTACGCACAGTAATGTGTTGAGCCGAGGTGTACTAATTGGTCAACCTTATTAGGAAATTTATGAATCACTTGTTTTTTACTTTTACTCTGTTATCTGAAATTAATTTTTCAGATGTTTTGTTATTTTCATAAAAATAAATTAAATATTTTGTTCTGGTGGTTTGTCGCAGAGGTCACACCTGATCTCATTTCGAACTCAGAAGTTAAGCTCTGTTGAGGCGATGATACCTTATGGAGGGAAAGTAGCTAGCCGCCGGTACAAAGTATTTAAGTAAAAACCGTTCACCACAAGTGAACGGTTTTTATTATGGCTCTATATTTGATACAATAAAAGAATGTCGTGGGCAACACGTAGAAAATTAATCTATCTTTTTAGTTTTATTATTAGTCTTTCTGTACTTATTGGCGTACCGCTTTTTGTTTTTACTCGTGAACAGCCTACATGCTTTGATTCAAAGCAAAATGGTGATGAACAAGGAGTAGATTGTGGAGGATCATGTACAAGAATTTGTAAGCCACTTGCGCTTAATCCTGTCGTGCTATGGCAACGAAGTTTTAAAGTTGCTTCGGATGTATATTCAGCTGCGGCATATATTCAAAATCCAAACGTAAATGCAGAAGCAGATCATGTTTCGTATATCTTTACTTTGTATGATAAAAACAATGTTGTAATTACACAGCGAAAAGGAGAAACATATATTCCAGCAGGGAAGAGTTTCTTAGTGTTTGAAAGTTTGCTACAAGCCAATAATCGTATTCCCGATCGCACTGTATTTGAATGGACGAGTGATCCAGATTGGCAAAAAGTACGAAAAAATCTTCCAGCACTTACAGTACAAAATCCAACATTACTTAATGCTTCTACATCACCGTCAGTTGAAGCTGATATCCAAAATCCTACATTCACTCCTCTCAATCGAGTTGATGTTACGGCTGTTGTATACAGTCTCGAAGGAAATGCTGTAGCAACATCAAAAACATTTATTACTAATCTTGATCAAAAAAGTAGTCAGCATGTAGTCTTTACCTGGCCTTATCCATTTCCCCAAACGGGCTCCGCGTGTGAAGTCCCTGCTGATATTATGCTGGGCATCGATCGCTCAGGAAGTATGGCAGTGGATGGAACAAATCCTCCTCAGCCACTTACAAATGTTAAGAAAGCAGCTAATTCTTTTTTGCGACAATTTAATGAACAAAATCAGGTTGGTCTTGTAACATTTGCAACAAATGCAAGTATTGATCACACTCTGACATCTAAGGCCGGAGATGTATCTACTATGATTAATAGTATTTCTATCCTTAAAGCAGGAATCCAGTATACAAATATTGATGATGTGCTTGCAAAATCATTAGAAGAATTAAATAGTGAACGTCATAATCCTAATGCTAAAAAAGTAATTGTATTGCTTACTGATGGTGTAGCAAATTATCCAGAAAAGAAAGGTGATACACTCTATGCTTCTACGGTTGCCCTTGATCGTTCTGCATTTGCAAAACAACAGGGAATTGAAATTTATACTATTGGATTGGGCACTAAGCTCGATGTTGATTTCCTTAAGAATATTGCTTCTGCTCCAGATCATTACTATGAGGCTATTACAAGTGGTGATTTGATGCCGGTATATACTCAAATTGCTACTGCTATTTGTAAACACAATCCTGCGCGCGTCGAAATTATTCCTACAATTCCACTTCACTAACATGAAAGGTATTTTGCGGTCTATTGACTGGATTCTTGTTGGATCTGTTATTCCAATACTTGGTGCCGGATTGGTAACGATGAATTCTTTTTCTGGAAAGAGTACACTTTTCCAGCATCAGCTTGTATGGATTGCTATTTCGCTCACTATATTTTTCTTACTGAGTTTTGTTGATTTCAGATTCTTAAAAAGAACAAATGTTTTGACCGTACTTTTTGGGATCGCATGTACGTTGCTCATATCGCTGTTTGTACTTGGACACGTAGCAAAAGGTGCACAAAGCTGGTTTCGATTGGGGTTATTTTCATTTCAGCCATCTGATTTGGCAAAAATTGTACTTATTCTTATTCTTGCAAAATATTTTTCTCGACGTCATATAGAAATTGCTAATATTCGCCATATTTTGGTATCAGGTTTGTATGCATTTATAATCTTTACCCTCATTCTTATTCAGCCCGACTTTGGATATGCAATTACTATTTTCTTTATTTGGCTTGGAATGGTGATGGTGTCAGGTATTAAAAAACAACACATTTTGGCTGTGGTGCTTATTTGTACCGTTTCATTTTTGGGATTGTGGATGTATGCACTTAAACCGTATCAAAAAGATCGAATTAAGACATTTGTTAATCCATTAGCTGATATTCATGGAGCTGGATATAACGCCTATCAGTCGACTATTGCGGTGGGGTCAGGTCAATTGTTGGGCAAGGGAATTGGATACGGAACACAGTCGAAGCTCAACTTTTTGCCCGAATATCAAACAGACTTTATTTTTGCTGCATTTGCTGAAGAATGGGGATTTGTTGGTGTAATGATTCTTTTTTTCTTGTATGGAGTCTTTATGTGGAGATTACTTACGAATGCATTTTTTGGTGCATCAAATTTCGAAGTCCTCTATGGTATTGGCCTCGCTATTTTGTTTATGGTCAACTTTATAATCAATGTGGGTATGAACATTGGAATATTACCAGTAACTGGAGTAACAATTCCTTTTATGAGTTATGGAGGTTCACACTTACTCGCAGAGTTTACTGCCCTCGGTATTCTTATGGGGATGCGCCGCTACAACAGAACGACTCACAAAGACGTCGCGAAAAATGAATTTTTAGGAATTTAGTTATAGATAGCTTGAGTTTTTTCAATCATCTTTTCTTGAGAAAAATTCTCAGCAATTTTTTTGTATAAAGCATTTTTTTGAAGCTCTGTATCTGAAGACATTACTTTTTTAATACTTTCTTCTATAGCTTCAGTCGATTTTGATGGAATGAGTGTTCCGGTAGTATCATCAATAATTTCTGAAACCCCACCTACATTAGTAGAGATTATTGGGACCTTGGCATAGCCAGCTTCAAGGAGTACGTAAGGCACTCCTTCTTTAAGTGAAGGTAATAGGAACACATCAAAAACTTTAAGTAGGGTAGAAGCATCTTGAATGAATCCAGCAAGAAATACTTTTTGTTCCAATCCATTTTTCTTTATTACTTCTGTAAGATACTCCTTTTGCTCACCACCACCAATAATAATATAAAGAGCATCTATGTCTTTAAATGCTTGTATAGCATATTCTAAGCCCTTATTTTTAGTTAGTTCTGCTATAGTGCCTACTATCTTTTTTGAAGAGAAAAAGTCAGTGGGTTTACTTAGTGTGTTTGCCAATATTTCTACAGCAACTGCTTTTTCTTTATAAGCAGGAATTGAAATACCGTTGTAAATGAGATGAAGCTTTTTTGATACAAATGGCCAGGAAGATGCTTGAGTATATTCTCGTTTTGAAATGCAGATAACATCAGTTGCAAGAATAAGTGTAAGCCAACTTATTATTTTTATAATTAATTTTTGAATAAATGAGCGATCTTCATTAAAAGCAAAACCATGTACGGTAAATACTATTTTTTTAACTCGTGCTAGGCGTGCAGCAAGGGCTCCCAATCCTCCAATTTTAGAACTATTAAGATGTACAACATCGGGTTTTTCTTTCCAAAAGATTGAAAAGAGTTTCAAGAATGTACTATTATCTGCTCCCATGTTTACATCTCTACCGAGCTGAGGAATTTGGATGACGGGAATATGCTGATTTTCGAGCTTTTTATTTAAAATTTCACCCTGGCCACATATGACCTTTACTTCAAATGAGTCTTTTGGAAGTTTTGTAGCAACCTCAAATACGTATTTTTGAGCTCCACCCCAGTTTGCTTTTGTGATTACAAGTAATATCTTTCTCATGCGTATATTATGGCATTTATTGGTATTTTTGCTATAGTAGAGCATATTTAACGATATGAAAGCTGTAACCCGAAAAAATCCGTTTTTAGTCTTTTTAGGTGATGTGGCCATTTTGTTTCTTTCACTATGGCTTATGTTGCTTGTTCGATACATGGAGATTCCAGGACGAGATCATGTGATGGATCACTTAGTACCATTTTCTATTTTGTTTGTCGTATGGTTTGTTGTTTTTTATATTGCAGGTTTATATGAAAAGCGAGTCTTTATCTTTAAGCAACGTCTGCCGGGAATCATAGTACGAGTGCAGATTATTAATAGTATTATTGCGGTACTCTTTTTCTACTTTATTCCATATTATGGAATTACTCCTAAGACCAACTTATTTATTTATCTTTTAATTTCATCTCTACTTATTTTGGGATGGAGAGTGTATGGCTATTCACTCTTTGGTTCAAAAGAAAAGCAGTCTGCGATTCTTATCGCGCGTGGTAATGAAATGAAAGAACTTTATAATGAACTCAATACGCATGATCATTATAATTTACACTTTGTGGCTGCATATGATGCTGACACGATAAATATAGCTTCATTTAAAGAAGAAATTAGAAAAAAAGTAGTAGAAGAAAATGTAGAAATTATGGTTGTGGATTTCAATGACTCTAAAATTGAACCAGTATTGCCTGCACTGTATAGCCTTATGTTTTCTAAGGTGATTTTTGTCGACATGCATAAGATGTACGAAGATGTATTTGATCGAATCCCATTATCTATTATTAAATATGATTGGTTCTTAGAGAATATTTCTTTGGCGCCAAAAGTAGCCTATGATCTTCTTAAGAGGATTATGGATATTGTGATTAGTATCCCAGTGGGACTCATTTCTCTTATTGGATATCCATTTATTATTCTTGCTATCAAACGACATGATAATGGCCCTGTTTTTATTACGCAGCAGCGTATTGGCCAAAATGGTGAGCTTATTAATACCTACAAGTTTCGTTCAATGCAAAGAAATGAGACTGATTTGAGTAAAGGTGGAGATAATAAAGTGACTCCGTTTGGAGCTTTTATGAGAAAAACTCGTATTGATGAACTCCCACAATTATGGAATGTTATCAGAGGGGATTTGTCTCTTATTGGTCCACGACCAGAGTTGCCTACTGGGGTAGCTCTCTACGAAAAGGAAATTCCGTATTACACTATTCGACATCTCATCAAGCCAGGACTATCTGGTTGGGCTCAGATTTATCATGATAATCATCCTCATCATGGCTTTGGAGTAGAGCAAACAAAAGAAAAGCTTTCATATGATTTGTATTATCTAAAAAATAGATCATTATGGCTCGATATAAAAATTGCTCTAAAGACTATTAAAAAACTTTTGTCTCGAAGTGGCGTCTAATATCTTATGAATAAAAAAGCATTAGTAACGGGGGGTGCTGGATTTATTGGATCAAATCTTGTTGATGCGCTTATTACTCAAGGGTATGAAGTAGTAATTGTAGATAATTTAACTGGAGGTAAAAAAGAAAACATTCATCCTAAAGCTATTTTTCACAATCAGGATATTCAAGATCTAGAAGCTATAAAACCTCTTTTTAAAGGTGTGGACTATGTATTTCATCTTGCTGCGTTGCCTCGCGTACAACAGTCAATTGATGATCCTTTGGCAACTCATAATGTAAATATTACAGGAACACTTAATGTTCTGATGTCTGCAAAAGAAGCAGGAGTAAAGAAAGTAGTATATTCTGCATCAAGTGCAGCATATGGTGATCCGAAGCAGTTACCTACCAAAGAAGATGCAGAACCAAATCCCAAGAGTCCCTATGGTCTTCACAAGTATGTAGGAGAAGTATATTGCAAAGTGTGGAGTGATGTATATGGATTACCAACAGTAAGCTTGCGCTATTTTAATGTCTATGGTCCCAAGCAAGATCCTGCAGGAGCGTATGCGCTAGTCATTGGAAAATTTTTAAAACTCAAACAAGAGGGTAAGCCACTTACTATTACAGGTACGGGTGAACAAACTCGAGATTTTACTCATGTGCGTGATGTCGTGCGGGCAAATATTCTAGCAGCAGAAAGTGCAAAGGTAGGACAGGGAGAAGTAATAAATATTGGTGCGGGCAAAAATTATTCTATTAAAAAGCTCGCAGAACTCATTAGTAACAACATTGAATATATTCCCGCACGATTAGAGCCAAGTAATACATTGGCTGATAATTCAAAAGCTCGAGAATTATTGGGATGGATTCCAGAGGTGTCGCTCGAAGAAGGCATTGCGGAGTTGCTCACACTCAACTAATTGTAGTGTAATCATAAGAGGGTTATAATTACCCTAATGACTCCGAAGGAGAAGCTTATTGCAATAAAAAAGGCAGAAGAAGAGTTTTTTTATAAAGTCTCGCTTCTTAAGCGTGACTACCGTTTAAAAGTGAAGGAACTTACACAAAAAATGGAGGCCGAAAAACTCGCTCAAGTAAAAAAGGATTTGGGTATATAATTACTATATGAATAGACCAGCAAAAGATGTAGAAGGAATTGGAGCACCTCCTGACTTACCTGTATCAGGCTCTACAGCTGTTGAACAGATAACGCGGAGAGAAGTGCCACCAGAATCGGAAGGCAAAAGCATAGAAGAGATTGTAGATGATCTTCAAGAGCAGGTAAAGGGACTTCAAGAAGATGTTTCTGCTCAGGTTACGGATAATAATGAAAAATTTAAAAATTCCCCTAAACTACAAGCTGATCATTCAGTAGCTGCTAACATATTGAATGAAGGAATAGATACTGCTCAGTTAGCATTAGAGAATGCTATTAATCATCTAAGAGAAAGTAAAGATTTGTACTCTGAACGTGGGACACTTGTGAAAGCTGGAAAAATAGAACAGGTACGAGAAATTGATCGCAAGTTAAATTCAATTGAATGGAAACTAAAAAAATTACCTCAAGAAGCCGTAGATAGTGCACAAGCAGAAGTTGCACAAGATGCTACTGTAAGAAGAACAGAAGAAAAAATTGTACCTAAAAAGGAAATAGTACATGGAGAAGACAAACAAAAGGAGGCTAGTATTCAAAGTGGTGCAGTTCGTTTAAGACAATTGCGAACGCGACAAAAATTTGGTGGAACTACATTAGCTCGTACTAAAGAAGAAGGTTCTGAAGAGGAGACTGATGAAGAAAATGATGTATTCGAAGGAGCAGTAGGGGGAGGAGGTGCAATATTAAAAGAGAAAGAGAGTACACCATTTAAAAAAAGAGAAAAAAAGGATACCACACCAGAGCCTGTAGAGCCTTTAATAAAAGATGCATTGCAAGAAGCCAATGAAGCTTTTGAAGCAGCAGAAGCTGCTGCAGGAGAGGAAATGTCAGAAATTATACCTCGACATCGATTATTAAATTTTGAAGCAGAGCAACCAATAGATGAATCTTTTAAGGAACCCCTTGATGTTGCCGTAGATACTGAAGCAGAAAAGTCTGATGCTCAAGCAGAAGAAGTTCCAAAAAGAAAAAGAGGAAGACCAAAGAAATCACAGCCAATACCAACACCAGAAGAGCCGATACTTGAAGATACTACTCAAGATCGCATTGATGCTGTTCCACGAGGGCCAGAGATTAAACAGGATGATCCTGAAATAAATCCGCATATTGAAGCTGCACAACAGGAAGCATATGCACGTAAAAAATATGGAATCGTTGAACAAGATTCTGTATATGCCACATTACGAGAGCGGTTACCTACAGTTTTGCATGGATATATTGATCGTATTGAGGTCAAAGGAGAAAATCGAACTGCAGAAAGTCTCTCGGTACGCCTTGCAGAATTACAAGCAAAAATTGAAAAATTAGAGAATGACAAAATTCAAGATAATGAAAAACTTGTTGAAGCTCAGGGACAACGAGTTATTGTAGAAAATGACAATAAATTAGTAGCTACTAAAAAAGAAAAACTTTTATTACAGTTTGATAAAACTATAGAACAACTAAATAAAAATATTGAAGATGCAGACGAACAAATTTCACGACTTAAAGAAGAAGCTGCTCTACTTCAGCCCGAATTAGCTGTTGCTCAAAAATCTAGAAATGAAGCTATAAATCGAATTGAAGCTACTCTTAATGAAAAAATTTCTCCTCGTGAAGAACAACTTGGTCATTTAACAAGTGAAGTAGAACGTTTAGAAGGAGAAATAAAAAATTTTGAAGGTGAAAAAGATAGAATAAAAGGTGAAATAGATGATTTGAAGATCAGTAGAATTGGTGTGAAGGGTATTAGCAATGTGTTTGTACGCAGAAATATTGATAAAGCAATAGCTGCATATGAGAAAGAACTTTCGAAAGCTGAAAAACTTATTAATAAAAGAAAAGGTGAAATAGGAGTTCTCAAAGCAAAAATTGCTCCACTTGGTGCAAAATTAAACAATTGGAAATTAGAGAGAGATTCTTTTCTTGGTTTGCGAGGAGAAGTTGTTGAACAGGAAGAACTAATTGAAGAAAATGAAGACCAAGAGATTGCTCCAGAATCGAATCAAGAATCAGGAGAATCAGAGATTGAACCAGAACCAGAATCAGAAGTAGAATCAGTATCACAAGTAGATCCATTATCATACCGTGGTCCAGATCTGTCACAGATTCGTGCGGGTATGCATACTCAAGAGCGTCACTTAGAAGATATTCCTCAAGGAATAAGGACTTTTATTGAAGAATGGAATCAGTACGGTAAAGAAGGGAATATTGATGGTCTCGAGATTAATCCTGATATATTGACTCGTGATGGAATAATGGCAGAGATTAAAGAAGAAATGAGTGCAAGTAGTACACACATTAACTTTGATAATCTTGAAGAAGAAGATAAAAAAGTATTTCTCGAAATATATATGACCATCAAAAAACGAGAAGAGGAAATGACAGAAAGCCTCGCTGCCCACAGAGTTGCAGATCCTGATTTTAATCCAGATATACAAGAGCGTAATAAATGGAGGAAAGATTGGAATTCTATTTGGCATCGCGGCGGATTGCTTGTTCGATGGTTTGGATTACCAAATCGTACAGAAGAACGAAAGATGATTGAACGACGTGTTGAAATTGCATTTAGAAACTTTAAAGCAGCAAGTAATCAACAATAATTGAATAGCGTATGACAACACCTCCAATAGTACAAGATCCAAACGATTCAAATATTCTTGAAGAAAAAATCAAGCAACTCACATCACAGCTTGAAGACATTAATCATGCAACAGATGAAAAAATGTCAGCAGATATAGAAAGGCTTAGCCAAGAAGTGGATGAAGAAATAGCCGCAAGTACAAGTGCTGATGCAGATATCACAGCTGCTATGGAAAAAGGGATTGAAGAAATAGCTGCTACTTTATAAATTTAATTGATTGATTTTATTCTAAAATCACGATAGTATACCTCTACTAATCATATATTCAGTATGCCTAAATATAGAACATGGTCTGTCGTTTTGTTGGTTGTTATGGTGGTATTAGGATGGTTTTTATATGCTTCTCAAACAAAGACTACAGGGTTTGTCTCACGATATCCCTTTAAACTAGGTCTTGATCTTGCAGGTGGAACTGAGCTTATATATAAAGCTGATACAAGTAAGGTTGCTGCAGCAGATATCAAAGATTCGATGGATACTTTGAAAGATGTTATCGAGCGACGAGTGAACCTTTTCGGAGTTTCTGAGCCTATTGTACAAGTAGAAGGGGCAGGAACATTTAGTAAAGATAATAAACTCATTGTAGATCTTCCTGGAGTTACTGATGTAAAACAAGCAATTGCTCAAATTGGTCAGACTCCTTCTCTTGATTTTCGATTGATGAATGCATTAGCAACAACTACCGCTTCTACAACAGTAGATGAATTATTCAAATCAACAGGGCTTACCGGTAGATATCTTTCTCGAGCATCATTGGAATTTAATAATCAAAGTGGAGGACAGCCTATTGTAACGCTTCAGTTTAATACTGAAGGCGCACAGTTATTTGCAAAAATAACTCGAGAAAATGTAGGAAAAGTATTGGCTATTTTCTTGGATGATCAGCCTATTTCTACTCCTGTCATTCAACAAGAAATTACCGGAGGAACTGCTCAGATCACTGGCAGCTTTTCTGCTGTAGAAGCACGAACACTTGTTCGTAACTTAAATTACGGAGCTCTTCCACTCCCAATAGAATTGGTAAGTACTCAGACTATTGGACCATCTCTCGGAGCAAGTGCATTGCATTCAGGTATAAAAGCAGGAATCTGGGGATTTGCGATCGTAGCGCTCTTCTTAATTCTTTGGTATCGACTTCCAGGATTTGTGGCATCTATTGCACTCATCATGTATGTCATTCTTTCTCTCATCGCATTTAAATTAATTCCTGTCACACTTACTGCAGCAGGATTGGCTGGATTTATTCTCTCCATTGGTATGGCTGTGGATGCTAACATTCTTATCTTTGAAAGAATGAAAGAGGAACTTCGAAAAGGTAAGCATCTCAATGATGCAATGCATGAAGGATTTCATCGAGCATGGCTTTCAATTCGAGATTCAAACATCTCAAGTATTATTACTGCGCTTGTATTGTTCTGGTTGGGCACATCTGCCGTAAAAGGTTTTGCGCTCACCTTAGGACTTGGAGTGCTTATTAGTATGTTCACCGCAATTACAGTATCACGAACATTTTTGTTTGCTCTTTCTCTATGGCACGAAAGTAAGGTAACAAAGTTCTTGTTTGGTACAGGTCTTGGTTCATCAAAATCTAATTCTAAATAATATGTTTGTAGTAAATTATAGAAAAACATTCTTCATACTTTCAGCGATTCTTATTGCGATTTCAATCTTTGCCATGGTGAAGTTTGGATTCAATTTTGGTATTGATTTTAAAGGAGGTACTCTCACCCAAGTGACATACACAGAAGCTCGTCCTTCTCAAGAATCTCTTAAAACTGCAGTAACATCATTAAACTTCAAGAATTTTGGAGATACAGTAATTCAACCTACAAATACAAAGTCATACGTACTACGTACCCGCGAACTCACCAATCCAGAAAAAGAAATGTTTCTTGCTGCTCTTACGCTCAACAATACGCATAAGCTTACTATAGACAGCTATGACTCAGTAGGGCCAGTCGTAGGAAATGAATTAAAGAATAAAGCATATACTGCGATTGTATTGGTAATTATCTGTATTGTGCTGTTTGTAACATATGCATTTCGAAAAGTATCTGAGCCAGTAGCTTCATGGAAATATGGGTTTGCAACAATTGTTGCGCTCGTTCACGATGTGATTATCCCAACTGGACTTTTTATTATCTTCATTCACTATCATGGGGGAGAGATCGATGTATTGTTCGTCTCAGCGATTCTTGCCATCTTGGGATATTCTGTACACGATACTATCGTGGTATTCGACCGTGTTCGAGAACATCTTCGCGTTAATAAAGAAGACAAAATTCGAGAGAGTTTTGATGTCACTGTAGGGAAGAGTGTTTCAGAAACATTTGGACGATCTATCAACACCTCACTTACAATTTTCTTGGTGTTGCTTGTACTCTATTTGATTGGGGGAGAGACAACACGAGATTTTGCCTTGGTTCTCTTAATTGGAGTTGTTGCAGGGACATACTCATCGATCTTCGTTGCGGCACCACTCTTGGTGACACTTGAAAAAATGCAGTCTAAGAAAAAATAATATCCCCAGGATATATTGACTCATCTTTTGTTTCTTTGTAGGATTCTATTTATGAATTCACACGTGCGAAACCTTAATCTGATTATTAAGACCTTTATGAATAAGGTTGAGGTTTCGCTTGTGTCTAAATTGTAATTCTCCCAATACATATGTAGCTACAAGCCAGCCCTCAACATCGAGGGCTGGCTTCGTTTTGGCAGAAGATGGATGCCAATAATGTTCTTTTGTAATGGAGTTAGTATGATTTCCCAAGACCTTCCTGTTCTTCATGAGAGAGTCGTGCCTTTTGATCTTCTTGGAAAGAAAAAGAGGCGGCGTCGGCCTTTGAGCCCGCAGAATGCTTGTGATTTTCCTTCTGAAGATGAACTGTGGAAAAGGTGGAAGGGCTTAGAGGACAATGAGGGTGGGAGAAAATCGAACTAATTCATGTTTTGTCTGCAAAACCGCTTGCCTGTATGGGGGCGGTTTTTCTTTGATTCAATTTAGAGTATTATTACTATATGAAAAAGAAAACTATTATTATCCCTGTTTTATTATGCCTTATCGCAGCAGGTATATTTATTGGGGTTTCATATAAAGAAGCACAAGCACCTATATCTACTTCTGATATAAAGTGGCTTACTTATAAAAGTGAGAAATATGCTTTCCAAATCTCATATCCAGATACTTGGCAAGTTGTAGAAAACACTACTATTCCTGTGATAAATATTTATAAAAAAGGGGAATTAGCACAGCCACCTTTTACGATACATTCTACAAGTACTGCAATAGCAATATTTCCAAAGGGATTGGGTACTGAAGGTCCACAAAGTCAGACTCGCCCAAGCACGGTATCTTTTGGTGAAATCACAAAAAATCCTATAGATTATCTTCTTAAAGATAGTACGCCATGGGGAACTTTTGCTTTCTTCAAAGATCAATCTAAGAGTAAAGAATGGAATGAGTTCGCTTTTATTTGGGCGGGTGTTCATGTAGATAATCTTGCTATTAACTGTGTCTCTAGTAAGGGAAAATCAGTAGAGGGCCCATGCGAATTTGGTGTAGAAAGTACTGAATCTAAGACTATTAGAACAGGCTCTATAAATTCTCAAGATAGAGCACTAGAAGAGAAAATGTTACAGAGCTTTAGGTTTATAAAATAGCTTGTTTTTAATAAATCTTTATTAAAATTTCATAATGAGCGTGATATACTTCTCCTTATGAAAGGCTCACGTAATCCAAAGAAAATGAAAGTAACTCTCGAAGATGTATTAGATGTTACTCAAAAAGGTTTTGAGCGGATTGAAAGTACTATGGCTACAAAAGCCGATGTAAAGCATCTTGAAGAACGTATTGATAAGGTTGAAACTAAAGTAGACAGAATCGAGAATATTCTTATTAGGGCTCAAGATAATAGACTTGATAAGCTTGAAGATGATGTGCGAGTACTCAAAACTGCACAGGGGATTAAATAGACTACATAGAAGGCCTATTTTAGCCATTATTTAAGCCCTAAAATAGACTTGACAGGGTTGTTTATATAAGTATACTGGTACATACCTCTCAAGTAATTGGGAGGTGTACTTTGAAAATGAAATATTGTACGTATTCACAAATACGTGCAAGTCAAAAAAATTCTTTTGCACCCAATAGACATCTATTGGGTAAATGAATTCTGGAAGTCTTCAAAAAAGCAATGTGAAGACAACATACTTGAGCATGGAAAGAACACAGGACATAATAACTATTATTTTTTATTTTGTTCCGTTCTACTCGGAATATTTTTTCTCACAAATAGATACATTATTTTTAATGTATCTAGAGAACAAATCAAGAGTCTAAATTTAATTTTAGAGTTTGATCCTAGCTCAGGATGAACGCTGGCGGCGTGGATAAGG
>CAZFND010000012.1:0-15230 GCA_964520645.1 uncultured Candidatus Saccharibacteria bacterium | reverse complement strand
TACAGAATGTGAAAGAATGGGTGGTTGAAAAAATCACTGCTACTTATGGATTCTTCGCTCACTTAACAGTAGGTAGTGCAGAACGACCATCTGGAATTACACTCTTCGATGAAGTAACAAAAGCTCCGTACTGTTTGAAGATTGTAAACGGTACTGCAATTTCTATATCAGGAGAATGTTCTAGTGCGACAAGTACACCGGTATCAATAGAAGATACCGATACAGAAGCCACAAGTACTCCTGATCTTATATTAGATGCAGGAGGGGAGACAGCTACATCTACACCGTCATCAATTTCTACGACAACATCTTCAACAAGTACGCCATCTATAGCGAGTTCAACACCAGAAGTAGCTAGTTCTACTCCATCTACGCCAGAACCAGCGCCAGAGGCTTCGTCTACACCTTCTGTAGAGTCGACATCCACAACAACTCCAGCTGAGCAATAAAACGGCCCAAATATAGTATTTTTGGCCGTTTTCGGGTAGTATAAGCCTTACTTATGGATTTAAAGCATATTCGCAATTTTTCAATTATTGCCCACATTGACCATGGTAAAAGTACCTTGGCTGATCGCATGCTTGAGATTACTCATACTGTAGAATCGCGCAAAATGAAGGAGCAAGTCCTTGATTCTATGGATCTTGAACGTGAGCGTGGAATCACTATTAAGATGCAGCCAGTACGTATGAATTATGAATTCAACGGTGAGAAATATGTACTCAATCTTATCGACACTCCTGGCCACATCGACTTTTCATACGAAGTATCTCGTGCTCTTAAGGCCGTAGAAGGTTCTATTCTTCTTGTTGATGCAACGCAGGGTGTGCAAGCACAGACACTGACAACACTTAATATGGCAAAAGAATTGGGTCTCAAAATTATTCCCGTATTAAGTAAAATAGATTCACCGCTAGCTAGAATTGCTGATGTAAAAGGTGAAGTATCTCGTGTATTAAATATTTCAGAATCAGAAATATTAGAATGTTCTGGAAAGACAGGAGAAGGAGTTGAGAATTTGTTGCAACAAATTATTACACGAATAGCACCGCCTCAGCCAGAGTTTGTCGAAACGAATAGTTTCCGAGGACTTGTATTTGATTTTCAATATTCTAATCACCGAGGAGTAATTGTATACGTAAGAGTAATGGATGGAAGCGTAACAAAAAATGATGTCTTACAATTTTCTGTTGCGGATCGAAAATTTACTGCACTTGAAGTTGGTGTGTTTTCTCCCGAAGAAATTCCTCAGGAATATCTCAAGGCAGGAGAGATTGGATATATTGTTACTGGAATTAAAGAACCAGGTATCGCATCCGTGGGAGACACTATTACGTTACTCAAAAATCCGTTACCACTCTTGGCAGGATACATGAGCCCTAAGCCAGTGGTATGGGCTTCTATTTATCCTGAAAGTCAGGATGATTTTCCATTACTCAAGCTTGCCCTTGGCCGACTCAAGCTCTCAGACTCATCATTTACGTTTGAAGAAGAAGCGTCGGGAATATTAGGACGAGGATATCGATGTGGATTCCTTGGTATGTTGCACCTAGAAATTATTAGTGAGCGACTAAGACGTGAATTCAATCTTGAATTAATAGTGACTATGCCATCTATTACGTACGAAGTAGAACTAAAAAATGGCAAAAAAGAAATTGTATATTCACCATTATTTTTCCCTGATGATTCTAATATCAAAGAAGTACTTGAGCCATGGGTAAACTTAAAAATCATCACTCCGAGTGATTATCTTGGACCGATCATGCAGCTCTTGTTTGATCATGAAGCAGAAGTAGGAGAGACCGAAACATTCGGAGACAATCGAACCGCACTTACCATCCTCATGCCACTTCGTGAGCTCATGCGAAACTTTTTTGATGAATTGAAGAGTGCTTCTTCAGGCTATGCATCAGTATCATATGAAATAGCAGAAATGCGAATGGCAGATGTGGTGCGTCTTGATATTCTTGTGGCTGATGAAGTCGTACCAGCATTTTCTCGTGTAGTATCTCGACGCAAAGTGCAAGAAGAAGCAGAAAAAGCTGTTCAAAAGTTATTTGCCGTTTTGCCACGACAAATGTTCACAACAAAGATTCAAGGGCAGGCATTGGGACGAATTCTTTCATCAGAGACGCTCAGTGCTCTTAAGAAAGATGTTACTCAGCACATGTATGGAGGAGATATTACACGAAAAATGAAACTTCGTGAGAAGCAAAAGAAAGGTAAAAAGAAAATGAAAGCACAAGGAACCGTGAATATTCCTCATGATGTATTTCTAAAGATGATGCGAAACGGGGAGAATTAAAAGATACCTGCAGTATAGAGCAATACCATACTCAAGATCATAATTACAGCTATTACGCTTGAAGCAATATTAAGAATTTTTCGGTGTTTTTTGTTGACTATCATATGTAGTATATAATAACACTACATGAAGCAATTTCAAAAAAAGAGTCTGTATAAAAGAATTGTTACTTCTAAGATTATTGTAGCAATTTTATTTATACTCGTTCTCTTTTTCGGACATGCAACATGGGATGTATATTTGAAGGAACGAGAAAGTGCTGGATATGTTGTGAACGCAAATTCTCAACTTTCTAAAATGATCGATCGAAAAGAGCTTTTAGCAAGTGAAATTGCTCGGTTGGAAACAAAAGAGGGAATAGAAGAAGAAATCCGTTCGAAATATAATGTTTCTAAACCTGGAGAAAATGTTTTAATTATTGTAGATAAAGATAAACCGACAACAACTCCTAAACAGGAAGATACAAGCTGGTGGGGAAGATTCAAGGCGTGGTTTAATAAATAACAGTATATTGCCACCAAAAATAGGCATGCTATACTAAATTAACTTATAAGATATTACTTATATATTAGATATGAAAAATGTAGTTATATATTCAACAACGGTATGTAAATATTGTGCTCTCGCAAAGGAGTTCTTTAAAAAGAACAATATTAACTATACTGAATATAATGTAGGAACTGATCCTGTTCGCCGCAAAGAAATGATTGATAAAAGTGGCCAGCTTGGCGTGCCGGTAATCACTATTGATGACAACGATGTTGTTATTGGTTTCAACGAGCCTATACTCAAGAAATTGCTTCTCACGGCTTAGTTTTTAGGTATAATCAAGGGTGCTACACTGCTGCCGTAGTTTAACGGATAGAACAAGGGACTCCTAAGCCCTAGATACAGGTTCAATTCCTGTCGGTGGCACCCTGATTGATATAATTTCGTTTTTCTGCTATATTTTTAGAGTTCTATGGATGACCAAGAGCGAAAAATGTTAGAGCGTGTTCTCAAGCTTTCTGAAGATAACAACAGAATGTTACGAAGTATGAGACGTGCTGCACTAGTGTCTAAATTTGTACATTTACTATACTGGATAGTAATTATTGGAATTTCTGTTGTTTCGTATTATTACATTAAGCCATATATAGATAGTGTATATTCTGCATTGCAGACAGTAGAACGAGTAAACAACTTCATGCCGAGGTAGCTCAGTTGGTAGAGCATATCCCTGAAGAGGATGGGGTCGGCGGTTCGAGCCCGCCCCTCGGCACACGTAAAAGACCCCATATGGGGTCTTTTAGTTATCTACTTTTTTATCCTGCTTTTACTTTTAGTTTTGTCTGACGACGCTTATCTACTTTAGGAAGCTTGATGGTAAGAAGACCATGACGCTCAAGAGCTTCTGCAGATTCTACATCAATTTCTTCGGGAAGGAGAACTGTCCGAGAAAATGCACCCCAATAGAGTTCTTTGTGGAAATAATCGTCTTCTGACACTTCATGTACTTCTTCTCGTTTACCTTTGATAGTAACCATATCCCGGCTAATAGAAATATCAAGATCTTCAGGCTTAACTCCAGCTACAATAGTCTTAATTACAATATCATTTGTATTTTGATATACATCTACCGTAAGCTGACCTTCCTCAGAAGATTCTTCAATCCATTCACTTTGGCTTTCTGCTTTTTCGACAGATCGGCGAAGTTCTTTACGATCAGGAATTTCACGACGAGGCTCGATGTCCATGTCCTCATCATCCACATGTTCTATTTTTACGGTGCCAGTGAGGCGCTCGAAGAATGATCGTTTGTCTTTTTGCATTGATATTTATATTAGTGGTCTTTTAATGAGTTTAATTTTCTCAAACAAGAAAAGCAAGCCAACTATGCCAAGCCATACTCCAAGAAACGAGAGTAACGTCGTTTTTCCATCAAATAATATTATAGATAAATTAAAGCAGGTATGCAATACGATAGAAAGGATAAGACCGACAATAAGGTAGTGTCGTTTCTGACTTGGTGATTTATAAAATGCATATCCCACACACATTCCAATTGTTGCTGATGCTACTGTATGCAACACTGTTGCTCCGACGAAGCGGAAATTTCCGGTTATAATTGCCTCAATAAAATGATGCTGAGAAAGGGGGTTGAATATAAAGAGGGCATTTTCGAGGGCAGAAAAGCCCAAGGCAGTGGCAATGAGGTAAATAACGGTATCTACAGGCTCATCATTTTCTGCACGGCGTAATACGACAATATAAGCCACAAGGAATTTAACGAGTTCTTCAGTAGCAGCCCAGAGAGTAAAGACAAGAAGGGTAGCGCTGAAGTTGTCCGCTATGAATTTTTCGATAGGAATAACAATGAGTACGCCTACCATTCCGGCCAAAATTGCATATATAGTAAGTTTTGCTGGTTCGGGATTGTTATCCTCTCGTTCCCAAAACCAAAGCCACAATAGGACAGGTACAAGTCCAGAAAAGAATGCGATTGGAATAGTAAAGTAAAGTTCCATGATTATTTAGTTGGCCATTTTTCTATAATGAGTAAATTCTTAGTCTGGGGAAGCATACTCCAAATTTCTTCAGTCACGAATGGCATGAATGGGTGAAGTACCGTGAGAGATGTTTTGAGAATATGCATGAGTATCCATGATCGAGAGATTTTTTCTTCAGGTGAACCATCTTTAAGAATACCTTTACTCTCTTCTATAATAATATCAGCAAATGTGTGCCATACATAATGGTATATCTTTTCTCCTGCCATATAGAATCTGTATTCTTCAATATCTTTTGTTACATCTGCTACTGTACTATTTAACTCTGTAAAAAGTTTTTCATCTGGTGCAGTGAGTGTTGGTTTTATTTCCGGGAATGTTTCTACACTAGAAAGTACAAAACGAGTAATGTTCCAGATCTTGTTAGCAAAGTTTTTGTACCCTTTAATTTTATCTTCAGAAAGTTTGCTGTCAGTTCCCGGGCCTCCACTCATAAGAAGAGTAAATCGGCCTGCATCAGCTCCATATTTTTCTGCAATTACGATTGGATCAATTCCATTTCCTAATGATTTAGAAAATTTTCGGCCTTGATTGTCTCGTACAATACCCGTGAGATAGACAGTATTAAATGGAATAGTATTCAATGCATATCCAGTCATTAGAATCATTCGTGCTACCCAGAAAAAGAGGATTTCATACGCTGTTACAAGGACTGATGTTGGGTGATAGGTAGCAAGATCTTTAGTTTGTCCTGGCCAGCCGAGGGTACTAAATGTCCACAATCCAGAAGAAAACCATGTATCAAGAGTATCTTCATCTTGAGCCCATCCTTCACCTTCTGGTGCTTCTAGTCCGCAATATATTTCGGCGCCACGGTACCATACAGGAATTCTGTGACCATACCAAATCTGTCGACTAATACACCAATCATTGAGATTGTTAATCCAGTGAAAATATGTTTTATCAAAGTGTTCAGGAAGAATTGTGACATTTTTGCTTTCTACTGCCTGTCGCATAATTGCTTTAAGCGTAGTTTTTGTTCCGTTATGAGTGAATTCTTTATTAACACCAATAAACCATTGGAGTTTTGGTAATGGTTCGATAATCCCTCCTGTTCGTTCCGCAGTAGAAACATTCTGAGTAATTTCTTTTTCTTCAGTAAGTAAATTTTCTGATTTGAGCCATTCAACGATAGAAGCTCGCGCGTCTGTTGTTTTTTTATTAAGGATTCGCTCATCTCCCACCATCATTTTGGCGTATTCATTGATAACTTGAGGTCGAGGAAGGTTGTGACGATCAGCAATTGCCCAGTCGATATGACTATGTGCTGGGGTAACACCAAGGGCTCCAGTACCAAAGTCTTTATCTACTTCTTTATCTGCTATCACTTTTATATGAAGTGGAACACCTGCAAAGATTAGATCATATTCTTTGCCTATATAGTGCTGATAGCGAGTATCATCAGGATGTACAGCAACAGCAACATCGCCAACTTTTGTTTCTGGACGAGAAGTTGAAATAGAAATAGGGAAGTCTTTTGAATATTTAAATGTATATAATGTTGCTTTACGCTCTTCGTATACAATTTCATCATCAGAAATTGTTGTTTGGCCTTTTGGATCCCAATTTACAATTCTATGACCACGATAAATAAGTCCATCGTCGTACATCTTCTTAAACATTGTGCGTACTGCTTTGTTGCGTGCGTCGTCGAGGGTAAATGCTTCACGACTCCAATCACATGAAGCTCCCATAATTCTTACTTGAGAAACAATAGTATCGTGACTTTCTTGAGCAAAGGTATTTACCCGTTTAAGTAATTCTTCGCGTCCAAGATCATAACGAGATTTATTTTCTTTCTTTTGAATATCTTTTTCTACACGAGACTGAGTAGCAATAGCTGCGTGATCAGTACCAGGAATCCAAAGAGTTTTAAATCCTCGCATTCTTTTATATCTCACCAGAAGGTCTTGAAGAGATAGTCCTAATGCATGACCCATGTGAAGTACTCCAGTCACGTTGGGCGGTGGCATGATTATCGTAAACGGCTCTGTGTGTGTAGATGGTAAATTATCAGGATTAAAAAAACCTGATGTTTCCCAGATTTTGTAGATTTTGCCCTCTGTTTCCTGCGGATTGTAGGGCTTTAATAGCTTGTCATTCATGAGCATACTATAGCAAAAAAGGGGCTTTTTATCTATATATTACAAGCTTAGATTGCCGGTAGCCTTAATTGGCCCTGAGATTGCTTTCTCAGCTTTAAAATTCAAATATCCAGCAATAGCAATCATTACAGCATTGTCAGTAGACATTGCTACCTCAGGCACAAGAAGTGCTACTTCTGGATACTCATCAACTAATTGTTTAAAGTTTTCTCGAATGAAAGCATTGGCAGTTACACCGCCACCTAATATCAGGGTTTTTATTTGATGAAGTTCTAAAGCCTTTTTTGTTTTACTAACCAACACTTCTGTAACTGCATTTTCAAATTCAAGTGCAATTTCTTTTTTAATTTCTGGAGTAAGTTCAGGAATTTTTTTAATAGCATATAAAACAGCAGTTTTAATTCCAGAAAAAGAAAAATCTAAATCAGGAGATTTGAGCATCGGGCGGGGAAGTGAAATAGAAGGATTTATATTTTCAGTTCTTGCCTCTTGAGCTAATTTAGAAATCTCAGGCCCACCAGGGTAAGGCAGAGATAATAGACGTGCTACTTTATCAAATGCTTCACCTACTGCATCATCACGAGTTTGCCCAATGACTTCATACTCAAACCAATTTTTAATAAGCACTAATTCTGTATGTCCACCTGAAATGAGAAGGGCAAGGGCAGGGAATTGGGGTTGGATTGTGCTTTTGAGGAGCACAGACATGATATGCCCCTCCATATGATTGGTGGGAAGTACAGGAATGCTCCAGGCAGCTCCAAGTGCTTGAGCAAAGCTAATTCCTACCCAAAGTGCAGGCTCGAGTCCTGGGCCAGCTGTGACAGCAATTGCATCTATGTCAGGTTTCTCAATACTTTTAATTAGTTCTAGAAAGGGTTCAATTAGATCTTTTTCTCGAGCAAGAATTTCTTTAATAATTTTCTCTTTTTCTAAAGAGATGTGGTCCTGAGCTTTTCGAATGGCCGGGGTGTTCAATCCAGCTTCTTCCAACGCTTTCTTAAATAGCGGAATTATGTTTTTAACATGCTCTCGCTTGGCAAGCATAGGAAAAACTCCTCCATATTGTTCATGGAGTTTTACTTGTGAAAACAATGCATTACCTAAAACCTTAAATTGAGGCTTTTCGAGCGATCCTATGGCTTCAATAATACATACAGCTGTTTCGTCACAGCTTGTCTCTATACCCATTATTTTCATGGGCATACTATACCAGCTTATGAGCTTTTTTTGAAATAAACCATTGTGCTACAAGATATTGTAAGAAAGCAAAGACTACAAAGATTATTGTTATGTGGAAAATAGGTAATGATGTTCTATCGAGTACTGTAATATCAAAGAAGATACGTGACCAGGAAAAGATATAAAGAAGATAGAATAATATAAGTTCAGAAACAACGAGCCAGAAGAAATGGATTTTTTCCCATCCTGATGTTGTGCTTCTATATACACTTGGCGTCAAGAAAAAGAATAATATACCCAATATACTGTAGGAGATAATAATGAGTGTATTAGATTCTGCAGCTTTGAGATAATCAGGGCTGATTAAGTAAATGCACAAACAGGTAATGGCTTGAAGGGCAGCAGATGTAACCGCAAAGGGAAGGATTCTTTTAAGAAAAGGCTCTGTACTTACAGGATAACTTTTTATTGCAGGGCGAAGCGTCCAATAGGCGATAAGTACATTAGGTATACCAATAGTGAAATAATTGATAAGAGTTACGTTGAGTGGAGTAAGAGGGTATTCATGTCCCAAAACACTTACACCAATAAAGAAAAAGAGTCCCAAGAATGTTTGACTCAAGAACATGCTTGAGAAAATCTCAATATTTCTAATAATAGTATCAGCAAGTTCTACTCCATGAGGAAGAGCTGAGAAGCTGTTGTTAGTAAGTACTACTGATGCAAGTTGGCGTGTAGCTGGAGCTCCATCAAACATAGCAATTCCAAGATCTGCTTTTTTAATAGCTAATGCATCGTTCGCTCCATCTCCCACCATGGCAGTAAATCCATCTTTTTTAAATGCAGAAATAATCTTTTCTTTTTGTTCAGGAACAATTCGAGCAAAGATCGTGTACTCTTTTACTCGAGCATCATAATCTGCTTGAGACCAATTGGTGAGTTCTTTACCGGTAATCACTCGGTCGGTATTTTTTACACCTGATGCTGCTGCTACGGTGCGTACTGTTTCGGGATTATCTCCAGAAATAATACGAATAGTAACTCCTCGTTGTTGGAAAAAGTTTATACTATCGGCAATTCCTTCTCGTAAATGATTATTAAATACAAAAATAGTAACAAGAGAAAGGTTTTTTTCATGTAATTTTTCTGGATACACTGAACCTGGAAGCGACATCACACATAGAATTCTTTTTCCTTCTTTTCCATCAGTATCTATAAAACTCTGAAGCCATTCTTGTTCTTTTGTATCTTTAAGATAAGGGAGCAAAATGTCAGAAGCACCAGCTATAAGAATCATATCTTTGCCATCATCTTTAATATGCGCAGCTCCATATTGTCTCCATGACGAGAATGGAAGGCCATCAATTATTTCTATAGACTTAGCAGAAGGAATATATTTCTTAATAGCATTAATCGTCTGTGATGAATCTTCTGACCCTTGAATGTAAGCGAGTGCAAGTGCCTTTGCATGTTCTTCTGATTGATCCTGAGGCACAAGCATCCGTTCTACACTTAACATGTTTTCTGTGAGAGTTCCTGTCTTGTCCATGCAGAGATTTTTTATACGTCCCAATTTTTCTGTAGCATTTACTTCTTGAAGGAGTACATTTCTTCCAAAGAGGTGAGCAGCACCATATGCAAAAAAGAGGGTAATAGCAAATACAAGACCTTGAGGCACAAGCGTACTTGAAAGGGTACCAATATTTTTCACCATTCTTAAATACGGCTCATCAACGATAAAACCTCTAATCAAAATATATGAAATAACAAGCACAAGTACATATCCAAAGTATTTAATACTTAAGCTTACAGAATGTTGAATAGGGCTAATGTTCGTAGAATATTTTTTTATTCCTTCTGTCATTCGAGCAATACGACTTTCGTGAAATACGGTTTCTACTTCGATGACTGCTGATCCTGAAGTCGCAATACTACCTGCAAGTAATTTTTCTCCATCCTTTCTTGAAATGGAATCAGATTCTCCTGTAATGAGTCCCTCATTGATTTCAAGGTTTCGTGATTGGAGAATAATACTATCGCAGGGGATTTGATCTCCAATTTTTATTTTTAATGTATCACCTTTACGTACTTCATCGGTTGATATCACTTCTTCTGAACCATTCTTCTCTACACGAAGGACATGAGGAGCTGTAAGAAGCTGAAGTCGTTTGAGTGTGTACCATGCTCGAATATCTTGAAGGAGAGCCATAGTAATATTAAGAAACATAACGCTGGAAAGGAATATTCCCGCATTAACATCACCAAACATGTAGAGCAAAACAGCAACACTTAACGTGATGCCGTTTGTAAGAATAAAGGTATTTCGAAAGATAATATATCCAATTTCTTGAAAGCTAAATAAAAGAGATTCTTTTTTGGAAGTCATAAAGGAATAATTTTAGAGTGATGCTACCAGCCTTTACCTGCATCAGTATAAATTTGCTTTATACGAGCGTTACCACTGTCGTTATACCACCCTTGAAAGAATAAGATAGTGCCATTTCGTACGAGCTCAACAAGTTTTGAGTAATTTGCATCCATATATTCGTTGTTAGCTTTGAGCGTATAGAATGCACCAGGATAGGCATATTTTACATCTGATGGTATATCAGTAAATCCTCCTCGAAGTGAATCATAAGGTGCAGTAAATGCTGAGATATATATGTTTTCGTGTTCCGGAATAAGAAGGACATCAGGATGAATTTGTCGGACACGTTTCATTACGGGAAGAATCACATTTGCATCATTTGAATCGATATAGAATATTGTTGCACCCCAACGATTTTTTGCATAGGTAATTTTGTCGATATAATTCTGAGCTTCATCAGCAGGAGTAACGGCATATGGGACATTGTTGATATCAAATTTAATATCTTGAGGTCGAATCGTCATTCCTACTCGAATTCCAGCCTTAGTAAATGTTTGGAAATATTTATCGATCAAATTATTGTATGTCCATTCAGGGGCCATTCGTTCTGCAACACGAGGATCACCAACATATGTAAGGAGTGGGTATTGTTCTCCCTCAAGATCCCAGGTAATGACTCCTTGAGCATTCATACCTTTAAGAATAGCAACAGATGAAGAAGCATAGTTCAACATGCGATTGTAAAATGTTTCGAGACCTGCAAGTGTTGTAACATCAATGCTTGTATCATTGAACCATCCTCGTGGATTTGTTCCTGTTCGTGATGTTGCACTTGATCCAGCAGGGAATAATTGTCCAATAGGACGTCGATCACTCCAATTTACCTGAAAAGGATTTTGAGCAACAAAACTTTGATATGCATCAGGAGCTAATTCTGCAATACCAGCGCCAACTGGTCCAAATCGTAATGAGAGATTGTATGATTGGCTTTGTCCTGCGCCAAGAGGGAGGTATGCAAATGGTCTCCATGCATTAGAACCAATTGAAGTGGCTGTCCATCCATTTTCAAAATATGCTACAAGTCTATTAGGATATGCTGCTGCAGTTGCCAATTCAAGAGTCGTATTTTTCCACCCATCGGTTCCTACAAAAGCAACCGTACCATTACTATGTGACTTAAGTACTGCATTTGGAGAAATTGGGCCGAACGCTACAGCTGATGGTCCAGTATAAGGCACAGAGAATGTTACTGTTGAGACAGACACTGTGGCAATGGGTGAAGCACTGGTATTCTTGATATCAACTTTAATATCAAGTTTATTATTTTTTGCAGAAATATACATTAAAGAGAAAGTTCCCCAATCATATGTTTTTGTAAGTTTTTTAGTTGTAGTATCCCATGTTGTAGAAAGAAGTTTTTGTGCGGGAACATAGGTAGTCACTCCATCACTATTGAATCTAGTAATATTTACATATACTGATCGATCACTAGGATTAATGATATTGGTACCATTGAGAGAGTACGTAAGAAGACCATTAGAATCAAATGTAGCATCAAGGAAATTTGTATTTACTGTGGTTGTTGTTGCTGTTGTTGAAGTCGCGGTGACAGCATCAGGGATTTTGGGAATAGTGCTTGTTGGTGCAACATACAATGAAACAAGATTTGGTGCGGAATAGTATTGGGTAAGCCACGTGTTATTAAATACTTTTAATGCAACTCGATATGTATCTGAAGTTGTTGGTGTCCAATTAATACTGTATTGCAATGGAGTAGTGCTTCCAATGTTTACATGATATGTAGAAGTAGCATAAACTTTTGTGTTTGAAGAATTGTAAATTTCAACATTAGAAATTAAATCAGTAAGTAAACCGGTGTTACTAATTTTTAGATAAATTGGAAGAGCAGTGCCTGCAGTGCCACCATTTACTGATCCAACTGCACTCCACGTAATACCTGGTGCGGGTGGTAGAGGATTAATTGTTGTAATAGAAACAGTAAAATTACAAACATTAATGCTATATCTACTATCAAATGAAAGAAGTCCTCGGTTATTAATTTGAGATGTAGATGCTTGTTCAGTACGAAATGCATAATTATTTGCGATTGTAACTTCACTTGCTCCTGAAGCTTTTGCATACACACTATATGCATGAGTTGAAGGATTAACTACCATACGTATATGATAATTTTGGTTTGCAGAATAAGGTAATGAAGAAACTGCTGCATATAAGGCTCCATTTCGTGCATCAATAAAACCTTTATTGTTAAATCGTACAATAGCCGCAAAATCTGTTGGGAGATTACCTGCACCATTTGATAGTCCTACAATCGCATCAATGTTTTGACCTGATGGAGTTACATCAAATTCTGCAGTAAAGATTCCTTTTTGATTACTAAAGGCAAGGTTTTGCCAATTAGTATCTGTACCTTTTTTATCTAAATTGCTTGTCACACAGATTGGTTGGCCTGCTGGATTGGAAATAATGGTAGTTGTTGTAAGTGACGAATCTACAGCTGCTGTGTTTTTGTGAAAGTATGTACTTTGGTACATAAGCACACCCCCAACAATGCATGTGACTGCTAGAAGAATAATGATCGCGAGAGACAAATGCTTAAAAACATTCTTCTTCTTATGCTTAGACCTCATAGTAAAAAAATTTTGCTAACCCAATAATATATTCTTAATAATATGTGTAATTACTCTACAATGCAAAGAAGTTATCCCTGCTTAGGACCGTGTATGTGTGGGCGATAGAGGATTCGAACCTCTGACATCAACAACGTCAATGTTGCGCTCTACCAACTGAGCTAATCGCCCAATAAACTTAATCTATCAAAAAAGATCTTTATTTCCTAGGGGTATAGTGATGCTGAAATATTTTGTAAAGTATGGTAAAACATATCTAGCGTGCTCTTATAACATTTTCATGTGAGGGTAAGAAATCAAGAAAGGAGTCTTGCATGGCTTCTCTCGCAGCAATCATAGACGTTACTTTGCAACAATTAACAACGCCTGGGAGTAAGTATTTTGGAATGAGACCAGTTGTTGTACTGGTTGCTATGGCCTTAAGAAGTCATGAGGGGAATGCTACGGTGTCGTCTTTGCTTCATCAATTGCCTTCTAAAGTAGGTGAGGAACAGAAACAGTTTCTTTTGGATCGGGCCAAGCGCTGCGATAACCCAGAACTGCTCGCACTTATTGATCGAATCTATGAATGGAATGTGTTTAAAAATCAAGATGAATTAGTGAGGATCACACATCCCACTACTGCTTCGGCAGCATGAAGATAGGGTGTGTTGAAAATGAATGAGTACAAAAGCCCCAGATAGCATATGTGTCGGGGCTTTTTTATTTAATGAAAATAGCTGACGATGGCGGAAGAGGAGGGATTTGAACCCTCGAGGAGCTTTCACCCCTGCCGCGTTTCGAATGCGGTGCCTTCAACCTCTCAGCCACTCTTCCTTTGGGTCGCCGAAGCCAGAGGCGAAGGCGACCATGAATAACGTTCAAAATCATATCATTTTTTGCTTTTTTCTCAAAAAATGTTACTATAATCTGCACTTGCTTTGCTTGGTAGGGCTTTGCCCTCCGAAGCTTGAGCGTAGGATGGCCCTATCGTCTAACGGTTAGGACGTGAGCTTTTCAAGCTTAAAATCCGGGTTCGATTCCCGGTAGGGTCACAACATTCATTTTTACTGTTACCACCCCTTACCTGCATCAGTGTAAATTTGTTTTATTTGAGCGTTTCCACTATCGTTATACCAACCTTGGAAGAATAAAATTGAACCTTTTTTCACAAGATCAACAAGAGCAGTATAGTGTTGATCAATTAAGTCTGTATTTGCTTTAATAACATAGAATGCATTGGGGTATGCGTATTTTACATCTAAAGGAATTTCAGTAAATCCTCCTCGAATAGAATCATAAGGAGCTGAGTATGCATACATACTTATATTTTCATGCTCTGGAATAAGAAGAACATCAGGATGAGCTTGATGTACCCGCTTCAGTATAGGAAGTACATTGTGTGGATTTATAGAATCAATATAAAAGATTGTTGCTCCCCAGCGATTTTTTGCATAGGTAATCTTGTTTATATAATCTTGTGCTTCATCAGTGGGAGTAACAGCAAATGGAACGTTATTTATATCAAATTTAATTTCCTGAGGTCGAATAGTTACTCCAACTTTAAGACCTGCATCAGTAAATAATTTAAAATATTTATCAATCAAATTATTGTATGTCCATTCAGGAGCCATACGCTCAGCAACACGAGGATCTCCTACATAGCTAAGATTTGGATACTGTTCTCCTTCAAGATCCCAGGTGATCACACCTTGAGCATTCATATTCTTTAGTATCGTCACAGATGATGATGCATAACTTAATACTCGCTTAGAAAATGTTTCGAGACCAGAAAGTGTTGTAACATCAAGTGTTCCATCGTTAAACCATCCTCGCGGGTTTGTTACTGAACGAGAAGTTGCTAGGGTGCCACCAGGAAATAATTGTCCAATAGGACGTCGATCTTGCCAATTAACCTGATAAGGATTTTGAGCGACAAAGCTTTGGTATGCATCGGGTGCCAATTCTGCGACACCAGCTCCTACCGGTCCAAAACGAAGTGAAAATGTGTAAGTTTGTGTTTGTCCTGCTGCTATAGGAAGGTTTGCAAATGTCTGCCAAACTGGATTTGTGCCAGCAGAACCCGGCCAT
>CAZFND010000011.1:0-17102 GCA_964520645.1 uncultured Candidatus Saccharibacteria bacterium | reverse complement strand
GGTATGCCGGTGCCTCAAGACTATAGTAGTACGGCAGTAGTCTCAAATCTTCAGGTTACACTTACCGCAGTTCTTAAAGATTCTCCAGCAGATAAAGGTGGACTTAAAGCGGGTGATGTACTCACCGCGCTTACTTCTGGCAAGGATGTTATAACTAATTTTTCTGTAGAACAGGCCCAGAATTTTATTGCCGCTCACAAAAATCAGGAAGTAGTATTTAAATATGTACGTGGTACGGTAGAAAATACAACCACAGTCATTCCAACTGTAACTGTAGTGCCT
Organism: uncultured Candidatus Saccharibacteria bacterium; assembly: GCA_964520645.1. Lineage (GTDB taxonomy): Bacteria > Patescibacteriota > Minisyncoccia > Phycocordibacterales > JAKAEA01 > CAZFND01. The sequence continues at coordinate 16,820 of CAZFND010000011.1, read as the reverse complement.
GACCGAGCAACAATTGGCGTAAATCTTGATAGTCTTGGAATACTCAAGCTTCCATTTTTCTCTTCATTCATAGAAGGTGCAAAATTGACTGCATATATTATTAAAGCAACTGCAGAGGGATTGAGTCAGTTCTTATTTCAAGCAATAACAGGCCGCGCACAGCTTGCAGAAGTAACGGGTCCAGTAGGAATTGCTGGCTTGGTAGGAGATGCAGCACGACTTGGCTTTGTATATCTGTTATCATTCACCGCATTTATCTCAATCAATCTCGCAGTCATTAACCTTATTCCATTTCCTGCACTTGATGGAGGACGGCTATTGTTTGTTATTATCGAAAAAATCAAAGGCTCACCAATAAAACCAGTTGTAGCCAACACATTGAATATCATTGGTTTCTCACTATTAATTCTCTTGATGCTTGTCGTAACGTTTCACGATATCTGGAAGTTGTTTTAGTTGAATCATACTCTTTTTTCCTGTAGTATGAGCTCATGAGACAATCTCAATTATTTACAAAAACACGCAAAGAAGCTCCAAAAGATGAGGTTTCAAAAAATGCAGAGCTTCTTATTCGAGCCGGATTTATTCATAAAGAAATGGCGGGAGTATATTCTTATTTACCATTAGGCCTTCGCGTTCTTAACAACATTACTTCTATTATTAGAGACGAAATGAATAAGATAGGCGGGCAAGAACTCTTTCTTACTGCACTTCAAGATAAAAATGTGTGGGAAAAAACTAATCGATGGGATGATACTGTCGTCGACAATTGGTTCAAGACAAAGCTTAAGAACGATTCTGAATTGGGACTGGGCTTTACTCATGAAGAGCCGCTTACAAATCTCATGACAGAATATATTTCTTCATATCGAGATTTGCCATTGTATGCATATCAATTTCAGACAAAGTTTAGAAATGAAACTCGAGCCAAGAGTGGAATCATGCGAGGGCGAGAATTTATCATGAAAGATCTGTATTCTTTTTCTAAAGATGAAAAAGAGCATGCTGAATTTTATGAAAAAGCAAAGCAGGCATATCTTAATGTATTCAATCGAGTTGGCTTAGGAGACAGAACATTTGTGACATTTGCTTCAGGTGGTACTTTTTCAAAGTATTCACATGAATTTCAAACTGTTACTGATGCCGGTGAAGATCTAATTTACGTAGACGAGAAAAAAGGTATAGCTGTGAATCAAGAAGTATTCACAGATGATGTGCTCAAAGATCTAAGTCTCTCAAAATCAGATCTAAAAGAAAAGAAAGCTGTAGAAGTGGGTAATATATTTAGTTTGGGAACAAAGTTCTCTGATGCATTTGGACTCAATTATCTTGATGAAAAGGGAGAAAAGAAGCCGGTAATCATGGGTAGCTATGGAATTGGACCAGGTAGACTCATGGGCACTATTGTTGAGACACTTTCTGATGAGAAGGGAATAGTATGGCCAGAACATGTCGCGCCATTTAAAATACACCTTATTCTTTTAGCTGGAAAAGATGATAAAGCAAAAGAGTATGCTGACAAGATCTATAAAATGCTCAGTGTTAAAAATGTTGCAGTGTTATTTGATGACCGAGATCTACGAGCCGGAGAAAAATTTGCAGATGCTGATCTTATTGGTATCCCAACAAGAGTTATTGTGAGTGATAAAGGAATGCAAAATGGTACACTCGAAATGAAAGATAGAAAAACAGGTGAAGTAACAATGATTACAGAAGAAGAATTAATGAAACAATAGTGTTCAACGACTTCCGAAAAAAGTTTAATAAAATGTTTAGCAATGATATAGGTATTGACCTTGGAACGGCCAATACGCTTGTTTACCTCGCTGGACGTGGAATTGTGATCAATGAGCCATCGGTGGTGGCAATTAATCAAAAAACAGGAACTGTGGTCGCTGTTGGGTCGCAGGCTAAAGATATGCTTGGAAGAACACCACAGCACATTGTGGCAGTGAAGCCTCTCGTTGATGGAGTGATTTCTGACTTTGAAGTGACAGAAGAAATGGTGACGTATTTACTCAACAAAGCACAGAAAGATGCTAAGAAATTTCTCGGACCTCGTGTGGTAGTAGGTGTGCCATCAGGAATTACAAACGTCGAGACACGAGCAGTGCGTGATGCAACGCGTAATGCTGGAGCGCGAGAAGTATATATCGTGGAAGAGCCTATGGCAGCTGCAATCGGAATTCGTCTTCCTGTGATGGAACCAGTGGGAAGTATGATTATTGATATAGGTGGTGGTACCACTGATATTGCTGTTATTTCTCTTGGTGGAGTTGTGGTTTCAAAAAATCTAAAAATTGCAGGGGATAAACTCAATAATGATATTACTTCATATATAAGAAGTGAATTTAAAATATTAATTGGAGAAAAAACAGCAGAAAGTATAAAAATTTCTATCGGTGCAGTATTACCAAGTGATGTTTCTCAAGAGGCAGTGATCAAAGGACGAGATTTGGTTACAGGCTTGCCTCGAGAAGTAGTTATTACAGATTCAGACATTCGAGAAGCCACTTCACAATCTATAGCCACATTATTAGAAGCATCAAAAGAAGTGCTTGAGACAACTCCACCTGAAATTATTTCTGATGTTATGCATCGAGGAGTATTCCTGACCGGCGGTGGAGCGCTTATTAAGGGCTTAGATGTGTTATTACGACAGTATCTTAAAATTCCTGTACAGGTAGCAGAAGATCCGCTTACCGCAGTTGCCCGAGGAACTGGAGTCATTCTTGAAGATTTAGATCGTTATAAAGAAGTTCTTATCCAAAACGAAGATGATTTACCTCCAAAGAGATAATAGAAGAAAAAAACGTAAATTTTGGCTTAGCATAGGAAGTATTGTTACTTTTTTTCTTATTATTATTGGATTAAATTTTTTTGCTCCTCATGCAATTTCTGAAGTAGTACATACTGTTAGTTTGCCTTTTATTGGGGCAGAGCGCATTGCTTCGAGTGTTATGACAACAATTCAGATTCTTGTTACGCCAGAGAAAAAATTTGTAGATGAAAATAATGCTCTCAAAGAAAAGTTGGCGCAAACAAATGCTCTTCAAGCAGAAGTAGATTTCTTAAAGCAAGAAAAACAGCAGCTTGAAGGAATATTAGGACGCATTCCTGTTCCTGACGATGTGATTTTGACGAGAATTATTTCTAAACCTTCTTTTTCTCCTTATGATACGCTCATTGTAGATCGAGGAGAACAAGAGGGAGTACGAGAAGGAGACTTAGTTCTTCTTGATGATACTGTTATTGTAGGTGAGATAAGTGTGGTGTACAACCACACTTCAGTTGTCACTCTGTATTCTTCCCCTGAACAAAAAACAGAAGTACTCATAGGGCCTAATGCAATAGAATCTATAGCTACGGGGAAAGGAGGTGGAAATTTTGAGTTAAAGTTGCCACGCAATACTAATATAAAAGAAGGAGATGCAGTTACACTTGCAAAAGTGCCTACTAAGCTTTTTGGACTCATTAGTGTGATAGATACAAGTCCAAGTGATGCTTTTGAACATGTACTTTTTAGAAGCTCAGTAGATATTTCAGAACTTAAATTTTTAACTATACAAAAACATCGTTAATATGAATTGGCGAAGACTTATTTTTGATATTATTCTTGTAAGTACTATATTTTTTTTGCCATGGTGGGTAAGTGTGATGTTGGGAGTTATTGCAGCATTTATATTTCATGATTTCTATGAATTAGTTGTAGTTGGCGTCATTATAGACTCGCTGTATAATGCATCTATTCCACGGTTTTATCACTTCCAATTTGTTGTATCTGTAAGTTTGGTGGTGATATTTATTCTTATTCAGTACATAAAGCCAAAACTACGATTTTATACTCAAAATTAAAAAAGAAGATTTTACGATCACGCATTGCTGAGAATCATGAGATTGCTCCTGATGAAGTGTTTCTTGATGCTCACAATTTGCCTGAATTTGATACGCATCAGTTTGAAGGAAGAATAGAAAAGCCAATATCACGTAGAACTACACTCATAGTAGGAAGTTTTTTCCTCATGGTGGGCTTGTTGTTTACATTTAGAGTATGGAATTTGCAAATCAAGCAAGGACAAGCATTTGCAGAACAAAGCGAGAACAATCGTCTCCGACATACACTCGTTTTTCCTGATCGAGGAGTGATTTTTGATCGTAATAATCAGCTGTTAGCGTGGAATACAGACAGCCTCGATGATCCTGATTTTTCAATGCGACGGTATTCTACGACGACTGGGCTTTCTAACTTATTAGGATATGTAAAATATCCATCAAAGGATAATGCTGGTTTTTATTATCGTGAGGACTATGTGGGAGTTGATGGAGTAGAAAAGCATTTTAATGATCTTCTTAAAGGTACCAACGGTATTAAGCTCACCGAAACTGATGCTCGTGGAAGGATTGCTTCTCAAAGTGTCATGGAGCCTCCTGTAAGCGGTACAAATATTACGCTATCAATTGATGCGCGTATTCAATCTCATATGTATGAAGTAATTAAAGATACAGCAATCGAGCATGGATTTACCGGAGGAGCAGGAATTATTATGGATGTAAAAAGTGGAGAAATTATTAGTTTAGTGACTTATCCTGAATACGATTCACAAGTACTTACAGATGGTGATGATAGGGAAAAGATAAAAAGTTATTTTAATGATAAAAGTAATCCTTTACTCGATCGTGCTACATCAGGACTGTATACTCCAGGATCGATTGTAAAGCCCATAATGGCTCTTGCTGCTCTTAACGAAAACATTATTAGCCCAAACAAAGTACTCTATACTACGGGTTCTATCTCGATAAAAAACGCATATGACCCATCTATCGTGTATGTGTATCGAGATTGGCAAAATCAAGGTGCTGTAGATATGCGCAAAGCTATTCAGCAATCATCAGACGTCTATTTTTATGAGATAGGAGGAGGATATCAGGATCAAAAAGGAATGGGGATTGCTAATATAGAAAAATATGCTCGCATGTTTGGTTTGGGAGAAACAGTTGGATCAGATTTTTTTGGAACGAAGAAAGGAATCATTCCAAGTCCTTCATGGAAGAAAGCAAATTTTAAAGGAGAAGAATGGAATATTGGTAATACCTATCACACAGTGATTGGTCAGTACGGTTTTCAAGTAACTCCACTACAAATGGTGCGAGCTGTTGGTGCAATCGCAAATTATGGAACACTTTTACAACCTACTATCATCGCTAACGATACAACAGCAATGAAAAATTCACAAAAAATAAATTTGCCACATGAAGATTTTGATGTAGTTCATGATGGAATGAGAATGTCTGCTGTTGATGGTACAGCACGGGCACTTAATGTGTCATATATGGAGTTTGCTGCTAAGACCGGAACTGCTGAATTGGGTATAACAAAAGACTATGTAAACTCATGGATAACAGGGTTTTTCCCTTATCGCAATCCTCGATATGCCTTTGTTATTCTTATGGAAAAAGGAGGACGTCATAATCTTATCGGAGCACCGTATGTTAGCCGCCAATTGTTCGATTGGATGAATATTTATACTCCAGAATACTTTAAATAATTAGGTTTATAAACATTGCTGAGCTTTACTTTGAAGGTTAAAACCTGTATACTTCCCAGTACTTTAAATTTAAATATTCACATGAATATCGAAAAAGAATATCTTACAAAAGCTAAGTTTGCTGAACTTCAAAAAGAACTTGATTATCTTCGAACAGTACGTCGAAAGGAAGTTGCCGAAGATCTAGAATATGCAAAGCAACTTGGTGACCTATCAGAAAACGCTGAATATCATGAAGCCCGAGATCTTCAAGCTTTTGTTGAGGATCGTATCAATAAACTCGATATGCTTTTGAAGTCTGCAATGGTTGTTGATGCTCATCACTCAGAAGTTGCCAATATTGGTTCAACAGTAGAAATTCAAAAAGAAGGTAAAAAAGAAACTGTAAAATACACTATTGTAGGTACTGAAGAAGCTGATATGACAAAAAATAAGCTTTCTATAACTTCTCCTCTTGGTATTGCAATGAAAGGTAAGAAAAAAGGAGAGTCATTTGTAGTAAATACTCCTGCTGGAAAAGTAAATTATAAGATTGTTGCTATTGCTTAGGTCTAGTATACTATTACCTATATGGCTTCACTAGAAGAACTTAGACAGACTCGTCTAGAAAAATTAGAATTGCTCAAAAAGAGTGGCATGGATCCCTATCCTGCGACATCGCAGAGGGATTTTTCTATTGCTGATCTTATTAATAATTATGAGACTCATGAAAAAGCAGGGAAGCCTATAACTATCGTTGGTAGAGTAATGTCACTTCGACCACAAGGTGGTTTAATTTTTCTAAATATATTTGATGGCACAGGAAAGTTTCAGGGGCTTTTAAAACTCGCTACAGAATCAAATGAAGCCGGAACAATTTCGCAAGAATCATTTGAGCTGTTTTCTAATGCTGTAGATATTGGTGATTTTATTCAGATCACAGGGTCTCTCTTCATTACAAAAAGAGGGGAAAAGACTGTGCAGGTAAGTACATGGAACATGCTTTCAAAAAGTTTGCTTCCTCTTCCAGAAAAATGGAATGGTCTCCAGGATATTGAAGAGCGATTTAGAAAGCGCTATCTAGATATTCTCATGAATCCCGACATGCGAAGTCTTATCGAGAAAAAGGCTTTATTCTGGAAATTTACTCGGGATTATTTAAATAAACATGGCTTTTTGGAAGTAGAAACTCCTACGCTTGAGCTTACAACTGGAGGCGCTGAGGCAAATCCATTCAAAACTCATCACGATGACTATGATCTTGATGTCTATTTGAGAATATCAGTAGGAGAATTGTGGCAGAAGCGGCTTCTTGCGGCAGGATTGCCTAAAACCTTCGAAATTGGACGAGTATACAGAAATGAAGGAACAAGCCCAGAGCATGCACAAGAATTCACTAATCTCGAATTTTACGCTGCATACATGGATTACAATCAGGGAATTGAGTTCACCGAAACGATGATACGAGAAATGGCAGAGAGTGTGTTTGGAACAACAAAGTTCACAACACGAGGATTTGAATTTGATCTAGGGACAAAACCTTGGCCAAAGCTTGATTATGTTGAGACTGTGCAAAAAATGACAGGTATTAATGTTCTCACAGCTTCTGTAAAAGACATGCAAAATAAACTTGGAGAGTTAAAAGTAAAGTATGATGGTACTACAACAGAACGATTGACCGATACTCTTTGGAAATACTGTCGAAAGCAAATTGGTGGTCCAGCATGGCTTATTAACCATCCAAAGTTGGTGTCACCACTTTCAAAGGCAAAACCTGATAATCCTGAGCTTACAGAGCGTGTGCAGTTGTTGCTTGCTGGAGCAGAAATGACCAATGGTTTCTCAGAATTAAATAACCCTATTGATCAAAAAGAGCGTTTTGAGGTTCAGAAGAAACTCATTCAAACAGGGGATGAAGAAGCTATGATGCCTGATGATGAATTTGTTGAAATGCTCGAACATGGTATGCCTCCAGCATTTGGATTTGGATTTGGTGAAAGACTATTTGCCTTTTTGGTAGACAAACCTCTCCGCGAAACACAAATTTTCCCTTTATTAAGGCCAAAAAAGCAGGAGTAATAGTATTTTTTCTAGAATAAAAAAGAAACAGCTTTACATATTCGTAAAGCTGTTTTCTATTGCATAAATAGTGTAAAAAGGTGGATAACTTTGGTTGAGAATGGGTGTATAAGGTATATAATGGGATCAAGTGGGATAAAGTGGTAAATATAAAAAACTATGCTTATCGGCGAATACACACACTCAATAGACGATAAGAATAGAATTTCACTCCCCGCGAAGTTTCGAAAAGAAGTTGGTAAAAAGGTAGTTCTTACTCACGGATTAGATAATTGTTTATTTCTCTATACAGGAAAGGAATGGGAAAAAATTTCTGAGAAATTGGCAAATCTAAGTATGGGACAAGCTGATACGAGACGATTTAATCGATTCATGCTTGCGGGAGCTATTGAAGTAGATATCGATAGTGTCGGAAGAATGCTCATTCCAGATTATTTGAAGAAGTTTGCACGATTGGAAGAAAAAGTAGTATTTACCGGAGTGCACAACCGAATCGAATTATGGAATGAAGGTAGATGGATTGAATACAAACAGAAAATGGAAGCTGAGGCTGATACATTGGCAGAAAAGCTTGGAGAGATTGGAGCATTTTAATAAAACACAGAATTACTGACTGACTAATATGACACAGAAAGAAAAAGAGATTCATACGACAGTTCTTTTACAACAAGCGGTAGATGGATTGGATATTCAACCACAGGATATCTTCATTGATGGAACTCTAGGTTCTGGAGGCCATAGTGAATTGGTTGCAAAGCGCTTTAATGACACTGTACGCATCATCGGCATCGATATGGATAGTGATGCCATTAAGCGATCACAGAAGCGATTTGAGAAGCTTACAGCCAATGCAACTTTTATACAGGGCAACTTTAGAAACATCGATACACTTTTAGATACTGTAGGGATTAAGCAGGTCAATAAGATTTTATTAGACATAGGCTTGAGTTCAAATCAATTTGAAGAGTCGGGAAGAGGATTTAGTTTCCAAAAGGATGAACCTCTTACCATGACTTTTAAGAAAGACCTTAGTGAAGAAGATCTAACTGCCGCAACGATCGTGAATACATGGGATGAAGAAAATATCGCAACAATTATTTATTCATACGGAGAAGAGAGTTTTGCACGAAAGATAGCAAAACATATTGTTGAAACACGAGCGATAGAACCCATCAAGACCACTGGAGAGCTCGTAGATATCATTACAGCAGCTACACCTACCTGGTATCACCACCGCAAGATTCATCCAGCAACAAAGACATTTCAGGCTTTACGAATCACGGTAAACGACGAGCTTGGAGCATTAAAAGAAGGATTGCAGAAAAGTATTCAGTTACTGGCACCAAAAGGAAGAATCGCAGTCATATCATTCCATAGTCTTGAAGATAGAATCGTTAAACATTTTTTTAGAGAAAAACAAGAAGAAGGAGTAGGAACAGTAATTACAAAACGACCCATTACTCCTCAGGAAGAAGAAATAGAAAATAATAAAAGATCACGTAGCGCAAAATTAAGAATATTAGAAAAAAATTAGTATGACAACAAAAGCATTAACATTACAAATACCTTTTATTTCAAAAATAAGTACAAAACTTCTCTTTTTTGTGCTCTCAGCTATGCTTCTTAGTATTTTTGCGCTTTATTTCTATTTTGTGAATAAAACTATTATGAATGTTGTTGCTCGAGAAAGTATCCAGCGAAACATAGCATCTCTTTCTGGAGGTATTGGAGAACTCGAATTTAAATATATCTCACTTAAAAACAATGTAACACTTGATCTTGCACACGCTCAAGGCTTTCAAGATGTATCAGGAACTAAGTTCTTAGCTCGAAATCAAAAAAGTACAACACTTACTTACAACTACGCACGATAGAGCTCGTGGTATACTGTTTTTAACGTATGAATGATCCTGTAAGCAGAATTCGGATTGTTTCTATTGCAACTATTTTGTTTGCACTTTTGCTTGTTGTAAAGCTCTATTATGTTCAGATTCTTTCGGGTGATGCATTTCAGGAGCGTGCAGATCGTCAGTATACTCGCCCAGTAGGAGGCTTGTTTGATCGTGGAACGATCTTTTTTCAATCCAAGGATGGCACGCTTATGGCTGCTGCTTCTCTAAAACAAGGTTCTACTATTGCGATTAATCCTAAAATTTTAAAAAATCCAGAAGAAGCATCTCAGAAAATCTCAGGAATTATCCCTCTTGATAAAGAAAGCTTTGTTGCAAAAGCATCAAAACCTAATGACTCGTATGAAGAAATTGCAAAGCGAGTAGATCTCACACTAGCTAAGCAAGTAGAAGATTTGGATCTCACAGGAGTAAATATTTATAAAGAAAAATGGCGCTATTATCCAGGAGAAACGCTTGCTGCTCAAGTGTTGGGTTTTGTGGGATATGATAACAACAATAATTATAGCGGTCGCTATGGTCTTGAAAACGAATACAATCATGTGCTTGAGCGTAGTACCGAAAATGTGTACGTAAACTTTTTTGCAGAAATTTTTTCTGATATTCATAAATCATTTACGGATACAGGTACTATAGAAGGAGATATTGTAAGTACTATCGAGCCCAATGTGCAGGCATATCTCGAAAAGCAACTACAATTAACACAGGATAAGTATCGTTCTAAGTTAACTGGGGGGATTATTATTAATCCAAAAAATGGAGAAATTTATGCTATGGGTGCAGTACCTGCTTTTAACCCTAATTCATTTCAAAGTGAAAAAAATGTCAGTGTCTTTACCAATCCTCTTGTACAAAATGTGTATGAATTGGGTTCTATTATGAAGCCGCTTACGATGGCAGCTGGTCTTGATGCTGGTGTGGTAACAGCAGATACAACAATAAATGATCCAGGATTTGTAGAACTCAATGGAAAAACTATCTATGACTTTGATAAGAAAAATCGTGGAATAGTAAGTATGCAAACGGTACTCAACGATTCGCTCAATGTTGGAGCTGCATATGTCGCTCAAAAGCTAGGTAAGACGAAATTTGCGGATTATATGTATAAATACGGCTTTGGAACAAAAACAGGTATCGATTTGCCCGATGAAGCAAAAGGGTTGGTAGACAATCTTAAAAGTCCTCGTGATGTAGAACATGCAACAGCAGCCTTTGGACAGGGAATAGCTATCAGTCCTATTGCTATGACGCAGGCTCTTTCAACAATGGCCAATGGTGGAACACGTATTACTCCCCACGTAATCAAAAAAATAGAGTATAAAGTAGGATTTGCAAAAGATATTTCATATCCAGCGGGCACTCGAGTGATTAAGCCTGAGACATCTCGAGAGATTTCCCGAATGCTTACAGAGGTGTATGATAAAGCTCTCCTTAACGGCTCAGTTAAGATGGAGCATTATAGTATTTCTGCAAAAACAGGTACTGCCCAGATTGCTAAGCCCGGAGGAGGGGGATATTATCCAGACAGATATTTGCACTCGTTTTTTGATTATTTCCCTTCATATGACCCCAAGTTTCTTATCTTCCTCTATACAGTAGAGCCACAGGGAGAAGCGTATGCGTCCCATACACTTACGCAGCCAGCGGTAGATCTTACGAAATACTTAATCAATTATTACGAAATTCCACCAGACAGATAATTTATGAAAACATTTTTTAAAAATATTGTTGCTATTATTCTTATCGCAGAATCAAAAGCAGTTATCAAGAAATATAAGCCTAAAGTAGTAACTGTTACTGGTTCTGTAGGTAAGACATCAACCAAAGATGCTATTTACACGGTATTATCATCAAAGTTTTATACCAGAAAAAGCCAAAAGAGTTTCAATTCCGAAATAGGTATTCCACTTACTATTCTTGGTTGTGAAAATGGATATACCAATCCTCTTATTTGGATAAAAAATATAATAGAGGGGTTGTTATTGATTGCGATTCCACATAAATATCCGCAGTGGCTTGTTCTTGAGGTGGGCGCAGATCGACCTAATGATATTAAAAAGGTTGCATCATGGCTCAAGCCTGATGTTGCTGTTATTACTCAATTTGGCGATGTTCCGGTACATATTGAATTTTTTCCATCACTAGAAGATCTCATTACAGAAAAAGGTCATCTAGCTCATGCGCTTAAAGCAGAAGGAATATTTGTTTTTAATCATGATGACAAGCATATTGTAAAATTTGCCGAAACGGTCAGTGCAAAGAAAATGAGTTATGGGTTTAACGTAGACGCTAATATTGTTGCTTCGAATGATGAGGTTGTGTATGGGCTCTATGACAATTCTGATATTAAATTTCCAATTGGTATGCGTTGCAGGATCGATTATCAGGGTACAAGTACTCCAGTCACTATTAATGGTACGTTGGGTAAGCATCAGATTTATCCATTTCTTGCTGCCTGTGCGGTAGGTATTTCTCAGGGAATGAATATTGTCCAAATAGGTGAAGCTTTTGCGCATCATGAAGCGCCTCGAGGAAGAATGCGATTGGTAAATGGAATCGCAGATACGCTTATTATCGATGATACGTACAATTCATCTCCCGTTGCAGTACAAGCTGGCCTTGAACTTCTTAAAAAGATAAAAGTTCCTGGCAGAAAGATTGGAATATTAGGAGACATGCTTGAGCTTGGGCAATATTCTTCTGATGCTCATAAAAGAATAGGAGAAATTGGAGCTGATGTTCTTGATCTTCTTATTACTGTAGGAGTACGTTCTCGCGCAACAGCAGATGCTGCACTTGATGCAAAGATGAGTGAGAAAAATATTCTTCAATTTGAATCATCTCGTGAAGCAGGAAAGTATCTTGCACAATATCTAAAATCGGGAGATGTTATTTTTGTAAAAGGGTCTCAATCGATGCGTATGGAGAGAGCAGTAGAAGAACTTATGGAACATCGAGAAGATAAAGAAAATATTCTTGTTCGACAGGATAAGCAGTGGGTAGCAAAAAGATAATTTTTGCCTTCTGTCTCAAAAATGCTATATTTTAAGCACTTTCCAAGTCTTCAAGGGCTGTGCCCTGCGTAGCCTTGGCGAAGCAGGGCCTTATCGTCTAATGGTTAGGACGGAAGCTTCTCAAGCTTCAAATCCGGGTTCGATTCCCGGTAGGGTCACCACTTCGCTCATAAGAATGAGCTCCGCGGTGCACGCACGAATAGCACTTTATAAATATTTTAACTATGGCTTTGTATAATTGCGAAGTGGTGATCCCGCGTAGCTCGTTTAGAGCGTAGTGGGGTTGATCCATTTCACAATGTATTATGTTTATATATTACAAAGTAAAAGCGATAACTCTTATTATATTGGTACTACTAGTAATCTAAAGACAAGACTTTATCAGCATAATATTGGCAATTCTACATACTCATCAAAAAAAGCCCCATATATTATTAAATGGTATTGTGCATTTATTGAGAAAAACAAAGCATATGCTTTTGAAAAGTACTTAAAATCGTCTTCAGGGTATGCGTTCTGGAAAAAGAGGTTTGTATCTAATTAATAAAGTTTATATGACAAAACCTGTGATCGATTCCCGGTAGGGTCACTTGATTACAATTAACCTGGTTATCAGCAACATATTAAGGATCAGTATTTTATAGGTTTTCATAAAATTTATTTACAGCCACTGAGCTACTCCACCATGACTGGAGCATGTACCACGTCTGCTTTGGCTAAAGCTATATGTTCCATCTCTACATCGAGCGGTTGCGTTAGGGGGAACTGAGTTTGAGTAGGCAGGGGAATGAACAGTGTTCCCGTCTACATTAGTATAATAATTATCATTTGAAAGATTGGAATTAGTGGTTGGAGCAACTTTTGTTTCCTGTTTAATAACCGGAGTAGTTACCGTTTTTTCTTCTGATTGGTAAGAAGAACTAGGGATATTGAGAGGTTGTACTTGGGGATTGGTAACTTGTATTTCCTGAACAGCTAACGGTGTGCTACTTCCTAAGCTGCTAATTCCAATTAAACCTACAATTCCAGCGATAGGAATGATATATCGCTTCTTTTTATACCAATGACGAGAAGTTTGTTGGTCCATATCTTTATATTTAATTTAATAATTCTTTATCTTTTCTTTAAGTCTATACCTTTTACTTCGAAAAACAATAATTTCGGTAGATTGAAATTATCTCGTAAAGTGCTACTCTTACTGAAGAGCTTATTTCCTTTTGTTTATATTTGAACCCAATAAAAATTAATATATAAAAATATTTTTACTTATAGTTAATTACTTAAATGTCACATCTCAAATCGTATCAATTGTTTATTATAAAAGTCCGGGTTTTTGGTTATCCGGAAATAAGTGGCGGGGGATATTACCTAACAATAACTGAGGGAATTGTAAGTAGTCTGCCAAATGATGGAACAATAGTTAAATCTGCAAAAATTGCTCATGGTAACTCCGGTGGATTAGCGGTTGATGGTCATGGGTGTATGATCGGAGTACCGTCTATGTTTAATGGGGATAATGCTGAAAGTTTGGGGGTTCTTATATCAAATGAGATTATTGGTGAGTTCCTTACCGAAGTCAATGATGTTTTAAGTAATTAAAGATTATTATGAAATTATTTAGATACAGAAAACTATCCTTAAATACAATGTTGGGTATTGCCCAGACTAAACGACGCTTTAGAAAAGCAACAGGGTTGAGTACTTTAGACAGATATACTAATCCTAATCGAATTAAGCAGACACTCAAACAGAGAATTGGTATTTACAATAACCCCACAATGACAATTATTAGACAAACGAGTAGGGGTAGACTACCAAGCTTCTTGGGTATTTTTTCTAAGATTAAATTTTGGTAATTATGAAAAAAATAATACTTACAGCCTCGGTAGTTTTAGTGCTTACTCCTCTTATTGCAAATGCAGCATGGTGGAATCCTATAGATTGGTTCTCTTTTATAGGCGGTATCTTTCATCCACAACCCCAAATTGTAGAAAAAATTATTTACTTGCCAGCTACAACAACTTCAGCTGTTAGTAGTGCTACTATAACCTCAGATAATAATGTTTCAACTGCAACCAAAAAAACAACACCTGCTGTAAAAACTCCTCCTGTTATTAATAATTCTGCAATCATAGAGGCTCAAGCAAAAGCTGCTCTCAAAATCAAGGAGGAACAAGATGCTTTAATTGCTAAACAAAAGGCAGATGAACAAGCAAAGATTGATGCCCAAAAACTGGTCACAACATACTGCAACGGTATTAAATGGAACCAATGTTCACCTGGACTAGTTTTTTTCTGTCCCAACATTGCTGAAGAAAAAGGTAATGCATATTGTCTAACACAAGATGATATTAAGGTAGAGACTCAAAGAGAGGAAAAGATATACTCTCTAGATCAAACGATAAATAGATTGGCGTCTCAACAGCAGATCTGTAATGATGATTTAGATTCTATGATTAAAGAGATGATAGCTCATCCAGTGTACGAAGGTAGTGGCGCTATAGCTCAGTCTAACCAAATATCTAAAAAAAGATATGAGTGTGCAAGTTATAGTACACAGATCGATTCTCTACAAAATCAGATAAATGTTCTTATGGATTCTAGTCCTAGAAACGTAGCTAGATAATTATAAGAATCAGTATGTTAAACGAAAACTTAATTGAAAGCTACAAACATATTTATAAACAAAGGACCGGTAAAGAATTAAATGACGAAGAGGCTTTTTCTCAGATGATGAAATTAGTAACTTTAGTTAAAGCGGTTTATAAAAACAAGTACAATAAAGAATGATTATGAAAACGGAGGAAAGCTTATATATAAAAATATTACTTTGGGCGTATGATAATTCTGTTAACGGTTTTACAGAAAGAGAGTTGTTTGATCATTTCGATTTAAATGATAAGACTGATTTAAAGAGATGGTACGTTAAGGTTTTCAAAAACGGAACAAATGATAATCCATCAATAATTGATCATTTTACAATAAGAAACGAGGTTGGTTATTGGTGTTTAACTGAAAAAGGTATGTCTGCAGCAATAGCCTACCTTGACCTAAAGGAAGCGAGAGAGAGTAGCAAAGAAGCAAAAAAAATAGCTCTGTGGTCAATTTGGATAGCTATCATTGTTGGTGTATTTCAAATACTCATTGGAATTTTACAATTATGTTGAGTAATGTATAAGATTTGAAATTTATCCTTAAGTAGGATGAATAAAGCAGAAAGGGGGTCAATGTAATGCTTTATATGGAACTACTTTTCTGGTTGTACTCCCGGTCTCTCATGTCCGAAGGTCTACAAAGCGATTGGAGCGATATTTCTTATACATTATATTTTAAATAGAGACTATTAAAAAGCCTCGATTTCAAAAGGAATCGAGGCTTTGTGGTCAGGGCTGTTTAGTCACTGGGTCCAGGGAAATTTTCTTCCAGGGATTTGCGCCGGAATGCTCCGACTGCTTGCGCGATTGCTAGCATGTCCGTTGCGTATTTCTGACCCTCTTCGCTATGAGCCTGCCATAGAAGGCAACGTCGTTTTTCACAGTGGAAACGACAGCGCATCCTTCATGTGCGAGAGCAAGGTTGGTCATCATCTCACGGTACTTCTTCTCTACTGCATCGATCTTCTCAGTATCCCATTTCTGGGATCGAGAGACCTTCTTGCTGGCAGAGTCGAGATTGATCCCGATGACTACCACTTCGACAGACTCATGAATGCCAACGGGGCATCCCTACGGCTGATCGCAACCTTTTTTTGCTTGCTGCCATAACTTTCTCCTTGTGAGAGTAAGAATGAAAAAGGGCTCTCACACAACCGGAGTCATGTGAGAGCCCTGCTCATCAGAATTTCTTGCTTTTGGGCTTGATGCTCTGCACCCCAACGTAGGGATGCAACACTTCGGGAATGAGTACAGTACCGTCGGCCTGCTGGTTGTTCTCGAGGATGGCGAGCATCGTTCGAGTAACAGCAACAGCTGTGCCGTTGAGGGTGTGGACGAAGTCGGTTTTGCCGGAAGCGCTGTTCCTGAACTTGGTGTTCAAGCGTCGCGCTTGGAAGTCGGTGCAGTTTGACGCGGACGTCACCTCACCATATCCGCCACTTTCACCGACAAAAGGCATCCACGCCTCGATGTCGTACTTTCGGTAGGCCGGGGTTCCCAGGTCGCCCTTGCACATGAGCAAGACACGATAGGGGAGTTTCAGGGCCTGGTAGAACTCTTCCTCGATTGCAAGCATCTCTTCATGAGCGGCTGCGCTCTTGTCGGGATGAACGAATTGGTAGAGTTCGACCTTGCTGA
>CAZFND010000010.1:0-23219 GCA_964520645.1 uncultured Candidatus Saccharibacteria bacterium | reverse complement strand
TTTTTATCAAGGATTCGAAAAGCTTAATATATTTTTCTCCCATGATGCTCATATCAAAGCGCTCACGTGCATCTTTAAGACACTCTGAACGAGAAAGATTAGGAATTTCTCCTATTTTTTTCTTAAAATCATCAAAATTATTGACTATAAATCCCGTAACCCCTTCTCGTAAAACTTCGGGCACAGAACCATTCCCGTATGCAATCACTGGAGTTCCACACGCTAACGATTCTACCATTACGAGACCAAAAGCTTCATTCCACCGAGTAGGAAACAAAGTAGCTTTTGCTCCTTTATATAGTTTAGCCTTTTCTGCATGTCCCACCTCTCCCACAAAACGAATATTTTCTCCATCCACATATGGGAACATTGTCTTCTTTAGAAACAACCGATCTTCTGCTCTTATTTCTCCTGCAATAATAAGTTTTTGGTTGAGGTCACGAGCTGCTTGAATAGCCAAATCTATCCCTTTGTTTTTTGTAAGTGAACCAATAAAAAACAAATAATCTCCTTCACCCTCAAGGCGAGATTCAAAAGCAGAAGTATTGATTCCGTGATAAATGGTCTCGATATAATTTAGATATGGAGCTAGCTTACGTTGTGCATTACTAATAGATACATATTTTTCCTGACTAAATTTCTGTGCTAAATAGGGAAAATCCGGTTTAGCACTACTATGCCATGTGGTTACGATAGGTTTTTTTAGAAGTGGAGCAAAAGCGACTGGATGGAATCCTAAATGATTATGAATAATATCAAATTCATCAATTCTCGAAAATAATTCATAATATTGCAAAAATTCATATGCTTGAATTGCTCCCCACGAAAATCCTTTATTAAGGTCATACATTGATTTGGGAATGACCTCAACAAGTTTTCCCGCAGAGACAGATCCACCACAGGCAAAGAGAGTTACTTCATGCCCCATTTTTGTAAAGGTTTCCACTAAGTTATTTACCACGAGTTCAGTTCCACCATATTTAGGAGGAGGAACTTCTTTCCATAGCGGTGCTAATTGAGCTATTTTCATGATAAATTTATTTGTTTAACTGATAATGCTCCGTATATCCCCGAAGAATATTATGGGACAATCTCTGTGTACCTCGTAATTCTTGATACACAAGGATTACGAATAAATGTACTATTGTGATACCCAAAAAACTCATACCTAATACATAGTATCCGTAATTTAAAAATAGTATTGTCAAAATGCTTGAACTAACAATGAAGGCAAGTTCAGTAAAAATAGATTTAAATACATAAGGAATATTTTCAAGTAAATGCTTGTTTGTTCGATCAAAATGATTATTTTTATTAAAGAGAGCAATAAAAAGTGCAGTGGAATAAATTGGATTCATTCCCAAGTGAATTCCAACAGCACGAACAATTGAACTAAATGTATGTTCTTTCCAAAAAAGTAAGAAAAATGCAACAAACGTAAGCACAACATATAGACCTAAAGAACTTGAAGCTACAACACTACTAGTGATTAAAGATTCAGTTATGTGCTTTGAAAAAATTAAAGAAATGATTGCTGTAATATAAAGAATAGAAATTGGAATCAGTGTAAAATTAAGCCAGGCAAAAAGTTGCAAAATAATTGCAGCTTTTTGTTTAATATCTATATTTGATAATAAAATATCTCTTTTGTAGTTTTTTAAGACTTGAACATTACCTCGTGCCCAACGACGTTTTTGTTTTTTATAAGAGTCTAGATCATAAGGCATCAACCCTTTTCCAAGAGTACTGTCTATGTATACCCCCTTATATCCATGTAACATAAAACGAAGACCTAAATCTGCATCTTCAGTAATAGAATAGATATTATATCCATTAAGAGCTCTGAGGATTTTTACATCAAGCACTGTCAGCGTACCAGTAATATTTACACTGTTGTACCACAATGCAGACTGCAAATACATTTTGAAAAAGTGCTCATACTCAAGCACAAGTCCCTGATTGGAAGCATTTACATTTTTATATGATTGTGGAAATTGCACAAATGCAATTTTTTCGTCAGTAAAGTAACTGAGGGCAGAAGTAATGAAAGTAGGACTGAGCTCATAATCGGCATCAATAATTGCCACATACTGAGTTCGAGGATCAATTTTATCATTGAGATAGTTCAATGCTCCTGCTTTATATCCTTTAAGTCCTTCTACATGATAAAATTTAAAATTACTACCCAGATTTTTGCAATACTGCTCTACTGGTTTCCATACGAACTCATCCTTAGTGTTGTTATCAATTACAAGTACCTCATAGTCAGAATACTCAAGCTGTTTAATAGCATTTAGTGTATTAATTACCATCTCAGGAGGTTCATTGTGAGTGGGAACATGTATAGATACAAATCCCTTTACCTCTTTTTTTACTACCTCTTTTTTAGGCAAAAGTGCAAAATAGATTTTAACCAAAGAATGGCTAATAATAAGCATTAGAAAGAAAAAGCTGACTCCCACCAAAAGACCTGGAAAATAGAGAGCCAGACTGAAGAGAGCTATTTCAAGAAGAATAATACCAATAAAAACCATAAAGACTGTTTGTATTAGCTTCTGACAGAACATCAGTGAGCATACCACACTTTAACCTATTGTTCAATGGTCTTCTATTGAGAATATCAATCTTATTTTTTACAGTAACCTTCTCGGTTTTAAAAGTATTCCGAAAAACGACACCATCGCAAGCGCAGCCATAAAGACAAAAAGATATTGAAACCCCAAATACGCTACTAATGCACCTCCCAAAACTGTTGCAAGAGCACTACATAAGTTGAAAATAATATTCATATCCGAATATTCTTTTATATGTTGATGTCGATCAAGGTGTTCTGCCATAAGTGAATTGAATGCAGGTGTGCCCAATGCATCACCAACACCAAGTAAAATTTGTATAAAGATAAGAAAAAATATATTTCCAACAAAAATATACATAATCCATGCTATTGCTCGAATGAGGAATCCTGCCATGAGTAGATACTCTTTTTCTTTTACTTTATCTCCAAATTTTGAAATGATAAAAGTGAATAATGTACTTGATATAAGAAAAACAGCCCACGAAAAACTAATAATTAAAACATTTGCTCTAATATTTTCTACATACAGTGCATACAGTGGGCCAAATAATCCTGCAGCAAGAACAAAAATACCGTTATACAAATAGAGAGTACGTAATGCTTTATTGGGCATAATATTAATTTAATGAAGCTTATACTCAAGAGTAACACAAACTAATCCTGAATAACATAAACTCATAAACCGCATTAGAAATACATCTTGACAAACAGTCAAAAATATGTAGTATAGTCCCCAGGAAGAAAAGCCTCATAACTACGTCTAAACACCTAGAAATAAGGTCTTTTTAGATAGATCTTTGACAACTGTTCAGAAAACAATCCCCTAACAGGGCTAACATAAAGGTCTGCAAAACTGCATAGTTTGTGTCTGAAGTTCGAAATTATGGGCACACAATGTGTGTGCTCTCACCGAAATGTCTGAGTATTGTATTTCTTGTGAAAGGAATCCGCATGAAAACGCTTTTTGCTCGTATCAAGATGATGGGACAGCGAAGCTGGTGGGATCGGAGCAAGGTGGTCATTGCCACCCTTCTTCTCATCATCATCGGCCTGGTTGTCTACAGCAGCAGGGACACCATTCGTCCCTATTGGGACAGGATGGCGGCGTGGTGCAACACTCCAGCCCCCACTTCACAACCGCTCCCTATCGGGGATGCCAACTTCACCGTGGGCAAGACAGAGAATACTTCCAAGGCAGGGTCCACGACAAATCCGAACGCGAATGAGTTGGCGACAACCGATTCAAGCAAGGAACTTGAAGAAGTGAAGAGAAAAGCAATCACTTCTGCTGACGAAAAAATTGCAAAAGCTTTCGCGGCTGCGGAACAGGAGTGTGGTATGCCGGCTAAAATTAGCCAGCCTCCCGCTCAACCCCCTGTGATCGACAGTCCCAAACCCACAACGCTACCCGTGACCGACGTGCCCAAGTACACCACCGAAGGGCTAGAGAAGTTCGTGGTCAAACCCAAGGGAGAACCGGGATACCTTTATTTGTTCTACAAAGGGGTTTCCCAACCTACGGAAATGAGCACGTTGGGAAAAATTTGTGCGCGAGTCATCGATCCACCGAAGGAAAAAATCAAGCCCGCAGTTACGATTCGAGGACTGCGCACGCAGGACCTCGAGGTGATCGTTGACCCAGGTGTTGCTACCAGCAAGGTAAGCACGTGGTACTCTGATGGTCGTCCTGAATTCCAGAGCGACACAACCATGAAACCCACTCAACCTGGGACGGATTGGAGTCAACAAACATACTGCGTTTTTGCAATCCAGTATGACAATGGAGGTTGGTATGGTCCGATGGAAGGATATGTGATCATCTCGCCTGTGCCGATTCCGGAATACACGCGAGAAAAGACTACCCCTTCTACTTCCAAGCCCGTTTCCCAAGCAAACCCGGCGCCAACCGCGCCGGTTCAAGATCAGCAACCGACTCCCCAACCGGAAGTCCACGCTGATGCCAATACCGCAGCTACGCAACCTTCCAGTTCAACATCTCCCATCGGACCATTGGTCCCTGCGGAGAAGCTGGGCATGAAGGAAGAAGTCATCGATTCGGACAACGGTCCGTGGTTTATCTATCTGCTCTCCGCAGACAAAACCCCAACTCAAAACTGGGGAATGACAAAACCCGGGACTAAAATCCGACATTTCTTCCAGGATGGAAAGGAGTGGTTTTACTTTACAAACCCCGCCGGGGAGAACAAAAGTTTCTTCCTGGAAAATGGAAACTTGTGTGAGATCGTCCGTGTTGATCCTTCAATTTATTATCCTTCTAAGGGTATGAAAGTACCCGCGGACTGGATCACGAAGGAACAACCTGTTAGCGATCCGAATTGCAAACCCAAGGGTTTCGTGATCAAACCGGCTCGATAAGTTCTACTTCACCTCTTTCAAGAAGGAGTCTCTGTCATGCGAAAGTTCAGTGTGTATTTGCTTCTGATTTCCAGCTTGCTCTTCATGGGAGGATGCTTCTCGACGAAAGTCGGAGTGTCCGAACCCAAGGAGATCTACCCCGGCTCGGGAGTCTACGCCGTTCACATGGGTGGCAACACCCATTCCTCGAGCAAGGAACTCACCACAGGACAGACACTGCTGGTGAACGAAGCGGACAAGACCATCACCCCGATGGCTTCCAGCTCGGGAACGGTTGGAGGAGACAACCTCCCTGTCCATGCTCTCCACGTTGGTGGAGGAGTGGCAGAGAGCTACTTGTTCGGCTCAAGCATTAAACCGGACCAGTACTACAACAACTCAAACGTCAACGCCAACGGTGGCAATGGTGGGGCAACTACTGCCAATGCCCAAAACGGCCCCATCAACAACGACAACAAATCGGGTGCAGGATCCAGTTCTGGCTCAGTAGCCGGAGCTCAGTCCAATGCTCTCGGTGGTGCTGGTGGTAACGCTGTCGCAGGAGCCAAAGGCGGCGACGCCAAGTCCGTCTCTGGTTCGAATTCCACTGCCGGCTCCAATGCCGAAAACAACAACGTCAACCCCTGACCTCGTGATCTGAACAGTTACTTTAACCCCGCCGCATCGCAAGATGCGGCGGTTTTTCATATTTAAATAGTTGCGATGTAAGAAAAAAGAATAATCACGTCACTCATGAAGTAGGTCGTAATTATAAGCAATGCTCATAATTATCAACATGTTCTTAAAATCGAAATAGTTCTTTCTTTATTAAAAAATTAAATAATAGATTTATGAATACATACAACAATACAAATAAAAACAATCAGGGAAAAGATAAGAATCCAAATGAAACAACAGATACAAATAATGCTGATCAAAAAGCAACAAGCGAAAATGCTCGAGATGAAGAAGATATGGATTTGAAAGGAGAATAAAACCTCATAAAGTTATCCACACATAACAATATAGGACTATAAAACACCCTTTACATTGGGTGTTTTATATTGCTCAGTTTGCACTCTCCCTACCTTCCGCGTAGAATTAATTATTATTAATTCTTAGTTTGTTATTTATATTTTATGGCAACTCAACACAAAGTTATCAATCGTATCGTCAGCACTGAGAAAAAACGAGTTGCCATATCTCCTGCCCGTACACTCCAATGGATTGGCGGGGTCAACACAGGAACCTGTGCTGATATTTGTGAACAAATTAAGCAATTACTTATCCAAGATACCCTCTCTCCTATTCAACTTATTGTAACTTCACATGGTGGACCTACAGGAATTGGAATGAGCTTTTATGACACTATGCGGAGTACATATAAGCCAACACTCCACACCATTGGCTCAGGTGATGTAGACTCAAGTGGAATAATTATTTTCCTATCAGGAGAAAAGCGCTATATCACTCAAAACACAACACTCCTCCTTCACTTAGCAGGCCGAACATTCGAAACTCCGAAGCGGTTTACCACTCCGGAGCTTGAATCAATTATTAAAGAAGATAAATTGAAAGATTTTCAGTACGCATCTATTGTCGCCGATCGATCAGAAGGTAAACTTACAATTCACGAAGTCCTCGATCTCATGGCCAACAATACTGTTCTCACTCCAAGCGATGCTGTAGAGCTCGGTATCGCACACGAAATTATTTAGTTATATTTGTAGGGATTAAAAAGAGAAACAAGAACTGTCATCATGACTTTTCTATGTTCAAGAAGACTTCGTTGTTTGAAAATAGTGTATTTTTTTTGAATATGTGAAATTTTTAGTATTGGAGCTTTTTGACTTGTTTGGTTTCGAAGAATAATTCGTTCTTCTAGAGAAAGTGTCGACATAATTTCTTTACGATCGGCTCCTTCTCGGATATCCATTATTTCTTCATCTCGAAATTCGGCAAAGAGTGCCTTTTCATCAACTTTGTTAATGATAGAATCTACTTCATGTTGAAGCTTGCGAGCAATTTCTTCCAACTTGTGATGTGGAGAATGTGGATGTGTTACAAAACTCATAGTGAGTATATTATACACTTTTACACAATTTTGTCAATTATATACTTTACATAGCTCTGCAATATTGTGTAATAAAAACCGCCGAGCATAAATGCCCGGCGGTTGAGGTTAATAGAACAAAAAGATCACGTTCCCGGCATACGACAAACAACAACACCACCATCTCTCACTCCATACTTCATAATACTCGGAGCAATTGAATGGATTGTAATTTTTGTTTGTTCACACGCACTCAGCAACACGACGTCTGGTTCTCCATTTGCATCACCGCATATATGGTTATCTTTCAAAAACAATGTTTCTCTTTTGAACTCCCACATTGCAATCATAGCTTGGATCACCGTCTCGGTGTACGCAACTGCAAATGGAGCATTCAATTCAGGAGGTTTTGCACCCCAAAATATGCGATTTGATCCCACGCAACTAAGCTTCAAATTGATGAGAAGATACTCAGGCGAACTAGATCGAGTAAGCCATTCAGGAACAATATCTCTTTCCCAAAACGAGCTCCATAGAAATCGCCGCGGTTTCTTACGTCGGATTTCGAACGCTGACAACTCCAGCTGATACATGAGAACCCAATATGCTTTCTTTTCAGCATTATTTTGAGCACAAGACTCCAGAAATTCTCGTGAATACCGGACAGGACACGTCGGAATCTTTCGCGTTCGAGAATAGGACGAAATCATGTCATTTGCAGAAAAAACGTAATCCTGGGTAAGAATACTCTGAGCCTCTTCTAAGGAGAGGCTTGGGGTAGTGTCAGACATAGACTCTCCTTTTCATGAGGGGTGAGCGGGGTTTTAATCTCCCGCGATTATATCACCATTCTTGAGTCTTTCTATAGAGCAACATATTCTTTGACAAGCTATGCTTTTGTTGATATTATAACGCCTTCTGAGCAGCAGCTCATTTTTTATTATATGGAAATTAGAAACATTGCAATTATCGCCCATGTGGACCATGGCAAGACTACCCTCACCGATGCGCTTATGCGTCAGACAGGGATGGTGGAAGAAGGTGTAAGTATGGACTCAAACGCGCTTGAACAAGAGCGTGGTATTACTATTTATGCAAAAAACACTTCTGTATTTTACAAAGGTACGAAAATTAACATCGTAGACACTCCTGGTCACGCCGACTTCGGTTCTGAAGTAGAACGAGTACTTCGTTCAATTGATACCGTGCTTCTCGTAGTCGATGCACAGGAAGGACCTATGCCTCAGACACGATTTGTGCTCAAAAAGTCTCTCGAATTGGGACTCAAGCCTATTGTTATTATCAATAAGATTGATAAGCCTGCGGCAAATCCTGATAAAGCTCACGAACAAGTTCTTGAACTCTTCTTCGAACTTGGAGCAAATGATAATCAGCTCAATTTTACAACAGTATACGCTATTGGCCGACAAGGTATTGCAAAAATGAAGCTTACTGATGAATCAAAGGATCTTACTCCCCTTCTTGATACTATTTTGAAGGAAGTGCCTCCAGCAGCAGCTGATATCACGGCACCTCTTGCTATGCAAGTATTCAACCTTGGATATGACAACTTCCTTGGACGCCTCGCTGTAGGCCGAATGTATAGTGGAACGCTCAAGATGGGTCAAACTGTCTTTGTAAAAGAACCAGACGGCAAAACTATTTCAGGAAAAATTACAAAACTCTTCACCTTTGAAGGTGTACAACGAAAAGAAGTAAATGAAGTTATTGCAGGTGATATTGTAATGATTGCTGGACTCCCTACTATTTATATTGGTGAGACCGTGTGTCAGACTGAAGATCAGCAAACACTTCCTGCTATCAAGATTGATGAGCCTACTATCTCTTTGAACTTCTTGGTTAATGATTCCCCTTTTGCTGGACGAGAAGGAAAATTTGTAACAGGACGACAAATCCGAGAACGACTTGAAAAAGAATTGGAAATCAACGTAGGACTTAAAGTAGACTTTACGGGTGATGCATACAAAGTGTATGGCCGTGGAGAACTTCATATTGCTATTCTCCTCGAAAATATGCGACGAGAAGGATATGAACTCCAAGTCTCACAACCTCAAGTTATTGTGAAAGAAGTAGATGGAGTAAAGCAAGAACCATATGAAGAAGTTACCATCGATGTTCCTCAAGAAAGTTCTAGTGCAGTTATCGAAAAGCTTACCAAGCGCCGAGGACTTCTTATGAATATGCGAGAAGAGCGTGGACAAATGCGTATCATCATTGAAATTCCAACTCGAGGACTCTTGGGCTACCGAGGTCAATTTGTTATTGATACAAAGGGTGAAGGAATTATTTCTTCTCGATTTATCGAGTTCCGAGCATATGCCGGTGCAATCGAAAAGCAAACCTATGGATCTATGATCTCTATGGCCCCTGGAAAGTGTCTTGCATTCTCTCTAGATAACCTCCAGCAGCGAGGAACTCTCTATGTTGAACCTGGATTTGAAGTATATGAAGGAATGGTTGTCGGAAATGTAACCAAAGGAGATGATCTCTATGTAAATCCTACAAAAGGAAAGCAGCTTACTAACATGCGAGCATCAGGATCTGATGAAGGCATTTATCTTGCTCCTGCATATGTTCTCACTATCGAACGAGCCATGGAAATCATGTCTGAGGATGAATATATCGAAATCACTCCAAAGTCAGTACGCCTTCGAAAGCAATATCTCACAAAGACTTCTCGCGAAAAAGCTCTAAAGAAATAATTCCAGCTTTTTTATCTTTTCTAGAGCTTCTCTTTATCTGCAATAAGTATACTTGAATGTATATTTATTAAGCATATAATAAAAATATGGAAAAAGTCTTCACATTAAATGATATAGCTGAGTTAGTTATCAAAACTGACAAAAAGCTCGATGCTTTTGTTGAATTTGTTACTGACAAGTTTTATAAAGTAGAGTCAAGATTGGACAAAATAGATTTAAAACTAGATAAAGTTGAGGCTAATACAAATAGTCAGGAAAGACGACTTTCCAAAGTTGAAGATCAAGTAGGTATTATAAATACAAAGTTAGGAATTAGATAAAACAAAAACCAGTACTTGTTACAGTACTGGTTTTTGTTTAGTCGCACTAGCGATTAGAAACTCTGTCGGTCCCCACCTCGATCATTACCTCGGTCGAATGTTCGTCGAGGTCGATCTGTCATAGGTCGAGCTTCATTCACTGTAAGTCGTCGTCCATCAAGAGTAGCACCATTCATTGCTTGAACTGCAGCATCTGCAGCATCATCTTCGATTTCTACGAAACCGAATCCTCGTGATCGTCCTGTCATCTTGTCCATAATAATAGACGCAGATAGAACATTACCGAACTTTGAGAAAGCATCCTGGAGACCTTGCTGAGTCGTATTGTACGACACGCCGCCTACATATAACTTTTTTGCCATTATATAAAAATATTTATATTACTATCGTATGCGACCTCTCTTCTACCTACTTACCCGCTGTAAGCCCTAGAAATAAGACTTAGAGTCGGTTCGAGAAACGAATGAGAAAAACTACGATTTGCAATTAGTATACATAAAATTCTTAAATACGCAAGGACTCATCAATAATATATTCCCCGACTCGCGTCCGTATAATACTAAAAGCCAACCCTCCGATTGCCATGTCTTTTCCTAGATCATGAGCAATACTTCGCATATAGGTTCCTGAAGAACATGAAATTTCTATCTCTAAGAGCCATAATTCAAGATTTGAATAATCTGGATTGTTTACATATTCATCCCATGTCTTCAAAATTTCTTGTTGTCTAAAATCACCTTGTACTAAATTAATAGTTTTGTGAATATACTCGCGCAATTCTCTCATAGCAATCTTTTGCAGTGTAATGAGCTCATTTTTATAAACAATCACTTCTTTCTTGGGCATAAGCAGCGTATTATTCCCTTCTCTACTATGTTCGAATAAAGATTTTCCATCTACTGGCTTAGAGGAGTATGGCGGATATTTTTGATAAAATCTGCCCGAATATTTTTCAAGATGTTTCTTTACACGTTCTTCCAATTCTTTCTCAGGAGTATTAATCAAATTTTTTAATGTATCGGGCGCACTTATACTCGTAACTTTGCCCAACAAGTCATATGAGTCTGTTTCTATACCCAACAAAATATTTACTCTGTATTCTTTATCATAATTAAGATGCACCTCTCGCTCTTTATTTTCTTCCCCGACAAGCACAAGAAGCACACCTTCGGCCATAGGATCGAGCCTACCTGCATAGCTCAATACAGCATCCTTATATTCAGGCATTTTTTCCCTTAATCGATTGAGCGCCTCGAGAGGAGTTTCGCCCACATTTTTATAGAGTGTGAGAAGTTGTTTATTCATAATCTATGAGCTACAATCTAACCTATGAATGAAGAAACAGCAAAGCCTCTTTTATCAACCGAACCTTATAAAGGTGTTCGTGACTTTTATCCTGAAGATATGTTTGTCGAGAACTATATTTTTAGCATAATGCGAAAAACGGTAGAAAGTTATGGATATATTGAATACAGTGCATCTATATTGGAGCCAACAGAGCTCTACAAAGCAAAATCTGGTGAAGAAATCATCACAGAGCAAACATATTCATTTAAAGACCGCGGGGATCGAGACGTTACTCTTCGACCAGAGATGACTCCTACTATTGCCCGCATGATAGCAGCGCGAAAGAAGCAGCTTGCCTTCCCGCTTCGATGGTATTCTTTGCCCAACCTTTTTAGATACGAAAAGCCTCAACGTGGACGTATCCGAGAATTCTTTCAACTTAATGTCGATATATTTGGTATCGATTCTCTTCAAGCTGATCTTGAAACAATCGAGATGGCGTACACATTAATGAAGAATTATGGTGCACAAGATTCACAGTTTAAGATTCTGATTAATAATAGAAAGATACTCAACTATCTCTTACTACAAGTGTTTAGTCTAACAGAAGATGTTGCGTACAAAGTAATGAAGCTAATCGATAAGAAAAATAAAATTCCAGCTTCTGATTTTAAAGTGGAATCAGAAAAGTTGCTTGATAAACATACTGAATTATTCATCTCTCTCTTGAATAGCAAAACTATTCAGGAATTTACTGAAAAAGCTATACAAGAAGCTTCTACTGAAATATTGGGAACAAAAGAAGTAGTAGAAATCATGGACATGCTCAAGAAATTGGGTATTACAAATGCAGTCTTTGATCCAACACTTGTAAGAGGTGCTGATTATTACACAGGCATTGTATTTGAAGTATTTGATGTAAATCCTGCTAATCCTCGAGCACTCTTTGGAGGAGGACGAT
The DNA here is from genome assembly GCA_964520645.1 of uncultured Candidatus Saccharibacteria bacterium. Classification (GTDB taxonomy): domain Bacteria; phylum Patescibacteriota; class Minisyncoccia; order Phycocordibacterales; family JAKAEA01; genus CAZFND01. Next base: position 10,945 of record CAZFND010000010.1, on the reverse strand, counting down.
ATGATGACCTCCTTTCTGTCTTTGGATCTGACAAAGTGCCTGCAGTAGGATTTGGTATGGGTGATCTTACTATCAAAGATTTTCTCGAAACGTATGATCTCGTTCCAAAATATTCTTCTAAGATAGATCTTGCACTCTGTTTACTAAGTAGTGATGTAGCAATCTTTGCACAATCACTTGCACAAGAATTGCGTCAGAAAAATATTAAAGTAAGTATTGATATCACCGGCAAAAAAGTTGGTCAACAAATTCAAAGTGCAACTAAGCAAAATATTCCTTACATAATAGTCATTGGCGAAGATGAAATGAAAAATAAAACATTCATGCTAAAAAATCTCGAAACTGGGAAAGAAACATCTGTGAAAAGTGCAGAAGAAATTACTGAAAAGATCACACACAATGCGTAAAGTAGTATTTGATATTGAAACAAAAAACATTTTTCAGGATGTAGGTAAAAACGATCCTGTATTACTCGATCTATCTCTAGTCGGAGTATGGGACTCTGAAACAAACAAATATACTTCTTATCTAGAAGAAGAACTTAATCAGCTTTGGCCAATTATTGAGCGTGCAGATATGCTTATTGGCTACAACTCAGATCATTTTGATATTCCCCTACTTAATAAATACTATCCGGGTGATCTTACAAAAATAAAAAGCTTAGATCTTCTCAAAGAGATAAAGAATGCGACGGGACGCAGATTTAAACTTGATCATATTGCTGAAGGTACTCTTGGCGTGAACAAATCTGGACATGGACTACAAGCAATAACTTGGTGGAAACAAGGAGAAATTGAAAAGATACGACAATACTGCCTTGATGATGTGAAAATCACCAAAAAACTCTACGATTACGCTCTCAAACACAAAAAACTTAAGTATAAAGACGGAACAAAGACAGTAAGTATTCCCCTTGATACAAGTGCATGGGAAATAACTCAAGATAATGCACTTACATTCACACTCCCCTTTTAATCTTTATACTTTTATAGTGAGGATATGCTAATATAAATTAATAAATAAATCATATGGACACACAACAACAAAAAACTAATTGGGCAATTCCTCTTGCTATTGTCATTGCAGGAGGGCTCATTGCTTTTTCTCTTTATTATGTAAAAAAGGATAATTCAGCTCAGGTTGCTACAATAAAAACAACTCAAGACGTGCACCCAGAAGAGAACATGCTTCCTGTTACATCTGCAGATCATATTCTTGGAAATCCTAACGCCCCCGTAATGCTCGTAGAATATTCTGATACTGACTGTCCATACTGCCAAACATTCCAGCCAAGTCTTCATAAAATTATTAATACACTTGGAAAAGATGGCCAAGTCGCATGGGTATACAGACATTTTGCCTTCCATCCGAATGCTCCAAAAGAAGCCGAAGCGACAGAATGCGTTGCCGAACTTGGAGGTAATGAAAAGTTCTGGCAATTTCTTGATCTCCTTTTCAGTAAAAAGAACTTTAAGCAAGACCCATATGTGGGAATCCAAGCATCCACACTTCCTTCTCTTGCTGCCTCAATTGGAATCGATAAAGCACAATTTACCACCTGCTTGAATAGCGGTAAATATACTGAAAAAATAAAAACAGATTATCAGAATGCTATCAAAGCTGGTGCAGAAGGAACTCCTTATACTATTATTGTAACAAAAGGTGGAAAGGTTCCTATCAAAAATGGTGCCATTCCTTACAACCAACTCGAAGGAGCAGTTAAGGCTCTCATCAACAACCCTCAATAGTTACCGAATCATCTTTCGGAGCTGACAGTACTCACACTCTCGTTCATCACAGACATCATCCCAGAAGCTAAAACTGAGAATCTTTTGTGCAACTTCCTGAACAGTCTTCTGTAACTCTTCTACTTCTTCTTCAGTAATATCAAAGACTTCTTTCTTGTAATTACCAGCATCGTCAGGCTCGATAAAGTCTATTTCACCAGATTTCATAGTGTACTTACCAGACTCATACCCATCAAGAAGTAATTTATAAAATACTAATTGTCGTTTATAATCCCCACGCGAATTTTTTGTCTTGCCTTCAAGCTCATTACGAGACATAGGTTTTTTTGTTTTGTAGTCTACGACATGCACTTCGTGATCGTTTCGAAATTCTACTTTATCCAAATTACCTCTTAATAAAATCTGGATTTCTTGGTTTTCATGCATCACATTAGTATGCACACCTGCAATAGTAAATTCTGTAAGAATATTACGTGGCCATGTATTTTTGTAGTTATCATAATAGCCGCCGAGTGCTTCTTTTCCTTTTTTCAAAGCATCATTAAAATCATGCTCTTCAAATGGTTTCTTTTGTAAATAATCTTCAAATAATTCTAAAAACTCTTTTTTAGATAAATCATCTTCTTGCTTATACTTATCAAAAAACACTTTAAGCACTTCATGTACGGCTGTTCCATACATTTGATGCTTACTTTGGGGACGCGGAACACGTATAAGATTCTGAAAGAAATATCCCCATGGGCACTTCAAAAAGTTATTTAATGCAGTAACAGACAACCCTTGCTCTAGAAAAAGCTGTTTAAGAAAAGCTTTATCCTTAATATCTATTCCAGCATTAAGAACTGGAGCAAATGTTTGCGTGTATTTACTCTCACATTCTTTCTCAAATGCACTTACCTCTACTTTATCTATAAGATTATCCTCTATTTCATCAATAAACTGTGTTGGGAGCTGATTCTCTTTATTCAACCCAGATGTAGAATATGTAATAGCAATTTCTTTACGGGCACGAGTAAGCGCTACATAAAACAGTCTTCGTTCATCATCGATTACCTGATACTCCACAGCTTCTGCTTCAGCACTCTTTTTGATATGAAAATAATTTACCTGACGCTTGTTGGACCAATGACCATCATATGCATTTACAACATAGACATAATCAAACTCCATTCCTTTTGATCGATGAGCTGTCATTAAGCGTACGCCATGAGCAATAGTTCCACTTTTTTCAATCTTAATGAGCACATTATGTTCTTTGAGGGTATCAAGATAGGTAATAAAGTGAGAAAGTTTATACTCTTTGTGATTTCCTGCGACTTTCTTTATTTCATTAAAAAATATTTCAAGTTTATTGAGCTTATCAAGCGAACCACCAAGTGAAAGAATATGACTCAAAAAGCCGGATTCTCTCACGATTATTTCAAAAAAATCTACAGTGTTTTTATTCTTTGCTACTTTACTCCACTGTGCTAGCTGTGTATACAGATCAATAAACTTTGTAGGCTGCTCAACACCTGCCTGTTCTAAATATTCTTTGTCTTTAATGACGTTAAATAATAATGTGCGTTGAGATTTTGAAAACGTAAGTATTTTATAAATATCCAATGTTTCTAATCCCAGAAAATCTATGAATAATACTTGGGCAAACAATTCTGGATTTCCCAATTCATTGACGGCGCGCAATATTATAATGAGCTTTGCAATATCATCATCAGAAAGAACATCTTGACCTGATTCTATTGAAAATGGAATTGTTGTCTTTTCAAATGCTTTTACTATAGGAAATACGTCATTATTATTTCGAAACAAAATAGCTATTTCATGTGGAGCAACTCCAGATTTTATCTTCTCTTCTATATCTTTTATAAGAAAATAATACTCACACTCTGTTTTAGAAAAAGCATACAACTTAATAGGATGATCTGGATGTTGGGAATGAGCACTCAATTTTATACGAAGCTTTTCATCCTCAATTTTATTTTTTTCAATTAGACTGTGTGAACTATCAAGGATTGCCTGAGTAGAACGATAATTTTCTTTTAAGCTAATAAGCGTTGCTTGTTGGTAGAGCTTTTTAAAATACAAGAAATTTTCTAAAGATGCGCCTTGAAATCTAAAGATAGCTTGCTTTTCATCTCCCACAATAAACAAGTTTGGATTTTCATGAAAGCTCGACAAAAGTTCGAGAATCTTATTTTGTGCATGATTGGCATCCTGGTGTTCATCAGCAAGTATGTACTGATATTTTTCTTGAAGTCTCAAAAGCAAATCTTCATTCTTTTTTAGTACACGAATCACTTCCATGATCATATCTTCATAATCATAGACATGCTTCTCTTCGAGCGCTTTTTCATATTCTCTATAAATGACAAGAAGCTCTTTATTTTTCTCAAGATGCTTTTCCTGATCTTTGTACTTCCCCTTCATTTTTCCCTTATACGCTCCTTTATCATAGTAAAGATCCTCTATGCTCGCGAAATTTTTCTCCTGATCTTGAATAAGCTTAGCAAAAGCTTCTGCATCTATATCATCTCGTTTTAAATCTTTAATATGCGAAAGTGCAGGACGAAGATAATATAATGGATCACCAAACGGCTTAAGCTTGGTAAGAGGAAGCTCAGTAATTATTTTTTCTAAAATAGTAATTTGGTCTATGTCAGTAATACTATTTGCACCAATAATTCGAGGAAATTCTTCAGGATATGTTTTGATAACTTCATTACAAAATCCATGGAACGTAAAAATGTTTATTTTGTACGCGGCGCTACCAATAATCTCAACCAATCTTTTCCGCATCGAAAAGGTCGCCGATTCGGTGAAGGTAAGGGCTAAAATGCTGTCTGGAGCCGTATCTGTTTGTTTTAAGATATTTGCTATACGTAAGGTAAGAATCTGCGTCTTGCCCGTTCCAGGGCCTGCAATGACCATTATAGGGCCTTCTATCGTGTCTACAGCCTTCTTTTGCTCTTTATTGAGCTTTTTATATAGATTTTCGAATATGGCAGAGGTGGGCATCTCCCTATATTACAACAAAAACAGTCCCTACATAAGAGACTGTTTTTGCATACTTTTTAGAAAATATTAGTAATTTCGAAGCCGATTTACTTTTTCGTGCTGTCGGATCTTTTCGTGAGCCTTTGCTTCAATCTGTCGAATACGTTCTCGAGTAACTCCAAACTTCTTACCTACTTCTTCGAGTGTGTGCTGCACTCCATCAGTTAGACCGTGACGAAGTTCGAGAATTTTTCGTTCTTTTTCTGGAAGATCATTAAGAATTTCTCGCACTTGATCTCCAATAATTCTCCGAGAAGAATCTTGATCAGGAGAAAGAATCTTATCATCAGAAATAAAGTCACCGAGTGTTGATTTTTCATCATCTTCACCTACCGGACTTTCGAGTGACACCGTGTTCTGATCAATTTTTTCGATGTTATAAATTTTATCAACATCCATTCCCATTTCAGTCGCAATTTCTTCAGGTAATGGATCACGTCCTAAGTCTTGAGCAAGACGTCGAACTACTTGCTTGTACTTCGCAATTGTTTCTACCATGTGCACAGGCACACGAATAGTTCGTGATTGATCAGCAAGAGCACGAGTAATAGCTTGTCGGATCCACCATGTAGCGTAGGTTGAGAATTTGTATCCTTTTGTCCAATCAAATTTATCTACCGCTTTGAACAAACCAAGGTTACCTTCCTGAATAAGATCGAGCAATGTAAGATCCGGACTTCGGCCTACATATTTCTTAGCAATAGATACCACAAGACGTAGGTTGGCTCGCGCAAGCAAATTTTTTGCTTCTTGATCCCCTTTCTCAATTCGCTTTGCCAAATCTTTTTCTTGTGATGCAGAAATCAATGGATACTGACCAATTTCTTTAAGGTAAATCTGAATAGAGTCATATGAAGAATCTCCTGATCCGTATGAATATTTTTTTGGAGCCAAATCTTCTACAGGAACATCGAGCAAGCCTCCTCCTTCAAGAACATCAATTCCTGCAGTAGAAAACTTTTCATACAATTCTTCCAAGAATACAATATCTTCTTCAATAGTTGGAAATTCTTTTAGAATCTCGTCATAGGTTACGAAGCCACGCTCTTTTCCCTTCAAAATAAGTCGATCTGACTTTTTGTCGAGCTCTTCTTTCTTGGTCATCTTCGTAGGAGCTTTATCAGACTTTCCTGAAAAGACATGTTTTACCACTTTTGATGCAGCCTTACGCGGAGTCTTCTTCACTTTTGAAGCTGACTTCTTGTTTTTATCATTATTTTTTTCTTTCTTCATTTTTTTCATGGTATTAAAATGTTATTTTTTATTTGAAAGAGTCCGAAGTTCGAGGGATATATCTTGGCACCGTTTTAACAATTCGAGGGTCTTCGTGCTATCTTTTTCCCGCTCGGCTTGCTGAAGTTTTATCATCAGATCTGCAAATTCTTTTTTAAGATATTCTTCACGTAAGTTGAGTAATAGCTCTTCGGTATGTTGTCCTATTGTAGCATTATTACCATACGTCTCCTCGGTTTCAAATAACAATTCATCTTTTTTCTCCTTATTCGAAGCTTCCAATTGAGCAAAATTCTCTTTACCGACTATACTACTTAATTTATCCCGAATGTCTAGAGTGTTAATCACCGGAGCTTGTTGCTTTTCTTGCCAGTATATAATTCCCAACAATGTTTGCTCTATAGAGCTTTTCTTCGGCTTCTTCTGTTGCGAAGTAATAGCTGTAATAGATGGAGGAGCATTGTAATTACTACTAGCTGCTTTGAGTTCTAGCTTCTTCAATTCATCCCAAAGAATACTATCTTTAATTCCAGTCACATGACTTATCTGAGATATAAAGTGCGATTTCTCAATTCCACTTTGAAGTTCTGCAACATAGGGTAATAATTCTTTCCCCACTTTTATTCCTCTTATTCTTTCATCTTTTTCTTCCGAAACAATACGCTTAAGTTCAACATTGATAATGTGCTCTGCTCCTGCAAGTGCAGTTTTGAATGCTTCAGGGTTTTCGAGAATAAGATCGGCAGGATCTTTGCCGTCAGGCAATGATACAATCTTCACTTCCATTCCAGCATGAAGTGCCAATTCCCAGCCTCGTCGAGCAGCTGCATTACCAGCGGCATCTCCGTCGTAAGCAATAATAAGATTGTTTGAGAGTCTTCTCAGAATTTCCAACTGTTCAACGGTCAGTGCTGTTCCTGAAGATGCCACAGCATTGGTAAATCCTGCTTGATGACACATCAAAAGATCCATTTGTCCTTCTACTAAGAGAGAGAAATCGAGCTTTCTGATTTCAAGCTTGGCTCTATCATATCCATACAGAATTTTTGATTTCTCAAAAAGAACGGTTTCAGGACTATTGATATACTTTGCTTTTGTTCCATCATCCAAGAACTGTCGGCCAGAATATGCCACGACGCGTCCAGATGCATCAAAGATCGGAAACATAATTCTTCCTCTGAAGCGATCATAAAAATCACCCGCAACTTTCTCAGACTTTTTTATGAGTCCTACTTTTTCTATGTCAGGATTCTTAAAGCCTTTTGTAACAAGATAATTGCCGAGACTTTTCCAATCACTACCTACAAAGCCTATTCGCCACTCTTTAATTGTCTTTGGAGTGAGGCCTCTTTTTATGAGATAGTCTTGTGCCTCTTTTTGAAGTCCCAGATTTTTCTGAAAGAACAATGTTGCGTGCTCTAGCATTAAGTACAGCTTTTCACGTTCTGTGCGTACTGCTGGATTTTCACGTTCGAGCTCTATTCCCGCTTTTTGTGCAAGAATACGCAATGCTCCCATAAAATCTACTCCCTCAAACTGTTGCACAAAACTAATGATGTCTCCTTTTGCTCCACAGCCAAAACAGTAGTAACTGTTTCGTGCAGGTGAAATGAAAAAAGAAGCAGTCTTTTCATTATGAAACGGACATCGTGCCTTAAGATTGGCCCCTGCTTTCTCAAGGGTGATGTACGATCCCAATACGTCGACAATGCTTAATTTTTCTTTTATTTTTTCAACGTGAGAAGACACGTCAATAGTTATGCTTCTACTTCTTGATCATCAGCAATATTTGCGGGAGCCACACTTTCTCGCATCTTTTCAATCATGTCTGCCTTTGGACTACCCTTAAAGCCAGTTCCTGCAGGGATGAGGCGGCCAAGGATAACGTTTTCCATCAAGCCATTAAGTTCATCTTCTGTTCCTCGTACAGCACTATTGATGAGCACACGAGTGGTATGCTGGAATGACGCTGCTGAAAGGAAACTCTTACGAGAGAGAGATACTTCGGTAATACCCATCACCACTGATTCTGCCTTAGCTTCTTCTTTTCCTTCTGCTTTAGCAAGTTCATTTGCTCGAGCAAATTGATAGTGTTCAACAATATCTCCTACTGAGAAATTGGTTCCTCCTTGATCAGTAATCACTCTTCGTCCAAACATTTGTCGAACAATAACTTCAATATGCTTTCGTGATACAGATTCACCCTGAAGTTCGTAGAGTTTTGATACTTCACTAATGATGTAATCTTGTGCTTGTTCTCGGCCTCCATACTTGAAGACTTCGTCAATATCTGCAGAACCATCAGTAATAATTTCTCCCTTCTTTACCTTATCTCCAATCTTAACGAGTATGATACGGTTGTAACTTACTGAGTATTCATTTTCTGCTTTCTTCTTTGATTTTGTTTTTTCTGGAACATCAGGAGTAATAGTAATGAGTTTTTCTTTACCAGTATCTTGAATGTCAGTCACAACTCCATCAATGTGTGATACAACAGCAGGATTCTTAGGACTTCGTTTTTCAAAGACTTCTTCTACACGAGGCAAACCTTGTGTGATGTCTCCACCAAGCTGAGCGGTACCTCCAGAGTGGAATGTACGCATTGTAAGCTGAGTTCCTGGTTCTCCAATCGCTTGTCCAGCAACTGTTCCTACCGCTTCACCCAATTCTACAATTTTATTCTTTCCTAGATCATATCCGTAGCAGTGAGCACAGATTCCTCCGATTGTCTCACAGACCATAGGCGATCGAACTGAGACTTTTGCAACACCTGATTCTTCAATCTTCACAGCATCATCCTTTGAAAGAAGATGTCCTCGTTTAAAGAGTACTGTGCCATCAGTAGTTTCTACATCAAGAGCAAGTGTTCGTCCTTTGAGTGTTTTTGAAAGTGGAACTTCAAGTCCTGATCCAGTATCTCGGTGAACCCAAATACCTTTCTTAGTTCCACAATCAATTTCTGAAATCATTGTGTCCTGTGCAACAACGAAAAGCTTTCGAGTAAGGTATCCAGCCTTAGCCGTGTTGAGGGCGGTGTCAGTAAGACCTTTTCGAGACCCGTGAGTTGTAATGAAGTATTCGATAGGTGTAAGACCTTCCTTTGAACAAGAAACAATTGGGAATTCGATAGTGTCTCCAGCAGTATTTGTAATCAAACCTTTCATACCTGCCATCTGAGTAATCTGTGAGAATGATCCTCGGGCACCTGAGTACACCATGTCATATACAGATCCATTTTTATCAAGAGTATCAGGAATAAGCTTTTCGATATCAGCCTTTGCACCTTGCCAGATTTCAATATGCTTTCGTTTCTTTTCATCAGCTGAAAGAAGACCATCATTGTACTGATTTTCTACTTCTGCAGCCTTTGTTCGTGAACTTTCGATAACACCTTTCTTTCCAGCAGGAATCTGAACATCGTCAATTCCCCATGTTACTCCAGATTGAGTAGCATATTTGAATCCGAACTCTTTGATTCGATCGAGAATAGCAGGCACATTTTCAATACCGTAACGATCAATCATATCGTTTACGATTGCCCCCATTTTCTTTCGGTTTACTTCCTGGTTTACATATGGATAGTCTTTTGGAAGAACACCGTTGAACAAAAGTCGTCCAATAGATGTTTCAAAAGGCTTACCTTCAAATGCTGCATACTTAGGAGTATCTTTAGGAAGTACTTTGATCTTTGCTCGAATAGTTACTTCACCAAAGTCAGCTGCAGTAATAGCACTATTTGCTCCCGGGAATGATTTACCTTCTCCTTTTTCTCCAGGAATAATCTTTGTCATCCAGTAACAACCAAGCACAATATCAAGCATTTTGTTTGAAAGTGTAGGTTCTCCGTTTCCTGGTTTCAAAATGTTTTTATCAGAAGCCATGATTTCTTTTGCTTCCATTTGAGCTTCCTTAGAAAGTGGAACGTGAACGGCCATTTGGTCTCCGTCGAAGTCAGCGTTGAACGCAGTACATACGAGTGGGTGTACCTGAATAGCATTTCCTTCAATCAAGATAGGCTTAAATGCTTGAATACCAAGTCGGTGCAAAGTAGGAGCTCGGTTTAGAAGCACATATTTATCCTTAATTACTTCTTCAAGAATAGCCCATACTTCAGGAATACCATCATCGATAAGTCGTCCTGCACCTCGAATATTAAATGCAAGTTCTTTTTTGAGAAGTTCAGAAATCACGAATGGTCTGAAGAGTTCGAGTGCCATGTATTTTGGCAAACCACATTGATTGAGGTGAAGGTGTGGACCTACGACAATAACAGATCGTCCTGAGTAGTCTACACGCTTTCCAAGAAGGTTTGCTCTAAACAATCCTCGCTTACCTTTCAAGTTGTCTGAGAGTGACTTGAGCGCTCGTCGCTGTGATTGATTTACAGCACTTTGTGATGTATTTCCATGTCGAATTGAGTTGTCGATAAGAGAGTCGACAGCTTCTTGCAAGATTCGCTTTTCGTTTCGAAGGATTACATCAGGAGCACTAATTTCCTTAAGTTTCTTGAGACGATTATTTCGGTTGATTACTCGTCGGTAAAGATCGTTTACATCAGATGTAGCATATCGTCCTCCATCAAGAGGCACCATAGGTCGGAGTCCTGGTGGAATAACAGGGATTCGTGTGAGGAACATCCATTCAGGTCGAATATCAGCCTTGGTCATTGATCGAAGGAGTGATAATCGCTTATTGATTTTTTCTACTTCAATTGAACCTGCCTTTTCAAGATCAATTTCAAGTTTTGCAGTCAATTTCTTAAGATCAAGATTTTTGAAAATATTGTAAATTGCTTCTGCTCCAATTCCCGCTTCAAAGAGTGTTCCATATTTTACTGAGAAATTGTGATATTCGATTTCATCAAGAACTTTTCCTTCTTGAATTCCTTCAATATCCTTCTTAGCTGCTGT
>CAZFND010000009.1:0-30116 GCA_964520645.1 uncultured Candidatus Saccharibacteria bacterium | reverse complement strand
GTCGGGACATTAAAAGCTTGACCCGTCTATGGGCTGGCTATCCCGGTTTGGGATAATTGTCTTGCACATGCAACTTGAGCTACCAAGCCCGTCCAGGCCCCGTCGCCCTCGCCCCTGGACGGGTTTTTTATTGAATAAAAAGCATGTTATTCTTTGTCTAGAAAGGAGGCCTTCCATGGAAGGTTAACCTTTGGGAGGCGCTCACTCGGGCGCCTCCTTTTTTTGCCTAGATTTTATGGCACTATCATCTTTCGAGTGCTACAATTTATGTAGTTGCGAAAGGTTGGATTAGATACCCGACCCTATGACCATCACCCAACACCAGATTCACTCTGTGATGTGATTGGTCTCGCAACTCATCGGCCGGATGCACTGCTTCCCACGGGACACTGTGCATTGCGGCCTTTTTTTTGCTTAAATTTTTCAACTAAAATAAAACCCCGCACCTTTCGGTTTGGGGATCCAGTTACGCTATTCTGGAGAGCGGTTGACGAGGATAATCGTCTAGATATGGGATGGGGACACCACCGTCTTCTTGTAAAAGGCCTTCGCTTCTGCCGCGATTTCTTTGTCAGAACAGAGTGCGTCGATGAAATCGTTCATCCGATCGTACAGGTGGCTCAACATCATGCCTTGCGCGCCTCCCGTGTAGTCATGAATGGCAAGATTCAGCATGAGAACAAGCCCACTTGAGGTCTTACTTTTGCCTCCGTGCTTGGTGAGAAAGGGATAGAACTTCTCTTGGACATAGTCGATCGTATCAACTTTCCCCAAGCGCTTAAGCATTTCTTCCTCCGAGGGAAGAACAAACGTCTTCGGCTTGGGAACCTCCGTTTCATGTCGCTTGAACCAGCCCAGAAACCTTAGCAGACCTTGCAGCTTATTCAACATACAAACCTCCGGGTTTAAGTAATACGCAAATTGGTTTAAAAGAACACATCAACATATTAGCACACTAATTATGTTATGTCAACTAAATCTTAAACTCAATTACATCTCCATCTTTTACAATATATTCTTTACCTTCTGTTCGTAGTAACCCTTTTTCGCGAGCTTGGCCCATTGAGCCAGAGGCAAGAAGCTTATCCCATTCGATAACTTCTGCTTTAACAAATTTATCTTTAAAATCAGTATGAATTGCTGTCCCGGCCATTGGTGCATTCCAACCTTTCTGAATAGTCCATGCCCGTGTCTCCTTTTCTCCCGTTGTAAAATAAGTAATAAGATTGAGCATCTTATATCCTTCTTTAATAAGGTTATTGATTCCATCGTCATGAGAATTTGCAGCAAGCGCTGTTCTCATTTCTTCTTTTTCTTTTCCTTCAAAATCTTTCAATTCTTCTTCTATACGTGCATCAACCAATACATAGTTGGCATTATTAGCCTTAAAATATTCTAAAAGCTTTTGATATCGTGGATCATTTGTTTCATCAAGATTCTTTGCTCCTGCTTTCTTATTAAGTACATACAAAATAGGCTTCGTCGTAAGTAAATGCAAAGATTTAATAATTGGCGCTTCTTTCTCTGTAAGAGCAACTGTAGATGCAAGCTTCCCTGCCTTAAGTGCTACATTTATTTTTTCTAATAATTCATTTTCAAGAATTGCAGTCTTGTCACCCTTCTTTACATCTTTTTGAACATTTCCGAGACGCTTTGTTACCGTCTGAAGATCTGCAAGAATCAATTCTAGATTAATAACTTCAATATCATTTACAGGATCAATCTTATTGGCAACGTGAATAATATTTTCATCTTCAAAAATTCGCACAACTTCTGCAATTGCATCTGTTTCTCGAATGTTAGTAAGAAATTGATTACCCAATCCTTCACCTTCAGAAGCTCCCTTTACAAGACCTGCAATATCTACGAACTCAACTGCAGCTGGAATAGTCTTCTGGGTTTTTGAGAATTCAGCAAGCTTATAGAGACGCTCATCTGGGACTGCTACAACACCTACAGAAGGATCAATCGTTGCAAAAGGATAGTTGGCAGCAAGAACACTCTTTTTTGTAAGAGCGTTGAAAAGCGTAGATTTACCAACGTTTGGAAGACCAACAATACCAATACTTAGTGACATAGGGCTCTACTATAGCAGTAAATAGCCATTTTTCAAATTACTAATGATTTGAATTATCTTTCTCGTGCTTCTTTATATAAATAGCTGCTGCTGTCATTACAACAGCTAAGATTATTCCAAAAATGTAAGGGATCCATATCATGTTCATAATTATACCAAATTATTTTTCTAAATACAGACTAATAAGCCAAAATGTTATTGCTAACACTAGACCTAGTACCGCAATATAGATGTTACGTTGTACTCCTATTATTGAACTGAGAAAGAGCATAGCAAAAAATACTTCTGCAATATTTCGACTAATTTCAGCAAGCGCTTGAGGCTTGATTAAAAACTTAAACATCACCTATCTAGTATACATATAGGTGATAAAATTTAATTAAAGATTTTATAAATAACCAGAATCTTATTTTGCCTTAGTCCCCAAATGATAAACTTTTTCTTTCAAAACCGCTTTTTGCTCATCAGTAACATGCTTGAGCATTCCTATTTTGTGAACATGCACCGGAGTTATACCTGCAAATTTTAAAATAGCATTTACAATTTCTGTTGTTGAATCTCCAAATAATATTTTTTCTCCCAAAGGCCATGAGTCCATTGTCGTAATAACCGTTCCAGATTTTCCTTTGAGGAGTTTGTCCCATCCCAAATGTGGATGGAAATGAAATGCAAAGCCTGGGAGCCAGAGACGGTCGAACATTCCTTTCATGATTGCCGGCATGGCACTCCACCATGTAGGGTAGATCATTACAACATGATCAGCCCAACGAATATCTTCTTGAACCTTCTTAAGATCGGGCTCCAATTCCTGAATTACTTTGTAACCTTTGTGAAGAATTGGATCGAATTTTAAATCACCAATATTTGTTCGTCGCACTTCATGGCCATGCTCTTGTGCCCCTTTTTGATATGCATCTGCAAGCATTCCACAGGTAGTGTCTTTGTCTTCCTGACCGAGAAAAATATAAATTTTCTTTTTTGGTGATTCAAATCCAAACATGTTATTGCATTATGTTTTTAAGATCTTGTTGATATTTTTGCATTACTTCCATTGTTGCTGCCATCTGATCTTTGCCTTGCTTCATTTTTTCCTGAACTTCAAGAGCAACTTTTTCAAAAAAATCGGGATTCTTTTCTATTGCGTTAAAAATCTTATCCTGCTGCTCTGCGGGAACATCTTTCATCTTTGACTTGAGCATCTTCTTCAGTAAAAAGTTTTTTAGTGACATGTATGTTATTTATCTTAATCTGTACTAGCTATTATAGCATTTTATTTTTAATAATCTCATCAAAGAATCTCCATGATGCAATAATCTCCTCTATACCTGCAAAATAATTTTTGTCTCCATCTTGAGCTTTTGCTATAAGCACTTCATAGGCATCGTGTGATATATCGCCCATTGTATCGAGATTAAATATCTTTAGTGAGCCATCTTGAAACGTAATAGCAATTTCACTTTTCTTTTCCTTCATCATTTTACCGGCTTCTATAATAACAGGAACATTCTCCCAGCGACTATTCATAATCTCAGCTTCAAGATAAAAATATGTTTCTGTTGTTGAATCAGACTTAACACCATGTTCTTTTTTGTAGCCAGGATATTGCTCAAGCTTAACACTATTTTTATCAAAGATAAGTGAGTGCAAGACCTTGGCTCGAGCATGCTGAAAATTTTGTGATATATCCATAGTAACTGTAGCGAGCATTGCCATACAATGATTTTGTCCCACATCTCGAAGTGCTCCTACAGAGTCATAGAATTCTCCCCTATCTTCTATACCTATTGTTTCTGAGAGACTGATTTTGATTTGAGAGACATGCTTATTATTTAATCTTTCTTCAAAACTAGAATTAGTGAGCCGCTCATTGATAAGCGCTTGCAATCCTGGCTTCGCCAAATAATGATCTATTCTAAAAATATTGTTCTCTGCAAAAAGTGCTTCTAATTTATTCTCTAATATCTGCGCAGATGAAGTATCATTACCGAATGGCTTTTCTATAAGTACTTTTCCTGCAGGGTTGTTAATGTTGTGTGTAATTACCTCAAAGAATTCAGGCTGTACTGCCAAATGATATAACACATCTATCTCTTCTAATGTCATATCAAAAAATTCTACAATTTTTTCTTGTATCTTTTTATATCCGATAGGTTCATTAAACACACCCTGAACATAGACAGTGTGCTTCAAAAATTCAAAAATTATTTCTGGAGAGAATTTTTTTGATTGGAGGATTGGTAAAATAAAAGAATGATAATCAGCATCTGTCCAGGCTCTTCTTGAAAACGCTACAAACAAAAAGTCTGGAGGTAGCTTTTTATCTCTATACAAAGCCATAAGAGAAGGAATGATCTTCTTTAAAGCAAGATCACCTGTTGCGCCAAATAATACATATGCACATTCTTTCATCACAAAAGTATATACGATGCTGAGCGTAGATGCTATGCTTAAAGTGTACAAAGGTCGATGTATTATAAATTGTAATACAAAGATTTAAAAATATATGGCAAAGAAATTAGCTGTCATCTTCGGTATTATCTTCGTTATTGTTGGTATATTAGGATTTATTCCTAATCCTATTGTAGGAGGATCAGCAGGTGTACTTTTCTTAACAGATACTATTCATAATATTGTTCACCTTCTTGTTGGAGTACTTCTCCTTGTTGCAGCAAGCAAAGGAGCAAAAGCTTCATCAATGGCACTTACTACATTTGGAGTTGTATACATTATTCTCTTTATTGATGGACTCATCGAAGGAGAAAAACTTTTGGGTTTTGTATCTCAAAACCATGCTGATACATACCTCCACCTTGTTCTTGGTATTGTTCTCATCGCTGCTGGATACTTCACAAAGAACAAAGAAATGGGAATGGATAACTCAATGATGTAATTTATATATTCTCTCAAGAATTTATAAAACAAAAAAACCCTGAGCAATGTCGAAGGGTTTTTTTGTTGAAATACATATTTAAATTTTTTGATATAAAAATAGGGCCGACATACAATGCCGGCCCTAATGGGTGAGATAAATGATTGCTGTTAACGCCGCAACCGCGACTTCCACCGCCGCTGCAACTTCCCAAGCTCACGGTTCCTGGCACGACGACGTTCGTCAGCCGGCAAATGCTGGAGATCACGATTGATGACCCGGCAAGCCACCTTGATTCGTTGATGCCTGCAATGACCCGGAATGGTGCCGAGTTGAGCCCGAAGACGATGCATTCTTGCGACGTGACCACGTGAAGGCATAAAAGCTCTCCAATTGGACATCTGAAACTGCCAAGGGAATCCAATCCCCTAGCTACCGGACTATATGGTACTAGTTATATACAGATGAGTCAATAGTTACTCAGAAATTGCATCTTCTACCATTTTGAGCTGCTCAGGGGTATTTATTCCCATGCATTCTACTATATTTTGAATTGGATATGCTGTAACAATCTCTCTCTGATCTTTTGCGATCTTAATCAAATCAGTGAGATAAAATTCATGCGCAGCATTATTGTTTTTAATGAGATGTATATTTTTCCATAACCATTTAGCATCAAAAGCATAGTAGCTCAAATTTACCTCTTTAGAATTTCGTTCTTCTTCGGTTGCATCTTTGAATTCAACTATTTTTTCTACATCATTCTGTGCATTTCTAATAATTCGTCCATAGTGAAGGAATGTTGAATACATCTCTTCAAAGTTGGGTACAACAAAAGTGGCGAGAGTAACTACAGCTTTTTTATTATTATGAAGCTGCTCAATTTCTTTAATAGTATCTGTACTTATTAAAGGATGATCGCCTGGAAGCACAATGATTGTAGAAATATCTTTTTCTTTAAGACTCGCTTCGGCACACATGATTGCATGCCCAGTACCCAGCTGTTCTTTTTGCTCTGCATACAAGTACTTGTTGCCTGTGGCAACAATAACATCCTGTGCTTTGTGTCCAACAATAAGAGTGGGTTGTGGACAAATAGGCTCTACACTTTTAAGTAATCGAGTAATAATAGGAACACCTTTTACAGGATGGAGAACCTTAGGGAGATCAGATTTCATTCGAGTTCCCTTTCCACCTGCTAAAATAATAACGTGGGGCATAAAATACTCTAAAGTAAGGTTGTATATTACCACAGCTCATACATGTGTCTAGTAATCTAAATGTTTTTTTGGTGTAAAATATAAATCTTATGCGTGTTACCGCACATTCAGCAAAAATTGTATTAATTACAGGTGCTTCTACTGGCATTGGAGCCGAGCTTGCAAAATGCTTTGCACAAGATGGCTACTCTCTTATTCTGGTCGCTCAAAATCAAGAACGTTTGGAAGCATTTGCTCAAGACCTTTATAAGAAATATAGAGTAAGAATCAAAACATTTACCAAAGATCTTTCAAAAAGAAAAAGTTCGGAAGAGATGTATGAAGAATTACTCAAGCACAATCTCGAGGTAGATATTTTGGTAAATAATGTCGGCGTTGGTTTGTATGGAAAATTTACTGATAGAACGTTTGCTGAACACACATCGCTCTACAATCTTAATATGTTCACTCCTACCTATCTTACCCATCTCCTTTTACCTCACATGATAGAACGAAATGAAGGAAAAATATTAAATGTTGCTTCGACCGCAGCATTTCAACCAGGCCCCCTCATGGCCACCTACTATGCATCAAAAGCATTTATGCTGTCCTGGTCTCAAGCTCTTTCTGAAGAATTACAAAACACACATATTACGGTTACGGCACTCTGTCCAGGGCCAACATATACAGAATTTCAGAAAAAACAGCATATGGAAACATCATTACTATTTCAAAAAGGTCTCGTCATGAAAGCTGAAGATGTTGCTCGTATAGGGTATCAAGGAATGATGAAAGGTAAACGAGTGGTTATTCCTGGCTTTAGAAATCAACTTATTATTTTCTTGCAACGATTTTTGTCACGAAAATATGTGACAAAATTGGCAGGAAATTTGACTAAGAAAAAATAAAAACGACCCACCACATAATGGCAGGTCGTTGACTTGAAAAAAGTCAGACTGATGCAGGAGCAATGATTCGTGACGTTGCCTCCTCAACTATTTGCCGAATGAGCGTATCACTCACCATAAGGCTTGTTGGAAGGTGAACAATTGCTTGCTTACCTCCAATTTTGAATGCCGTTTCCAGATAACACCCCTGCCCGAGTTTTGTATTATTTGACGTTGCTACAGAACCAGGGAATACCTCCGAAACAAAGATGGAATATTGCTTACTGTACTGTTCCCACTCATAATTTCGCAAAATTCGAGTTTGGGCATAGGTCATAGATAAATGGCCTAGACATGCTCCAAAAGCACCATCAATTTGTGATCGAAGCGCTTGCTGTTGATCAGATTGCCTGGTCGTTACGAGTACGCCAACAAGCTTTGTGCTGGGAAGTTGATCTTTGAGGTGTTTGATTGTAGCAGGATCAGACAGCAAATTGACCGTCAAAAAATGTGGTTTTAGGTACTTTAAAGTGTCTAGTGTACGACAATAAAATTGAGGAGTCAGAAATAGATTTAAATCGGCATAGACAGAAAGTCCAAACCCTCCAATTTCCTCAATAATTCTCAAGCCATAAAGTTCGATGAAAGAACCTAATTGAATGACTACTCCGGTCCCTCTACAAAAACCGAGCAATCTCCGTAAGTCATCGCGACTCGATCCCAAATGATCAGTGGACAAGATAACTCTCTTTGCTCCAAATCTTGCAGTTGTCATACCATTCACTTTCAAATAACTCAGCAGGAAAAGCCCTGCCCGCTTATGGGGAGAAACCCCGATTCTAACGGCTTATCTTATATAAAAAACACAAAAAAGCAATGTATTAAATATACTTCTCTATCTTTGTCAGTAAATCAGTAATATCAAAAGGCTTTGAAATAAAATCTTCAGCTCCAGTGTCTGCAATTGTCTTAGACACATCCGGATGAGCGGACATCATAATAATAGGAACATGCTGAGTCTTAGTATGTTTCTTGAAATGTTGAGCCAAAATACGCCCATCCTGGCCCGATAAAAGCACATCCAGCAATATAAGATCTGGTGCATTTTTTTCACGTTCAATAAGTTTATGAGCTTCATCTTCATCCTCTGCTACCCATACACTATATCCTTCTATAGACAAGACATCGCGCATCGCTTCTAATATGCCTGGGGTATCATCAATAATAAGAATTGTTCTTTTTTTAGCCATGTTTGTTAATTATTGGAAGCGTAAAATAGAATGTTGCACCCTTACCCTCTTCACTTTCTACCCATAGCTTTCCATGATGTTTATCAATAATTTCATGTGCAATATACAACCCCAATCCCATTCCTGAATACGTATATCCTTTAGAATCTGTTGCCTGATAGAATCTATCAAAAATCTTTTTATGCAATTCTTTTGGAATACCAATTCCAAAATCTTGAACACTGATAGTGACCTGATGTTTATTTTTATGAAGACTAAAGATTACTTTATCAGCTTTTGCAGAATACTTTACTGCATTATTAATAATATTAACGAGCACCTGACGCAATCTATCTTTATCAATATTTACAAATGCATGTGCTCGCTCACGAATAATAATTCTGTGACTTGGAATAAGCTCCTGAATATCTTTAATAACCTGGCTTACAAATGAATCAATTGCCACATCTTCCATATGATACTGAAGCTTACCTGATTGAACTTTGGAAATATCAAGCAAGTGATTTACCAATTCTAGGAGCTTACTCATTTGAGAATCAACTTTAGAGAGATATTCAAGCGATTTTTTGTCATCATTTTTAATAAATCGGTGCTTAAGAATTTCAGAATAAAGCTTAATACTTGTAAGAGGCGTCTTAAGTTCATGACTTGCGAGCGCGACAAAGTCATCTTTTCCTTGCTCGAGTTTTTTTCTATCTGTGATATCTCGATTTACAATTACCACTCCCACAATTTTATTGTAATCAGCTCGAAGAATAGACATCGAAGTTAAAATATGAATTCTTCCACCATTTTTTCGTTGGTGTGTTACTTCTCCCTTCCAATGTCCTTCTTGCAATAGAACATCCTTTAGTGTGCCTTTTAGAGGTGTAGCATAGATGGGAGCAAGCACTTCATCAAGAGACTTTCCCATTACCTCTCCTCGTTTACAATTGTACAAAAGCTCTGCTCCATGATTCCAACTTTGAATAGTAAAATTCATATCTGTAGAAATCACTGCATCAGAAATATGTTGAGCAATACTAGCAAAATATTGAGAATGCTTTTTGCTTTCTTCGAGTATCTGCAATGTATCGTGCATACTCGTACAAACAGCAACACTCAACAATCCTTCAAGAATAAATATTATATGTGGCGCATACAAATTATATGGACTAAACTCATTTGGCACTGGAGTATAAAAATGATACGAAACAATCGTGCACAATCCTACTGCCAAAACACCAGGACGAAATCCACCATACCATGCACTTACTAAAATCACTGAATAAAATAATATAAATGGGAGATGATACCCCGTAAGTGCATTTATTTCTATTTTTGCAATTACTGCAGCTACAACAAGAAGAATAACCACACCATAGCGAAGAATAGCTGGGTGCTCCTTTTCACGAACCTTCCAATATGGAATTTTGTTTTCTATTTCCGCCTTATATTCATACCCCCACGAAAGGATATTTTCTTCGAGTTGAGTAATATAACGTATGCCTTTTTTTATAGCATCATAAATCATACGTAGAGATACCCGTAGTATACTCCTCTTATATGCAAATGCTACTCAATTGTATAGATAATAGCCGCATTGATGAGCTTATCGAGCTCTCCAATTTGTTCAGAAATAATTTTTTCTAGGTGAAGTACTTCTTGAGATTTTTTTTGTACTTCATCAATAGATTTTTGAAGTACTGCTGTTTGTTCATCAGTAAGCCATTCTTCTTGTTCCAAATTTCTTAATTCTGTATCTTTTTTCCAACGTGCAGTTTCGAGTTCGTGAGTCTTTACCGGATCAGATGATTTACTTTCTTGAGTTTCTAGCTTATCTATATCAGACTCTACTGTTGTAACTTGATCTGCAACTGCATTCTTGTGTTGAGCTAATTCAGATTTTTTATCAATTAATTCTTTCCATACAGTTTCAAGCTTACGGCGAGAATTCTTAATAATTTCAAGCTTTCCAAGTTGTGTTTTCTTTTCTGCCTCTGCTTGTAATGCAATTTCTTGTTTCTTTACGCTGTCCAATTGCTTCTGTGTATTCTGTTCGTTTTGAATAAGATCAAGTTTATTTTGATGTGCTTCTTGAATTTCTTTTTCAAAGCCTAAAATAAGCTGATCAATATTCCATCGTTGATTTTCGATCCGCTGACGCTCATCTTCGAGAGCCCATCGCTTCTTTTCGAGCACCTGCTTTTCCGCAGAAGACTCTACATCTCGTTCTTGTTCTCGTATAAGATTTTCTCGAGTAGCAACATTTTGCTCTTGCGCTATATAAGGTTGTTTCTTTTCTCGAGCTTCATTTTCTTGCATACGTAATGCACTTTCCTTTTTATCAAATTCACTTTTTCGGCGTTGAATATCAGCGAGAGCATCCTTAAGACGTTTTTCTTCCATCTGAAGTTTTTGTTCTGGAGAAATTTGTGGCTTCGGAGGCACTACTACTTCAGGCTTTTTAACTTCAACAACAGGAGCAGGCTTTGGTTCTTCCTTCTTTTCTACTTTTTTTACTTGATGCATTTCCTTTTGTTCATCAAGTTTTTCAAATTTTTTCTCTGGAGCTTTTACTTCAAGCTTTGGAGCAGCTACTGGCTTTGGCTCCTCCTTCTTTACTTCTACTACTTGAGTAGGCTGAGGCTTTGGAGTTTGAACTGGAGCAGGTTTTACGGGCTCTACATGTTTGACTGGTTCTTGCTTTACAGCTTCTACCTTATGCTCAACCTTAACAACCTCAACTTTAGGTTCTGGCTTAGGGGCAGGAGTTTCTTGTACTTTTATTGGTTCTGGAGCTTTGTCTGATACTTTCTTTTCTTCTTTTATTTCTTTAGGTGCTTCTTGTGGAATTTTTACGTCTCTCGATTTACCTGTTGGCTCATGAACATCATCACCAATATATACTTTTACTAATTTATTAATATGAATGGGAGCTTTCTTGGCATTTGTTTCTGAAATACTAGCTAGCAACTTTTTTGCATCTTCTACAACCTGACTATCAATCTTTCCAAGTTCAGCTTCTGATAATTTATTTTCTTTTAATAATTGTGCAATATCACTTGTATATGTGCGCGGAGTCGGCATACCTGCTGTATTTGGGGTAGCTGTAGTTTGTTGTGAATTTTTATTATCCTGATTTGTAGGTTGAGTCATTTGTAAATTATAGCATTATTGTTGTGGGGTACAACGGGGATATACATATTTATTAGAAGACTCGATTTAGAAAAAACTTATTATTGACTTATTTAAATATAAATTGTATTATAAAAAAAGTTCGTACACCCCACTAACCTCTGGAGACGATACTAGGAAGAACGTCGAGCAAATGACGGAACGGAGTACGGTGACTCTATTCCGAGAAGTAAACTTTGTCGGGCCTTCTGCAGCTCCTGTCACGAACCTATGAGAGTTCCAGGAGACACAATAGACTACGTCCATCGGGAACATTACTGCACTGGCTGCGATGGTCCTGCTCCTGCAGCCGGCACCGGGCTTGTACCACGCCAAATGGAAGGGAAAAAAAGGACAAGCGGCGGCTAAATATTCCTGATAGAGACTGGAAAACAACAAACCCCCGAACTATCGGGGGTTGTTTTATATCAACAAATCTTTCACTATGCTTCTTCACAAAAAGAAAACCCGCCGTCGATGTCGACGAACGGGTTTCAGTTGGTCGCACCGGGGCGGGTTGTTGATGAACACTTCACATGTCGTCGGCCGTCCGGAAGCCGTTCTTGTGCGGCTTGATCTCCTCGACGAACCGGCCGATGTCGGGCAGCATCTGGTGCCCGAGCATTTCCGGGTATTCCCAGAGCCGCTCGAGAAGCTCGATCTGCTGGAACAGAGTCATTCGCGCGACCTGAACCTTGGTGGTGCCGTCGACGAGCTTGTCCGTGTTCTTGAAGAGCCACTCGACCAGGTACATGATTTCGCTGGTCTGGTGCATGTGGCGGCTGTTCTCGTCGCTCGTCCACTCGATGATCTCCCGATCCTTCATCTGGCTGTACTCGCCGGGAATGCCGAAGAGGTGATGCCAGGAGAACGGGAACGCGTAGGCGTGGGCGCCGTGGTGATCTTCCACCTCGCCAATGCAGACTGTGCCGTCGGTCGCGTTCTGGAAGTCGCGGTGGTAGAAGTTTCCCTTGAAGATGAGTCCTTCGCCGGTGTCGTAGCGACACTGGTGATAGAGCACACCTTGGGTGAATTCCACCTTTTCCGCGTCCGGGAAGACGCCGGGGCAGGTCTGGTTGACGGCGAGGGCAAAAGCCATCTGGCCGAGTTCCTTGAGCGTAGCGGTTGCTGTGGTCGTCATTACTGTAATCCTTTCGTAGCGGGGTTTCTCGTTGATGAAGCCGACCGAGTTTCAACTCGATACAGGTGAGAGCTTCTGTTTATTATTATATCACATATATAAATAATGTCTAGTATTAGCCCTTGTGTGTCTAGGACTCGGTCACACATAAAATTGCTCTGCAATTTTTGTGCGACCCCGCCTCGTTTGCTGCCGTCGCAAAAGCGACAAGGCAGCTGCACTGCGGCTTTCTCGTCTCTTCTCACATATTCACAGAAAATAAAAGTACCTAGCAAATTTGCTAGGTACTTTTATTTTTGTGGACGCGAGAGGACTCGAACCCCCTACCTCCTCAGTGCAAGTGAGGCGCTCTACCAGGTGAGCTACGCGCCCAAAGAGAACGTGTATTATATTACCCTATCTTGGCTTTTTTGCCAATAGTTAAAATCGAATTGCCTTTTGAGCAAGAATAATAAGATGATCGATAAAATCGGCAAAGGTAAATCCAATTGCATCAAGCGCCTCGTGCATCATTGATTTTTCTGCCAAGCTTGGATGCGTATTTACCTCAAGAAGATAGATTCCACGTCGTGGAGTGATAATAAAGTCTGAGTGAGAATAATGTCTGAGCCCTAATGCTTCATGCACATACTTTGCAAGGCGCTGCAATTCTTCTTTTTCATAAGTAGAAAAATTGCCTGGACTAATATGCCATGGATTGTTATCTGCTGTCTTAGCAACTTCAACAGGTAAAAATGTATATGATCGTTCTCCTCTAAAATTTTCTATTACCCCTGCAGTTGCTTCCCTGCCTCGAATAAATTCTTCTACCAACGCGGTATCAGAATGAGCCAATGCCTTTTCAAGTGCTGCCTGGAGGTCTTGAAAACTTTCTACATGAGTTATTCCCAGAGATCCACTGCCTGTTGCGGGCTTTACTACCATGGGTAAAAAGAAATGATGAAACAAATAATTAACTCTTTCTTGAAGATCATCCTCTTTTTTTACTGTAGCGAAGTAGGGTGTCTTGATACCATGTTGCTGAAAGATTTTTTTTGCTAACACTTTGTTCATTCCCATTGAAGATGCCATGGATCCTGATCCTGTATATGGAATAGAAAGTGAATCAAGAATTTTTTGAACTTTTCCATCTTCACCAAAATGGCCATGTAGTGCATTAATAACCACATCAATATTTGCAAGCGCACGATCGGGAGAACGCTCCAATCCTTCTCGATGCCATTTACCATCTTTTGAAATAAAAATATCGTGAGCCTGATATTTGTCAGGCATATTTTTTAAAATATGTGAACCAGTTTTTAGAGAAAGGTCGTAAAGATGAGAAGGTCCACCACGCAACACTGCGACGTTTAGTTTTGCCATACAGATATTATAGCACTTATAGTAGAGATCTTCTGTGGAAAATGTAGATAAGTAAAAGGCCCCCAATGAAGGAGGCCCTGAAAAGATCAATGCAACAATGACGAATGACTCAGTTGACCATTGGCCAGAGTTCAGTCACACACTCAATCCCCAAGTCGCGAAGAATCTGAACCGTGTTGCGAGCTTTGGGGGTAGCCGGGTAAATAAACCTTTTGACAGGGACACGGTCTGGATGCCGCGGAGGAGTAGGGGGTGTGAACGGCTCAAGTTCGCCTACAACCAACCCTGCGTGTTGAGGCTCCAAGCACAGTATCGTCATGGAAGAACTCCGTTTCAAGTATCAGAAACCCTGAGACATGAGACGTGGGCAACATTGCCCATATCTTTTGAAGATCATACTGAACTATTGCTGAGATGTCAAAAGACTTTTACACAAAAGAAAAGGGGAGCCCGGAAGTGGCTCCCCTAACATGTCATGATGATGATGACGACGCACTCAGGCTGCAGCAGAAACAGCAGGGAGCTGTTCAACCACGGCCCTGACCGTACGCAAACGATTGAGAATTGCCGGAAGTTTTGATGTCGGGACATTGAAGATGACCAGATTGACGCCGACATTCCGTGCGACTGGCTTGGGAATGTCCTCCAGCGCACAGGCCCTCATACAAGCATCGAAATACTGCCTGTCGACTCGAAACTGAGACACTTGAACGTTTTTTTCCGACATAGAGACCTCGCGAGAAATGAGGAGAAGAAATGTGCTGATAGCGTATCCATACGCTACCTCCGTTGTAGAATAGTAGACCTAGTGTAAAATTATGTCAACCTATTTTATCTCTTTTATTGCGATGATATGTGATCGCAAATCTATGAGCTTCATTATTTGCTAACAAAATTCCTCTGCCATGCTGTGCCGCAAGATTAGTATCCCCTAATATTTCTTTTGGTTTGTGTCGTTCATCTTTAACTACAGATACTACTGGAATAGTCAGTCCCCGCTCCTTTAATACTGATTCTGCAACATTTATTTGAGCCTGAGCACCATCAACAACAATAAGACTTGGGTACTGCCATTCGAGATGCCCCAATCTACGCCATAATATTTCTCTTAAAGCTCCCGTATCATTTACCCCTGGATTTAATTTTATTTTAAATTTTCTGTACTCTTGTTTGGCCAATTCCCCATCTTCTAGTACTGTCATTACACCTACAACAGATGTACCTGAGCTATGCGCAACATCATATGCTTCTATTCTAAAGACCATTCTTGTATCATTAGAAACAAATTCTCCTCCTGCTGATTCATCTACTTTGCCTACTTTTTTAAGCAGAGCAATATCTTGAATATGATTGAGTGCAAACACTGTTTTTCGCACATCTCCTGCCTTTTCAAATTCTTGCTTGTCTGCATACTCATTCATCTGCTTTTCAAGATTTTTGAGAAGCATCTTTTTCTTACCTTCAAAAAATAATTTTAAATTTTTTATTTGTTCTGCATATTCAGACTGAGATACTTTTCCGATACAAACACCCGGACATAAGCCTATCTGATATGCAAAGCACGGTTTGCCACTATTAGGCACACACTTGTTATCACTATAAGGAAAGATTCTACGAATAATCTTCATTGCCTCTTTGAGTTGAGCACCATGAGGAAATGGGCCGAAGATATGTTTATATTTTTTTGTATCCTCGGATGTTTCACTCATCAATGTTCTTCCTCTCATCGTCAAAATCTTTGGATAATCTTCATTCGTAAAAACTACATAGTTGTAACTTTTATTATCTTTTTCTTTAGTATTATATTTTGGTTGATGCTGCTTAATTAAATTTGCTTCAAGAATAAGCGCTTCAAGTACAGAATCTGTTTGTACAAAATCTATTGTGGTAGCGAGTGCCACCATATCTACCAATAATCTTCCTCGTGTTTCGATCAAATCAGGACCAAAATAGCTCTTTACTCGGTCTTTTAAAGAGGTTGCTTTACCGATGTAGAGAATGTCATGGACTCCCTCTCCTGGTAAGGAGAGGGCCGGGGTGAGGCGGTCATCACCCGCCTCATCCCCTAACCCCTTCTCCTTTCCATGAGAAGGGGAATTTTTCACGAAAAAATACACCCCCGGCTCGTCAGGAAGCTTTTCTATTATTTTTTTAAATTCTTCAACCGTCATTTATTTTATTTCAATACTTTCTTCAAATATTTCCCTGTGTGACTCTTAGCATTATTTGCAACCTCTTCTGGAGTTCCTTTTGCAACAATTTTTCCACCTCCAATTCCTCCCTCAGGACCAATATCAATAATATAATCAGCAGACTTAATAAGATCCATATTATGCTCAATAACTATAACAGTGTTACCTTTGTCGACAAGCTTTTGAAGAATTTCTATCAGCTTCTTCACATCTTCGTAATGAAGACCGATAGTAGGCTCATCTAATAGATAAATAGATTTTTGAACATGCGGTCGGTACAATTCTGCAGAAATCTTTACACGTTGAGCTTCTCCACCCGAAAGCGTTGTTGCTGACTGGCCCAATTCCAAATATCCCAATCCCACTTCATTTAATGTTTTGAGTCTGTCTGAAATAGCAGGAATATCATCAAAGAAGACAACGGCTTCTTCTACGGTCATCTTAAGAACATCATAAATGCTCTTCTTTTTATATTTAACCTCAAGCGTTTCTTTCATGAATCGCTTTCCATCACACACATCGCATGGTACATAGACTGTAGGCAAAAAACTCATTTCCACAGCAATTTCTCCATTACCCTGACAAGCTTCACATCGTCCTCCTTTTACGTTGAATGAAAAACGATTGGCCTTCCAGCCTCGAGCTCGCGCTTCTGATGTCGTTGCAAACATATCTCGAATAAAGGTAAATGCACCAGTATAAGTTGCAGGGTTTGAACGGGGAGTTCGTCCGATTGCAGATTGATCAATAAGCACAGCACGGCCAAGATATTCTGTTCCGTGGAAACTTGCAGCATTAAAGACTTCATTTGTTCTATATCGCCGATCAAATCGTGCCTGAAGATTTTTGTGAATGAGCTCGTACATAAACGTAGACTTTCCAGATCCAGAAACACCCGTAATCATGACAAGTCTTCCGAGTGGCACATCAACATCCATATTCTTGATGTTGAAAATGTTTCCCCCTCTAATCATAAGCTTGCCTTTTTCTTCTGTGCGACGCTCATCAGGAATTTCTACTTTCTTTTCTCCACGCAAATATGCAAGTGTTACTGAACCCGAATCATTTTTCTTTGCAGTAAGAAGTTTATCCAGGTCACCAGCTACTACAATTTCACCTCCATGCACTCCAGCACCAGGACCAATATCTACAATATAATCAGATGCAAAAATAGTATCTTCATCGTGTTCAACAACAATAATAGTATTGCCTGTATCTCGAAGACTCAACAAAGTTTTGATCAACCGATCATTATCACGTTGATGCAAGCCAATAGTAGGTTCATCGAGCACATAGAGAGCTCCTACAAGTCCTGATCCAAGTTGTGACGCAAGACGAATACGCTGAGCTTCGCCACCTGACAATGTATTTGCACGTCTACTCAATGTTAAGTATTCGATTCCTACATCAATCATGAAGATAAGCCGTGCTTCAATTTCTCGAATTACTACTTTAGAAATACTTTTTTCTTTTGGAGTAAGTTTCAAATGTTGAAAAAACTCAAATGTATCTTTAATAGAAAAAGAAATAAGATCAGCAATACTTACACCCTGTGGTGGATAATATTCTGTCTTATTAGCTCCGGCACTTTTTTGATGTTGTGTAGCCTTTCCGATTTTTTTGAGAGCAGCATCATCTCCAAGAAATACATGGAGCGCTTCTTCTCGAAGTCGAGTTCCTCGACAGGTAGGACATGCTTCATCTCCAAAGAAGTGCTTTGTTCCCAATCCATTACAGGTAGGACATGCTCCATAAGGAGAGTTGAATGAGAACAAACGAGGTTCGATTTCTGGATAACTAAAACCATCATATGGACACATGAATTTTGCAGAAATCAGTCGTTCTTTTATTCCAGTTTCAGAATCTGGCTCTGGAGCTTCGATCTTGAGCAATCCTTTAGACTCTTCGAGCGCTTTTTCTACAGCTTCACTCAAGCGTTCTCGTGCACCATTTTTATCATTTTTAAATTCACTTAAATAGAGTTCGTCAACAAGAACGTCAATATCATGCTTCTTATTTTTATCAAGAATAATTTGCTCTCGAAGTTTCTTTTCTACTCCATCCACCTTTACTCGCTCATATCCTTTTCCAAGAAGATCATAGAGAAGCTGATAGTATTCACCTTTTCGTCCTACTACTACAGGAGAATAAATGAGAACTTTAAGATCGTCATACTTTACACCCATGACTTCCTTTTGCTTTCCAGTCACATCAATAGAGCTCACCGTATCTAAAATAGTAGTAAGAATTTCTTCTTGTGTAAGCTTCTTTATTTCACGTCCACAAACCAAGCAATGTGGCTTTCCAACACGCGCAAAAAGAATACGCATGTAGTCGTAAATTTCTGTAATAGTAGCTACGTTAGATCGAGGATTATTTGATCGCGACTTTTGATCAATAGAAATAGCAGGAGAAAGACCTATGATTTCATCCACATCAGGCTTTTGCATTTGTCTCAAAAATTGTCGTGCGTATGAAGAAAGAGACTCAACATAGCGTCGCTGACCTTCTGCAAAAATAGTATCAAAGGCAAGAGAAGATTTTCCTGATCCAGAGAGTCCTGTAAACACCACCATCTTATTGCGCGGCATTTCTACCGTCACGTTCTTAAGATTGTGAGTTCTTGCGCCCTTAACTATTATCTTATCTTTATTTTCGCCGTTTATATCTGTTTTGGTCATATATATAAAATGCCCCGTAGCTCAGGCTTAGGGGTATAGGTAAATTTTTATACGAAGATTATATAACGTATATATAAAAATGTAAATAAAAAACCGGGGGAGCTACCTCTTGTAGCAATCCCTCCGGTATTCGTCTGCTTCTGGGCAGACACTGTCTTGTGGCGGTCATATGACCCCCCTTTCACTTACGCTGCTGGCTTCTTCGATTCATCAGGCTCCTTGCCTGCCTGTTCCCCCTGATTCAACTTTTCGCTCTTTTCGTCGTACAACTCACGACGATTGATGGCTGTCTCACGGGGGAAGTCGAATGACAACCGTACTTTGCTCCCCGTGACCTCGATGACTCGAATCACTCCTTTGGGGTGACCAGGTTCTCCGATCACGATTTCCTCCCCCACTCTCCGAGTGAGTGACAACGGCATCACGGACTCCTTTCTCTAAAAAAGAACCCTCTCCATGTTCACCCACAAGGTGAACGTAATTCCACCCTGATAATAACAATTTTTAACGACCTGTCAAGAGTAGCTATTTTGTGGCCTTCTTCTTAGCTTTTGGCGGTTGAGCTTCTAAAGTGTCTATTAGTACTTTGATCTCATCACGTAAAATAGCTGCCGTTTCAAAATCAAGAATTTTAACAGCATCGCTCATTTGCTGCTCTTTTTCTTTGATAAGCTTCTTAGGATCTTTTTCAAACTGAATTTTATCAAACTGAAGCAATGTCTTTACAGTCTTTTCATGCTCAGACTTGAGCTGATCTGTAATGTCATTGATGTTTTTGATAATTGTCTTAGGTGTAATACCATGCTCTTTGTTGTAGGCAATTTGTAGAGCACGTCGACGATTGGTTTCACTTATTGCTCGCTCCATAGAACCTGTAATAGAGTCAGCATACAAAACAACTTTCCCTTCCACATTTCGGGCTGCTCTACCAATAGTCTGAATGAGAGATGTTTCAGAACGAAGAAATCCTTCTTTGTCTGCATCAAGAATTCCAATAAAAGATACTTCGGGAAGATCCAAACCTTCTCGTAATAAGTTAACACCTACAAGTACATCAAACTTCCCTTTTCTAAATTCTGTAAGAATTTGAATTCGTTCAATAGTTTTTACATCAGAGTGCAAATATTCTGATTTTATTTTTTTCTCTTTAAGATATTCCGAAAGATCTTCGGCCATTTTCTTGGTCAAAGTCGTAGCGATAGATCTAAAGCCTTTCTTAATTACTTTTTCTGATTCTTCTATAAAATCCTTTATCTGGCCTGGGTAAGAATCACTCTGAATTACGGGCCGAATAACAAGCTCAGGATCAATGAGCCCAGTTGGTCTAATTACTTGCTCAACAGTCTGTTCTGTTAATGCAATCTCATACTTACCGGGCGTGGCTGAAGTATAAATAGTTTGCCCTACTCTTTGTTCAAATTCTGGAAACTGCAAGGGTCTATTATCTTTTGCTGATGGCAATCTAAATCCATGTTCAACAAGAGTATCTTTTCGTGACTTATCTCCTGCATACATAGCATGAAGTTGGGGCACGGTCACATGTGATTCATCTATAATAGTAAGAAAGTCTGGCGTTCCATCTGCTTTGTGAGGAAAATATGAAAGAAGAGTATCAGGCGGTTCACCTGCTGCTTTTCCAGAAAAATGTCGTGAATAATTTTCGATACCATTGCAGTATCCAATTTCTTGAATAAGTGCGAGGTCATAGCTAGTTCTTCTTTTTATTCTTTCTGCCTCGAGAATCTTGCCTGCTTTATTAAAAGTTTCTAGCTGTACTTTAAGTTCACTTTTAATACCTGAGATAGCACTCGCTATTTGCGATTCATCAGTAATAAAGTGCTTTGCTGGAAATAAAAAGAATGCACTTACTTCATCAATAATTTCTCTCGTAATAGCATCTATCTTTGTAATACTACCGACATTATTTCCATCCAAAGCAATTCGATAAATGAATGTGTCACTCACCGGCATGATTTCTATAGTATTTCCAAGCGCTCTAAATGTCCCTGATTGGAGATCTGCTGTTGTTCTTTCGTAATGAATATCAATGAGCTTGCGCACAAATTCTGCACGCGGAATTTTCATTCCCTTTTCTATTCTCATATTCACCTTTTCATATTCAACCGGACTTCCCAAGCCATAGATACAAGAAACAGTTGCCACAATAATGACATCTTTACGTGTAAGAAGTGCTTGAGTAGATGCATGTCTCAATCGATCTATTTCTTCATTTATTTGGGCTTCTTTTTCTATAAAAGTATCTGTAACAGGAAGATATGCTTCAGGCTGATAGTAATCGTAATAAGAAACAAAGTAGTGCACAGCATTGTCAGGGAAAAATTCTCGATACTCTTGAGCAAGCTGTGCTGCCAATGTCTTGTTGTGGGCAATGACGAGTGTAGGTTTGTTAATCTGTGCAATAACATTTGCAGCAGTATAGGTCTTTCCAGATCCTGTTACTCCAAAAAGGATTTGGTGTCGAAGACCTTTCTTTACACCTTTAACAAGAGCTTCGATAGCTTTGGGTTGATCTCCTGCTGGGGCAAATTGTGATTTGATTTTAAAGTTAGACATAGTAACAAAATAGAATATATACACTATATATCTAAGAAAATATTTAGCAAATAAAAAACCCAACCCTGTGACAGGTGGGCTTTGCTAGCCATGCTAGCGGGGAGATGGTCAGTTGGGAGGACGATTCTCGAGCATCTGGCGGAGTTGGGCGTTCTCGCGGCGAGTGGCCTCGAGATCGAAGATCAGATACTTGATCGACAGCCGGAGGTAGTCCAAGCTCTCATGCAGGTCGCTGACGGTCTTCTTCAGCTTCTCGTGCCGCTGCTGCGTCTGGGCAGCAAGAGCTTCGAGCCTTGCGAGCTCATTAGGCGTCATCGTAGAGCCGTCACTCAGGATCTCACGAAGCTGCTTGTGAAGACCAGGAGTACCCGAAGAACTTCCAGTCGTTGACATGGACTGATCCTTTCATCTGATAGTGTGAAGAACATCTTTCTCAACTGCTCCATAAGCACTATACCACACTATTCATAAAAAGCAAGTATTTTATGCTTTATATGTTTTAAAGAATTTAGCTTTATATTCATCAAAATTACCATCCAAGATAGCCTGTCTCATTCCCTTTACTAAATGAATAATAAAGTAAAGATTGTGAACAGAAGCCAGTGTGCCAGCAAGCATCTCTTTTGCTCTAAAAAGATGTGACAAATATGCTTTTGTATAATGTTTACAAGTATAACAACCACACTCTGCATCAACAGGATTGAAGTCAGTAATAAACTGCGAGTTCATGATGTTTATTTTCCCCTCTTTTGTATACAGAGATCCTGAGCGCGCGTTACGAGTCGGTGCAACACAATCAAAGAGATCGCAGCCATTCTCCACAGCACCAAATAAATCTGTTGGCTCACCTATTCCTAAAAGATGCCGTGGTTTTTCTTCGGGAAGAATTTCATTCACCCACTTCACAGCATTGGACATATCTTCTTTCACAAATGACCCACCGATTCCAAACCCGTCAAAAGATTTGCCACCTATATTCATCTCAGCCAACACTTTTGCACTTTCTTTACGGAGATCTTCATGTCGGCCACCTTGGACTATGCCAAACAAAGCTTGATTCTCAGCTCCCAACTTATGATGCCACTCCAATGACTCCTTAGCCCATCTATGAGTTCTATCGAGCGCTTCTCGTTGATAATGAAGAGATTCCTGTGGTGAAGTACATTCATCAAAGGCAAAAATAATATCTGCCCCCAAGTTGTGCTGGATTTCTATTGATTTTTGGGGAGTAAAATAGTGAGCTGATCCATCAAGATGTGATCTGAACATGACTCCTGTTCTATCTATCTGTACGAGCTTCACCGTATTCTCGTCGTCTGAGCCAGCTTCTGGAAGTAATAATTCTTGCTTACTTTTTGTAATTTTAGAAATCCCGCCTTTCCCATACGCAGCTCCAAGTGAAAAAACTTGAAAACCACCTGAGTCTGTCATAGTAGGTCCAGACCAGTTCATAAATTTTCCAAGCCCTCCTCCTTGCTTCACTAGTTCATCACCGGGCTGAAGATATAAATGATATGTGTTGGCAAGAACAACTTCTGCTCCCAAGTCTTTTACCATTTCTGGAGTAAGCGCTTTTACTGTAGCTTTTGTTCCAACAGTAACAAATGCAGGTGTAAGAATAGAGCCGTGAGCAGTTTCAATCACTCCGGCTCTTCCCATTTTTCCGTCTAACTTTTTTTTAATTGAAAAGTGAATGGAAATTAATTTACTCCTACTAATTCAACATCAAAGATAAGTGTAGAATTTGCTGGAATTGATCCTACAGCACGATTTCCATATCCTTTTTCTGGCGGAATGACCAAATGCTTTTTCTCACCTACTTTCATTCCAAGAATACCTTCATCCCATCCTTTAATAACTCTTCCTGATCCGAGAACAAAAGTAATAGGCTCTCCTCGATCATATGAACTATCGAATTTAGTACCATTTTGAAGGGTTCCAACATAATTAACACTTACGGTGTCGCCATTTTGAGCAACAGTTTTTGATGATGATTGTGATGATAAAGGCATAGGTGATACTGCTTTAGTTGGTAAAAATACAATGAATAATATAATAATAATGACTATTCCTCCTACAAGGACTGAAATTTCACTTGTTGATGGTTTTTTCATACTATTCGATTCTATCACAAAATTATAGACAGAAAAGAGCTGTGCTATACTAGTATTATTATGAATAATGATATCGTGCAAAATAAACCAGTTGTAAATGCTCCAGAAAAAGAACTACCAATTACCCCTATTACTGGAGATGAAGTCCATGATGAAATTAACAAACGCCTTTCTCTCATTGATAAAGAATTTAATAAAGGATTTGAATTTATAAAAGATCAAGCAAAGTCTGTAACATTTTTTGGATCTGCCCGCCTTCCAGAAGATAATGAACATTACAAACGTGCTCAAAGCCTCGCAGCAAAAATCGCTCACCTTGGCTATTCAGTTATTACCGGCGGTGGCCCAGGTATTATGGAAGGAGCCAACAGAGGAGCATTCGAAGCAGGAGGAGAATCCCTCGGACTCAATATCAAGCTGCCTTTTGAACAAGTAAAAAATCCTTATCTAACAGAAAGTGTAGATTTTTACTACTTCTTCACCCGAAAAGTGATGATGTCATTCTCTGCAGAAGCATACATCTTTTTCCCTGGTGGATTTGGAACATTTGATGAACTATTTGAAATTCTCACCCTCGTTCAAACAAAAAAAATTGAGAAAGTTCCTGTCATACTCGTTGGAAACGAATTTTGGAATGCTGTCGATACTCTTGTTAAGCAGGAAATGTTGATAAAAAATCAAACTATTGATGCAGAAGATCTCAATCTCTACACAATTACCGAAAATGAAGAGGAAATTCTAGAAATTATTAAGAAAGTACCCGTACGCTCTGGAATGCGTTTTGTACACAATCATGACGAACAACCTCAGTAATAAAAAGTGTATTCCCTGTGAGAAAGGTACACAACCTCTCACTGACACCAAAATTCAAGAGCTTTCAAAGAACATAAAAGCCTGGAATATTATTGACAGTTCTGGAGTTAAAAAATTAGAAAAAAATCTTACCTTTATAGATTTTAAACATGCCCTTAGCTTTATAAATGAAGTAGGTGATATTGCTGAATTTGAAGGCCACCATCCCAATCTGAATCTTCATGATTGGAATAAAGTTACCATTACCCTTTTCACCCATGCTCTTAAGGGGCTATCAGAAAATGACTTTATTATGGCAGCAAAAATTGATCAGGTGCTAAACGACTCTCAAGAATAAATTATGGTACTATTATAAGTATATGAAAATATCACGCGAAGCACTTCTTACCATAGGTCTTGTTATCGTAAGCTTTATTATTCTTATGGGATATTCATTTCCACAAGGTAATACTCCTTTTACAGCAGCAGTTGATACTATAAATACACCTACTACAGTTTCACTTGCCCCTGTAGTATTACGCTTCAACGAAAGTGGTGCAGCGAAGCTCTTTGCAAATAGTGGAACAAATCCAAATATCTTCGGATATTGTATGAGTGCTCGATGTCCCAGCATAAGCTTTGGTAAAAGTGGAAATGGAGTTGATTTTAAAGGGACAAGTAATGTAGCACTGGCAACCAGTTCCATCTTCAGAAATCCACAATTTTCATTTGGTGGATGGGTAAAAATGAGTTCTTCTCAATCTGTTGATCGTATTGCGGGTATGCATGGAAAACAAAAGGCAAACAGTGGATATCTTCTTAATCTTATAAATGGAGTTCCTCAATTTGCAATTGGTACAGGATCAGTATGGAATGTTCTTACTGCAAACACTAAATATACTCTTACAAATAATGCGTGGTATCACATCGTAGGTACATACAATGGCTCAAGTGCAAAGTTATATGTAAATGGATCTCTTGTTGGGCAAAATACTAATGTACGTATGGACCTTCCAGAAAATGCTGCATTATTTATGATCGGTGATGATTATAAAGATAGTCCAGCTAATGCCCTCAATGGTAGTGTGGATACATTCTTCTTCTATCAAAAGGTTCTTACCGATGCAGAAGTAACTGCACTCTACAAGCAAAATTAGAGTTAAAAAATAAAATATCAGACAAGAAAAAAGGCGGTCCCGATTGGGCCCGCCTTTTGGGTTTGTTCTGAACTTGAAAATCAGATTTTGACCGTGACAAGAGTTGCCAGAGAGGTGTACTGCTTGATGCGTTCTCCAATCCGCTCGGGCTCTTCATGTGCATTGATATTGAAAACTGGTGCCTGAACAGAAGAAAAAAACTGTTCGAGTTTTTTCAACTGTTCAAAGTAGGCCGTCAGACGACGATCCACAGCAACAGGATTGGCATCATCTTTACGGGGTTCTTGCTCATTTCGGAGCATCTGCTGAACTCGATGTGCAATCCGTGCCTTAGCTGCCTCCTTGGTCATATCGAGAATGATGTATACCCGAGAATCTCCCCAGGTACGAAAGATACCCTCCAACATCTTTGCCTGCTCCACATCTCGTGGGAAGCCATCAAAGACCAGGTTACGGCCTCGAGGAATCTTATCAAGATGATTCCTCAGTGCCAGCATCGTAAACTCGTTAGGCACAGGCATCCCAAGTGACATATAGCGATCTGCAATGTCCTTGAAGTTAGGATCAGTTTGTTGTGCCAGCCCAAGGACCTTACTCATGACCACAGCCAGATAGCCATCTCCTTCCAGAAAACCCATTTGAGTTGACTTCCCACCACCCTGAGGACCGATAAGCACCGTATGAGTCGCCACGCAAACCTCCATGTTCAGAAACAAAACATTGAAAAAGAACCAGTAACTCGACACCAGGTATTAGTCTACATGTCTTGACACATCATGTCAACAATGGGATATAGCATATATGATATAAGAAAACGCGACCCCTCCCAGGTCGCGCTTCATGATTATGAAAAAAGCAAAGAACATTCTTTAAATTCAAGCTGAGACTTGAGCCCTATACGACTCCAAAAGCCAACCTGAAAGTTCATGAAAAACACTTACTGAACTAGTGTTTGCGTTTACAGTGAAGCACTGAGCTGGATCCACCGTACTCATGATAGCGTCTTTTACCGCGGGCACATGATGGCGCAGATCGTTAATTCGCCGATCGACATAATCTTCATCATGCCTTTTGACTCCTCGGTCAGAACACGTATCTTCGAGTGCATCAAAAAAAACAACTCGAGAATGAACAATCTTTCGCCCGATATAAGGACTCATTAGGTTCCACTGTGACACAGTAGCAGGCATGTCACTCAGAATTAACGGCCGCTCCGTTGTATGCAAAAGTCCAAGGTAATCCTGAATCAAATCCACCACAACATCGTCAGGAAGTCGGTTACCCAATTTGAGATGATCTTGCCACTTACTGCGAAACGTAGCACTCCCCAAACCACGTGGATCTTGACCAGATCTTTCCTCAATCATCTTTCCGACATTAATGTGCTGTCCAAAAATGCTCAGAGCTAGTCTTTCTCCCACTTCTCGACGGCCAGTCCAAGGCAATCCAACGAGAAAAATAAGACGCGTAGAACTCAGTGAGGACATATTCGCCTCCATGCAAAAAGAAGGTTTATTTAACAAAGGACCACTGTAGAGTATAGTGATCTCTTTAATTATTTTGTCAATATAATTTTACCGTTTTTTATTGCTGTCCAATAAGATGTAGAGCTTTTTTGAGCTAATTTGTATAGAAAAACAGATTTTTCTTCATCTGTCATCAGTCGTGGCTGACTTGTCACACTTTTAAAAGGAATCAAATCATATTGAATAGTTGAAGTACCAAACGTCATGTGCACACCCAATTCTTCTTGCACATCTTTTGAAAAATATTGGTCAAATATAAAATTACCGAGAGAATAAAAGATAGGGCGTTTTTTATACACTTCTATTTCCTGCACCACATGTGGATGATGGGCTATCACAACATTTACTCCAGAATCTATAAGCTTTCTATAAAAATTTTTCTGCACAGAATTAGATGTCAGCGCATATTCTTCACCACCATGAATCACAGCTATCATAAAATCTCCTGGATCGCGAGAAATATGCGCCACCATATCTGTTGCTGTAGCAAAATTAAAATTTGGATTAGTAATATTAAAAGCTACAAAAATAAGTTTCTGACTTTTTACTTCTGTTCTTAACACATATTTATCACTGACAGAAAAAGGGTTCCCCACATGTTTAACTTGAGCATTATCTAAAAAATTTACGGTCTCATTGTAACCCGCTGTACCCAAATCATAGGTATGATTGTTAGCAAGACTCACGATGTCTATACCATGTTGAGCTAACATTTGAGCAGTTTTTGGAGCAAAATCAAAATGTGTAGACTGACTTGGTGTTTGTACATGCTTTGAAACAATAGGTCCTTCAAGATTTGCGAGAACAATATCTGCATCCTTTAGTATAGAATCAGCTTTGAGAAATGGATAATCATCTCCCCACTTATTCATGAGATTTTCAACATGTCTCCCTAGCATAATATCACCTACAGCAAAGAGCGTAAGCGGCTTCATCGATGCAGGGTCTTCTTTAATAATTACAAGAGGCGGAGTAGGATTTTCGGCTTTATATACACTCTCATTAGGGAGCTTATAATAAATAGCTCCAAGCATTCCTAAAACAGCAATAATAGGAACTATGTAATAGATTTTAAACCTGCTTTGATTGTGAGTATTCATAAAGAGATCCTTGAGAGAGCATTTACTCAATTATCCCCTATAAATAGCAAAAATCAAAATCCAATAGATTCGTTCAAAAACAGCAACGTAATTCGGTGTGGACTAACTTCCTTGTTAATTATAAGTGTTTTACTAACAAAACTTGCTGGAACACCATACGCTTTGTGAGCTCGCTCACTCTCAAGTGGTAGTGTATGTGTGTAAAGACGATCCATTCCTTCATTAATATCTTTTACAATTTTTTGAGTTCCAACTACCCATACAACATGACCAGCGCCAAATACATATGCAGGTAGCTGACTTCCAGTATTTGAAGCAATAATCACTTTTCCATCCTGAGTGACAGCATGAACAGATCCGATAACATAGTCAGGTGCTGCACCCAATTTTTGCATTTCTCTACCTTGAGTAGCTCGGTCCATACTATTGAGTTGTTTTCTGACAGAATTGTATTTCCCCGACTCATTAATATCTTTAGCAATCCCAAGTGTATCTAGAGTTATAGAAGTCATTGTCATCACCTCAGATCCTTCAGGAATTAATTCTTGTACCTTCTTTTTTAATGCATCTCGTGATTCTATATAAAATCCGTCTATTCCATTCGCCTTTAAAGAGGCTATTGTTTTTAATACTGTTTCTGTATCTTTTGTTTGAATATAATTCATTTTATTTTTTGGTCTTACACTTTTCTATACCTGATGTTAATTGTCTGAGGACACTCAGCATGTATGCTGTATTAATTGAGTAATATACTTCTTGACCCTTTTTAACACTTTCTACTAGACCGCATGACTTTAAAACTGCTAAATGCTGCGATACTGCAGGCTGGGTGAGCTTTACGTGCACCACCAACTCATTAACAGTAGCAGAGCCCTTCATGAGAGCTTCAATAATCTTATATCGAGATGGACTTGCTATACCTTTGCCCAAATCTTGAATTTTTTTACATTCATCCGACATATGTATATATTAGCATATGCTTATATAATGAGTCAACAAAAAACACCAGAGATATTCTGGTGTTTTGTTATGAAATAAAAATGTAAGTTTTATTTACTTCCCTTTTCACAATCTTCACAAGAATCGCAATCACAGACACACTTATTACCTTCGCATGAGTCACAATCACACATAGTATTCCACTTTCCTCCTACATGACCATAGTGATGATATCGTGTTGATCGAAGTAATATGGCAGTACCAATAATAATAGTAAGTGTTGGCCACAAAATACTCCAGTCTACACTCGTAATATATCCAAGCCCTTTAAATAAATACAGTACCCCTACTAGAATTACAATAAGTCCTAAGTGCATGCAATAATTTAGATTACTTTTTAATGTATCTATTATACCAAGCTCAGGAATATTTAAAAAAGATGAGATGGGGAGAACTTTTTTGTAATTCTGTGTAAGTTTTTGAAAGATACCACGTTACTATTAATAGCTGTTGCTTACCCCTGTTACCCAAATGATAAGGGACCTATCATATTGGTACACTTTGATGAGTTCCGAAAGGAGTTCTGATGGGTGTACTTTGATCACCCACGATGGAGTTATACTTAAGGGTAAGCAGCATCTATAAAAGAACCCACGCTCGTGGGTTCTTTCATGTCTTGATTATTTACTAGAAAATGAATGTAATTAAAAGAGAACAAGACCTACTCCAGCAACAATAACCATTGAAAGCCATGTAAGAATAACAATCTGTGCTAATTCAGTTTGCTTTTTTTCAGTATCAGAAAGTGAACGCGCAGAAAGTACAAATCCCTGTTGATCTCCTGTATAACTTGTAATGACTGTAGCCAAGCGCAATCCTGGCTGAGGCTCCCAAGTAAAACGATTAATTCCCTTCTTACGTACTTTATCAAACACACCTACAGGTGGCACTGGAGTTTTGCCATTGAGTACTCCTGAAGTATTGAGTGGGTCACCGTGGACAGAGTATAAAATACTAAAAGAGTCAGAGCTATGTGCAATATCCACTGGTGTAGTAGTGACAGGAATCGCTGCTTGAGGTGACAATCCTTGAGTAATTGC
>CAZFND010000008.1:0-30590 GCA_964520645.1 uncultured Candidatus Saccharibacteria bacterium | reverse complement strand
CGTGTTCCCATTCTTCCAAATGGATTGGCAATAAAAAGATGTGCTGTCGCTTTATTAGCATTCATCATTGGACGAGCATTTTGAGAAATTTTTTGGAGTGCTGAGGCAAGACCTTCGGGATATCGGGTGAGCAGTGCTCCCGATGCATCGGCAAGATATTCCCGCTTTCGTGATATAGCAAGCTGGATAAGTGTTGCTGAAACAGGACCAAGAAGGGCAAAGAATAAACTAAGAATCATAAATAATATATTGGGACCATTTCGATCGCGCTCTCGAAATCCCAATGATCCTGCAGAATGTAAGAACATATTTGCCAAGATACTGACAAATCCCACAAGCACTACAACAATTGTTGAAATAAGAATATCTCGATTGCCAATGTGGGAAAGTTCGTGTGAAATTACTCCTTCCAATTCTGTCTTATTTAATAGTCGAAGAAGCCCAGAGGTGACTACTACTGCTGCATGATCTTTATTTCTTCCCGTTGCAAAAGCATTCGGAGCATCATCAGAAATAATATATACCTTGGGCATAGGAAGGCCCGCAGTAATAGCGAGATTTTCTACTATATTCCAGAGTTGTGCATTAGATTCTCGAGTGATGGCTTCCGCTCGATACATACTCAAGATAATTTTGTCAGAGAACCAATAACTAAAGAAATTCATGAATATGCTGAAAAAAATAGCTACATATAGGATAGTAGAATTTTGCAGTGCTGCAGAGAAAATAAATCCAACAAATACAATGACCACAAAGAACATCGTCATAAGAAACCATGTCTTCCAAATATTTTTTGATTGTTCGTGATAAATGTCCATCATAAAATGTATGCTACCAACTTCCACCACCACCTCCTCCCCCGCCACCGCCCGAAAATCCACCACCTCCACTTCCCGAGCTACTTCGTGGTGATGAGGTAAAGCTGCTTGAAGCTGCAGTGCTAAATGCATGGAGATTATTGGTAAATAATACAGCATTAAACGCTCTTCCTGAAGAATCATTATACCAAGACGGAGGTGTGAGGTAGAGCGTTTCAAACTGTTTAGCCCATGCACTTTCTACTCCCAATACCATAGCAAATGGTAATAATGTTTCAAATAATTGAGGACTTTTTTCTGGAGCATTATGAAATTTTATTCTATCTATTTCAGCTACAGTAATGTACTGCTTTAACCCTTGCATATGCTCACGAGCAAGTGCTCCCTGCTTTGTCACCTTGGGCATAATTGCGGCAAAGATAATAATGATAATGACAGAAAGTACCATGCTAAACATAGCTAAAATAGTAAGATGCCCAGAAATTACAAATACAGCAAATAGAATAAAACAGAATATTATAACCCATCCATACTTTAGACTTGTCTTTTGTGGATCTGCAAGATAATATCCCTTAGCGATCACAGCGTTGATAGTTGCCTTTTTAATTTTAGGCAATTTCTTGTAAAAGACATTAGTCAAACTCGATATTTTTATTTCTTGATCAGTACCAAACACAGATTCGAGTAATACTCTATCTATTTCTGATTCTGCCTCTTCCCCGTTCTTTAATTTAGTAAGAGTATAATCAGTGCTGCTAAAGATGAATCCTTTTACTTCTATTCGAGTGATTTTTATAAATCCTTTTGTAGCCAAATAAATAATTTCGGCGGAAATATCATTATTACGCGCACCTTGATGAAGGATCGCAGAGATTTCTAGAGGATTGAGCTTATCAGGAGCGTCATATTGGGCAACAATAGTACCGGTGCCTTTTGGATCTTTACCCTTTTTAAACCACAGCAAAAACATAAGAATAAAGACAATAATAGGCAATCCAATAACCCAATTATCTTTTATTACTTGAAGAATATTTTCTGTTTGTGTCGGCTCTCTGACAATTCCTTTTGGAAAACCCACAGCCACTGTCATGCCTTCATATGGTTTGTATGATGCTTTGCTTGTAAAATGAACACTTTCTACTTCTTGAGTGCTCGTATTTTTATTTAAAGAATAATTACATGTATTAGTACTTCCTAATTCCCCTTCATAACAAGAAATCTTCACATCATCTTTTGAAATTACTTGAGGAAAAATTATAGTTGCTTCTGCACTATCAATAGGTATTTGCCATTCATTTCCAGTTGCATTCCAATATAATTCATCAAAATCTTTGTAATAATCAATAGCACGATCTACGTGATACTTAATAACATATGTTTTTATTCCCTTAACAAGAATATTTTGATCGCCAATCTTTATACGAGTATATCCTCGTAAATAAGATAAGGTGAATGTAGATGCAATTCCTTCAGCATCTTCTACAGAAATATCTGACAGCTTTATAGAAGCATTTCCTAATGTTGTTCTGTAAGAAGTCGGAATATCTCGATAAATTCCATGTCGTGAATTTCCCGCAAAATCATACGTAATAGTTTCTCTAACATCTATGCTTGCATCAGGATTAACATGCACAGTTGTAGCAAAGTGCTGAATCTTTTCTGTTTGAGGTTGCTGAGCAAAGACTACAGTAATGCCACTAGCATTTATAAGATATGCCAGTATCAGAAAAACACTACATATACCGAGAGTTTTTAGTAATTTCATGAGATATATAATCTCAACTCACTAGAATTTTACTTCTACAGGATTTCGAGCTGCCGCCTCTCCTTCACCGAGTTCGAAGAAATCCATTTTTGTGAAGTTGAAAATATTAGCAACTATATTAGATGGGAAAACTTGAAGTTTAGTGTTCAAATCTCGAACATTACCATTGTAAAATCTTCGCGCAGCTTGAATCTTATTTTCTGTATCTGACAATTCTGTTTGAAGAGATAAAAAGTTTTGGTTGGCCTTCAATTCTGGATACGCTTCAGCAACAGCAAATAATTTTCCAAGTGTTGCAGACAACATATTCTCTGCTTGAGCTTTGTCTCCAATTCCTTGTGCTCCCATAGCAGCAGAACGAGCCTTTGTTACATTTTCAAATGCCTGACTTTCGTGAGTAGCATATCCCTTTACGGTATTAACAAGATTTGGGATCAAATCATATCGGCGTTTGAGCTGCACATCAATATCTGCCCAGGCTTCCTTTGCTCTATTAATAAGAGTAATGAAACTGTTGTATGCGAACATGAACCACAAAGCAATAACAACAATAATTCCTAAAAGGATAAACATCATGTGATTTTTATATAATTTTGGTTAATTTAAGATACTATCATTATACCACACACAAGTCGTTTATTTAATACATCCCTCCCATACCACCATTCGCTTCCGGCTTTTTCTCTTCTGGCTCATCTGCGATTGCTACTTCAGTAGTGAGCAAAATGGCGGCGGCTGACGCTGCGTTTTGAATTCCGCTGCGAGTCACCTTTACGGGATCAATAATTCCTGCGATCAACATATCTGGGATCATTTCATCGGTAAGAGCATTGTATCCCCCATTCCCTTTTGAAGTTTTTACTTTTTCTACAATAACTGATCCATCATCTTTACCAGCATTTATTGCAATATTTTTTAGTGGTGCCTCTA
The DNA here is from genome assembly GCA_964520645.1 of uncultured Candidatus Saccharibacteria bacterium. Taxonomy (GTDB): domain Bacteria; phylum Patescibacteriota; class Minisyncoccia; order Phycocordibacterales; family JAKAEA01; genus CAZFND01. The sequence continues at coordinate 27,077 of CAZFND010000008.1, read as the reverse complement.
GCGCTTTGAGCACGATATTGTAGCCAACATTAAATTCAGCGTTCAACTCTGCTTTCTTTCCGGCCAACACTTTTTCTGCAGCTTTGATAAGAGCAACTCCTCCTCCTGCTACAATTCCTTCTTCAATAGCAGCTTTTGTCGCATTCACCGCATCTTCTATCTTAAGTTTGAGATACTTCATCTCTGTTTCTGTTGCAGCTCCAACTCGGATAACTGCAACCCCTCCAGCCATTTTAGCAATTCTTTGTTCTATTTTTTCTAAATCAAATTTATTTTCAGTTGCTTGTTTCTGCTTTCGAAGCTGTGCAAGTCTTTTTTCGATATCACTTTTCTTTCCTTTTCCACCTACAATAATAGTATTGTCTTTTGTAGCAATTACTTTCTGCGCTTTACCCAACATACTAAGTTCTGCTTTTTCAAATGTAAGACCTAGATCCTGTGAAATCACTTGTCCTCCTACCATGATAGCAATGTCCTCAAGCATTTCTTTTTTCTTATCACCATATCCAGGAGCTTTGATAGCAAGAACATTAAAAGCTCCTCGCAATTTATTTAATACAAATGTAGTCAACGCTTCTCCATCAACATCATCGGCAATAATTACGAGATCTTTCTTCCCCGTTTGCGCCAATTTTTCTAATAACGGCAGAATCTCTTTGATAGTTGAGATTTTTTTATCTGTAAGAAGAATTGCTGAATCAGAATATTCTGCTTCCATCCGCTCTGCATTAGTAATCATGTATGCAGACACATATCCTTTATCAAATTCAAGACCTTCTACTACATCTGATTCAATTCCAAGTGACTGAGATTCTTCAACTGTCACAACTCCATCTTTTCCAACTTTATCAATAGTATCTGCAATAATAGTACCGATTTCTTCTGATTCGGCAGAAATAGTTGCGACCTGCTTAATTTCTTCTTTTGTCTTAATAGGCTTCGCAATGCTCTTAAGCGCAGCTACTACATCTTGAGCTGCCTTCTCAATTCCCATTTTGATTCCCATTGCATTTACACCAAGCGTAGTGTGCTTCATTCCTTCGGCAATAAGCGCCTGAGTAAGCACCACAGATGTTGTTGTTCCATCACCCGCCATGTCATTGGTCTTGTTTGCTACTTCCTTCACAATCTCTGCTCCCATATTTTCAAACTTGTCTTTGAGAGAAATATCTCGAGCAATAGAAACTCCGTCATTGGTGATTGTTGGACTGCCATAGCCTTTATCAAGAACGACATTTCGTCCTCGAGGACCAATAGTGATCTTCACAGCATCAGCAACTTTATCTACTCCAGACTTAAGCTTCTTTCGCGCTTCTTCGTTGAATATTATTTGTTTTGACATGAGTGAGAGTATTTATTTAATAATAGCTAAAATAGAATCTTCTTTAAGAATATAATAATCTTCAGTGCCTACTTTCACATCTTCATATGCATATTTTGAAAACATAACCGTGTCTCCAACTTTTACTTTTATTGGAATGAGATTGCCATTGGTGTCATAACGACCTTCTCCCACAGCAATTACTTCTCCTTCTCCTGGCTTTTCTTTTGCAATAGTATCTGGAATATAAATACCAGATTTTGTCTTCTCACCATCTTCTTCTCGATGAGGTCGCACTAGAACGCGATCTCCGAGGGGCATAACCTTCACTTTTCCTACTGATTTTTGTCCGTTCTTCATATGTGAAAAATTATTATTTTAGGCTTGTATTATATGATACTTTCCCCCTCTGTCAAAGAAAGAATTCGACCATTCTATTGCGTAATTTGAAAGCTGTGCTATAGTAGTGCAAATGAGAATTATTGCTCAAATATTACCGTACACACAGATTATCCTGTCAGTGATACTTATAACTCTAGTACTCCTCCAGCAATCAGACGCTGATCTTGGTGGAGCATTTGGTGGCAGTGAAAACTATGCCAACCGATCACACGCTCGACGAGGAATTGAAAAGGTTATTTTCAACTCAACTATTCTCATTGCTATTCCTTTTGTCGTAACATCATTTGTTGCACTTATCATTCGATAAGACATTAATTCTACTCATTATTCTTATTCATTTTCATTGTGAACGACAATCGTCACATATTGAAAAGAGAGTTTCGACTCCCTTTTTCTAAAAATATTGAACACCTTATTCAGTCACTATCTCTTACAGGTAAAGCAGCCTTTTACATATTAACGGCTATTTTTATACTATCTGGACTGTCATTACTTTGGCAGCTTAATAAAGCATATTTAGTAACTGTTCCACAGCCGGGAGGTACATTAACAGAAGGAGTAATTGGTACATCACGATTTATCAATCCTCTTTTGGCAACAACAAACGGAGACAAAGATCTCACGGCTCTTGTATATTCAGGATTGATGCGCCACATGCCAGACGATAGTCTAATCCCTGATCTTGCAGAGAGCTATACTATTTCTTCAAGTGGACTTACCTATACATTTGTACTTAAAAAGAATCTCACATTTCAAGATGGATATCCTGTTACAAGTGACGATGTAGTCTTTACCATTCAAAAAGCTCAAGATCCTGAAATAAAAAGTAATAAACAAGCAAACTGGGAAGGAATTACCATAGAAAAAGTTGATGATCGCACGGTGAAATTCACCATGAAGCAGCCATATGCTCCTTTCCTTCAAAATATGACCCTCGGTATCTTACCAAAGCATTTGTGGGGAGCTATTTCGAATACAGATTTTTCTACGCATGCCCTCAATAGCAATCCGATTGGAACAGGACCATACAAAATTGTAAATATTAGTAAAAATAAAGATAATATTCCTACTGCATATACACTCAATGCCTTTGATTCATTCGCGCTCGGAAAACCTTTTATTAGTACCGTAGTCATTCGTTTGTATGCAAGTGAAAAAAATCTTACCGATGCATATAGTAATGGTGAAATAGATGCCATAAACAGTATTTCTCCAGAAAGTGCAGAAGCATTGGCAAAGAAAGGTGCAGTGGTAGATTATTCTCCACTCCCTCGAGTATTTGGTGTATTCTTCAATCAATCAGAAAACACAGCACTTGCTCAGCATGAAGTCCGCCAAGCACTTGATCTCGCAACAAATCGAAACTACATTGTAAATTCTGTATTACGTGGATATGGAACAGTACTCACAAGTCCTGTCCCACAATCATTTATTGATGGATCAGAGCCTAATACTCAAGTTTCTGATCAAGAAATTGCAGCCAATATTGTACGGGCAAATACTATTCTTGATGTTCAAGGATGGAAAATAAATAAAGCAGGTATTCGAGAGAAGAAATTTGCTACTGGATCAACGACTCTTTCATTCTCAATTTCAACGTCTGATTCTCCCGAACTTAAAGCAGTTGCAGATATTCTCAAAACAGAGTGGCAAAAAATTGGAGTAGATGTTAGTATAAAAATCTTTGAGGGAGGCTACTTGAATCAGAATATTATTCGTCCGCGAAAATATGATGCCTTACTCTTTGGACAAGTGATAAATCGAGACCTTGATCTTTTTGCCTTCTGGCATTCAAGCCAGCGTACCGATCCCGGTCTCAACATTTCGCTCTACTCTAATAAACAGGTAGATACAACCCTGGAACAATTGAGAGTCACGTCAGATAGAGCAACACGCCAAATAGAATACAAAAAGTTTTCTCAAGAAATTGCAAAAGACATTCCCGCACTGTTCCTCTACGCACCTGATTTTATATACATACCGTCACGATCAGTTAAAAATTTTTCAATCAGTCGTATATCAGTACCAAGTGAACGCTTTGGCGATATTGTGCATTGGTATATCAATACTGATAGCATTTGGAAAATGTTTTTAGGAAAAAGTAACACACAATAATAACAATCAATTAATAACTAATAATCATTATGAATTCAGACAATACAACACCCGCATCGTCGTCAGCACCTTCTGCTCGTGAATCTTCAGGAGCACACAGTACTCACCGACCTCGCGCATATACAGGAGACCGACGACCACGATCAGGATTTTCTGGCGGTCATAGAACACACAGTAAGCCTCGAGACAGCTTTAACAAGATGTCAGGCGGACGATCACGCCCAAAATCACATGATCATGGACATACAGGCGATAAGCCTCGTGCACGAAAAGAGAGTCTTCCTATCCCTCCAGTTGGCGAAAACATTCGTATCATTCCCCTTGGAGGAGTAGAACAAATTGGTCAAAACATTACTGCTGTCGAATACAAAAACGACATCATTGTTATCGATATGGGCTTCCAATTCCAAGACGAAGCTACTCCAGGTATCGATTATATTCTTCCTAATACAAAATATTTGGAAGAACGAAAAGAAAAAATTCGAGCGGTCATTATTACTCACGGACACCTCGATCACACAGGAGGAATCCCTTACCTCATGCCACGTATTGGTAATCCCCCAATTTACACTCGAAATCTCACATCACTCATGATTCGAAAGCGCCAGGAAGAATTTCCTACCCTTGATCCTCTTGATATTCGAATTGTAGAAAAAGATGACCGTATTAAAGTAGGAGACCTCGTTGTTAAATTCTTTGCGGTTACACACACTATTCCCGACTCTATGGGAGTTATTATCGATACTCCATATGGAAGTATTGTTAACCCTGGAGACCCAAAACTCGATCACGTTGATACCAATCCTACCGATGCAGAAGAAGATGAGTACGCAAAGTTTAAAGACATGAAAGTATTGTTCATGATGAATGACTCTACTAACATCGAAAACCCCGGCTTCTCAACTCCAGAAAAACTAGTACACAAGAACCTTGAAGAAATCATCCGAACAATCAAAGGACGACTTATTATTGGTACCTTTGCGTCTCAAATGGAGCGAATGATCAAGATCATTGAAGTTGCAGAAAAATTTAATAAGAAAATTGCTGTGGAAGGCCGTTCAATGAAGACAAACATTGAAATTGCTACTCTTGCCGGCATGCTTCATGTAAAGAAAGATACTATTATCAATACTCAAGATATCGATAATTATCCTCCTGATCGAGTGATCATTCTTGCTACAGGTGCACAAGGAGAAGAATTTGCTGCACTTATGCGAATTAGTACTCGTTCACACAAGACACTTAAGCTCAATGAACGAGACACGGTTCTTCTTTCATCATCTATTATTCCAGGAAATGAAAAATCTGTAGAAAAACTTAAAGACAATCTTGCTCGCCAAGGTGCAAAAATCATTCACTACCGAACATCAGATGTGTATATTCACGGATCTGGTCACGGAAACAAAGGAGAATTGGAATGGATGTTCAAGAAAATTAATCCAAAGTTCTTCATGCCAATTCACGGCAATCACTATCGTCTCAAACTTCATGCAGACCTTGTAGAATCTCTTGGCATGCCTCCAGAAAATATTATTGTTCCTGACAACGGTACAATTGTAGAAATCAGAGACAACGGTACAAAATTGGTTCGCCTAAAGGAGAAAGCTCCATCAGGCCTCGTGCTTGTAGACGGATTCTCTGTAGGAGATATTCAAGAAGTAGTTATTCGTGATCGACAAATGCTTGCTCAAGACGGAATGTTCGTCATTATTGCAAGTATCAACACAACAACAGGCAAGCTCAAAAAATCTCCTGATATTATCTCTCGTGGATTCGTCTATTTGCGAGAATCACAAGATTTGCTCCAGCAGACACGATTCATTATTAAGAAAACAATTGAAGAAAGTGTTCATGGAATGAATCCAATCAACTTTGATTACGTAAAACAAAACGTTACCGACAACGTATCAAAATACCTCTTCCAGCAAACAGCAAAACGACCTATCGTTATTCCAGTACTCTTGGGAGTCTAACGCTTATCAACACGTCATTCATGCGCTCTCTGTTATAATAAGTGCATGAAGTTGACTCCGACGTGGGAAACAAAAAAAACACGAACTCTTATCCGATTCGTGTTTTTTACCAATGTCATTTTGGCATTTCACTTTTACTTCCCTCTCTATATTAATTCCTCATTTTTGAGTCAGTTTTTTACGAGCACCACTATTGATGGACTTTATACCGTAGCTGCCCTTCTAACGCTTATGGTCTTAATAAGCAGTGCCAAGCTTATTAAAACCTTTGGCCTTCATCAATTGATGCTCATAGGAACACTTATTGAAGCCTGTGCTCTCTTTGGCCTTGCTCTTTCACCCAATATACTGTGGCTAAAAATATTCTTCATATTCCACCAAACATTACCCCCACTTCTCTTATTTGGACTTGATATCTTCCTCGAAAGTCTTACAACAAATGAAGGAAGAACAGGAAGTATCCGATCCATCTACTTGACCCTCAACAATACAGCACTCGTTATTACGCCTTTCATCGTGGGCAAAATAGTGAGCATGTCATCGTATCAATTTATTTATATTATTGCTGCCTTTTTCTGTCTCATTCTTTTCTTGATACTGCATGAAAAACTCCGAACTATAAAAGTTCATAAGCCGAATGAGATTAACTTCCTCAAAGAATTTAAAAAGTTCATTGCACATGAGGATTTAACAGTAGTTTTCATCCTCAACTTCTTACTTCAATGCTTTTATGCAATCATGGTTATTTATACTCCTCTCTATCTCTATAGTGTTATTGGATTTAGCTGGGCAAACATAGGAATAATATTTACGATTATGCTTATTCCATTTGTGATTTTCGAAGCACCACTTGGGCAAATATTTGATAAAGTAGGCAGGGTGAAAACAATCTTAGCTCTTGGATTTCTCATTATGAGCGCAATACTTGGATGCATCTATACCCTTACGGTTGCTTCATTTGCAGCCTGGGCAACACTTCTCTTTTGTTCTCGTGTTGGGGCAAGTTTTGTTGAAATGGGAACAGAATATTCATTCTTCAAGCGTGTTACCGATCGCGATGCGGGCTTTATTAGCATCTACAGAATGGCTGCGCCATGCGCGTATATTGTGGCACCATTTATCGCACTGTTCCTTCATACAGTATTTCCAGTGCAACACACATTCCTCGCACTAAGCCTTGTTATGCTCTTGGGAGTTGCATTTACCTATCTTCTAAAAGATAAATAATTAATTATCGAGATCAAGCACATTGTCTTCCGGAGTCTCTACCGGTGCTTCACTATTTTCACCATCACTAGTACTAAAATCAGACACTACATCCTTGTGAAGATCATCGTCACATTCACAGGGTGTTAATGCCTGTCCTTCATGTCCACACATCTCTGTTTGGCATGTTCCAGCATGCTGTGAAGTCATTTTACATTCGGTACAAATAAAGTGTTTCATAAATATATTATATCAAACGTGTAATTTCTAGACACAAAAATAACGGTATTTCTTTTCTCATTCTATCTTCCTCTTTCTGTCGAGGACCCCGTTCACTTTCTTTGTGAGATATCCATTCTTCCAATCGCGTAATCGCAAAATGGTGAGCATGAAATACTTTCATAAACATCTGAAGTGATCTATGAAAAGAAACCGTTTGCTCATCTGATGCTTTACCGGGATGCATATCAATATTCACTTTCTTTTCTGAAAGATACTGATCTACACGTCGATATTGCAGCTTATTTTCTTCATCCCAGCCCCATGACGAGCCTTTAGGGATCCTGAATGCAGGATGATTCATAACAATATACATTTTGCCACCCGGCACAAGCACTCGTTCGCATTCTGCCATCATCTTTTTTATATCTGCAATATTCTGAATAGCCAATACGCAGGCTATTTTATTAATAGATCCATCAGTAATCATCGAAAGATCATCAGCACTAGATACAAAAAAGGTTACTTTGGGATCAACATTTTTACGTGCCAAAGCAATGAGTTCTTTGCCTATATCTACTCCTACGACATCAGCTCCTGCCGCAAAAAAATGATGTGAGAAAAAGCCCGTCCCGCACGCGAGATCGAGCACTTTTTCTCCTGTATGAATGTCCATGAACCTAATGAGATTAGGTAAGACAACCTTATTATGATAACTATCGGGAGACGTTAGATGATCAAAATACCAATCTGCCACTCCTCCCCAGGACGTCTCTTGATTCTTCATAACGTATTATGCTTTCTTCTTCTTTGAAGTAGTTTTCTTCCCTTCCATGTGACTTTTGATAGTCTTCCAGTGACCTTTCAACTCTTGTACTAATGCACCAAGTTCTTCAGGACTTATTTCTTTGAGACCCTGATACTTTTGGGTAACAGAATCAACAATACTATTGTATGATTCTTCAGTCACATCCTTCATATTTTCTATGTGCTCAAGTACATCTCCTTTAGCTTTAAGCATCCAGCTTTTAATTTGCTTCTGCTTCTTTTTTCCAGCATCAGTGCCATAAAGAAATGCTGCCCCAGCTGCTGCTGCAGCTAATGCAGCAATACCAACCCCCATTGCAATATTTGCGCCTACATTACTCTCATCCTTATTGTTGTGTTGTTTTGTCATAAATAAATTAGTTAATTATTACTATAGACTGCAATTATTTCTCTCTCTTACGTCGACTAAATAATCCAACCAAAAAGCGCTTTACATACGACATTTTCATACCTTCTTGTTTGATAGATGTACGAAATTCTTTTATGTCATCAATAATTTCTCCACTTTCATCCTTAACTTTCTTAGAAACCTGAGCAACATCGCGTAGAATTTTTATAACATATACCAATGCGACAATAATACCGAGTGCAATTATCACCAGTGCTACCGTCGTTACAAAAAAGAAAATATCTGCGTGGATCAAGGTTTCCATATAATTATTATACACTATTCATATCGCAATGCTTCAATAGGACTCTTACGTGATGCAGTACGCGCTGGATAAAGCCCAAAAATAAGGCCAACTAACGCAGAAAATGTGATTCCTAGTACTGCTGCAGACCATGGAAAACTAAATGTCCATGCAAGGCCTACGACATTACTTAATATAACTGAAATAAGGAATGAGCCGAGTGCACCGGCAAATACTCCGAAAATTCCTCCAAGACCTGTGAGAGAAACTGCTTCATACAAAAACTGCAGTAAAATGTCACTCTCGGTGGCACCTAAAGCTTTGCGCAATCCAATTTCACGCGTTCGCTCGGTTACTGAGACAAGCATAATATTCATAATTCCAATTCCACCCACAATAAGAGAAATACTTGCAACCGATGCTAAGAAATAAGTAAGTACATTGGTAATAATACTTAATCGTTGTGCCAAATCTGCTTGTGTCTGAACAAAAAAATCATCTTTCTCAGGATCAGTAATATTATGATTTTCACGAAGTGTAGCTATCACCGCCTGGGCTGTTATAGCAATATTTTTTTCGCTATCAGCTTCGATGATAAAACGGTGGAAATTTTTTATACCAAAAATGTATTCTTGAGCAGTTGTATATGGAATAAGTGCACTTTCATCAAAATTAAAAAAAGAAACTTGTCCTTTCTTCGGCAATACTCCTACCACCTTAAAACTTTTATTTTTAATTTTTATACGCTGGCCTACCGCTTCATTGTGTCCAAACAATTCTTCTTTTACTTTTGAACCAATAACAACCACTGCTGCTTTTGATCGGACATCCTCAGGTGTAAAAAAGTCTCCTTGTGCAACCGGCAAATCAAAAATCTTTTGAATGTTTTCAGAAGATCCAAACATCGTCACACGATACGCTTCATTGCCATAAAAGCTTGTACCCGCTCCAAAGACGACAGGCGTAATAGATCCTAGTGTAGGCACATTTGATTTATTCTTAAGTCGCTCAAGGTCTTTTTCTTTAAGAGAATCACTAAAAATCTGAGCTCCATCACTCGGACCTTTTGGCTCTTTTCCAGGAATCACTACCATAGTTTTTGATCCCAATCCCTGAATTTGATTAAGAATAAGGTCTTGAGCTCCTTGTCCAAGTGAAGCGATAAGAATAATAGCAGCGATACCAATTACTATTCCTAATATAGTAAGAATCGAGCGAGATTGGTTGGTTTGCAATCCCTGAATAGCAGTTGTAAACGTGTGTTTAAACGTCATTTATTTGTTCTCCTGTGCTTCTACTCGACGGAGAATCTGAAGCATGAGGTCATTTTGATATTCAAGATGTGCTAACACTACTTCAATATCCTTTTCTGATTTTACACTTAATTCAAAATCGGCTTCAGCCCGAGCTTCTGAGTGACGTGAATCGAGATTTTGGCCTACCATAATAAGAGGCATAACAAAAAGCTGAATAAGGTTTGAAATAAACAACCACATTACAAATGATGGATATGCATCAAAGCGATATTCTGCGGGAGCATACATATTCCAGGTGAGCCATCCAATAGTCCACACAAGCAGAAGAATAAAAAATCCCATCGAGCCAATATGGTTGGTAATCCATACTGCAAAGCGCTCAAGCAAAGTGAGATTTTCTTTGTGTTCTAGATTTACATTTCTAATTTTACCTCGAGGAACTTTTGATGGTGGTTGCATATTACATTGGTATTAAATAAATAATTCCGACATACACAATACACATAATAATAATTTGGCTTGTGATTCCAATAAGTGGCTTATCATTCAATCGCGTATCAGCATGCATGAAGAGATGGAACTTTTGGAGTGAAATAAGCGGCTCACGTCTAAATTTCCAGTACACAAATTGTAATGGATCAGGAGCAATTGCACAGCATGCACCAATTAAAGCAGCAAGCAAAACTGTGCTTGATGCATGAGAAAAAAATAAGTATGTGAGAGATAAGCCTAAAGCTACATCACATCCAATTTTAAAAAGATCAATATAAAATTGCTTGCCCGATATCTTCATGTCTGTTTCCATCGGTTTACTCTTATCTTCACTCGTAGACCCGAGTTTGTAGTCCCAATGTGGAATACTATCCATAATAAAATGGCTAAGAAATCCTGCTGAAGCAGCGAGTGCAAGATTTTGCGAAGCTACGGCGCCTACAAATGCGCCAACAACTGCATGGGTGGAAAGTGTCATATAAGCTCTATTATGGGCTTTTTTTTAGATTTTTTCAATCTTTACACATGACTCAACAAGATTCTGAAAAAGTGAGGCTACCGTCATAGGTCCAACTCCTCCTGGCACAGGAGAAATGGCTTTCACAAGCATTTTAACATCAGCAGCGACATCACCTACTACTTTTCTTTTGGAAAGTTCATTTTCGGGCTTAACATCTTGATTTTTTACATTAATTCCAACATCAATCACAATCTGATCTTTGTGTGTATAGTCTTGAGTAATAAATTCTGGATCGCCAATAGCAACTATTAAAATATCTGCTTGTTTAGTAATAGATTTTAAATTCTGAGTATGTTTATGAGCTACGGTAACAGTAGCATCCAGATTTAACAGTGCTAACGCTGTAGGCTTACCTACCAATGAAGATCTCCCTATTACTACAACATGCTTACCCGTTATTTCTATTTTGTAATATGAAAGAAGTGAAATAATTCCTCGAGATGTTGCGGGAATAATTCCCTTTTTACCATCAAATAATAGCTTGGTATTGTGTGTTGTAAGTCCATCTACATCTTTCGCAGGATGTATGGCATTAATGATTGCTTCTTTATCTAGGTGCGCAGGAAGTGGAATTTGGACAATAATGCCATGCACTGTTGTATCTGCATTATAGTTATCTATTTTTTGAATGATCTCTTCTTGAGATACAGATTCTGAATACTGATCGTGAATGACTCGTGCTCCTATTTTTTCGGCAAATGATTTCTTTTGATTAATATACGTATTCGAATCTGATCTATCGCCAACTTGAATAATCACTAATGTAGGTTTTTTAGTGAATGAAGCAATCGTATGAGTGAGCTCGTTCTGAATGTGTTCTCGAGCTTCTATACCGCTCAATATAGTGGGAGTTGTAATCATGTGAAGTTAATCAGCTAATTTTGCCCATGCATCATACGTTAAATATAAGAATCCAGCCAAGGGTCCATATACAGGAGCAAGAAGAAAAAAGAAAAATTTATTTTTTCCACTCAAATCCATCCACCATTCATAGGTTGAATTAATAAACAATGCGATGGGAACCATGATTGGCATTGCCAAAAAGAAAAAGAATTTTTTCCAGCTCATGGGCTATATTAGATCACAAAACGAGGTATTTTTCAATCTCTTCTTATTCCCCTGCCATATCTGCTACTTTTTCTTTCTTTGCTTCTTTTTTAGGGCCATGAGCATGACCATCTACTTCGTAGCTTGTATTTTGTGCTTCAAAGAAGTTTACAAGTTCAAATACATCAGTAGCTGTACTCATCCATTTTGCAGGGTTTGTAGCGTTGTATGCCTTTGGAAGACCCAACTCTTCGAGTCGTCGATCAGCCACATATTGTACATACTGATTTACATAATCAGCATTCAATCCAAGAATTCCATTTGGGAAAAGATCTTTGTTGTACTGAACCTCAAGATTCACACCTTCAATAACGATGTCTCTAATTTCACTCGCAAATTCTTCAGTAAGCAATTCCTGATTTTCTTCAAGAATATTGTGAATCAAGTTAATACCAAACTTTAAGTGAAGTGATTCGTCACGAAGTACCCAGTTGATCATTGAGCCGAAGTTACGAAGCTGATTTCGCTGTCTAAATGAGAGTGCCACCATGAAGCCAGAGTAGAACCATGTTCCTTCCATCACAATATTAGTAGCAACAAGGTTTCGAATAAAATCTTTCTTTCCTTCTACCGTAGAAATATCGAGCGTATCTTCAGTCATTCGCTTCATGTAGCGACCAATATATTCTTCCTTGGCTACCATCGAAGGTACTTGTAGGTGAATGTCAAAAATAGTTTCTCGATCAAGGGGAAATGTTTCGAGCACATACTCAAACGCTACACAGTGATTGGCTTCTTCCCACATTTGCTTGGCAAGATAGAGATGGGCTTCAGGAGCTTTAAGATATGGATATACTCCAAGCGCAATTGATCTATTTACAATAAGCTCAGCAGGATTGAAAAATGCCATCAAGAACTTCACGGCATGACGCTCATCTTCAGTCATTTTTTCCCAATCATCTAGATCTTCTTTAAGCGCAATTTCATGAGGGAACCAGGTATTTCGTACTGCCTGATTATAGAGATCATATGCCCACTTATAATTAAGTGGATGAAGACTCATGTCTTCGGGTGATGCTTTTCCAATGAGTGCCATAGGTGTAATTGTTAATGAATAAAAATATATTAATTAATTCTGATTTTTCTTTTTCTGACTAAAGCCTTTGTTGTTGGTATGTCCTCCTTGCTGATTTTTAAGTGAATCAAGAGATACATAGCCTGCAGGTTGTCGTATAGGCTCCGCTTTCTTCTCTACAATAGGCTGAGTGGCCTGTACTTCAGCAGATACGGCTGATGCTAGAGACGCCTGAGCAGGATTGGTAGGAATTTCAGATGTCATCGATGCAGTAACAGGAATTTCGAGCGTTTTCTGAAGTGGTGACGCAAAGGGCTGTGGCGCAGATTCAGTTTTTTTAAATACTGCCCCGAAGCCTACCTTTCCAATTTTTACTGCTTTGTTTACCGTAACGGTACTCTGCTCTGCAGTATGTCGAGGCTTCATGTGAAGATAATATGTAGTCTTTACGCCCTTCGCCCATGCCGACATATAAATATTCATTGTTTCATCAATATCTCGAGTTTCAAGATACATATTTCTACTCAACGCCTGATCTACCCATTTCTGAGCTCGAGCTGCCACTTCAATAAATGCATGCGGAGATGTAGTAAATGATGTTTTGTATATATCCTTAAGGTGCTGAGGAATTCCTTCAATTTCTGATATATCACCTTGATATTCGATAATGAGATCTTTTACTTTTTCCCAAATACCCATATTCTTAAGATCCTTCACCAAGTTGTGATTGATATCTACATATTTTCCTGAAATTTTATTTCGAGAGAAGATCTGTGCAAAACGAGGATCGATGCCTGGAGTCGTTGCAGCAACAAGACCGATGTTGGCGTTTGGAGCAATCGCCATAAGTGTTGAATTTCTCATTCCTTTCTTTACCTTTGCTCGCAAAATGTCCCAATTCAATCCTTTGTGCTTACTTTCTTTTGACAGAGTAAGTGGTACACCTCGACTCTCTTCAACTTTACTCAAAGTATCAATAGGCACCTTACCTTTTGACCATTCTGATCCAGCAAAATGCGTGTAACTTCCTCGAGTTTCTGCAAGACGAGCACTTTCATCGATAGCCATATAGCTCACGAATTCGAAAATACGATCAGCAAAATCCCATGCATGTTCAGAGTCATATGACATACCGAGCTGTTCAAGGGTATCTGAAAATCCCATCACTCCCAATCCTATTGCTCTGTTTTCTTGATCAGACTTTACTGCTTCTGGAATAGGAAGTTCATTGATATCTATTAAGTTATCCAGCTGTCGCACCGCTAGACGAATAGATTCTTCAAGCTTCATCCAATTAACTTCTTTGTTTGAAACATGAGCGGCAAGATTGAGTGATGCCAAGTTACATACAGCAACATTGTCTTTGTCTTGTGGAAGACAAATTTCGGTGCACAAGTTCGACATATGAATCGTACCAGTGTTGTTGTTGAGAGCACGGTTATTTACGGTATCTTTCCAAGTAAGCCATGGGTGTGATGTTGTTTGCAATGCTACCAAAATCTGTCTGAATTGCTCACTTGCTGGTACTTTCTTAAATGTTCGCATCTTTCCAGCTTCGGCCATCTCTATATATTCTTTGTATCGCTTACTAAAAGCTTGTCCATACAATTCGTTAAGATCACTCGCTTCTGCAGGATCAAACATATACCAATCCTCTCCAGCTTTTACACGCATCATAAACTCATCAGAGAGCCATACTGCCGTGTTGGCTGTTCGCATACGCATGTAGTCATCTCCGTTATTTTGCTTCCAATCAAGAAATTCTGGAAAATCGAGATGCCAGTTTTCCATATAGAAACAAAGAGCTCCTTTCTTTTTTCCTCCTCGTTGAATAGCTCGAATAGCTGTATCAATAATTTTTGCGAAAGGAGTAGGTCCTGTTGATGCTCCACCAAAGTTTGATTTGAGCGGAGATCCTGATGCTCGAAGTTTTGTTACTGATGCACCAATTCCTCCAGATCCCTTAGACAGAAGCATAACATCAGACACAGATTTCGAAATGTGCTGCATGTTGTCATGGATTTCAAGAAGGAAGCAGTTTGAAAGAGCTGGTCGTGTTGTTCCAGCACCGAGGTTAGTCGATCCTCCTGCGATATACTCAAACTTCGACATCTTGTTGTAGAACTTTTTAGCCCATTCTGTAGGATTTTCTTCATTGTATGAAAGTCCCATTGCCACACGCATAAAGAAAAATTGAGGAGTTTCACGATAACTTTGATCGATATTTTTTATAGAATATCTATTGAGAAGTCCCGAAAGACCTGCATACTGAAAGAGTTCATCTCTTTCAATTTTAAGTGCATCAGCAAGAGCAATAAGATCAAATTTCTTAACCATGTTTTCATGGAAACGCTTTTCTGCTACCCCACTTTTAACATATTCAATAAATGCTTCTTTATGTTTCTTTTTGAGATCTTCGAGATCGTCTTTATCATAGTCACCCAATACTTTTCGATATACAGTTTTAAGGAGGAGTCGCGTTGCTACTTTATCGTATTCAATATCATCTTTGATATTTTGTACGGCTGCATTGATTGTTGCCTGATCAAGTTCTTCAGTTGGAATGCCATCATACAAGGTAAGTCGAGTTTCTGTCGCAATTTGAGTCACCATTCCCACAGGATTGGTAAGACCTTTAGCGGCACGTTCTATCGATCGGTTGATTTTGTCTGCATTAAATGGCACTTTTGTACCATCGTGTTTTGTAATTGATATACTCATATAAGAAACAACGTAACTCTTAATAATTTTTTACAGCCCTTCTATTTTACACTGAATAATTAGAAAAAAGGTGAAAAAAATGATAATTTTACGTATCACGAAATAAACGAGAGACACTTGTAAACCCACGAGCTGAAATAGACTGTAAATTAGGGCTATTTTTTTATAAAAAAAGAAAAAAATAAATAAATATCTAAATTAACATAAATTAGAGATAAAATAATTCTAAAGATCTATCCCCATCTCGCCTTTCCTGATACATTAAGCTGTACAATAATACTGATATGCGCGTCTTAATTGTCGAAGACAACAAACAAGTCCGAAATATACTACGTGTAGGCCTCGAAAATGAGGCATTTGCAGTAGATGAAGCCGAAGATGGTGAACAAGGCTCATATTATGCCCGGACCAATGAATACGATGTCATTATTCTTGATCTGATGCTTCCTAAAAAGGATGGAAATGTAGTCTGTAGAGAAATTCGTGGGGCAGGCATTACAACTCCTATTATTATGCTCTCTGCAAATAGCCAATCTCACTACAAAGTGAGTTTACTCAATGAAGGTGCTGATGACTATCTTACCAAGCCCTTTTCATTTCAAGAATTAAAGGCCCGACTCAAAGCCCTATTACGTAGACCCCGCCTCATCGAGTCTACGATTCTTAATGTAGCCGATTTGCAAGTAGATACGACTAAGCAACGAGTAATGCGTGGCAACCAAAGCATTTATCTTACCCGCAAAGAATTCTCCCTCCTTGAGTACCTACTGAAACATAAAGGGGCTGTTGTATCACGAGGAATGATCATGGAACACGTACGGAGTGGCGATAGCGACCCTTTTTCTAATACTATCGAAGCGCATATCTTGAATGTACGCAAAAAGATCGATGCTCTGAGTGATAAAAAGCTTATTCATACTATTCCAGGTAGAGGTTACAAAATAGATGTCAGTCGGTAGGGCTTATGCTAGGATAGCCGTATGGATGAGACATACTCAACACATTGGGATATAGCAGTCATAGGAGGTGGCCCGGCCGGCATGATGGCAGCAAGCACAGCAGCTCGACAAGGAGCCAAGGTTATTCTTCTTGAAAAAAATAATAGATTGGGCGAAAAACTTCTTATTACCGGCGGAGGCAGATGTAATGTCACTAATGCAGAATTTGATACACGTAAGCTTTTGAGCAAATTTAAAGACAATGATAAATTCCTTTTTTCTGCTTTTTCACAATGGAGTGTTAAAGAAACCCTCGACTTCTTTCATCTCAATAAAATGGAAACTAAAGTAGAAAAAGAGCAACGCGTATTCCCTATCACCAACAAAGCTCAGTCAGTGTGGGATGTGTTAGTAAAAGAACTCGGTGACTCAGGTGTCACAGTACTCTCTGATTCTCCCGTACTAAGCTTTGTACGAGAACAAAATACAATCAAATCAGTAATTTTAAAAAACAAAAAGCAAATTCAGGCCAAAGCTTTTATTATTGCCACCGGTGGGAAATCACGCCCTGAGACAGGTTCTACAGGAGACGGCTTTGTCTGGCTCAAGGATATGGGCCACACAGTTGTCGAGCCCACACCTTCCCTTGTCCCACTGGCCATTGAGGATGCTTGGGTAAAAAAATTGCAGGGAGTGTCATTACCCGAAGTAAAAATCACATTATTTCAGAACGATGTAAAACAAGAAAGTAAAAAAGGTAAAATATTATTCACTCACTTTGGCGTAAGTGGCCCTACAATTCTTAATATGAGTAAAGATGTGAGTGAACTCTTAAAGTATGGCGATGTCACTATTTCTCTTGATATTCTTCCTAGTCTTGATTACGGTCAGCTCAATACCAAGCTTCAAGAAATTTTTAAAGAACAAAGCAATAAAAAATTTAAAAACAGTCTAAGCCCGTTTATTCTCTCTTCTCTTGCACCTATAATAGTTGAGCTTTCTGGTATCAATCCCGATACCCCTACTCATAGTATTACCCGTGAAGAACGATTGTTGCTTGTTAAGCTTCTTAAAGATCTTAGAATGACCGTTCAAGGTTTGCTCGGAGTCGAAAAAGCAATCATTACTTCAGGTGGAGTTGTGCTCGATGAAGTAGATTTTAGAACGATGCAATCACGAATCATTCCCAATCTCTACCTCATTGGCGATATTCTTAATATTGACCGACCGTCGGGTGGCTACAGTCTGCAGCTGTGCTGGACTACAGGTTATGTCGCAGGAAAAGCATCAAGTCAAGCTTTTTCTCTCAAATAGTGCTATACTAAGCCACCATGGAAACACCTCAATTCCCTATGCGGATCAACAAGTATCTCGCATGGAAAAAATACTCAACCCGCAAAGGCGGCGATGAACTCATAACAAAGAAGCGTGTGCTTATTAATAAGCGCTTAGCTGTGCTTGGAGACAAAGTTACAGAGAGCGACGTTGTTGAAGTAATTAAGAATAAAAAGGATACTCCACTTGTCTACTATGCATATAATAAGCCACAAGGAATCATTACTCACTCTGCCCAAGGCACTGAAAAAGAAATAAAGAAAGATATATCACTTAAAGGGGTATTCCCTATTGGCCGGCTCGACAAAGACTCACATGGACTCATGATTCTTACCAATGATGGCAGAATTACTGATCGACTTTTAAATCCAGAATATGCTCATGAGAAAGAATATATTGTTGAAACAACAGACAAGCTTCGTTCAAATTTCAAAGAAAAAATGGAAGGAGGAGTAGATATTGAAGGTTATATGACCAAGCCCTGCAAGGTCAAAATCATCGATGATACTACATTTAAGATTATTTTAAGTGAAGGTAAGAAACACCAGATTCGACGTATGTGTGCCAATCTCTTTAATGGAGTAAAAGATCTCAAACGCATCCGTATTATGAACATTTCTTTAGGCACTCTTAAAGAAGGTCAACATCGAAAAATTGAAGGTGAGGAATTGGCTATATTTCTAAAAAATCTGGGAATCTAACCTAAGAATAATATCCTGAGGATCTATTTAAGTTCTGCAGCAAAACATCTCTTTCAGAAGCAGTAAATCTTTTATACGAAACGTGTGGTGGAATGTTGTCTTCTTCAACAACAGGAATTGTTGTGATTTTTGTGCGAACAATCGTAAGTGGAGGATTTTTGACCTGCACATACGGAATTGTCTGGGCAAAAGCAGTACTACCAGCAATCAAGATAGAGGTAACAATACCTCCTGTGACTATTTTTATTTTTCTAAGTTTTTTACGCATAGTATATGGTTATGTTATAAACAGTATTGCTACTGTCACTTATTACTACACTCGATTCAACGATTTATTTCACACTTATTCTTCACTCAAAATAAGCTTGCGAATACCATAGGCCTTAATAGCGCCATTCATCATATCTCCTGCGACAAATACACTGTCCCCAATTTCTATAAGAGTACTTATTTCTACATTTGGTGGAACCAACACTTTTCGTGTTGTAGTGCCATCATTCCCCATAATATCTTCTCGTATAGTAAACGTATTACCTTCGATATTTGTTACAAGACCACGATATACGCCCATTTCTCGAGGAGGTCGGCGCAGATCTTTATAAAATCCTCCAAATACCGGCAATCTTCGTGCCTCGGCTTGTTTCAACAACATCTGGTGAAGTGATGTCATTGCTAAAATAAATGCAAGAGCAAGTACAAAGCTTGAAACTCCTGCTACGGTGTAGATAAGCGGACTTCGATACCCAAAGCGAAAATGTCGAAGCAGCCATTCGAGTAATACAATAAGTCCAATTTCGAGGAGCAACATTTTCCAAGGGAACAACAAAAAGAAGAGAAGCAATCCCTGCATTCCAAAGCCAAGAAGAAATGCTTGGCCACTTATCCGTATACTAAATACAATGTAACTCAGCAAAAGTACTGAAGTGATAAGTGCCACCACGGTTGTGAGAATAAGGGCAAGGACTTTAAGAGTAAAGTAAAACTTGGGACGCATATGTACCTTACCTGTTCTTATTTGCTCGAGAACATGTTCTTTCATTGTGTCGTGTTGTGGTGAGTTATTGTTGTTCATATGTGAGTCCTAACTTTTGATAAACTTTCTTAAGAGAGTCTTTTGCTCGCTTCAAGCGAATACCGACTGTTCCCATAGGAATACGCAGAATATCTGCAATTTCTTTATAGCTCAGCTCTTCTAGATAATACAAAATTATAATTTCTTGGTAGTCAGATGAAAGATTATCTAATCCCTTATCAATCATTTCTTGCATCATCTTTTGTTCACGCTCCTTTGTAGCTGGATCTTCATATATAGGATGTGATATGAGCGTATCAAAATCAAAAAAATAGAGTGGATTACGCGTATTCTTTTTTAATACATTAATAAACGTATTGTGAGCAATGCGATAAATCCAGGAAGAAAATTTTTGTGATGCATCAAAACTTTTTATACTTTGAAATGTCTTGATAAACACTTCTTGGACCACATCTTCGACATTATCTTGATTGGACAAGAACTTTCTTCCATAGCGAAAGAGCTTCTTTTCGTAGCGATCCATAAGCAGGCCAAATCTCTCTTTATCTCCCTGTTGGATAAGCAAGGCCACCTGTTCATCGGTCAATGCTGAATGAGGATCATTCATTATCTCTATTTATATACTTAATACACCAGTTAGGCAAAAATATTTCACATACAAAAAATCCCCGCAGTGCAGGGATTCGAGAGATACAAGTGATCTATGTCAAAGCTTCTCTCACAGCATTTAACATTTGTGATGTAAGGGTATGCTTGTGTCCTAGACTCGTAATGACCACAGTCCACCCTTCATGAACAAAAGTCGTGACTAAATAGAGCCCAGTTTTTGCTTTTGTCTCAGTAGCGATACGCTCCAGTAACCTTAGATGGTCCTGAAGATCTTTCAGACATGCTTCATCCTCCATGACGGTTGCTTGAGAGACATACACATTGGTATACATATCCAATGCATGCGAGAAATGCTTCATTTATGATCCCCTTTTTTGAAGAACTAGAAGTAAAGTATGCTAAATAGAAATACCTGTCAATTATCTAACAGGACACTTAAGCGCTTGGCGACACTGAGTTTGAGCAGCGCCTGCAGGAAGCTGGGCACATGCAGCACAGCCATTTGTAGCCGCACTTGAATTTACACTCCCATTAGCATTTACTACTCCAGAAACATCGATGAATTTTATATCTGCTGGCTTTACAAATTTAGAAGTATCTTGCTTCCAATCAACACATGTGTAATTAATTTTCTGATCAAGATTTACATTCTTTTTTACACTAGCATTGGTATCAATGACATCGAAACTAAATTTTGCTCCTGTTCCCATCATTGCTGACCATGCATAGATATCATTTCCATCTTTGATCATATGTGAATCAATTGATCCTGATGTTTGAGTTTTAATAGTGAAATCTCCTCGCATTTTCTTATCAGAAGAAATATAAACAGTTCCTGTAGTTGTCGCATCATTGATTGTACACATGACATTCTTTGTCATACTAAACAAATCACGAAGAACTCCGGATGATCCTTGAGTTGCGACAGATGATGTAGCAGCACTATCCCCGTACACTTCAGTTTGTGATGAAATAGATTTTTTTGCATGCTTTACTGCATAATATCCTCCTCCACTAACAGCAAGAACAACTGCTATAGCAATAATAATAGTAATAAGCCCAAAACCTTTGTTGTGTGTATTCATACTTCAAATATTACGCCACATTTTTATTAATGCAACAGCAGTTATCTCTGTAGTATAATAATAATCATCATTTTTATACTATGAAACCAGCGCCTATTATCTCCTTCGAGGAATTTGATAAAATACGTGATACGCTCGGAAAAATCGTGTGTACTTCAGGCCCTTTTGACCCTATGCATCCAGGCCATGCTTCGTGTATTTATGAATCTAAGCAATACGGCGATACATTAGTGGTTATCGTAAACGGTGACAATTTCCTCAGAGTAAAAAAGGGCAAAGCCTTTATGGACCTCAAAACCCGCTCACACCTCGTGTCTTTTATTAAAGGTGTAGATTATGTCATTCCTTTTGAAATTGAGAATGATCAGACCGTTACTCAAGCTCTCAAAAAAATTAGACCTCATGTATTTACAAAAGGTGGCGACCGATTTGATGAAAAAACTATTCCAGAATGGACAGTCTGCCAAGAGCACAATATTCAAATTATTCCTGGAGTTGGATTTAGCAAACAGTGGAGTAGCTCTGACTTACTCAAAGAGTGGGGCGAATTCATGATGAAAAAAGCCAAGAATAGCTAATCATTGTTATTACATTCCCCACTGCCAATGCTTGATAGCATCCAATGGATAGACTAGCATAATTACATTGAGTGTAAGGTTGTCTCTAATCGTATATCCTACCCAAAGTTCTAAGAATACAACTATAGCAATAGACGCCCATACTGGAGCCTTTCGTGCTATCAAAAAGCCAACAATCATAGCGACAACATCTGATACTGAGTTAACAATACTATCTCCATAGTACATAAGTGAAGTAGTATATTCTCGGTATCGATTGATAATGAGCGGACTATTTTCTAATATCTCCCATCCTACTTCAACACCAATAGAAAGCATAAGACATGTCCAGACAGACCATCTCTTTCGACTAATTAATCTAAAAAACCAGTAGAAAACGAATCCGTGAATGATGTGTGAAAATGTATACCAATCAGTAAGATGCTGAGAATCCTGTGATGAATTGAGTGCTCCATACCACAACTTCACATCTCCACATTTACAAATAAAAATATGTCCCTGCAAATACAACACTACAATTTGAATAAGAATAAGTGAGAGACCGATAAGCAGATATTTCTGCCATGTCATGTTTTTAAAAAATGTCATACGGTAATTATAACAGAGTCACGTAAAAAGCTATCCCCCTTTAGTGAATAGCTTTTTAGATTACTTATTATTTCTTCTTTTTAGCAGCGAGTCGTGCCTTTTTAGTTGCAAGTCTCTTTCGCGTCTTTTTAGAACGTGATGCTTTATTTTTTGTATTTACTGATGCTCGTTTTGCCATAATGTGATTATTATATACTAAACTTCATTTTTTACAAAGATTCTTACTAACTGAATATCTTTGTAGGTAGGTGCTGGACTTAAGTGTAATTTCTTTTTATTTTTATCTAAATAATCTTTGACCGGAGCAAGACGCCAATCTTTTAATTCTTCATACTTTACAAGCAATGCCTCAGAGATAGCTTTAAAATGTTTGACTGATCTCTTAAGATATTCAATTTCTTCTATAACAAAAGTATCTTGTTCTACCAACTTTTCTATATGTGCCAATATAGTGTCCTCGGTCATTCCACGCTTGTGAGCAATCTCTTTGAGTGACAATTCTTCTTGTAACAAGTCATGGGTTTCTTGATATGTACTTACTTTAGCTGATTTTTTTGGCTTTTTTGTACCAATAGATTCTATATACTTTTTGTGTTTTTCGGCTACTTCTTTTTCTGACAATTTTTTCAAAATATCAATAACAGCTTTTTCAGAATGCTGACGCAATAATTCATCATGCTCCAAGACATCATCATTCACTTTAAGCGCTTCTTCATTCATGCCGAGAATCGTGAGGCCTGCGAGACTTCGCACACGAGAAAGTGCCACATACCCCATTCCTCGTTCAAATGATTTTGAAAGGTCTACCTCTACAGCATCCAAGGACATTCCCTGACTCTTGTGTACGGTGATAGCCCAGGCAAGTCGCAGTGGATATTGTTTGATTTCTGCTTTGGTCATTCCTTCTTCTTCAATTTTCCAACTCTCTCTACTTACTTCAAGAAGCTTGCCCGAGCTCGTAATCCTTACAAGCGGCCCACCGCCTTCCCCTTTTAGTGACACTACTTCGCCAAGCGTTCCGTTGACGTACCCCAATTCAAAATTGTTTTTGACAAACATTACTCGTGCCCCCTTTTTAAGACGAAGCTTTTGTGGCGCAAGACAACTTTTTTTGAGAATTTCTACAAGCACGGGTGCACCATTAGATGTCATTTCATAGGTCATCTCTTGAGACTCAATCCCTGCCAGTGCATCATCATTCACTTTATCAACATCAATATTATGCGTATACAATCGGGTAAGAACGGGCAGTGATTCCTTTTTATGTTCTTTAAAGCACTTGGTAAGTATGTCTCTGATTTCTTGAGTGACCATATTTTCTCGAATGCAGTTAAGCACTTCAAGCGCTTTGTCATCAGTCTGTCTGAATTGCTCTTCGAGGTAACAAATTTTGAGTCCAGCTTCTTTCCACGATTCTGAATGATAAATAAAATTGGAATCCGGCTCACCTTCTCGAGAAACAGGTGGAAGCTGAAAAAAGTCTCCACATAAAATAATTTGTATTCCTCCAAACGGCTTATTATTATTTTTAAATACCTGAAGCACTCTATTTACAAGATCAAGTCTGAAGTCATGGAGCATGGATACTTCATCAATGATAAGCACCTTGGCATTATTCATTCGTCGCCACAGATAATTTTTCTCAATTAAATTTTCGATTTCCCGATCAGAAAGATTACTTTTAATTCCTATACCTGTCCATGAATGAATCGTCACTCCCTGCATATGAGTCGCAGCAATGCCCGTAGATGCAGTAATTCCTACATCTACATTATGCTCTTTAAGATAATTAATATACTGATTAAGCAAATATGTCTTACCAGATCCTGCAGGACCAGTAATATAGGCATTGTGCCCAAGCTTCAATATGTCGAGTGCCTGTTTTTGAGTCATCACTTACTAGATTACCATTTCTCTGCTATGCTCACTATATGAATATCAATTCGGCCATATTTAAGAGAGGAGTCACTAATAGCGATAACATCGTAGAAGATACCCTACCTCAAGTAGCGCTCATTGGACGTTCTAATGTTGGCAAATCAAGTGTGATCAATTCTCTTACCAACCACAAAGGATTAGCACGCTCAAGTCAGACTCCCGGCCGTACTCAAGAAGCCAATTTCTTTCTCATAAACAGCAATTTTTATTTAGTAGATCTTCCCGGCTATGGCTATGCAAAAGCATCAGAAGAAAAACGAGATGCAATCTGGGATCTCATTCAGTGGTATCTTTTTCAGTCATCTATCAAGCATCACAAAGTAGTGCTTATACTAGATGCTAAAGTTGGAGCAACTGATAATGATCTCTATATGCTCGGTCTTCTTGAAGAACATCAAAAAGATGTTGTGATAGTGGCAAATAAAGTAGATAAGCTTACAAAAAATGAGCTTCGAGAAAATCTCAATGTCATGCAAGAAAAAATAGGAAACTATCCTATTATTCCCTATTCTGCAGAGAAAAAAATTGGAGTAGAAGAACTACGAGATGCTATTAAAATAAAGTAATCTAGCTTTTAAGAGAAATAAGTTATTTCAAGAACACTTCCAGTGCTCCATCGCCACCATCTCCTATTTTTGCAGGATTATTACGAATATTTTTCGAGTCTAAATAATTTTGAACAAAGCTTTTCATCACCGGGCCAGTCGCTCGTGTAATTCCTGTGCCCGTTATTACTCTCACATGAGAGTATTTATTATTCTTTAACACATCATCGAGCAATACTTTAGCCTCGGCAGTTGTATAGCCATGCAGATCAAGTATGTAGTCCGGCACCTGCTCGTATTTGTTCATGAAATATTTTAGGAACTATTTTGTGAATGTAAGACTTGCTGCTATTTTATCCTCTATAATTTTGTCAGCTTCAGTTAAAGCCATCATGGTAATCGAGATATTTTTATCAGCATAATAAATAGTTTTACCAAAAGTCATACCAAATCCCATCTGCCAATCAGTATTTTCTCTATTTTGAGGTGATGTATGAATAACAACTCCATTGTATGGACTATCACTATCTATTTTGGAAGGATGTTTACTATCTTCAAAAGCAACATAATTTGTATCTTGAACTCTCATTCTCCAACTTGTTGGGAAATTAACCTTGAATCCATATTTTGAGTTTGTATAAGTTTTTAAACTAGAATCACTGTTAGTTTGAGATTGTGATGATCCAATTTTTGTGAAATATTTTCCATCAAATTGAAAAACGTCTTTATGCCACTGTGAGCCAGATCGATAATTTGAGATTACTTGTTTTTTATTTGCATCAACAACTGGATTTGAAATGCCTACAAGCATAGAGTCCTTATTAAACCACGAATTTTTAGAATTAAAGATATAAAAATCATAATAATTATTTACCCCTGCATAGCCTGTAGATCTAAAGACCCCTACATCTTTATACCCATCAAAGTTCACATCTAAATCTGTAATAAATTGTTTTGCATCAGGCGCAACCTTGAGAGCTGCAATCGCATCAGCATCTAAATCAAATTTTTGTAGTGATTCATCGTTTTTTAGAACCTGAAGAGTATTTTGAGAAATGGAAAAGGTAATATCTGATTTTACAACATTAGTAGAAATCCGAGACACATTCATCTGATAAGCACCTGCAATTCCTCCAATAATTACTGCAAGAACGATTAGGCCGATAATTGCTGGATCTAAACCTCGTTTTTTGTTTTTCATAATAAAAGATTAATAATAGGATGTATTAACTTTACTACAAAAAACAGCACCCGTATAGGCATGCTGTTTCTTATTTTAAAGTATCTAATTTTCAAAACTTCCTATATCCAAGTAGCGAGAATTGCACCTGCGATAAGAAGAACTACAAGATAGTATCCAGCATTGATTGCCCAGAGTTTCCATGGCTTTCCATCCCAAAGCACACTTCCGAGAAGTACTGGCGCAACAAATCCGAGCCAGTAATAGAATCCTCCCATCATTCCCCCTTTAATTCCTCCAATTTTTGTATAGGCAATTCCAAATATAATTGCGTGTGCGAGTACATATGCCATGACCAATGCCCCTACCATCATAAGGACATAACTTGTTGTCATATTCTTTCCTTCCATACTACTCTTATCACGTCCCATCAAAGCAGCCCACTGCTTTCCAAAGATAGGTCCATACCACAAGAACCCAATGACCATGTTCACAATAGCTACCACGAGCACTGCCCAATAATTAATAACGATTCCCATATATTTATACTAGTTAGTAATACATATATTATGAACCCATCAATAAAAAAGACAAGTTCCCTAGCCCTTGAATAAAATCAGTTTTTCGAGTATGGTAAAGGACACATCCCCACTACGTTCGCCCAAAGCGAACTTCGCGGGGCACAGTGCCGATTCGTCTAATGGTAGGACGACCGCCTCTGGAGCGGTTAATTGGGGTTC
>CAZFND010000007.1:0-39095 GCA_964520645.1 uncultured Candidatus Saccharibacteria bacterium | reverse complement strand
AAGAATCCAAGAGAAAGGAGAAGCCACGCAAAGAGAATGTTAAAAGTAATACCAGCAACAAGAACCATTGCCTGAAGACGCTTAGGCTTATTAACAAAACTTCGTGCTTTGTCGGGACCTGCAATAGATTCATCATTAGGATCTTCTCCAAAAATTTTTACAAATCCACCAAAGGGAATGAGATTTATCGAATAGAGTGTTTCTCCTTTTTTAAAGCTAAAAATTTTTGGAGGGAAACCAAGGGCAAACTCATCAACTCTGATTCCTGAAGCCTTTGCAGCGAGAAAATGTCCCAATTCGTGAACAAAGACAAGTGCCGCTAAAATAATGATAAATATAATAACAGTCATTCTTTAGTATTAACTCATAATTTCCTTCTCCTTTTTGTCAGCAAGAACATCGAGACTTTTATTTGTTTCTTGTACCAATTTCTCCATTTCTGCTTTAAATCTGAATTTTTCATCTTCACTCATTCCACCAAGTTCTTCTTTTGCCTGAATATCTTCCCATACTTCATCACGCAATTTTCTCAAGCTAATGCGTGCACTTTCAAGCTTTTCTTTCGCAATTTTTACTAATGTTGTTCGGCGTTCACTGGTAAGCTCAGGAAATGAAACGCGAATACCCTTCTCATCAACAGCAACAGCCACTCCAAGATTTGCAGCAACAATTGCCTTTTCTGCATTCTTTACCTGACTCATATCCCACAATGAAAGTCTAAGTGTTCGTGGATCTTCTATCGCAAGAGAGCCAATTTGATTGAGCGGAGACTTTGCTCCATATGCTTCTACCATCACTCCATCAAGGAGTGCAGGAGTTGCACGGCCCGTGCGCACTTGTGATTGCTCTCGTTTAAGCCATTCTTCTAAATCTTTTATTTTTTTCTTAAATGGTGTGAAATCGTACGTCATAATAATGAGATTGTAGCAGGTATCACTTCCAAATTCCACTTTCTATTCCAATACGGGCACAATAAGTGCCGCATGCTCAAGCAAGAGCTTAAGTGAAGGAGATCTATCATTTAAATAACTTCTAACACTTAACAGTTCATGTAACAGCAATGCTCTGTCCACTATTTTTATACTTTCTGTTTTGTGAAGAATAGAAAGTAGACCATCTACAAGTTCAATTGCTCTACCTTTATCCTTTTCTTCTACTATCTTTGCGATGACTTCCATACGAGCTTTGTAAGAAGATTTTATAAAATCTTGGGCACTATCATTCTTCTCGGCTTCTTTATTACCTACTGCTACTCGCACCACTCGTGATCGCAATGTTGGCAAAAACACTTCAGCCGTGGGTGTAATAATAAAAAAGTGAGTATTGGGTGTCGGTTCTTCAAATACTTTTAGCAAAGCGTTTTGAGCTTCGACGGTCATAAATCGAGTTTCGATTATAAAAATTTTTCTTCCTGACGTAATAGCTTTATTCGCCTGAATGTCTCGTAGCGCTCGCGCATCATCTATTGTAAGCGTCTCATACTGTGAGTGCCACAAGTCTGGATTGGCTTTTATTTGTTGTTTGAGATCTTTTTCTAAAAATAAGAAAAGCTGCTCTCGAATAAGTCCTTTTTCCCCTTCGAGTATATATGCATGATGTAGTTCTCCAGTTTTTTTGTAAGTATCAATAAGAAATCTCACAATATATTATCTCTTAGAAATAATACTCTTCTTATATGTATCAAGATGCTCAAGTGCAATACCTGTCCCATTGACGACGCAATACAATGGATCATTTGCAAGCGTCGCTTTTACACCTGTTCTTCTGAAGACGAGTTCAGGCAAGTTTCTTAACTGAGATGAACCACCTGTCATAATAATTCCCTGATCAATAATATCAGCCGAAAGTTCGGGCGGAGTCTCTTGCAATACATCCTTAATTGCCTTGATCATTTCTTTCAATTCTTTTGCTATACACTTTACGATTTCATTTGTTTTGATTTCAACAGAACGAGGCAGACCTGTCACAAAGTCACGTCCTTTAATTGTCATTGCCAATTCTTCCTCAAGAGGGATTGCTGATCCCACCTGAATTTTGATATCTTCTGCTGTTTTGTCTCCAATAGAAAGGTTGAAGGTCTTCTTTATATAGTCAATAATTGCTGCATCAATTTTATTTCCAGCAACTTTTACCGATGTAGATGCTACAATTCCTCCTAGAGAAATAACGGCTACATCAGTTGTTCCTCCTCCAATGTCTACTACCATACGGCCCACAGGCTCTTGAATAGAAATGCCGGCACCAATAGCTGCCAAGATTGGCTCCTTCACCACATATGCATTTTTTGCACCGGCCTTGATTGCTGCTTCTATCACCGCGCGACGTTCAGTAGATGTTACACCTGCAGGCACGGACACCATAACTTCAGGTTTGATAAAGCTCCATTTACCGAGTGCCTTTGAAATATAATATTTAAGCATTGCTTCGGTTACACGATAGTCAGCGATAACTCCATCTTTCATCGGTCGATACGCAATAATATTGTCAGGAGTACGTCCAATCATATTTTTTGCTTCCACTCCAACTGCCAAGATTTTATTATCTTGCTCAGACACAGCAACAACAGATGGCTCGTTGAGCACAATCCCTTTTCCCGGAACAAATACGAGTGTATTTGCTGTTCCAAGATCAATCCCAAGTTTTTTTGAGAAAAGTCCCATAGATAGCCCAATAATACGCGGATTTTTAATATATTACAAATAAAATTGACTTAATCTTTAAGTCATATCAAAATACTAGATTTTTCAAAAAATAAATATAAAAAAGCCGAGGTTATGCACCTCGGCAAGAACTGTCCTGCGTATTAATGATGGAATATCCACTCGGGATAATACGCAAGAACACAGCAGAGCAAAATCCCGATCATTGCGCCAAGAAATACCAGCCACTGCCACCCCGCAAGTGAATTTTGTTGATGGCTACTCATGGATTGGAACACTCCCTATGTGATGTTGAAATTGAAAGAACAGAAATTAATTATAACAGTATATTACAGATTAGTCAAACTACAGTGTGTTGAGTGTGTTTTTCCCCATTTTTAGCCCTTGCTGTGATATAGCATATATGCTATAATCTCATCAATTAACTATATATATGCCCGAAGAACCAACACTTTTAGAGACATCAACAAGTAGCAACTTAAGCCAAATAGGAAAGCTCATTGCAGCGCTCCGTCAAGAACGAGGAATTACTCAAGAACAATTTGCCCAGAAGCTCGGCACAACACAGAGCGCTATTGCGCGTATCGAGCAAGGTGAACAAAACCTTTCTACCGAAATGCTTTCAAAAATCAGTGAAGCCCTCAACCGAAATATTGTAGAGGTATCTAAAGGCGCACTTAATATTCGTATCCAAGGTGGAACAAAATTGAGTGGTGAAATAACAACCAAAACATCAAAGAATGGTGCCATGGGCCTTCTTGCTGCTTCCCTTCTTAATAAAGGTAAGACAACACTCAAGAATGTTCCTAAGATTGAAGAAGTACATCGAATGATTGAAGTGTTCCAGAGTATTGGCGTGTCAGTAAAATGGAATGACAATGATCTAGAAATAAAAACTCCAGAAAAGTTTGATCTTAAGAACATGAATAAAGCTTCAGCAGAAAAGACTCGAAGTATTATCATGCTTATTGCTCCTCTTATTCACTCATTTAAAAAGTTTAAGTTGCCACAGCCAGGTGGATGCAATCTCGGCTCACGTACAGTGAAGCCGCATCTTTTTGCACTCGAAAAATTAGGAGTCACTATAGAAACAAAAGAGCGATACTACGAAGTAAGTTCTACAGAATTACATCCAAGCGAAATAGTTCTTTATGAATCTGGCGACACCGTAACAGAGAATGCAATAATCGCTGCAGCACTTATTCCTGGTACTACCGTCATTAAGTATGCGAGTGCCAACTACATGGGACAAGAAGTCTGTTTCTTCTTAGAAAAGTGTGGCGTCAAGATCGAAGGAATCGGTACTACTACTATTACCGTGCATGGGGTTAAAGAAATTAATGCTAATGTAATGTATTTTCTTTCTGAAGATCCTATTGAATCAATGTTCTTTTTGGCTGCTGCTATTGTCACAAAATCAACACTTGTTATAAAACGTTGCCCAATAGATTTTCTAGAAATAGAGCTTCTTAAATTAGAGAAAATGGGATTCAAATATAAGATTCTCAAAAAGTACAAAGCACTCAATGGTCATACTAATCTCGTAGATATAAAAACTTCTCCATCAAAGCTTACTGCTCTAGAAGATAAAATCGAATGTCGACCATATCCAGGACTCAACATGGACAATCTTCCCTTCTTCGCGGTGATTGCAACACAAGCAACAGGTACAACACTCATCCATGATTGGCCTTATGAGAAACGCGCTATTTATACAAAAGATCTTGATAAGCTTGGTGCAGATACTATGCTTGTTGATCCACATCGACTCTACATTACTGGTCCATCAAAATTGAAAGGTGCAGAAGTTATCTGCCCTCCAGCATTGCGACCTGGTGCAATTATTCTTATTGGAATGCTCGCAGCCGAAGGAACATCTACTCTTCGCAATATGTATTCTATTAATAGAGGCTATGAAGATTTGGTAGCACGACTCAATAGTATCGGAGCCAAAATCACTATTTTGCGAGAGTTTTAATCCTAGTTGTCTTATACTTCCCTTTCTGACATTATAAGACTACCTTCATATGAATATAGTCACTGTCATTCCTATAGCACGTGGTATCGGCAAGGAACATCTTTCCTATTTCACTACATCTGATATTGCTCTCGGCTCTATTGTAAAGGTGCCTGTGCGAAGCCGCGAAATTCCTGCACTTGTTATCTCAACACAGCCAGCAAGTGATATGAAATCAGAGTTGAAGAACTCTACTTTTTCAGTTAAAAAAATTGGGAAATTAAAAGTATTGCCGCTCTTTTTACCTGAATTCTTAGAGACTGCTCAGCAAACTGCTGAGTACTTCGCTGGTTCTACCGGAAGCGTGCTCGCTAGTATCACACCCAAAGCTATTCTTGAACAAGCTGAATTAGTAAATACATTCGAACCGACTGCAAGAAAAATTGAGACAGAAGCCCAAGAATCATTAGAACCGCATGTCATTCAGGCTGATGAAGAAGAGCGCCTTGCTCACTACAAGAGTTTGATACGAGAGCAATTTGCCCGAAAGAAGTCGGTATTTTTTTGTTTGCCTACAATACAAGATACAAAAAGAATTTTTGAAACTATTCCTAAGGGTATTGAAGAATACACCTATGTTCTCAACTCTTCTCTTTCAAAAAAAGAACAGCTCACTACATGGAATAAGATAATTTCAGAAAAACATCCGGTGCTTATTGTCGCTACAGGCACCTTTCTCAGTATTCCTCGCAATGATATTGGAACTATTATTATAGAGCGTGAAAATTCGAGTGGATATAAATCGGTTGTTCGCCCATTTGTTGATATTCGACAGTTTGCAGAATTTTTTGCACGGAAAATTGCAGCAAAATTAATTTTTGGAGATCTTTTATTAAGAACTGAGACGCTTCACCGAACAAAAAATGGAGAATTTGCTGAGCTCACTCCGCTCAAGTTCCGTTCTCTCTCAACGTCAGAGACAACCATTGTAGACATGAAAAAATATAAGACGCTCGACGCTCCAGAATTCAGAATTATTAGTAACGATCTTGAAGAGCTCATTAAAAAGAATAAAGAAAATAATGAGAACATGTTTATCTTCGCTGGACGGCGCGGACTTTCTCCTATGACCGTCTGCGGAGATTGTGGAACTACGGTACTCTGTACCAATTGTAGTGCACCAATTGTTCTCCATCATGGCAAAAGCGAAAATTTCTTCTTATGTCATCGCTGCGGTGAACGACGTTCTTCTGAAGAGCGCTGCAAAGTATGTAATAGCTGGAAGCTTACTACCCTCGGCATTGGTATCGAGCTTATCGAAGAAACACTCGTAAATCTTTTCCCAGATGTCACTATTTTTAGAATGGATAAAGATACCGTGACGACTCACAAACAAGCACTCGCGCTCATTACACAGTTTTACAACGCCCCTGGAAGTATTTTGCTCGGAACAGAAATGGCATTGCTCTATTTACAAAAGCCGGTAGAAAATTCGGGTGTTGCAACAATTGATGCGCTTTTCTCTATTCCCGATTTTAGAATCAATGAAAAGATCATGAATGTGCTTCTTAAGATTCGCTCACTTACACAAAAACAGTGCATTATCCAAACCCGCTCTCGCGACCAAAATGTCTTTGAATATGTTGCCAAAGGCAATCTTATGGACTTTTACCGAGAAGAAATTGAAGCACGCAAAATGCTTAACTATCCTCCCTTTTCTACACTTATCAAAATCACGTCTTCTGGTACAAAACCACAAGTAAGTGCAGATATGACTCAAGTATCTGAAGTACTTGCCGATTACAATCCTCTTGTCTTCCCTGCCTTTATAGAAACAATCAATAAAAAAAGTATTATGCATGCCATTATTAAGATTGAAGGAAAACAGTGGCCAAATAAGCCTCTTCTTGATAAACTCCTGACACTGCCACTTTCGGTCGCTATTAATGTCGATCCCGAGAGTCTGCTATAATAAATCTATGATAGATATCGTTCAAAAAGGCAATGCAGTATTGCGTCAAAAATCTCAGAATGTACCTCCTGAGGATATTGGAAGTGCAAAGATAAAAAAGATTATTAAGAACATGCAAAAAGCGCTGAGCGAACAAGAAGATGGCGTAGCTATTGCCGCTCCTCAAATTGGTGAGCCGTACCGCATCTTTGTTGTTGCAGGCAAAGTCCTTCATCCCAATTATCCTGACCTTGAACCAAATGATATTGTCCCTGCTGATTTGATTTGTATTAATCCTGAGATCACCAAACTTTCTAAAGAAAAGAAAGAAATGCCCGAAGGCTGTCTTTCGGTGCGATGGTATTACGGTAATGTTATGCGTTCTACAAAAGCTTCTCTTACTGCATATGATGAGCAAGGAAAAGAATTCAGTAGAGGTGGATCGGGACTTCTTGCTCAGATATTTCAACATGAGACTGATCACCTCAATGGCATTCTATTTATAGATACAGCTACTGACTTAAAGAACACACCTCCAGAAGATCTTGATGAGTCAGATGTAGAATTAGAAGAAGAACATGTTTAACTCACCTAAAATAGCCTTCTTTGGTACATCAGATTATTCTGTAATGGTATTGAATGCATTGAAAGCTGCTGGCTTTACTCCAGCTCTTGTAGTAGCTCAGCCAGATAAACCCAAAGGGAGAAAATTGATCATTACTCCCCCTCCAACTAAAGTCTGGGCACTAGAAAATAACATTTCTGTACTTCAGCCTGACAAACTAAAGTCTGAAGACTTTATTAACGCAATAAAAAATAGTGCTTTTGATTTATTCATAGTAGTAGCATATGGGAAAATTATCCCAGCAGAAATCCTAGCTCTCGCTAAATACGGCGCTCTTAATGTGCATGCATCATTACTTCCAAAGTTACGTGGAGCATCTCCTATTGAGACAGCTATCTTACAAGATGAAAAGAATACTGGAGTTACTATTATGGTAGTTGATGCAGAAATGGATCATGGGCCAATTGTGGCACAGGCTCAAGTAACTCCAGCTTCATGGCCACCTCGAGCTCCCGAGCTCGGTAAGCTCACAGTACAAACTGGCGCTGATCTATTAGTCACCATTATTCCAGACTTTATTGCAGGTAAAATTACTCCTATAGAACAAGATCATTCTCAAGCAACATTTACTCGCAAGATTACCAAAGAAGATGGTGAAATAGATCTTAATGCCGATCCATATCAAAACTTTCTTAAGATCCAAGCATACTGTGAATGGCCTACTGCTTACTTTTTCATTGAGAGAGGTGGAGTTAAAACCAGAGTAATTATTAAAGAAGCAAGGTACATTAATAACTCTCTTGAAATTTTAAGAGTAGTGCCCGAGGGTAAAAAAGAAACAGACTATAAAGAGTTTTTGAAAACCTTAGTTACTAAAACCGCCTAAACCTTTAATCATATTTTTGAGCTTGAGTGCTCCTTTGCGTACAATAGAAATTCGTCGCTCTTTTCCAGATTTAATTTCTTCTGCCAATTCATCTTTTACCATATCAATAGCAACATAGAGGTCATCTTTTTCAGACACTGCTCGGTAATTTTTTCCATTGATTCTTAGATTTACTTCGGCTCTAAAGATATCTCCTGACTTATGATGATGTGTAGTCTTCCCTACTTCTGCCTGAATGAGTACATTATCTCGTTCCAAATCGACAAACTTATTAAGCATCGAAAGCTTCTTATCAAGATATTCAGAAATTGCTGGGGTAAGAGATATATTAGTCGTCTTTATATTTAGATTCATAGTATGTTAATTATTACTATTACATTGATAATTATATCTTACTTTTCTTCACTACTATGTTTTACAAATCATTTATTACTCGACGTCTACTGACAAAATCTTACTCGGAGAATGATGACCACTTATAATTTTCACTTTCCCAATAGGTATTACATATTCCCGCGCAATAAGCTCACATACCCTTCTGTTAGCCATATTCCGTTCTGCTTTTTCTTTTACAAATATCTCAAAGTGATCCCTGGCTTTTTTTGTTACCAATTCATGCTTGGCATCTGCTTTCACTCGTACTTTTATATACATATGACGTCAGTTATACTTATATATTACCAATATAGTGCGCAATATGGGTAACCAATTTACTTTTTAGTAAATTTTGATATTATCAGTAAATCTTCGAAAGAAGACCATTCCCCCTAGATTAGCGGTGGAGTGAGTGAAAATCATATTCCCTTGTAGCTCAGCGGTAGAGCAATCGCCTGTTAAGCGATGGGTCGCAGGTTCGAATCCTGCCGGGGGAGCCAGCGAAATTAAACTGCCATTTGGGCAGTTTTAATTTTGCTTAAATTCCCTCTTTAAAGTATCCTGCCTCGCCCTTCCATAGTCCTGAGTTTATCGAAGGACGAAGGAGGGCCGGGGAGCAAATATATCAAAGATTAAAAAACCACCAATTACAGGTGGTTTTTTGAGCTAGGTGGAACCTTTCTACCGCTGTCATGGGTTGGCAGTTCTGTATTACTGAATCCTGATTTTCTCTACCTATCAAGCGCGTTATAAGCCAGTTCCTTTTGCTTAAGTTGACCTATTTTCGACGATTACCTAAAGCACTTCCTCCTAGACTTTTTAGAAGTTTAGTAGAACGAGGATTTTTTAATGCTCTTGCTGCTTTCTTAGCAACTTTTCTGCTTGTTCTCGGTTTATTTGCCATGTAAATATATGTAGCTTTTTATTGAGTTGACGAATCTCTACTACAAGTTGATTGTATCAATTTTTTTCATAATTTTCTCTGTTTCAGCCAATACCACTATTATTTTTTGATAGTGCTCAATATCTTCATTCGAAAGCTTACGACCTCGTCGGTCCTTCAGCCATTTTTGGGCAGGCTGATAACCACCAATATAGAAATTCCAAGCAGTCTCAGGAATGTTTCCAAAATACTGCTTTTCATTTATAAACACTTTCCCATTTTTATATTTCGGACATTTTAAATCAACGTTATCATTTCCTGATTCCGGGAAGGTAGTTATAAAATCATTTAATCTAAGGGATTCCAATAGGTGTAGTTCTCTTAATTCCTTACCTAATGCAACTAATTTCTTAAAGGATTCAACACTCGTTGGATATGGGACACGAGGGAAATCTATTTTAAGAAATTCTTTATATTTTTCTCGGTAATTTGGTGAATGGAGAACAGTATAAATGTAATCAAAGATATCCTGTGGTGTTGTTATACCAACAATCTTTTCTATATCAGTAACAATTTGTTTTTCAAGATTTGTGATTTTTGAACCATCGTCTAGATATAGGTAAAGTGGGAAGAGACATCCTGAACCAAAAAGCTTTGCACTTGCAGTTATATTACCGTCAATAATTTTATCTGTTATAAAATTGTGACGGTAATCTTGAGTAGTTTGTCTTGGAATTATTAATCCGATGTTTTGCTTTTGAAAATTTTTCATAACATTGAATCTAGGGTACGCCATAATTCCTTTGGTTATTCCTGTATAATTTACAAATCTAACATCAAAAGGACGATATTGTATTTCTCTCATTAAAACACTATTTGCATCCAAGTCTCTTTTTGCTGTTTCTATTTTCCAATCGCGACCATTTTTCAAAAAATACTTTTGAGCTAACTCAGTTACTGATAATCTTTTAAAATCTTCTTGAACTTCGGTCGCTATAACTTGCTTAAAAAAGATATTGATACCGTCATTTTGTGTTTCTATTCCATTACTATTAATCTTGAATAATTCATCAACCCTAAACCCCTTCTCATACTCCGTACTCGCAGAAAAATCCTTCGGTACAAAGAAATAATACGGTTTAGAATATTTTAATTTATTCCATTTAATATTCCCCACACCTCCCCGATTGAGAGTCTCGAACTTACCTTCTCGCTTTCCATATAATTCCGTATGATAGACCTCTCCTAATCCTTTCTTTCCCCCTTCCTTCTTTACGAAAATATTGATAGAAACACCCTGCATAATATTGAAGACATTTTCATCCTTTCCACCATCTGGTGTTTTTTCTTTTTTCTTTGAATTACCATGTAAATCTACAATATAAATTGAATCAAAGGTCTCAAGAAGATGCTTTCTCATTTGTCGATGAGTAACACCATCGATAAAAGAGTTGTTTGTGATCATCGCCACAATACCACTTCCGTTCTTTTCGATCAGGCTCTCAGATAACCTGATAAATTTAATGTAATCATCGTCAAGGTTTATCTTGCGTTCATTCAAGTCTTTTTTATACTCTTTAATCAAATCTTGTATCCATTCTCCTTTATTCTGAGAACTGACACTGTAAGGTGGATTACCCATTATCACCATAATCGGTAACTCATTCTTTACCTTATTCGCCTGATTAGATTCCTCTGTGATAGCTTTTCCGAGCCCAATGTCGAAAAGTGTTTTTTCCTCAATTTCAGCTTTCTCAAGGGAGTTAGTGAGATACACACCAAGACGAGTATTTTCTATCTTTGCACCAGTCTCAGCAATAGTTGAGGAAAGTTTGAGGTGTGCGATTGTATATGAAGCCATCATAAGCTCGAAGCCATGCATACGCGGCAAAAGATCTTCGTTCACATATGAGGACCAACGACCCTCCTGTCCTTCAAAGGATTTCTTAATATGAAGTATTGCTTCGTTAAGGAATGTGCCTGTACCAGTTGCTGGATCAAGTACCTGAACCTTATGAATAGGCACTTTATGTCGCTTACCCTGAATTTCTCTAACAATGTCTATCTTCGATGCGTCAGCAAGGCCTTGTGGTAGATCAAATTCCTTTTTTAGAATGTCATCTACAGCACGAACGATAAATCGAACTACAGGAAGCGGTGTATAAAACACACCCATCTTCTTACGTTCAACAGGATCGTATTCTTGAAGAAAGTCTTCATAAAAATGAATAATAGGATCGCGACTACTGTCTTTCTCTACTTTGTAATAGTTATGAACAATTGCTTGTACATCCGCATGATTAAACTCTTCACATAGTTCGTCCACTATGTATTCAATGCGAGGATCAAAAGAAGACCCAGCTATATGATCAAAGAAGTGACGCAAGAAGGGATTTGAGGCAGGAACAAGGTCACGCGCCTCTTGTCGAGAAAAAGTATCGTTTGATTTATCATAATATCGAGCAACAAAAAGACCATACACCAACGTTTGTGCATACATATCGGCAAATTTAACATGATCTAGATCTGCAAGTAAAAGTTTCCTTATTACTTCATATATACTAAGTAAGTTTTCATTTTTAGGATTCTTCTCATCTTCTAAGAATTTTTTTACATTGTCTCGAATTCGACGAGCCTTACCCGCCATCACTTTTGAGAGAATGGTACCAGACTTTATAGGCTCTTTAGACTCTTTTATAAAAGCTCCAATCGTATCTGCGAGAAGTTGAAATTGATCTTCGAACATCTCCACTCCTTCTTTATTTAGTTTTCCTATAATTATGGATTCGCCGTAAGGAACGGTGTTTCGATAAAACCGAAAATCGAGACCGTTTGTAAGGATAATGTTTGAGTAGCCATAGTAACGAGTCATTTGCTCACCCTTCTGTATTTCGTCAAGAGAAACATAAATGTCCTTTGCTTCTGCATATGCAATCACTGTCTTACCTTTTATAAACACAAAGTCAGGTGCTCCAAACTCACTTCTTTTTGGTTCATTATGAACTTTAAGCTCAGTAATTTTTTCAAACAACTCTTGAAGAGCAGGGCGGTATGAGTGTTCTGTGGCATGACCGCTTTTGTAGGTTTCGATTGCTTTCTGAATGAATGTTGCAACAGGATTCATATTATTTAAATAAATTTATACCTTTACATTACTTTCCTAGAGTATATCATTAACACAACAATTAATAATCTATATTACTATGGACAATTCATCTGATTTATCACAAAACATTGAGGAGGTAAAAGAGCAAATCAGTATACTTTTAGACCGACAAAATACCCAATTTACTGAAATAATGCTCAAACTTAATGAAATTGAGCAAAAACTTCCACAAGCAGGAGAAGTAGATAACCGTTCGATAGATGATCTTTATGATGAAGCAAGAGAAGCGGTAATTGAAGCAGGTAAAGCATCAACTTCATACTTGCAGCGTTCGCTTCGCATTGGCTATGCCCGAGCAGCTCACCTCATGGATTTACTTGAAGAAAATAACATTATTGGCCCAGGTGAAGGTGCAACACCTAGAAAACTCTTAGAACCTGTTAAAAAAGATAAAGATATGCCATTAGATAATAAAAAAACAATTCTCTTAATTGATGATGATCCATTCCTTGTAAACTTATTTGCTAAAAAATACGCTAAAGCTGGATTAAATGTCCATAAATTTACAGATGCAAATGGAGATATTGTCCAAAGAGTCATGGATATAAAGCCCGACATCATCTCTCTAGATCTAATTATGTCTGGAAGAGATGGCTTAGAGGCACTAGCACTATTAAAAAAGGACACTGGGACAAACCATATACCAGTTGTCATGCTCACAAATCAGAGTGATAAAATAGATGTAGATAAAGCAAAAGAATTGGGAGCAATTGATTACATTATACCTGCAGAACTAACTCCTGATGAAACGGTAAAAAGAATACTCGGTCATTTGAAATAAATAAACAAAAGAGTTGGAGAATAAAGATATGATACAACCTTCTGTTAATACGGTAACAATTACAATTCCAGAACTAAAAGCTGATTTAATTTGGAAGACAATACTTTTTAATTGTTATTGTCATACTTTTGACGAAGCAGCTGGGCAAATAATGAAAACAATGAGTTGTAACTATGCTACCGCTGTACAATTAGCTGATGACGCACAAAGAGCTGGTAGTGTGTGTATATATGCTGGTTCATATAATGAATGTGTTGAGAAAGGAAAAATATTGAGCAGCACAGGATTAGAGGTTGGTATAACTCAGTAATCTGTGATCTCCATAGTAAACAACCACCCTATCCATACTTAGTTTAATAAGTTGATACATTCTATACAGTTCGAGAAAGGTGGTGTGTGGGGAGTAAAACTTGACTTATGTAATAAATGTATTATAATTATTTATAGTTAGTTGTTCATTACACATCCTTCCAGCATTCAACAACGAAAGGTCCTCATGATTCCCCTCAACATGACGTACCTCTCAGGGTCGTTACTATTCCTGGTACTTTGGCTCATTATCTTCTTCAAAAGGAAAGATCTGCGGTTAATAATGCTGGTGCTTGCGATACCGGCAATCCCCTTCGGACTCTATACCGAATATTTCTGGTATACAAGAGACTGGTGGTCACCGATTTTGATCACAAACACTCGTGTGGGCATTGAGGACATACTATACTCGATCGCTCACGCCGGTCTACCAGCGACACTGTACTTGTTTGTTACGGGAAAGTGCCTATCCTCAACAACGGTAGGCTACAAATCAGTCGCAACCAAGATTTGTATTCTTGCTACGGGAGTGATCGTCGTGGGAAGTGCGGGCTTATACGCTCTTGGGCTCAGTTCATTTGTGACAACAGCACTGGTCGGACTGAGCATCGGGTGCTGGATATTTTCCCGCAGGAGTGATTTGTTCACTCTGAGTATTGGATCTGGTCTTCTCATGGTCTGCATTGCATGTGTCGTATTCACGATATTGCATGTATTACGACCAGACTGGATTGACAGATTTTGGTTAAATCATAATTTGTCGGGGATACGATTGTTCTTCGCTCCGATAGAAGACTTGATTTGGTACTTTGCAGTCGGCGTATCAATCGGCCCACTTGTGCCCTACCTCACTGAGCAAAAGGTATCCAGATGACTACCTCCAAACGTCATCAAACAGCACACCCCGCAAAGGTGTGCTGAATTTTTTATACAGTTCGAGAAAGATCGTGTGGAGGGAGCAAAAAATTCATTTGACTTATATCAAGCGCTTGGTATAATACATTTATAACTATGAAAAAGACCCTTATGTAGATTCGTCTACATCGGGGGCTTTTTCTTTTTAGGCTATCTTAGATGAAAACTTATGGTAGTGCTCATTGAGAAATGTAATCTCTACATTTTTATTCTTAATCAAAATCGAACACTTGTTTTTGTTTGGGGCAATAACTCTCTCTAAAACTAAATTATCTCTTAGAAACTCGACTAAGCCTTTATTGATCCTCCGGCAGTAACAGTTTGCTTAAAAATCAAAACAAATCCACATTCCTGAAGATATTCATAAAATTTAACTCTATCCTGAACTAATCCTATAAAAAGATAGGCTGTCTGAGCTTGATATTTTTGCCTAAGCCATCCACAAAATTTTCTATAGTCAATTTCAAATCCCAGTTCTTTTGCAGCGCGATACAGATTATTACCATCAATATATATGTTGATTTTAGTATAGACATCTATCTGCTTATTCATTAAAAAATTGTAGCAAAGCGAGATGAAGAAAATATAAAGATTTGTACTTAAATAAGTTCGCCCCTCACCATACTCAATTTAATTAGCGGATACATTCTATACAGTTCGAGAAAGAGAGTACGTGGGGAGCATTATTTGACTATATTATATTAATATGTTATTATATTACAAGCGTCATTCGTCACCAACACACCCCACGCGAGACTGACAATGCTTGAATCGATTTTCGGATTCCTAGCCATGATGTTCGGACTACTCACCTTCCTTCTTGGCCTATCCATGCAAGTGTGGAAACAACACAAGGAGCGAAGGTTTGGCATGTCCGCAACCTTCGTGGCACTTGGAACAACCACATGCGTTGTGAGAATTGTTTACTTTTCCCTCTCAGGTGCATACTGGACAATTACACCTGATGTCGTTGGGTTGATTATTTCATTCGCACTTATTTACCAATACGGAGCCTACGAGCGCCGCTGGTGGTAACTCCCCGCCCCTAACGAAAACCGTTGGAGGCGGTTTTCTTTTACCCAAACTCCCCCACCCTTTCCATAAATTATTTCACTAACAACATTAATACTAGCCCTACAACTCGCTCTTTATCCCTTGGATCACTTTCAGCGACAAGAAGTGTCAATGCTGTTAATGCCTCCGGTGAAAGACGAGTAGTATTAAGCAATTTTGTTTGTTGGAGAAACCACACAAAAGCAAATGCACCACTTCGTTTATTACCATCGGTAAATGGATGATTTTTAATAATAAAATATAAGAGATGTGCAGCTTTTTCTTCAATACTTGGATATACATCTTGCTTATTAAAAGCCTGAAACACATTCCCAACAATACCTACAATACTATCTCGCTCTCTTTTTGTGGCGAACAATTCTGTTGCTTCACCCTTTTTCATCAGTTCTGATTTTAATTCTGAAATTGCCAATTCAAGATCAGAAGCAGCAAGTGTAACCTGCTTTTTTGTGGCACCTTTTTTGGGCAACGTGGATTTATCGTATGCTTCAAGTGAAAACCACGTCCCTGCAAATAACTTTATAAGTTCAAGTGTGCTTTTTGTATCAATTGTGCCATCTGTTGGTAGAAGTGCTTTTACCTGCTCAACAGCATGAAGGAATGCATCATAATTTTTAGCAATACGAGACCTATTAATTGTATAACCTTCAACAATATGTGTACGTAATGTTTTGGTTGCCCATCGGCGAAATTCTATTGCTACTTTTGAATTTGTCCTATACCCCACCCCTAAAATTACATCTAAAGAATAGGCTGTAACAGGTTTATCAGAATTTGCATTATGCATTTTTTGCATATTGCCTTTTCCATTAATTTCACCATCTTTAAATATATTTCTTATGTGCCGAGACACTACAGATTGATCAACATTAAAAAGCTTCACAATTTGTGCTTGTGTTGCCCATATTGTTTCTTTACCAAAATCACCTTTCAACTCTATTGCTCCACTTTTACTTTGATATATGACAATTTGTTTTTTCATTAAAAAATTGTAGCAAAGCGAGATGAAAAAAATATAAAGATTTGGACTTAAATAAATTACTATACTTACTAACTCTTAAAATAATTACGTTATTATTGACAAGTATTATATACGTGTTATTTTATAAAACAGGAAAATAGTTACCTGGACATCTCCAACACCTACTAGAGCTAAATTCTAGTACATTTACAAGAAAGGTTTGAACGTCATGGACGGTATTTATTGTTTGTGCGTCGCGGGCGGATCACTCAATGATCCAATGAGGAATCTTCTCTTTGACACTGCCCAGGAAATGATGGAGGAAGGTCAGGAAAAAAGGAGGATCCGTTCCAGTACTGGTGTAGGCCAAATCACCACCGAAGGCGAGCAGGCGTCGATTGGTGGAATAAGTGGCACAGTATTTCATGCCGAACTTGATACGGATCTTGGTTCATTCAGGGTTACATACCTTGTCCGCCCATCGAGAACCTTCCGCTCGATCGATGCCACTTGGCAGGACCTAGAAATCTAACATGAGGATGTTAAAAGCCTGGAGATCCTCACACATCAACTCCGCCCCATCCTACGGGGCTTTTTATTTTCCCAATTTTTTAAACGTTCTTTTAGTGCTAAAATAGAGCAGTATGATCAAAGAACACATAGACTATATAAAAGACAACCCGCAAGGATATTGGTTTAAAGCCAAGCTGTACGGCTGGGGTTGGACTCCCGCAACATGGCAAGGCTGGTGCATTATTCTTGCATATGTTGCACTCATCTTTACCCTAATAATCTCCATTGAAAAAGATATCCCAGGAAATCCTGATTCTGGAAGTAACTTCCTAACACTAGCATTGCCAATCATTATACTGACTACCCTTCTTATTTTTATTTGTTACAAGAAAGGAGAAAAACCACGCTGGCAGTGGGGACCACCAAAGAAGTAAATTTACTTCACCGGCATCATAAATATTGACAGTATTGTTATATTTGTGGTAGTATTTAGCAAGGATTAAGTCAGAAGAGTTTGTAACTCTTCATCCAAAAAACAAGTTCCAAACTGGAGATACTCTTGAAAAAATTTATTTATTTTGTATCGTTTTCAATACCAAATGGATTTGGGAACGCAGAAATCTGCCGCAATCAAAAAATACGCTCGGCAAAGGAAATCAGAGAAATATCCACTCAA
Source organism: uncultured Candidatus Saccharibacteria bacterium (assembly GCA_964520645.1). Taxonomy (GTDB): domain Bacteria; phylum Patescibacteriota; class Minisyncoccia; order Phycocordibacterales; family JAKAEA01; genus CAZFND01. Next base: position 21,423 of record CAZFND010000007.1, on the reverse strand, counting down.
ATTGAGCAAAGTGGCGGTTGGGGCAGCAACACTGTCGTGATCATCTTCTATCAACTCTTACTGACAGAACAAGATTGATAAATCAGCGGCAAAAACAGAAATGCTGAAAAAGCTGACCGCCCTGAAAACCAACCAGGAACAAGTCCCCCAAGTTGACTTATCTCTCCCCGCCCCAACACATGAGAACCGCCTTCAGCATATCGTTGTTGTAGGCGGTTTTTTTATCTCTACTTTCTTAATTTGACTTTAAAATATGCCAGAGTAATATAAAATGATCTCAGTAGCTCAATTGGCAGAGCAGCGACTTGTGCAGGTCGAAGGTTGCAGGTTCGAACCCTGCCTGAGATGTTTAGCTCCACTTCGTGTGGGGCTTTTTTTTGCTTAAATAAACTCCAATATTAACCAATCACTTTTTTGATGCCCTTTTCATGCTATCAAATTAATGGTAATCTCACACATAGAAAAACAACAATGTGTTGTAAACAGCATATGGCCAATGTGAGCCATCTTTCCCAAACCTTCTCTTAAGAAAGATCACCATGGAAGATGCACGGAAAAAGTTCATTTGCTTGAAAAGTCTCACACTTATTGCGATGCGAATTCGCAAAAATTTGAAAAGGCGACCAGAATCATTAGCCGGTATTGCTCAGATGACTGATCTCAGCCCCCATGAGATTCTGCAGCTGTTAGACCAACTCATCGGGAGGAAGGAACCTTCTCTCTCCAATGAGAAGTGTACGGAGATTGCTTGGTTGATCTGTCGAGTCGCTCTGCGAGAAACCTTCCTGAATGATGGATTCCAGGGTGTGCTCGATAGCTTGGCTGATAATGCGGATGAGTTGGGTATTGACCAAGCTGAGCTGCGGCAGTTCTATATGGAAATGATTGTCGAGATCACCACCGAACAATTTGCTCCGTGAATAAGATTAATTTCGACTCATCTCATCCCCCGAACACAAGACCTCACGGTCAGCAGTTCGTGGGGTTTTTCTTTTACATTCTTTATAAAATCTTGTAGTATTCCACAAGCGTCGTTTAACCTTGTTCTTTAACTTGAGGAGTTTTTTCTTTATGTGGCACAACATCTTTACTAACCATCCCATTGCTACGGTGTTCGTCGTTGGATGCGCCATCATTATCTACAGTCTATTTATGCCCGCCACACACAAAAGCAACACTGCTCGGTGGTTTTGGAAGATCCAGACAGGTTTAGTTGTAGTAGTACTTTACCTCACATTTGCAGCTACTGAGCCTGCTACTCGCACTGATCCAGATCTCAAAGCAGCGTATTTCATAAATGTGGCATTCGTAGTCATGGCATTAACATGCGTAGTCGAGTGTCGTAAGTTGTGGAATAATTGGAAAAAACAAGGAATCGTCTTTAAACGGCATTGAACAAAGTTCCATTCCACACCCACCGTCGCGCCACCCGCGACGGTTTTATTTTTCAGCTGGGGACTTTTTGCATTAATTCTACATATTGACATATAAATAATAATAATTCATTATGGTGTTCGATCAGTTCTTCTACAAACCTACATCTCGCCGAGATGGGAACTGAAAACCAAATTTTTTGAAGGAGCATCGCTCATGCCGAAGAAAATCCGCACCCTCAAACTCGGAACCCAGTGCAAAGACAAGGCGACAGGACTCACTGGGACTCTTACCCATTGGATCATCAACGAGGAAGGAATGGTCGTGTACCTTTTCCAACCTCGCCATCTTGACCTGGATGGTCAGCCTGTCAAAAAAATCTGTCTCGAAGCAACTCGACTCAAGGTCAAAGATGACGACTTTGAAAACGTGTGGATTCCATTTGAGATCCTTGGCACTCCAGTGACAGACATGGCAAGTGGTTTCGCAGGAACAGCAGTCGAATTCGTACGCCATATCAATGGATGTTTTCATGTCATGATCCAGCCGAAGGGCCTATCGAAAAAGACGAATGAGCCTATCAAAAGTGCTGAATTCGACCTTCGGCAGTGCACTGGACCAATGATCGTCAAGCTTTCCGAAGAGGAGTTGGTCGAGAGTCGAGCTGCAACCCCATCTCCGACGGGCGATAAATTCGAACGCCCGCTCCCGACCTCAGTTCAAGTCATCCGGCGAGATCCCAGATAATCAGCGAGAAAAATCTTCAAAGCCGTACTAGTACCAAACTGGTGCGGCTTTTCTTTTACCCAAACTTCCCCACCCCTAGTATGATTCTAGTATGAGAGTATAATCTAATTAAATACCTTAATAACAAACATATGGATCACACTAACATTACAACAACGTTTGAAATACCAGGAAAGAAGATCAGTAAAAGTCTTGGATTAGTTAAAGGAATTACAGTCCGATCACGCTCAATATTTGGCTCAATCGGCGGTTCATTACAAACTATCGTTGGTGGCAATATTACCCTCTTTACCTCCCTTTGTGAAAAGACACGAGAAGATGCATTTAATCTTATGATCACGCATGCACAAGAAAAAGGTGCGAATGGAATTGTCGGCGTCCGCTATGATGCTACTGAAGTAATGGGCGGTGTGACAGAAGTCCTCTGTTATGGCACAGCGGTAGTCCTAGAGTAATAGTGCAGTACTCTTTACTGTATTTGCTATTTATAATTTTTTATTGTAATTTCATACCAGAATCGTCACTGTAAACACATTCCTCATCCGAAAGGTTCTGTATGATGTCAATTATCGTCGGAGTAGCAGGTTTCTTAGCTGGAGTGATTTTTTTGACAATTGTCAAATCCTTCCAAAACAAGCGAGCTCGAGACATCACTCAAATTGTCTACAAAGTCAGAAGACTAATCAGTGCCCGGGGTGAGATCACCGATATGCCCGTCTGGATTGGCGACATTATCGACGGTCTAACCGATGAAGAACGCTGTATCCTCATTTGTGAGGCGACACCTGAAGAACTTGCTGCTGTTTCTCGCAAGGGAATCACAAGCCGAGAACTCATATCAGAAGTGACTATCAAAGTTCTTGTTCGATTAGGTGCGCTGAATACCAATAATGACTCTCGCAAGAACCTATCTATGCAAACCTGACTTTGGCAAATGAGTACCCACCGTCGCGCCACCCGCGACGGTTTTATTTTTATATTTTCCTACTATCATATGCCCAGTGGAGTATAGCCTGACGCTGTCGTGGGCGGCAGAAGAAGTCACCTGGATGGCAATTCTTTTTTACCTGTGCGAGATGTCGTGATATAGCTTTCCATCGCTTTATCTGCCGCGCATCTTCATCAGGAATACGTCTTCCCATGTAATACCTGCAATACCATTGGAACCATCCTCGAGGATCATCTTTGTATATCCAACCTTTCTGTTTCCAGATAGATAAAGGTTGGCTGGCATTTTTGCCAAAAAAGTTGAGTTCAGCAATATGTTTATTGCTCTCTACAGGTGCAAACTTTGCTTTCGCAAACCATTCTTTAGGAAACTCATCGGTACAATCACGCATGTAGATACCACCAAAGACCCCAAGTTCGAGCATTTCTTGAGGTGTAAGGTCTGGCTTGAATTGAGGATCAAAGTTTTCCCCTACAGGAGCAGTCAATTCGTATTTATAGTTTTTCTGCATCTTGTCATTTACAATAACAAGATTTCTTTGAGGAATTTTCATTTCTAGACTATCGCAAAGAGCGGTATATACCAATACCTGTTATGAATGATACAAAAATACCAAGAATAAAAACTACAGTATCTGTCATCTATTTTTTTAGATATGTTGCAAGTGCCACAAGTGATGGGACCCAAAGACCAATAAAGAGTCCTGCATCTTTATCACCTCCAAACCATACATACACTGAGATAAGAAAAGAAATAATTGCTGCTGCGATGATCCAATATGTTCCTTTATTCATAAAATATATACAAAATGTATAAATTAATAATACTTTAATTGTACCATAGAAGAGCTTGAGTTTTTATCTCTTTTTCCCCTGCCTACTCAAGATTCCTTGTATTGATGGACTTAGTGCTTTATCAGTGCGATGAATACATCCTATCCAACAGCAAGGGCGACGCTTCCCTGCTATAAGTTCTTTAACTACTCTTCTAATATGATCTTTTCTTGTTTCTTCAGTTTTAACTGAAACTGTCCAACAAATCCATTCATTACGTGCCAGCGGAGTAATATCTTCCCATGCTGCAGCTGCTCTTCTAGACGAAAGAAGAGCTTTTCGTAAATCAGGAGAGAGTTTGTGCACAGTGCCGTTGGAAATTTCTTTACTAAACATATAGTAATAGTAACAAATTGAAATTTTTTGTCTGTAGAATATTGCTATTCTTCATCTTTTAAGTAGTATTCTCTTTAGACGAAAATCGTACACCCTTTAATTGGAGATTTCACATGGATATGCGTCTCTCTTCTGTCCAACGTCATTTCGCTCAGCTGTATGGCAGGCGAAATATGTTTGTAAATGGTTCTTTTCATTCTCGCGCTTTGCACATGTCTCGTCGCATTGGCCGTCTTGCAGACTCAGAGCGGAAACGTGAACCGATTGAAGGAAGACTTGCAAGTGCCTTCAGCTATTTCATGAGCGTCGTCAATTATTTCAACAGAGAAGTTGATCTCGCTCGGGGAATGGCAAACAAGTTTCCAAGTTATGGCTGTGGCTACTGCGGAGCAAAGCCTTGTCAGTGTTTTGCTCACACACGTAGTGAACACAAGAAACCTGATCTTGATATTGCTCAATTAGAGTGGAATATTGAAAAATGGCAACAACACCTTCTTGAAGTGTATGGTGAAAAGAATACTGAGCGAGGATTTTGGGAGATTCACACACGACTCCAAAGTGAGTTTGGTGAACTATCAATTCTTCAAGCTCATGGTCCCAATACACCACTCCTGCCCTCAGTGATGATTGCAGAATGTGAAGGTGAAGCGGCAGATGTTCTGAGTTGGCTCTTTGCCATTGCGTATATCAAAAGAGTGAATTTGAGTACGGCAATACTAGAGCGATACCAAGTATGCCCCGGCTGCAAAAAGGAAATTTGCGATTGCCCTCTGGTATTCATTTCGAGCGATGGCCACACGTTTAGCACGGTCGGAACAACACAACATACATTCGAACCCAACAAAGAAAACCTTTAATTGGAGATTAGGAATGAAAGCAATGCGTAAATATTTACCGTTTAGCGTTCTAGTTGTTTTTGTTCTCATGCTGAGCGGCTACATGTTCATGAACATGACCATCAACTCAATTGCACAAGAGATGATAGCTCTGGCTGAAACGCCTGAGGGAATGGAAAAACTCTGTGAGATGCGTGACAAAAACGTCTATGAAGAAGCAGATCCATTAGTGCGCCCTACAGGATATGCCTATGCCTATGGCTATGGAAGACATGACTATCAAGATGGAGATTGTGAGGTCGATGTCTACCTCACCCTCGAAAGTGCACGCCACAAACGCTGGCGATTGGGCTATGTATGCTTTAGTGTAGAAAAAAGCCACGTCAGCGAGATTCGAACATATTGGTTTAAATGACCACAAAATCCAAGCCCCGGCACAATTGTGCCGGGGCTTTTTTATTTAAATATATATTTTTTAATTTGACAAAGTACATATTCTATAATATAGTAATTTTAGAAACACTAACACGGAGATATTGAAATGGAACTTCCTATAATTCCTACGCGCAGCTGCGGAGAGTGCAATGCGTGCTGCAAGGTTTATTTTGTCCCAGCTGTTGGAAAGCTTGATGGCAATTGGTGCCATCATTGCGTTATTGGGAAAGGTTGCTCAATCTATGATCAGCGACCTTATGAATGCCAGCGGTACCGATGTATGTGGCTTGCTAACCTCAAGATGTCTGATGACTTCCGCCCTGATCGGATCGGCATCCTCATCGACATTCAAGAGATACGCTTAGGAGACAGAACTGTTGGGGTACTCCAATTCTGGGAGATGAAAAAGCACGCACTTCAACAGCCAATCATCAAAAGAATGATGTTGGCAAACATGATTAAAGGGTTTGTTGTAGTATCACGCCGCGCCATCAGCGAAAGCTCTTACGATAAATTGATACAAATGGACGTTACCCTATTCACTCAAGAGGAAGCTGAGATCCTGTATAACCTTTTGAATGAATAAGACTGAATCCCCCACCCGCTAGCATTCGCTGGCGGTTTTTTATTTTTAGAAAATACTAGACATTTTAATAAAAGTGTTGTAGTTTGTACGGCAGAGATAGACGTGGTCTATCCGGGTTCTTCTAATAGAAAAGGGCAATTGCAATGCGCACGTTCATGGGTCTCTTGGCGGCACTGGTGATCTTCTTCCTCAACTCGACGGCGAATGCGGACATCCGGTACACGGTCACAGATCTCGGCAAGAACGCTGCAGCATGGGACATCAACAACCTTGGGAATGTTGTCGGTCAGGGTAGTTTCGGAGCCGGAGCCCAGGCCTTCCTGTACAACGGCACCATGAATGCTTTGGAAATATCGGGCAGCCATGGCAGCTTTGCCTACGGTATCAACGACCTCGGAGACGTAGTGGGGTGGTACATCACATCGACCGGTTTGAACCGAGGTTACGTGTTAACCAATGGAACCATACATACCATTGAACCACTAGCCGGCGTAGGAAGCTTTACCCAAGGAATCAGCAACAATCGACGAGTAGTTGGCTACATGAACGTCAACGAGCTTGATCAACATGCATTTGGCTTGGAAGATGGAAAAATCACAGATTTCGGCACACTCGGAGGAACCTATAGCGGAGCATGGAAGATCAGCAAGAACGGCCAGTGGATTGTGGGTTCATCATGGACGGTGAACAGCACCATTGCAAATGCATTCCTGCTGTCAAATAACGGAATGCAGAATCTGGGAACACCAGGTATTCAAAGCGATGCCTATGGAGTCAACAACAACGGAGTTGTAGTTGGAGACGCTAACCAACTCCCCTTCATTTTTGATGGATCCATGCAGATCCTAAGCACTCATCAAGGACAAGCCTATAGCATCAACGATAACAACGAAGTAGTTGGTACTATTGAGGGCTATGCCTTCAGGTACCATCATGGTGTCCTTGAAAATCTTGATGACCTGATTGACCCGTTATCCGGATTTCATCTCATTACTGCTCGCGGTATTAATAATGCAGGTCAGATTGTCGGAAGTGCACAAGATGCTTTTGGCAATTCGCATGCATTCCTCCTCACCCCCATCCACAACTCCGTCCCGGAGCCGGCGACAGCTACTTCCCTTGTCCTCATCGCAGGCATGGTGCTTGCGCGAAGAAATCGGAAGCACTAACCTTCTCGGTTAACCACCGCCTAGTACAAAACCGCTTTTGTATGAGGCGGTTTTCTTTTACAAAAATTTTCAGTATGTTAATCTAAATTTAGACCATTACAGGAGATAATCATGGAAGATGAAGCGGAAGAACCCATCCACGATCCCCGGTGAACATTGGAAGAATTTCTTGAAGAAGTGACTCGAGAATATGGGAGCACTGTTGCATTAGAAGTTCGTACTCGCATTACCAACTCGCCTACTTGTGCCACAGAACAAGACTGGAAAATAGAATTGGCTCATGTTGAGTATGAACTCAATTAAAATTCCATTGGGAGGAAACCATGAGTGCGCGATCACTCACAGAAGAAGAAATTAGGTGGATCAAGTGGATTCTAGAACATTGGGATAGGAGGATTGCTGACGAAGTAGAAAGAGAAATCAAAGCTTTACCCAATCCCCCAAGTGCAGAGGAAATAGAAATACTCCTTAGGGAAAAAATCAACAAACATCGTTCAGGCACTGCACCACGCGCTGCAGGCGGCTGCCGATTTACCTCCGACTGATTCGCTCACCCACCCAGAATGTGAACCTTTCTTGCAGGCTAGAGGCCGGAGAAAACGCATTCTGGGTGCTTTTTATTTCCAAACAAAACACCCTCGCAAGGAGAGTGTTTTTTAGTATTAATTTATTATCTTTCAAACTAATTCTTTGGCTGCATCATAGGTCGACCATAGCCACCAAATCCCTTACCACCTCCTAGAAAATGTAAATATTCTAATGAAATGTTATTTGCAGTTGCCCATGCTTTGAGAGCTGTCTGTCGTTCTTCCATTTTTGCTTTTCTTTGTTCTTGAGTAAGTGATTGATCTGCTGTTCTGTTTGCTTCCATCGAAGCTTTGAGTTCAGCTGCTTTTGCTTTAATTAAGTCAGCCTGAGTTTGAGTAAGTTTCCCATCTGTTACTGCTTTTGTTAAGCGATCTGCAAATGACTGCTCCATATGTGCTTCCATTGTTGCATGCTGTGCTTTCATCGTTTCATCCACAACACTTTGCACATCTGCAGTATTAAGATTGAACTTTGTTGCAAGTGCTGTTACCAATGCACTCATAGGATTTTTATTTGTACTTGTTGTTTGAGCATTAATTATTCCAGCTCCTGCAACAGTAAGACCTATACCTACCCCAGCAGCTATTACCAATGATGTTAATTTATGTTTTGTCATTCTTTAATTTATTTATATTATTTATTATATTTTTAATCTAATTTAATACACTTCTGTTAATGAGTAATATATAGAACATTCCTAGGTGTTCACTTATTAATACAGCAGAAATAAAAAATTATTTCATTATTTATATCTACTATAAAACGTAGGTGCTTTTATTTACTCAAATCCGAAGTCCTTGACTTTATGAATATACATAGTAAAGTAAAAAAAGAATAACACTGAGAAATTGTTCTCAGTGAGCAGCCCAAATGGGCAAAAGGAGTGCCTGATGATAAAAATCAGTCATGTAGAAAGAGAAGAGAAAGAGTCAGGAAGAGAAGACTTGAGAGAGCTCCAGAAAATGGGCCTTTCTCGCAAGGTCGCGAAGAGGGTCTTGGAAGAAGCCGGCGATGAGCTCGCTATCCCTACCATTTCTTGGCTTCAAGCTTGTCTTGAGACCATGCACATGGATAGTACGCTTAATCCATACAGATCGCTCAACAAGAGTAGACACCTTGTGGACAGCGTATTAGGTAATGCGTTGTCCGATCTAGGACATTTGGGATTTGATGGAATCATTGTATATCTCGATAAGTGCAAATTGCCACCTGCTCCAGCACACACCACGGATGAACTAAGGAAAGTGCTTCATGCAACTTACCAAGCGGTTTATTCAATCTCTGTTCCCTCTCTCAACTAACCAAAAGCCGAGATGACTAACGTCATCTCGGACTTTTTATTTTCTATGATTTATATTTAAGTAATATCTTCAACAATCTATTTGACTAATCATAATTTTATGTTACTGTATGCCAGGTTTATCAAATTGTACTTTGGCGAACGAGGCTGTTTGAGAGATCAGAATTTAAAATAAGGAGCTCTGCATGCGCACTATTATCATTGGAATGAGCCTACTGATAGGTGGAGTCTTTTTGATCTTTGCACTTGTGGCACTAGGGATGCCTCCTTATTACGCAAAATGTTTAGGCATTTCAATATGTATACTTGGAGGTGCCATTCAACTGTATGGAGCTTTCAGTATCAAAGCTGAACACGAGAGAAAGATGATGAAAACCACCTACACATTACGAACATGGACAATACGAAATCAAAACGGCAGATGTGGAAAATGCGATAAACCCTTCGAAGTAAATAACATCGACTTCGGTGGAGGTATGTGCACAAAATGTTGGGGCCTCTCTCACTAAGAAACACTCATGCAAGGATGTCACACTCATAGCTAGAAAGCCCCGGCACGTGCTGTGGGCTTTTTTCTTGCCTAAATATTTTTTTTTAGTAGTATGTGCATTAGAACAAAACCCATTTAAAATGGAGAAATCAAATTGTGAAAAAAGGTATCTCACCGCATGAATTGTGGGGAAAAAACTTTCGTGAATTGCACAAGTATTGGGATCATTCTCTTTTACGTGACAATACTGGAGCAACAGAAGAACAGATCATTGAACTTCTCAATGACGCACGGCTTCATTGCACATGGGAAGCAGTACTTCTGAAACTCAATTTTCCTATTGTTCGGAAAACAAAAAATGGAAGTCTTCGACTGAAATGTCCTTTCCATGCCAGTGATCATGACACGATTCAAGTCTGGGCAGCTTCCGAAAGATTCAAATGTTTCAGCTGTGGAATGGAAGGAAGTAAAGTTGATTTTGTGTATCTCTTTCGATACAAAATATCCTGGAATGAACTAGTACACTTTTTTGAAACCTGTTTTCCAGGCAATTATGATCAACTTACTCTCTCCTTCGAATAGATAGCCCCGGCACGTGCTGTGGGCTTTTTCTTTGCTTCACTTATATGCTATTTTGAATACATGAAACCTATAACCATTGAGACAATTATTAATGCTCCGATTGAAAAAGTGTGGGGCTATTGGACAGAACCTGAACATATAACCAAGTGGTGCCAAGCATCTGCCGATTGGCATGCCCCACGCGCAACGAACGACCTTAAAGTAGGTGGAATGTTCGTAACACGAATGGAAGCAAAAGATGGCAGTGTTGGCTTTGATTTTGGCGGTACTTATACTGTAGTTGAGCTTTATAAAAAAATAGAATATGTAATGGACGGTGAAGATAAACGTAAAGTTTCTATCCAATTTATTGAGGAAAATGATTGCGTGAAAATTATAGAAGCATTTGATCCTGAGACTATTAACACTCCTGAACGGCAACAAGAAGGTTGGCAAGCAATCTTAAATAACTTTAAAAAATATGTGCTTGAGCATTAAGATACTTGCTTTTTGCTGAGCTTTGCATTAGACTCAGCATTGGCTTAAGTTAAATGAAATCCGGCGAAAGCCGGAATTCCCAGGGCCGGCGGGCCACTACCTCCCGCCGGCTTTTTGTTTGGATATTTTTATCATTGACGAATTGTATGCTTGAGGTTAGTCTGAGTAAGGCACGTTATTTAATTTCACCAACAATCTTCTATTTGAAAGGTAGGCCATGAATATTAAAGTTACTGGTGTACTCTTTGGTCCGGAGATTGCATATGGAGGGCAAAACAAGCCCATCTTCAGAATCCAAACCGTTTTAGCGATCGATGGGACCCAGATCAACGCCTTGATCAATTTAAGACAACTAGTACTTTCAGGTGGAATACGATGCCGGGTAGTTGACTATCATCCGGAGACAAATACGGCCAACGTTGTCGGAGAAATGATCAACGGTGATCCCGCATATCAACGCCAACTCATCCAAGATGGTTGGGTTCGCGATGATGAAGCGGCAACCCATCACAGAATTGCAGCCCTTACAACTTCTCAATGAGTTCTCTAAACACGTCCTCCGGGGGCGTGTTTTTTACATCACATTTTTATAGTATTGACTATCGACAGATAGCTCCAAAACCTTTCGATCCCCATCGAAGGGCTTTTTTTAATTGCACAATTTGAATAGTTGAGTATTATACCAAGTAGGATATGTCACCACTTGAACAAGGGAAATAAAGATGAACCAACTTATTATTGCGCGTCATGGAGATTGTGAAGAAATTCCTGATGGAGGGTTGACTGAGAGAGGTATTACTCAAATAGTAGCTCTAAGTCATACGATTCAGGGTCTCATTGGATCTAACACCGTGGGAATTGTAAGCTCGACAAAGAAACGAGCTGTGAAAAGTGGCATGATCCTTTCACAGCATCTAAATACAAGAAACTTAAAGTTCTCTGAAGTTTTTATTTCTTCTGATTCAATTCCTCCACAATGTCCAAAAGCGTATGAGATCATAAAAAGTATGGAGACTGAGACCGTGATCGTGGTAACGCACTTGGAATACACACAACATTTTCCCGTATGGTTCTTTGCTAACATCTTGAAAAAAGAATTTGAAAGTTGTCCTTTGAGAAGAGGCGAAGCCTGGATTATCGATATAGCCGACCAAACCTGTCTGCCGGTAATCTAAAATCTTTCTGTTAAACCCTTCGATACTGCGTCGAGGGGCTTTTTTATTACTTAAGAAATAAATACCCTCCTCATACGTACTATATATATAGGTCGTTCTTTACTCATTAATTTTATAAACTTATATATTTACAAATATGCGCACAATAACAAACACAACCATTATCCGTGGGGCTATTGCTGCTGGGATGGGAGGAATATTACTCTTAACAGGGCTTATATTTCATATCAATCCCTTCTCATCAGTGTATGCTGAGACAGCAACTTCTACTCCTATAACAATTTCATCAATTGTTGCTACAACAACATCAGATGGAACAGGTGCCACAATCACCTGGCTTACTGACGAGCCAGCTAATGCACAGATCATGTATGGATTAACAACAACATACGCGACATCAAGTAATCTAGATATTATCCAAAGTACGAGCCACTTGGTAAACCTTTCTGGATTATCACCCAATACCACCTATCACTTCCAAGTACTTTCTACTAACGCTTCAGGAACAGTAGCAACCTCTTCAGATCAGATGTTCTTTACAACGCTTGCGACATCCACTGGTACGACTACCGACCCCACAGCAACAACCACAGCAAGCACATCACCTGTAATCTCAGGCATTTCTACAATTAATAGCACGACCGGTACAAGCACAACAATAATGTGGACTACCGATCAGCCTGCAACATCTCGCGTTGCCTATGGATCATCAAGTGGTAATTATTCTACATCTACTTTAGTAGATACTACACTCGTGACTAACCATAGTGTCATGCTTGAAAACCTAACTCCCACAATGCTCTATCATTTCATGATCACATCAGCAAATGAAGATGCACTTACATCAACATCTACTGATCTTATGTTCACGACAGCGATGGGGTCTACCTCAACAAGTACCACAACTGATTCCGACATAACATCCTTGAAGTCGAGAGTACTTGTACTTGAGCAAAAGGTAGCAACACTTGAGCAACAAATCCAAGCTCTTCTTCACAATAATAATGGAACCGGTACAAATCCAGGAAACAATAATGGCCAATCAGGTAGTGCAATGATTGATCCTGTAAGTCCTGTACAAGCCGGAACATCGATTAACTTGGGAGGAAGAAACTTTGGACATGAAGAATCTGTCACAGTGATGAGTGATGGACAACTCATAACCACAGCTCATGCGGACGGTGGAGGAAACTTCACGACAGGTTCACTTTCTGTTCCTTCTACTCCAGGTAACAAAACATATACACTTACCGGAGTAAATAGTGGAATCTCACGTTCTGTGACGGTAAGTATTTACTAATCTCAAGTAATAATTACTAGATAACCCCAAAAACCTCTAGCTTATGCTAGGGGTTTTTTGTGTTTTAGAGATTTGCTATAACTTCAAATTTCAGTAGTATTCAAGAGTAGTAGCTCTTTAACAATATTGAGGAGAATCATAATGGCGCTCGATCCATTGTCTGTTGATGTCTGCGCGCGAATCTACTATAAGTCTTATATTAATAGCACTCCTCTGGCAAATAGAAATTTTCTCGAATGCATTTTGAAAAAAATTAGACAAGAAAATGTAGAACTGGACTCAGAGCTACTTCGACAGAACCCTGAGATTGATGCTGCAACGTTCGATTGGATTGCTAGTTGTGTCTGCTTTACATATGCAGTTTTGACCGAGCAACTTGGCACTGTACCCTGTGTTCAAAAAGAGGTGATCGATTCAGTCAACAATGAACACGAAAAATCTCTTTTTGGACCCTTGTCCTCTCTAACAAAAAGACGAAAATCAAGTCGACTATTCCTAACCAAAGAGACACATTTTAGAGCTTGCTTTATCTTAAAAGAAATCACCATAAACGCTTCAAGGAGCAGTAAAAGGATTGCAATACGAAGAGCACTCTTCCTCATTATGTATATAGAAACACAAATCGAAGTGAATGAACTGGAAGCTCAATTCAAACACAAAGGATAAAGGAGATATCCTTAAAGTCCACGCCTACCACACCGGTGGGCTTTTTATTTGCATTTTTTGCAAAGAAAAGTAATATCCACTACAGAAACCACACTTTTTAGGAGATATGCCTTGGAAAGAATGTTCTTCATTTTTTCTATTCCCTTGTTTTTACTATTTTTGTCTTCTACTATTCTTATGTGGAGACACAATATACATGCTCATGAGAAATGGTTTTTTACCATAGCAACGATCATTTTATTTGGAATGCTTGTAACTTATGAATTACTTGTACGTTGCAGAAAAAGAATCGAACTTGTGCAAGAACGTAGACTCAATAAGCTGTGCGTTAACTGTGGCTATGACCTTCGCGCAACACCCAACCAATGCCCAGAGTGTGGCCACATTCCCTAACCCCGCAGTATATCTGCGGGGTTGTTTTTTGTATGAAAAAGGCCCGCAGCGTTCAGTTGAACGCGCAGGCCTAGAAATCAGGTCACATTCACGCCACACACGTAGCAGTGCAATCATCGCCTGATCGACGACGAGAGTAATACCGATACTGCCACTTGTGTTCAAATATTGCGGCCTGGAAATCACTGATGCGAGACCTCCATCCTCCTGCACGCAATACTTCATGGATACAACGACGCCTCTCAGTTCTATCCCCGAAAGGTTCGAAATGCTTGGGAGACATGCCGTAGTGAATGAAACAGAGAAATTCACCCGCTTTCATAGGTTCTTCTCTTCTGAGTTCTATAGACGGAAGCGGTTCCCCATTTTCATCTACAGGCCAAGGTGGCTCCTGAGCTTTCCTACGCTTATGCTCCCTCACCTCTTCCAACCCTACTGACATCCATTTTCTGAGTCTGCGCATGATAGCGCTCCTTGTTTGAGTGATGAAAAATAAAATGATACGGTACAAAACCTAAAGTAATACTATAACTTTGCTTAAGAAAAGCAATAACTCATCAATAACTCTACAAAATAGTTCAAGAGCAAAGACGCACTTTGATAATTGACATAATGAACAAATAGTAGTACAATAACATTAAGTCACACAGATTGGCTGTGTGATATGTTCTTTAAGGGTCTGTATCCGCACAAGGATGTGTCCATGTCGACGTCTACTCCCGTTCTGCCCCACGCTGTGATCAAGTCCAAGAGCACTGCCCCGAAGCCGGAATTCACCGTCATCCGTTCTAGGAGGAGAAGCAGATGGGGGCGTTCACTTTCGGACATGATTCTCAACGGCCTTCAACTGCTGCGCAACAAGAACAACGTGCCGCCCCGGGTCTACTATGAGAAGAAGCCCGAAATCGAGTTCTACATCCTCGAGGGAAGATGGACTGAGCGACAGATCTCCGACAAGCTGCCCCCGGGCACGCGCTTCACGCACAAGTTCCTCAAAGGCGTGGATCACCCGAACATGCCCTTCCCGATCTCCCCCGACTGATCGATGATCTGATCAGCACACCATACCCGCCCTCACGCTTCGCGCTGAGGGCGGTTTTTTGTTGACAAAATGCTATTTAATCATTAATATATTATATGTATGAACTCAAGAAGTGGATGGATCCACCTACTTGGAGTTCTGTAATGTTCTTTTCACCGTCCATTATGGACAAGGAATGCTTCATGCCCCGTCCGATTACGATGATGAGCCGTCGCCGCCCTCGTTCAAAGGCCGTTCGTCCCATGTTGGGTTTCAAGGCTCAGCCAGGACACATCGATGAGACAACTCCCGCCACCTGCATTGAACCGGCTGAAGGGATCAATTGGTCCTATGCAGACAAGAGAGCCATCACTGCCAAGTTGGTTTCAATGAGGCGCAATCAGTGCAACGTACCGGCCCGTGTGGCTCCGTCGAATTCTGATCAAGTGATTGTGCTGAAACACACCTGGAACAAGGACAGCCTCTTCCGGACGTTGCGTGGCTATCCTGTCATCATCACCCATTATCTGAGCCTTACTGATCCCGAGCTTCTGAAAAAGAGGGGTGTAACCCCTTCTCACGACATCGTGTGAACGAGACTGATCCAATCCCAGCCCCCGATGTATCGGGGGCTTGCTTTTATCTACAAATAGTTGACTTTTTATTATTTTAGTGTATTATTAATTCAGTTTCAACAGGAGAACCATCATGACACTGTTTCTCATTTCGACGGTCGTTGTCCTTATCCCCACCATCGCACGAGGTATCGTGCACCGGTATGTGGACGACGTACCAGTGATCTGAATCGCAATTGCATGAGATCACAAAACCCAGCGTACGCTGGGTTTTATCTTGCCTTAATTTGTAAGACCAATAAAGATATGTTGCGTATTGAATGGATCGTACGTTACCAATGATGGAGTATGAGTTGTATTGAGATCAGTTACTGACCAGGTATCTCCATAATTTTTTGATTTGTAGAATGACTTCCCTGCGATGAATGATATTTCACTTGAGTTAAGTGGATTTATTGCAATAGATTTGATTGGGAATTTCTTTGCACTTTCAATAATATTTACTTCTGTCCAATATTTTCCAAAATCAATACTTCTAAAAAGTCCGCTATTTGTTCCTGCATAGAGTGTGCCTGATGTGCGAGGATCGGCAATCAAGAAAATAATTCCTCCAGGCATTCTGTTTGATTCATTTCGCTTGGCCAAATCATTTGCTATTTGTTTAAGCTGATCTGCTCCTGATTTATTCCCATCTTTGCGCATCTGGTCTGCTCGCTTAGTAATGACTGCAATATCATCTTTCTTTTGCTGTTCCCAATCTATCCAAGTATTTCCTGCATCTTCAGAATAATACACCCGTGAACCAAGTGTGAGCATGTAATTCACCTGTGATCGAACAGCATCAAAACCAATATTTTTTATATTTCCCTGTATTTTATTACCCACGTTTTTCCATGAATCACCACCATCAGTACTTTTTACGAGAGTTCCTTGATCCGTACCTAAGAAAATAATATTTGCATTGAGAGGATGCTGTGAAAGCGCCGTTACAATTGTCTTTTGGCCGGGCTCTGTATATACACTTCGCCAACTTGTACCACCATTGTCCGTTCTGAAAACTCGTCCATAGTTATTGAGTACTCCTGAAGCGAACATACGTGTATCAGGTGCACCTCGGTCTAAAATGAAACTATAAATATTTTGTGGAGGGAAAACTATTGGATTCCATGTCTGTGCTCCATTTTCACTTCTGAATATTCCATTTTTTACAGACCCAGCCACAATAGTACCTGTTTTTGCAGGATGGAATGCTATAGAAAGGACATCGATACTAGGTATCTTAGTACTTGTTGTGGCAATTTTAAATTGTGGAACAAAAGTTATTCCTCCATCCTTACTTTCAAGAATCGTATCTTTATCAATTGTCTGAACAACTGTGGGTTTAGTAGGGTTTTTGGTTTGATCAGAAGGTTTCTTTGAGCCCCCATAAAATGTAAATCCAAATACAAGGATAATTAATAAAGCCACAATACCAACACCAAGAGGAATGATAAATTTATTCATATACAAAAAGTATAACAGATGAGAAGTAAACAACAATGCACAGGATTGTGCGTATGCTATAATTCACACATGGACAAGCTTTCTCATTATCATCAAGAATCACGGCCGTGGGGATCATTTCAACAATTTACTCTGAATGAGCCTTCTACGGTAAAAATTATTAAAGTTAAGCCTCATGAAGCTTTCAGTTTACAGACCCATTCTAAGCGCAAAGAATTTTGGTACATTCTTTCTGGCACTGCTACTATTACTCATGGAAATGAGCAGACAGAAGCACAACCTGGAGATACGTTTATGATAGAAATGGGCATGAATCACCGTGCAGAAGCACATGATGACGAACTAACATTCCTCGAAATCTCATTTGGCACATTTGATGAAACCGACATTACTCGATTAGAAGACAATTACGGAAGAGTGTGAATATAGTCTCTATAAATAAAGATGGATATTTTATTTATTAACATTTTTCTCATTTTCATTTCACTCATTAGTATTGTAGGTGTCGTTGCTCTATTCTTTTTTGTTGTAAGATATTTTAAAATTAGAAAAAAAAGAACAGTTATTCAGGACATTTACCCTCGACTCAAAAAACTCCCACGAAACCCTGTTATTTCACCTGTACCCTATCTTGCATGGTCACAAGGTGGAACCTTCAATCCCGCAGCATTTAAAGGAAAGGATGGCCGGACTCATATTATTTATCGCGCTGTAGGCAATGATGGCGTATCGCGCCTCGCTTATGCAGCAAGTGATGATGGTATTCATTTCAATGATCAAGTTCCCTATCCTGTATTTAGCATGGAAAGTTTGAGAAATATTCCTGCATATAATAAAAAGCCAAATTTTGTCATGTATCCTTCTGGTGGTAGCTGGGGTGGATGCGAAGACCCCCGCATGGTCTTAATCGACGGTACTATATATATCACCTTTAGTGCATTTGATGGATGGGACTTCATAAGAATGGGAGTTATTTCGATTAAAGAAGAAGATCTACTAAAAAAACATTGGTATTGGAATCGCCCACTCCTTATTTCTCCTCCTGGAAAAGTAAACAAAAACTGGGTACTCTTTCCAGAAAAAATAAATGGCAAATTTGCTATTCTTCATAGTATTTCACCAAAAGTAGAAATTGATTATGTAGAATCATTTGAGCGTCTTGCACGTGGTCAACAAATTATTGATAGCCACTTTAGCAACGGTATGCCTCGCCCCACATGGGATACTTGGGTACGAGGAGTAGGACCTCCGCCAATTCGCACTGATTATGGCTGGCTCGTGCTTTACCATGGTGTAAGTAAAGATGAACCTCACAAATACAAATTAGGAGCAATCCTTTTAGATATTAATGATCCTCATAAAATAATTGCTCGATCTCCTACTCCGATACTTGATCCAGATATGTGGTATGAAAGTGATTGGAAACCAGGAGTTATTTATGCCTGTGGTGCTGTAATTGAAAATGATACACTTTATGTGTACTACGGTGGTGGCGATAAGCATGTATGTGTAGCTCATATGCCTGCACACACACTACTCAACTGGCTTAAAGATTACGGTCATTAAAAATAGTAATAATAATTGATTCATCATGTTTATTGTTAAACGTTCGCCTCACAATCCTCTGCTTAAGCCAGTTCTTGAGCATGCATGGGAGTCTGTAGCTACATTCAACGGTAGTCCAATAAAAAGGGGTAAGGATACATTCCTTTTTTATAGAGCAATGAGCAAACATGACATGATGGTAGCTGGTACTGTATCAACCATTGGCAAAGCTCGTGAACAAAAAGATGGATCATTTGCAGAGCAAGAGCAATTTATTGTACCGGAGGAGTCATGGGAAAAAATGGGGTGTGAGGATCCACGAGTAACTTTTTTTGAAGGGAAATACTATATTTTTTATACAGCTATATCAGAGCTTCCGGCTCATGCATCAGGAATAAAAGTTGCTTGTGCTGTTTCTTCTGATCTAAAAAAAATTGAAGAAAAACATTTGGTGACTCCTTTTAATGCAAAGGCCATGGCGCTCTTCCCCGAACGTATTAATGGCAAAGTAACTGCAATCGTTACTATTCATACCGATGAACCACCATCACACATTGCTATCGCTCAAGCTGATGATATTGAGTCATTATGGAGTGAAACATTTTGGAAAGAATGGCACAGTAATATAGATACACACATCATTAAACTTGTTCGCACCGATGCAGATCACTGCGAAGTCGGCGCTGTGCCCATAAAAACAGATAAAGGCTGGCTACTGCTCTATTCATATATTCAAAATTATTTTCACGGCGACCCTCGAGTATTTGGTATCGAAGGTATTCTTCTCGATGCTCACAATCCCCTTATTATTGTGGGAAGAACTGCAGGGCCAATTCTTACTCCCGAAGCTCCATATGAATTATTTGGCATGATTCCTAACATTATTTTCCCAAGTGGAGCTCTGGTAGAAAAAGATCACCTCAACATTTATTACGGCGCAGCTGACACATTTTGTGCCAAAGCTTCTCTTTCTTTATCTCATCTATTGGATGCAATGAATAATGATACTCGAGCCGCATTTACCACTCGAGCTTCAAACAATCCCATTCTTGTACCAAATAAAGACAATGCATGGGAAGCTCAATGTGTGCTTAATGCTGCAGCAATTGATCTTGGAGGCACAATTCATCTTCTATATAGAGCGATGGGATTTGATAACACTTCTGTAATGGGCTATGCATCTACAAAAGATGGAATACATATCGATGAAGTATTAAAAGAGCCAGCATATATTCCCCGTACCAAGTATGAAATGAAAGGCAGAGGTCCAAATGATAACTCTGGCTGCGAAGATCCACGCATAATTAAAATTGGAAGCACACTATATTTGACATATACAGCATATGACAGTATTGGCCCTACACGAGTAGCACTCGCTACTATTTCAGAAAAAGATTTCTTAGCTAAAAAATTCAAAAACTGGAGTGAGCCAATTATTATTTCTCCAGAACATAATGATGATAAAGATGTTTGTCTCTTTCCAAAGAAAATTAATGGGAAATATTTGATACTTCATCGTCTTGGACATGTCATCTGTGCTGAATATGTTGAAGATCTCTCTCAAGCAGGCAAGAATGGCAGTACATGTATAGATATTATGGGTCCACGAGCTGGATATTGGGATTCTGAGAAAATTGGGATCGCTGGCCCACCAATAGAAACGAAAGATGGATGGCTTCTCATCTATCACGGCATTTCTCGCGACAAAACATATAGTCTCGGAGCAGTATTACTTGATAAAGAAGATCCAACTATCATCCTTGGCCGCTTAGCCAATCCTATTCTTGAACCAAAAGAAGACTATGAACGTGGAGGCATTGTTTCAAATGTAGTGTTCTCTTGTGGAATGGTTCAACGCAAAGATACAGTCTTCCTCTATTACGGCGGTGCTGACAAAGTCTTGGGTGTAGCCACATTTTCTCTCAAGAAGCTACTCGCTTTGCTTAATCCAAAGATCTAAATCTCTTTCATCTATCTTGTTGACTTATAAAGTATTTGTGATATAATATTTATAGTGGTACGGACACCGTGTCCTACCTAGATCTTCATATCTGGAGCAATATAAGGAGAAATTGGGAGAAAGTCTGATCTCCACGGAGGGAGTAGGCGTTTACAGTAAGACTGTTAACCTATTCTTGGAGAAAAAAATGTTTCAAGTACTCAATTTCGTTACCCGTAATCTTGGGAATGTCCACTTCCTCGATGACGGGCTTCAGTTCGATGTGAAGTGCGCCGGTCTGATTTTGCTGTTTCTGTACCATATCTGGGCTTTGAAACGGATCTTCAAGTCCTACACTAAGCCCCGGGTCGTGCAGGAGATGTAAAATGAGTTCACGCATCTTCTGGCTCACGATTCTTGTTTTCATCAATTTGTGCTGAATCTCGCGCCCGTCTCACGACGGGCGCTTTTTTATTTCATGTTTTGCTATATTTTGTGAGAAGAGTACAGTATAGATATGCCGCAAACGAATAGAAAAGCTCAGCATAACCCTGAGGAAACAAATATCCTAAGAAATCGCCTGGCCGCAATTGTTGAGTCATCG
>CAZFND010000006.1:0-42570 GCA_964520645.1 uncultured Candidatus Saccharibacteria bacterium | reverse complement strand
ATCTACCGATAAGCTTGAGACTGATATTCGCAATTTTGTTGATGAGGTTTACAAATAACCTTCAGCCTTTTAAACTCTTCATTTTCCTGGTATTATCTCTGGTATGAACGAGAAAGAAAATATCGTCCTCACGGGAGATCGTCCTACTGGAAAGCTCCACTTGGGTCATTATGTGGGTTCTATCCAGAATCGAATCGAACTTCAGGACAAATATGATGCTGTTTTTTACATGGTTGCTGATGTTCAGGCGCTTACTGATAATGCAGATAATCCTGACAAAGTACGCAACAATGTGCTCGAAGTTGCCCTTGATAACTTAGCTTGCGGTATTGATCCAGCTAAGACCACTTTTTTCATTCAATCTCAGATTCCAGAAATTGCAGAGCTCACTGTATTCTTTCTAAATTTGGTAACTGTTGCCCGACTTAAGAGAAATCCTACTGTTAAAAATGAAATTCAACAAAAAGGATATGGTGAAGATGTACCTGCAGGATTCCTTACATATCCTGTAAGCCAAACTGCGGATATTCTTGTCTGTAAAGCAAATATTGTGCCTGTTGGAGAAGATCAGTTGCCGGTACTTGAACAAAGTAATGAAATCATTCAGAAGTTCAATAGTTTGTATGGAAATGTATTTAAAAAAATAACACCCGTTATTTCTCAAAATTCTCGTCTTATAGGTATTGATGGTAATGCAAAAATGAGTAAGTCACTCAACAATGCAATCTTCCTTGCAGACTCAGATGAAGTAATTGCAGAAAAAGTAATGCAAATGTATACCGATCCAGCTCATATCCATGTAAATGATCCGGGAAAAGTAGAAGGAAATGTTGTGTTTACGTACCTAGATATCTTTGATGAGAATAAAGCAGAAGTAGCAGACTTGAAAGCTCAGTATATGAAAGGTGGACTCGGTGATGTGGTAATAAAGAAGCGATTAGTTAAAATTCTTCAAGACAAAATAAGACCTATTCGAGAGAGAAGAGAAGAACTAGCAAAAGATCCAAAATATGTTATGAATATCCTTGAAGAGGGTACTAAAAAGGTACGAAATGTGGCTCAACAGACACTTAAAGAAGTAAAAGAAGCGATAAAGATTAATTATTTTTAACTCTATGGAAAGAACCTATATAGAACATCTCAAAGAATGCATTGGGAAAGAGGTCAGTATTTCTGGCTATGTTGATGTACGACGAGACCAAGGTAAAATGGTCTTCTTTGAATTTCGAGATATGACCGGCAAAGTGCAGGGAGTTGTCTTGCCTAAAGTAACAGCAGCTCTCGAAGTAGCAAAAGAACTACGACCAGAATGGGTTGTTACCGTACTTGGTATTGTTAACAAGCGCCCAGAAAAAAACATTCAGGCTGATAAGCAAAATGGTGATATTGAAATTGAGATTAAAGAACTTAAAGTGTTGAGTAAAGCAAAAGAATTACCTTTTGATCAGGATGCAGAGCTCAATCTCGATACGTATTTAGATAATCTTCCACTTACATTACGTCGACAGCGTGCAAAAGATATCTTCACTATGCAGGCAACAATTGTTGAGGAATATCGACAATCATTGCGCCGACAGCGATTTACCGAATTTCAAGCCCCAGCACTCGTAGGAGGAGATGCTGAAGGGGGAGCAGCTGCATTTAAAGTAGAATATTACTACAATAACACTGCATTTCTAGCTACTAGTCCTCAGTTTTACAAAGAAATAATGGTGGGACCATTTGAACGAGCATTTACAATTGCAAAAATTTTCCGTGGAGAAAAATCTGCAACAAGTCGACACTTGAGTGAACTTACTCAAATGGACTTTGAAATGGGATTCATCAATGACCATCTCGACGTGATGAAAGTTCTCGAAAACGTTATTCGAGATGTCGTAACACGAGCAGAGAAAGAGCATGCTGATATATTTACTCGAATGAATGTGCCTGTTCCAAAGCTTGGAGAAAAATTCGTAGTACTTACGCTCACAGAAGCTCAAGAGATTATTGAAAAAGAATTTGGAGGAAAGGCAGTAGGCGAGCTCGATATGGAGCCAGAGCACGAGCGACAAATTTGCGAATGGGCACTTCGTGAAAAAGGTACAGACTTTGTCTTTATTACTCATTATCCCACTCAGAAACGTGCATTCTATACCTATGCAGATGAGAAAAATCCCTATTTCTCAAAAAGTTTTGACTTACTCTTCCGAGGACTTGAAATAAATAGTGGTAGCCAGCGAATTCATGACTATGATGCAATGATTGAAAAGATGAAATCTCGAGGACTCGATCCAGAAAAATTCTCTTTCTATCTCCAAGCATTCAAGTACGGATTGCCACCACACGGAGGATGTTCAACAGGACTTGAACGAATCACTGCACGTATGCTCAATGTTGCTAACGTAAAGGAAGCATCTGCTTTCCCTCGAGATATCAATAGAATTGATAAGTCGCTTTCAAAAAGTGAATAGATTTTATTTATGAAAACGATTAATAAAATTATTTTCCCACATGCTTTTATTTTAGGTGCCTCACTTCTCTTGGGAATTGCTGTTTTTAGTGCAATGATAAGCACAAATAATAACGGTGAATTTGGATATCCTGACCAGGGGATCTATATATGGAGGGAAATTTTACCTATTCTCTTAACCTGGATGGTTATGCCCATCATCATTTTTGAGAGTTTATTTTTAATTTATAAATTTATAAATAAAATTATAATAACTACACCTAATTATCTTATTTCCTATGAAGGTGATGTCCAAGAAATTATTTCAAGAAATATAAGAACCAATCGGAAAATTTATATTCCTATTCTATTAATCATATTAACTGGCGGATTGTTAAGTTATTTATTTTGGAATCCTCTGCCTGCTTTTTGTTCCGTAGCATTATTGTTTTTTATGTACAACGCTATTCAAAGAAAGTCACGAAGTACTTTCATGAAACAGTTCGCCCTAGGTTTGGGATATACATATTCTTCTCAAGTGGATAGTAATAGTTTGGATGGATATCTATTCACAACTGGTTCATATCGGGAGATTAATGATGTGATAAATATATCTGATAATAATTTTATTGGCCGTATATTCGTGTTTACATCACTCATGGGTTATGAAAGATATATTTTTCCATCTGATTTAATTGTTTTTGAAACGACATTTTCTATTAATATTCCCAATATCATTTGTCAAAATAAAAACTTTGAACAATTATTTATCGAATCTAATCGTAGATATTATAATGACAAGAAAAGAGTGTACATCTCTTTAGAAGACAATTTTAATAAAATTTTTGTACTTTCCACAGAAAAAGGATCCGAAGAAAGTACTCGAAAAATATTTACACCGGAATTTATAGAGAATCTTTTAAAATTAGATAAAGATTTTGGTTTTGAATTCCATCAGAATAGACTCTATATTTATGGCCCATTTATGGGTACTAAAAAAAGCTTAAATGGTATATTATCATCATGGAAAAAACTAGTCCCCATGATTGAATATCAGGTGAAAAGCATTCAAGGAGCTTCTAATTCCAATAAATAAGTTTTGACCTCGATTATGTGCCACCCCACCTATATTCAACTATATAGATGAGGTATAATATGTTCAATATGAAAAACAATAATTTATTTAGATTCAAAACAGATTTAAGTATAGATGAGTGTAAAAAAATAATTGAATCAAATATAGATTATTCAGGTTTTCTCAAAGGTTTTGATTTTTCTAAGAAGTACGTAGGAAGTATTGCATTTCCAAAATTTTCTATGAGTAAGAAAACTTCTGGGGGTAGGGGCGGTCTCATAGTCCCAATTTTTAGTGGTGTTATTTTACCTTCTGATACCGGTAAAGCAGTGATAGAAGGATACTATAAAAAGCCTCTTGAAACACTACTCATGGTATTTTTAATGGCCGTGTTGATGGTTACGTTTATTGTTTTTGGGTTTATAAACAATTCACTACCAAGAATCAACATTTTTGGTTTTCTAGTTGGTGTATGTTTTATTATTTTTATTGTCTTATATTTAGTATATAGATATAGAAATTTAAAAAACGAAACTACAGCATCCATTAAAAATATTTTAAAAGCAGATTAATGTGATTTGGTATAGATTTTAAGTACATTTAAATTTATTAGATAACTAACTATATTATGCAAAGTTTAAAAAATACATGGAAAAAAGCACCAGAAGAGTTAAAGGGAATAGTCTTTTGGGCAATTATCATATGGATTCTTAATCTTTTAATAATATATCCTAATTACCATACTAACATTTCATTTATACCTATTTTATTTTTAGGATTTATTTCAGGTTTCCTATATCGAAAAATAAAAAATAGAAAAGCTAAATAATAGTATTAATTAGGCTCAGGCACCTTTCTCATAAAATATAATCTCCATGAAAAAAGAACTAATTATTACCCCTCCAATCGCAGAAGATGCTCGTGGTATCCAAGAGGTTTTGTTGATACTGGAAAACGATGGAGTGATGATAGGTTTAAAATGAAAAGTGGAGCAATAATTCCCGAGATGGATAGGGTTATTAAAGTAGTATAATGAGTGTTAACCTCATCTATTTCAGGGTATACTTTATATATGAAAAAATTTAAATCTTTTATAATTATTCTTTATGTTATTTCAGCTGCTGCCAATCTCTGGTTTGGTATCAAAGGAATACGTGAGGCATTAAAGTATCTAACTGATCAGCACAGTATAGGAATGGGAACAACTACTGGTAATTTGATGATGGCTGGTATTCCTTGCTTAGCTGGACTTTTGTATATTGCTTTACTTTTTAAACCAAAAAATCAATATGGCAATATATCAGTAATTTTAAATACTGCATTAATTGCAGTTGTAGCGATGTTAGTATTTGTAGGTAGTAAAGCAGGGGAAGGTGGAATAGGAATTCTTTTTCTTCTTTTTGCTTTGATACCTGTAGGGGCAAGTATTGCTGTCTTTTTTGCTGTACGTGCATTAAAAGTAAGCTTTAAGTACGGACTGTGGTATGGAGTTGCCGCAGTGCTTATATTTTTTATTGCAGCGTTTTATCTAGGTGGAATCAGTAATTCTTATGAACAACAAGATAAGGAGATGCTTGTTCTGGCTCAGCAAACAAAAGACCCGAGATATTGTGCTGATATACACCGTCTTTATGACCGATATAATAACTGTTATGAACACCTAGCGCGCTATAGTACTAATGGTATTGAAATTTGTAAACAAATTGCAGTGAATTCTGATGTAACATTGTATTGGTCAAAGTCATGTTACCGTACTCTACCCGCAACTCCAGAAAGTTGTCCTCAATTTCCACAATATGCTCAAGAGGATTGTTTTAAGAGAATTCGTACAGATATAAAATATTAGACTATCTTTCATTTAGTCTTTGATCTTTGCTATACTCTACTTATGAACCCTACTCAACATAATTACAAAGTACAGACTGAGCACTTTCAGGGGCCACTCGACCTCTTACTTAATTTAATAGAAAAAAGAAAGCTTTTCATTAATGATATTTCATTATCTAAAGTAGCAGATGATTTTATTGCTTATATCAACAAATTAGAGCATTTTCCTATTGCCGAGAGTGCGCATTTTATTCTTATTGCTTCTACGTTATTGCTAATAAAGTCAAAGTCATTATTACCAACGCTTAACTTAACTCAAGAAGAAGAGGCGAGTATTCATGATCTTGAAGAGCGGCTTAAACTCTATCAACGAATCAAAGAATTGAGCGTACATGTTAAAGAAAAATTTGGTAAAGATATTATATTTGAAAAAAATCCATCAAAAGTTATTACACCCGTTTTTTCTCCTGATGACTCTATGACAGTGACAAATCTAGCTAGTTCTATTAGAGAAGTATTAAAAAATCTTCCAAAGAAAGAAGTTATTCCAAAAGTATTGGTAAAAAAAGTTATTTCTCTTGAAGACATGATTTCTAGTCTGACAGATAGAATCAAAAGTAATTTGAAAATGAGCTTCAAAGAATTTGCAGGTGCAAAAGGAAATTTTACTCCTGAACAGAAAGTTACAGTGATAGTAAGTTTCTTAGCGATGCTTGAGCTTGTTAAACAAGGGGTTATAATGGTCTCACAGGAAAAAGATTTTGATGATATTCATATTGAGAACCAGGAAGTAAGTGTTCCTAAGTACGGTTAATATAAAAACAGATGCCACTTGATGCACAATTAGAAGCTATTTTATTTTGGAAAGGGGAACCATTGTCGTTCGCTAAACTTTCTGAACTCTTAAAGAAGGATGAAGCTGAAATTAAAGCAGCGCTTACTGAGCTTGAGCAAAAACTAACTAACAGGGGAATTCAGCTTATTTATAAAGAAGATGAAGTCATGCTTGGTACTCACAAAGATATGAGTGCGCTGATTGAAACATTGATTAAAGAAGATTTAGTAAAAGATTTGGGAAAGGCAGGACTCGAGACTCTTTCTATCATTCTTTATCAAGGTCCTGTATCACGGAGAGACATTGATTATATTAGAGGCGTGAATTCTAATTTTGTGCTTCGAAATTTATTAATAAGAGGACTGATCGAGAAGGTAACAAATCCACAAGATCAGAGATCATTTGTATATAAAGCAACATTTCAGTTGTTATCTTATCTTGGAATAAGTAAAATAGAAGATCTACCAGAATATAATGAGGTGCGAAAGGAGATAGCACATCACGAACAACAATCTCAAGAACAAGCGTCAGAAAACCATGGGGATAAAGAATAGTTATAAGAAAAATATTTCAATTTTTGCTACCGTTGCGCTCTTTTATTCAGCAACGCTTATTTTTGTACCTGACACTCTTATCAAAATAAAAAGCTCTGAGGCTTCTAATCTTATTCCTGTAATCCCCGAACCTACTACTCCAGCAGGAGTAATGCAATATGTGCCAGAGCCACAATCTTATTCCGAAACAGTACAACCAAAACCTGTGGTAAAACGAGATACCAGTGGCCCTAATGGCATAGCAATGCAAGCAAAAGCTGCATATGTATATGATATGACCACGCAAAAAGTGCTTTTTGCAAAAAATGCAGACATGGTATTACCATTAGCATCACTTACCAAGATCATGACAGCTATTACTGCACTCAGTATGGCTTCTCCAACTACTGAAATTACCATTCACAAAGAAATTCTAACCAAAATAGAAGATGGAGGATTGGCAGTAGATGAAAAATGGTCACTGAAAGATTTGCTTCGTTATACACTTGTAGTTTCATCAAATGATGGCGCTGCAGCTATTGGCGAAGTAGTGAGTCTCACGTCTCAAAAAGATTTTGTATATGAAATGAATACTAAAGCAGGGGAGTTAGGGCTTACACAAAGTAGATTTCTCAATGAGTCAGGACTCGATATGAGCGAAACTCATGCTGGAGCATATGGCTCAGTAAAAGATGTAGCAACATTACTTGGATATATTGTAAGAAATTATCCTGATGTTATTGAAGCAACCAAATATTCTGAAATCAATGTCACATCATTAGATGGGATAGTACACAATGCAAAAAATACGGATATTATTGCAACAAAAATTCCTAATCTATTAGGAGGAAAAACTGGTTATACTGACCTTGCGGGAGGGAACTTAGCGGTTGCTTTTAAAGCAGATAACGGCCATACTATTGAAGTAGTAGTAATGGGTTCAACCTATGATGGACGATTTACCGATGTGGCTAATTTAGTAACTTTTGCGCGGTCTCTCAACAGTTTTTAAATAATTATTATGAATCTTGATCTTGTAAAACTTTTTATTCCCGGCACGATTACTTTTGGTATTGGAATTTTTATTACTCCACTTCTTACATACTATCTTTATAAGTATCAGATGTGGAAAAAGAAGTCAGGAAAAATTGCTCCGGACGGACGTGAGACTCCCATTTTCAATGAACTTCACAAGGATAAAGAAGTTGGCACGCCCAAAATGGGTGGTGCTGTTATTTGGCTGAGCGTACTTATCACCATGCTTCTTTTTTGGGCAATACCAAAGATATTTCCTATTGCTCTTATTGAAAAATTCGACTTTCTAAGTAGAAGTCAGACGCTTATTCCACTTGCGACACTTTTGCTTGGAGGTTTTGTTGGTCTTCTTGATGATTATCTTGATATCAAAGGATCAAAAGATCACATCGCTGGAGGATTATCACTAAAAAAGAGATTGTTAATTGTCGGTACTGTTGCTCTTGCATGTGCATGTTGGTTCTTCATTAAGCTTGAAGTTCACTCAATAGGATTGCCTCTTGGACAAGCCATTGATTTAGGATATTTATTTATTCCATTTTTTGTACTGGTAGTGATTGGTCTTTATTCAGGAGGAGTTATTGATGGACTTGATGGGCTTGCAGGAGGCTTATTTGCCATTATGTTTACGGCTTATGGAGGGATTGCCTTTTTTCAACATCAAATCGATCTAGCAGCCTTTTGTGCGGTTATGGCAGGAGGTATTTTGGCATTCTTGTGGTTCAATATTCCACCTGCACGATTTTATATGTCTGAGACAGGAAGCATGAGTCTTACGATTACCCTTGCCATTGTTGCTTTCATGACCGACTCACTTGCAGGAGGATATGGAATTCTTGTTCTTCCTATCATTGCCTTTCCACTTTTTATCACATCACTTTCAGTTGTTATCCAACTTCTTTCAAAAAAATTACGAAATGGGAAAAAAGTATTTCTTGTCGCACCACTTCATCACAATTTTGAAGCTATGGGTTGGCCAGCGTACAAAGTAACTATGAGATATTGGATTATTGGAATTATTCTCGCTGTTTTGGGGATGATTTTGGCTATTATTGGATTCATTCGATAGTCATCTGTGGTATTATAAAAATAATGAAAGTAAAAAGTATTGATAGGACATTTCTTATTGCTACCTTTCTTCTAGTTATTGCTGGATTCTTCATTTTTAGTTCTGCATCACTCGGACTCTTAGCACGTCAGGGAATTAGTTATTCAAGTGTAGCCATCAAACAATTTTTGGTGGGTTTTGTTGCAGGAGGAGCATGTCTCCTTATTTTTGCTCGAATTCCCTACAAATTTTGGCGTAAATATGCATTCTACATTTTCCTTATTTCTATTATTGCCTGTATAGCTGTCTTTCTACCAAAAATTGGATTCGCTCATGGAGGTGCACGACGATGGATTAATATTGGTTCGTATTCATTTCAGCCAGCAGAATTACTAAAGCTTGGTGCAGTTGTATATTTTGCAGCCTGGCTTTCTACAATGAAAGAAAAAGTGAAAACGTTTAAATTTGGCGCCTTACCATTGTTTATCATTATTGCTATTACCGGAGGACTTTTGATGAAACAGCCTGATACTGGATCATTTCTTGTGATCTTTTCTGCACTACTTGCTATGTTTATCGCGGCAGGAGGTAAATGGAGATATGTTGGACTGCTCTTTATTATGTGTGTGATAGGAATTTTAATATTAGCCCAAGTGAGACCATATCTTATGGCGCGATTTACGACCTTCCTTGATCCTTCCCATGATGCCTTGGGATCCGGGTATCAAATTCAACAATCACTTATTGCTATTGGATCAGGAGGAATCACGGGCAGGGGATTTGGGCAGAGTATTCAAAAATTTAATTTTCTTCCAGAGCCTATTGGAGATTCTATCTTTGCTGTAGCAGGAGAAGAATTCGGCTTTATTGGAGGAGTACTTCTTATTGGTCTGTATTTATTCTTTTCTATGAAAGGATTCAAGATAGCAGCCAATGTTCCAGATTCGTTTGGAATGCTATTAACCGTGGGAATTATCACGCTTATTACTGCAGGATCTTTTATTAATATTGGCTCGATGCTGAGCTTATTGCCCCTTACAGGTATTCCACTTATTTTCGTAAGTCATGGAGGCACAGCTATGCTCTTTGGAATGGCAGAAGTAGGAATTGTTCTTAATATTTCTAAGCATCAAAAAACATAATATAATACAGATATGAAAATTTTACTTACAGGCGGCGGATCAGGCGGACATTTTTATCCAATTATTGCAGTTGCTCAGGCGATTAATAAGATCGCAGAGCAGGAAAATTTTGTTGATGTGAAGCTTTATTACATGGCACCCCAAGAATATGATAAGCGTGCTCTTTTTGAAAATCATTTGAAATTTGTAAAAAGTAATTCAGGTAAATTGCGCCGCTATTTTTCTTTTCTCAATTTTCTCGATATTTTTGTAACTGCATGGGGAGTTATTCGCGGATTGTGGAGTGTCTTTCTTATTTATCCTGATGTTATTTTTGGAAAAGGAGGATATGTAAGTTTCCCCGCACTAGTTGCAGCTCGAATTTTAAGAATTCCTGTTGTGATTCATGAATCTGATAGTGTGCCCGGCAAAGTAAATGCCTGGGCAGGCAAATTTGCAGAGCGTGTTGCTATTTCATATCCACAAGCTGCAGACCATTTCAAAAAAGAAAAAGTAGCTTATACCGGCAATCCTATTCGATCAGAGCTCTTGAGTGTTTCAACAAATAGAGAACCCGCACTCAAATATTTCAATCTTGATCCCAACATTCCTACCATTCTTATTTTGGGAGGCTCACAAGGAGCACAAAAAATAAATGAAACAATTCTTGATATCATCTTTACATTAGTTGAGAAATATCAGGTTATCCATCAGGTAGGGAAAGATAATATTACCCTCATGAAAAGCACATCAACGATGTTGCTTCAAAAAAGCCATTATAAGGGACGCTATATACCTTTAGATCATTTAAACAATGAAATGCTTTCTATGGCAGCCAGTGCTGCAAATATTGTCATTTCACGAGCGGGATCTACTATCTTTGAAATAGCTGTCTGGGGAATTCCTGCAATTCTTATTCCTATTACAAATTCAAATGGAGATCACCAAAGAAAGAATGCTTATAGTTATGCTCGCACGGGAGCTGGAATCGTTATAGAAGAAAACAATTTGACATCTCATGTCCTTACGGCAGAAATAGATCGTCTCATGAGCAATCCTGCGCTTTTACAGAATATGAAAAATGCCGCTCACAACTTCGCTCGTACTGATGCCGCCAATCTCATCGCACAAGAAATTATAAATATTGCACTTCAACACGGTCAGTAAAATGTAGGCAAAATAAAACCCCAGGAGCATGCTCCTGGGGCTTGGTTTGGTCGGCCAGAACTACTGGGTCTTGGGTTATCCTGCTACTTACATAGTGCAAAACAAGCCTAACCATTGAAGCAGTCCGACAGACAACTTTCTCCGACTCCTCTCTCCCGTCTGTTGATAATATAGCATGGAACATATTTTATGTCAACTGTTCAATAGCAAAAACACTCAAAAATATGCTATACTCATGCTATGTCAGAAAATTCTTCAGAAAAAGTAGTAACCCGGTTTGCGCCGAGTCCCACCGGTCTTTTGCAGCTCGGAAATTACCGAACTGCGCTTTTTAGCTACCTTTTTGCCCGACAAAATAAGGGAACATTCTTATTACGAATTGAAGACACTGATAAAGCACGTTCAAAGCCTGAATATGATGCAAACATCATCGAAAGTTTGGCATGGCTTGGCCTTGAGTATGATAATAAAGATGCTGTTCCACGTCAGTCAGAACGATCTGAAATCTACAAAAAATATATCCAAAAACTTATTGAGTCAGGTCACGCTTATGTTTCTCAAGAAAAGGTAGAGAAAGAAGGTGATCGAGCTGAAGTAATTAGATTTAAAAATCCTAATAAAAAAGTAGCTTTTACTGATCTTATTCGTGGAACTATAGAATTTGATACCACAGAACTCAAAGATTTTGTTATTGCAAAAAGTTTTGAAGAGCCAACATTTCACCTTGCTGTTGTTGTAGATGACTTTGAAATGGGTATTACTCATATTGTTCGTGGTGAAGATCATATTTCTAACACTCCTCGCCAAATACTTATTCAAGAGGCAATTGGGGCTTCTACGCCTGCATATGCACACTTGCCACTCGTATTAGCGCCTGACAAAACAAAACTTTCTAAAAGAAAAGGCGCAAAGGCGCTTACTCAATATCGAGATGAAGGCTTCTTAGCTCCTGCTATCATCAACTTTTTGGCCCTTTTGGGATGGAACCCGGGTGGTGAGAAAGAGTTATTTACTCTTAAAGAACTTATAGAAATATTTGATCTTTCAAAAGTAAACAAGTCAGGGGCTATCTTTAACGAAGAAAAATTAAAGTGGTTTAATAAAGAATATATTAAAAAGCTTTCAGCTTTTGAATTAGAAGAGAAAGTAAAAGCAGCTTTAGAAACAGCAGGTAAGCCAGCATTGTCACAAGAAATGCTCACAAAATTTACACCAGTTGCTCTTGAAAGAATCAGCACTTTCTCTGAACTAGAACTTATGATTAAGAATGGGGAATTTGAATATGTATTTGCTCAACCTATATTTGATCCAAAAAATTTACTCTGGAAGGGTAAAGGGGACTTTAATCTGGTAAAAACAAGATTAGCAACTATAATTAGTCTGGTAGAAAAAGTAGACTCCCAAGATTTTACGAAAGAAAAAGTAAAAGAAACAGTGTGGGCCTATGCAGAACAAGAAGGTAGAGGCGAAGTGTTGTGGCCAATGCGATTTGCACTTTCGGGAAAAGAAAAGTCACCTGATCCGTTTGTACTAGCTGAGCTTCTTGGTAAAGAAGAAACCTGTAATCGCTTACACAAGGCTTTAGAATTAGTATCACATAATGCGTAAATCACTAATTATAATACTATCTTCTGTAATTCTTATACTCTCTGGCATTATTGTCAAAAATATATTTCCCTATGTGCATGCTGCAACAGTAGAACAATTGCAACAACAAATTGATTCACACTCAAACACGATTAAACAACTTGAAGAAGAAATTAAATTATACACAGAACAGCTGACCAAAACATCAGGAGAAGCAAAAACACTCCAAACCACTGTCCAAAGTCTTGATATTAATGCAAAAAAAATTGGTACTGATATTCAGGTAACCGAAAATAAAATTGATTCTACTAATCTTACTATCTCAAAGTTGAAGAATCAGATTACTGACAAAGAAAGAAAAATTTCTCAGGATCAACAAGCACTCGCTGCTTCACTACGAAAGATAAATGAAATGGATGGGTATTCTTTTGTAGAAAATGTATTTTCAAAAGGTACATTTTCTGATGTGTGGAATGAGTTTGAAACACAACAAAAATTCCAGACAAGTGTAAAAGAGCACTTGGGCAGCTTGGTCACCTTTAAAACGGGGCTCGAACAAGACAAATCAAGTACAGAATTTACAAAAAGTAAGCTCATTGAACTCAAAAATCAATTGGCTGACCAAAAGCAAATTGTTGAAGTAAATAAAGCAGAAAAAGCAAAACTTCTTGCTGAAACAAAAAATCAAGAATCAAATTACAAAAAAATTCTTGCTGATAAAATGGCAAAAAAGAAAGCATTCGAGCAAGAACTTCTTCAATATGAATCCCAATTAAAAATTGCTATTGATCCAAAGAGTATCCCCTCAACTGGAACAGGAATTCTTGCATGGCCTACAAAAGTTCATACCATTACTCAATATTTTGGTAATACTGAATTTGCAGCTGCGCACACTCAGCTTTACAGTGGAAGTGGTCATAATGGTATTGATATTGGTGTGCCGATTGGCTCGAGCATTATGGCAGCATTAGGGGGAACCGTGCTTGGAACAGGAGATACCGATAGCGTGTGTCCTGGAGCTTCATATGGCAAATGGGTCTTCGTACAACACCCAAATGGTCTTTCGACACTCTATGCTCATCTATCCGTCATAAAGGTATCCTCTGGACAAAATGTAAGTACAGGAGATATTCTAGGGTATAGCGGAATGACTGGATATGCTACCGGACCTCACCTCCACTTTACAGTATATGCTTCTCAAGGAGTAAAAATTTTGAGTCGTCAGAGTAAATCATGCGGAGGCACATACACCATGCCTATTGCAGATTTGAAAGCATATCTTAATCCATTATCTTATTTATAATAGTATGATGCATATTAAAAAAAGTTATTTATATAAAAAGAATCAAGGATTTGTAGGTATTATTGTCCTAATTGTGGTAGCACTTATTATTCTTGGAGCATTTAATGTTGATGTACGAAAAGTATTGGTTTCTCCTGGTGTACAAAATAATCTGAATTATGCAAAAGATTTAGTCATCACTACATCAAAACAACTTATAGCTGGTGTAGTTAAAGTAATTAATTCTAATAAAACTAGTACTCCAACAATTACAAGCACCTCAACACCAGTATCTAACTAAAGAGAATTTTGAAAAAGTGAAATACGTAAAGACTAAAAATCTTTATAAGACCCTGTGATGTAAATCTTCGTGCTGAGCTTGGCATAACAAGCCTATTGTTAAACACAACTCCTCCAACTTTGGTAAGACGCTTGGCAGTATCAGTATCATCTCCATAAAAAACCAAATTCGTATTGAAGCCCCCGATCTTTTCAAGCGCATCTCTTTTCATAATACAATTGCCCGCAATCATTACACCGCCGATTTTAAATAGTTGAATAATATTATTTATTGAGCCATAAAAAAGCTTTTGAAAAAAAAGACTTGTAGCTCGAAAGCTTGCTTTGCCATCATAATAATCATACGGTCCTGACACTGCTACAGAATTTTTTTGAATAAGAATATCTACTCCTTTCTTTAACCAATCGTGTGAAGGCAAGCAGTCTGCATCTAATGTACAAATAATGTCACCAGTTGATTCTTTTCGTCCACGCTCGCGAGCCCATTGCGTACCTTTGTTTTTTTCTAATACAATTTTTACATTTTGAAACTTTGCAGCTTCTTGAGAAGTTGTGTCAGTAGAATTATTGTCTACAACAATCACTTCAAAATCAGGATAATCCAATGCTGTAACAGCTGTAAGCGTACGAGCGATATATTTAGCTTCATTGTATGCAGGAATAATAATACTTACTTTGGGATACTCAGCTGTTTTCATAATATATAAAATTAGTATATACTTTTGAGCAATAATCAGCTATTGCTATTTGCACATGATATCTTTTATTATCCCTACACTAAACGAAGAAACGGTACTTGAAAAGCTCCTGCAGTGCCTTTCACGCTATTCTGGAGAAAAAGAAATTATTATTTCAGATGGGAAAAGTACCGATAAAACGCTCGAAATAGCTCGAAAATATACGCAAAATATTGTGATATATTCTGGAGTCACAAGACAAACTATTAGCATGGCTCGCAATGCAGGAGCCGCTCTCGCACATGGTGAATACTTAGTATTCTTGGATGCAGATGTGTATATCGAAAATCCTGATGTGTTTTTTACACAAGCATTATCATATTTTGATCAGAATAAAAATCTTGTCGGACTCTCTGGGTATATAAAAGTGCTTCCTGCTATGGAAACAGTCATGGACGCTCTCGTCTTTGGATTTAATTATTATAGTCAGTATGTTTACAACAATATACTTCATATTGGTGCCGCATCAGGAGAGTTTCAAATGATTCGCAGTGATGCATTCAAGCGAATCAACGGATACAACGAGCATTTAGTTGCAGTCGAAGACTATGATATGTTCATACGATTGAATAAAATAGGGAGAACTAAAATTTATAAAGATTTAAAAGTATTCCACACCGGACGTCGCGCACACAAAATTGGCTGGCCCAAGTTATTGTATACCTGGTTTAGTAACAGTCTTTCGTATGTATTCTTCAATAAAGCGATAACTAAAGTCTGGGAAGAAGTGCGCTAATAGTTTCTATCACTCGCTAAGAAAAGCACAATAGAAACAAGCGCCAAATTTTTTATAATATACTGACCTTCTAGTGTCGGCACTAATGTACTGACCCAGATAACTTTTGGAAGCATAAAAAGTGGAGCTGCCACCATGACCATATGCAGTAAAAAGAAAGTAAATGCTATTTTATAAAACCGTGGCATGAGAAAAAGCACACCAATCACTACTTCAAAAACTCCCAAGATAATAATAAAGTGACTAAAAGAAATAAACGGTAATGTCTTTTCGAGGAGGCGAGCAACGAGTGGATTTGCAGGACTTTGCCCAAGAATTTTTAGTGCTCCGAACCAAGCATAAATGACAAAAAGCGCAAAGCGACCAAATGTATATACATATTTTCTTGGCATAATAGTAGGATAAAATACTTTTAATTATTAATTACTACATGATATTATACAGCTATGAATGAACTAATACAAAAACTCAAAACAGAGTTTAAAGGTGATATTTCGTACGATGAAAGTACAATTACAAAGTATAGTAGGGATGCTAGTTTATTTACCGTAAAACCAGAAATTGTTGTTTTTCCAAAAGATTCTCACGATGTTCAAAATCTTATTAAAGTAGTAAATGAAATTAACAAAACAGGAAGTAAAAAATATTCTCTCACTGCTCGATCTGCCGGTACCGACATGTCAGGGGGACCATTAACCCAATCTATTGTTGTAGAGTTCACAAAATATTTTAATCATATTCACGAAGTGGGAGCTAATTACGCGATTACTGAGCCTGGCGTTTTTTATCGTGACTTTGATAAAGCTACTCTTGAAAAAAATCTTATTATGCCCGCCTATCCCGCATCGCGAGATCTTTGTACTGTAGGAGGAATGACAGCCAACAACTCAGGTGGGGAAAAAACATTACTCTATGGAAAAACAGAAGATTATATTCTTGAACTTAACATGGTTCTTGATGATGGTAATGAATATACATTCAAGCCTCTTACACTGCGTGAATTAGAAGAAAAGAAAAAGCTCCAAACACGCGAAGGAGAATTATATAGAAATATTTCTGGATTACTTGAACGCAATTATGAAACAATCAAGAATGCAAAGCCTGATGTTTCAAAAAATTCTGCTGGATATTATCTATGGAATGTATTAGATAAAGAAAAAAGTACATTTGATATAACAAAATTGATTGTAGGATCACAAGGAACATTTGGATTAATCACTCAAATCAAATTTAGACTCATTCGACCAAAAACTCATTCACGGCTTGTGGTTGTATTCTTAAATGACATGCATCAATTGGGAGAAATTACCAATCACATTCTCCAGTTTAAACCTGAAAGTGTAGAGTCCTATGACGATCACACGTTCAAACTAGCCGTAAAACTTTTCCCAGCAATGATAAAACGAATGAAGGGAAACTTTTTTACTCTCATGTTTAAATTTCTTCCTGAATTTTGGGCAGTTGTGACTGGAGGAATTCCAAAGCTTGTCATCATGGCTGAATTTACCGCAGATACAGATATTGAAGCACACAATCAAGCGGTTCGAGCAGAAGCAAGTCTCAAGGAATTTAATCTCAAGACAAAAATTGCAGACTCTGCGGAAGAAGTAGGCAAATATTGGACTATTAGACGAGAAAGTTTCAGTATGCTCCGTCAGCATATTAAAAAACTTAGAACTGCTCCATTTATTGATGACTTTATCGTGAAGCCAGAATTCCTTCCTGAATTTCTTCCTAAGCTTTATAAAATTCTCGATCAATATTCACTTACGTACACAATTGCTGGGCATGTCGGTAATGGTAACTTCCACATCATTCCACTTATGGATATGACTGATAAGCATTCAAAAGAAATTATTGGAAAGCTTGCTCATGAAGTAAATAATCTTGTTCTTGAATACAAAGGATCTATTACCGCTGAGCACAATGATGGAATCATTCGTACTCCATATCTAGAACAAATGTACGGTCCTGAAATTTATAAATTATTCAAAGATACTAAAAAAATATTTGATCCTAATAACATCTTCAACCCCGGAAAGAAAGTGGATGGTACCTGGGAGTACGCAATGAGTCATTTGGACGGGAAGTAAGTTTTTGTCTCCTGGTTCGTAGTATATATGTACCTAAATTGTTTTATTAATAGTTAATTTACTTAAACTATGAGCGAACAATTACATATAATCCAAGACTACGAAATAACCGAGGGCCATTTGTCCGGTTATGATTTTATAAAAGAAGAGGTGTACAATCTCATCTCATATCTCTTCAAAAGAAGTACTATTAATTCTCAAGATAACTTGTGGAATCTAACCCTGGCGCAGTAAATCATATACTTGACTTATTAAGTATAATATAGTATAATGTTTACATCTGGTGATAACAAGGCCCAATTGAGAGGTCTTGGTCACTTTATACAGGAAGCACGTTTATGAAAACGTTTCTGATTATCTTCATCGGTTGCGTTGCTCTTCTCCTCATTGGAGAGACTGCCCTCATCGTGACGGCGATCATGGACCCGAATTCGACCCAAGAAGTGGGCATCAAGCGATGACCGTCACCCAAGCCGATCATCAACCCGTTCAACAAGAGACCCGTCTCTGCGTTGGACGGGTTTTCTTTTTGCTTTTTGACAAATATATATTTATATTATAGTTTGTTCTGAGCGTGTTCTGTACACAAAACAAAGGGAAATACCCATGTTCAAAGATAGACTATTGATTTTTGTTTTTGGCGTATTTGTGCTTTTTGGGGCAGGTAGTTCAGTTTACATGTGCGCAAAGCATCATTACTGGTATCTTGCACTAGCTATTCCACTTGATGCAATTTTTTTATTTTGGTTAATAGACGCGTACTCGATCTGTAAAACATACTCAATGTTGGTTCAAAGACTAGAACGAGGAGAGTGCGTCAGATGTGGTTATGATTGCAGAGTGTCTTCTCATGGTTGTCCTGAATGCGGATATGGATCACCAAGAGTATATAGACCTTAACCACATTTCTCATGATAGTAACCGTCGCAACGACAAGTTGTCGGCGGTTTTCTTTTTGCTCATATTGACCTCATATAAAAAACATATTCGAGTGAGAAAATTGCTTGACGGTGAACGATCGTTCACCTATACTGATATACATGTTAGAGAGTTACAAAAACAAAATACAAAAGTTTTACGAGACTCATGATGTCATGCCGACATATACAGAGATGATGAAATTGTTCGGCTTTAAGTCTAAGAATGCAGTCTTTAAATTAGTTAACAAGTTGATAGATGCAGACCTCGTAGAAAAAGATTCATCTGGACGATTGATCCCAACCCAAAAGATGCTCGGTGGAATAAAAATTCTTGGATCAGTAGAAGCCGGCTTTCCAACTCCCGCAGAAGAAGACTTAGCAGAAACATTGAGCTTAGATAACTATCTCATAAAGAATAAGGAAGCAACATTCATGTTACGGGTCAGTGGAGAGTCTATGATCGAAGCAGGAATCCAGCCGGGAGATATGGTTATTGTAGAACGACGATCTGATGCAAAAGATGGAGACATAGTAGTAGCATTCATTGATGGAGGATATACGGTAAAGTTTTTACGGAAACGGAATGGCAAAACTTGGCTCGATCCCGCGAACAAAGACTTTGAGCCCATTGTTCCCGCAGAAAATGATGAATTAAAAATTATGGCAGTAGTAAAAGCAGTAATAAGAAAATATTAACTTTATTAACAAGCATTCAACAACAAATTTATTAAAAGTTAACGTAAACAACATGAGCAAATCACAAATCAAAAGCAATATCAAAAAAGAACTTCAAAAAGTAAATCGAGAAATAGACCGCAAAATTCTTCGCGGACAACCATACACACGAGAAGCCCAGTATCACAAAGTATTACTTTCTCGATTGTCAGTACTTAGTAGTTCAAGTTTCTTGACTCGATTGAAGACGGTATCAGCATTTATGTTTTAAATGCGGATATAGGCTATTTTGGGGCTTTAAACACTATTAACTACCTGTATAATGAAGAATATTTATGCCTAATATAGCCTATACAATTAAGAAGAAAAGAAAGATTAAAAGGATGACACTTACTGTAAAGCAGGGAGGGGAAGTGGTTGTTACGATTCCTTGGTTTTTCCCCGAATATTCGGCCCAACTATTCGTGCAAAAGAAAGCGGATTGGATTATAGCTACCCAAGCAAAACTAGAAAAAAAGTTTAAAAACAAAATACCGCTTAGACAAACAAAAACAGAATTTAAACAGAAAAAAGATCAGGCTCTTAATTTTGTGACTGCACGACTAGAACACTTTAATACTTTTTATAAATTTTCATACAAAGATGTTCGAATCAAAAATCACTCAAGTAGATGGGGAAGTTGTTCTTCAAAAGCTAATCTTAATTTTAATTATAAAATTGTAGATCTTCCTCAAGAACTAGCAGACTACATTGTGGTACATGAACTATGCCACCTCAAAGAAATGAATCATGCAAAAAAGTTCTGGGATCTAGTAGGACAAGCTCTTCCTGATTATAAAGAACGCAGAGCTCTTCTTAAAAAGAAGTATGTTACCCTCCAATAAAATAATCCTTCATATTGATGGAGATGCTTTTTTTGCTTCATGTGAAATTGCTCAGAATGAAGCATTGCGCGGCAAACCAGTAGTGACTGGACAAGAGAAAGGTATGGCAATTGCATTAAGTTATGCAGCAAAAGAACGTGGTATAAGTCGCGGTATGCTCATAAGAGATGTACGAAAATTATGCCCAGAAGCTATTATCTTGCCCGGAAATTATGATCTTTATAAAATTTATTGCCATAGAATGTATGCCATAGTTCGCAGATACGCTCCAGTAGTAGAAGAATATAGTGTGGATGAATGCTTTGCTGATCTTTCATCGAGCACATTTCCTCAAGCTACTGATATAGCAAAAAAGATAAAGAAAGATCTTGAACAGGATTTGGGGATGAGTTTTTCTATTGGACTCGCTCCAACAAAAACATTAGCGAAGGTAGCATCAAAATGGGTAAAGCCATCTGGTTTTACTGTTATAAAACAGGAAGAGATTCAAAAATTTCTTGAGAAAATTCCTATTAGCGCTGTGTGGGGAATAGGAAGAAGTATGTCAGTGGAATTCCAAAAAGAGGGAATCAAAAACGCCTTGGAATTCACTCTACATAATAAAAGTTGGGTAGAAGAACATTACTCTAAGCCCTATCAAGAACTCTGGTATGAGCTTAATGGAACATCAATACAT
Source organism: uncultured Candidatus Saccharibacteria bacterium (assembly GCA_964520645.1). Classification (GTDB taxonomy): domain Bacteria; phylum Patescibacteriota; class Minisyncoccia; order Phycocordibacterales; family JAKAEA01; genus CAZFND01. The sequence goes on along the minus strand of CAZFND010000006.1, from coordinate 21,608 downwards.
TCTGTAAAAGAAGGTAGTCGCGAAAAGCATCAGTCTATTAGAGCAACACGAACATTTCATCCAATATCCAAAGATACATCAGTTCTACTTTCAGAATTATCTAAGAATGCCGAAAAAGCATGTCTTAAATTAAGAAAAAATAATTTACAATCTAAAACTATCTATTTCTTTTTAAAAACACAGACGTTTAGATATAGTGGAAAAGAAATAATATTTGATTATCCAGTTTCTACCCCATCCGAGATTATGAATGAAATTGAGAAAATATTTCCCTCTCTCTATAAAAAAGGCGTAGAGTATAGAGCCACTGGAATAGTTTTGCATGGAATTATTCCTGATCATGTTCATCAATCAAATTTATTTAACATGAATGCTGAGACAGATAAACGATCTGAGCTTTATATAACCGTAGATACTATATTTAATAAATTTGGCAGAAATTCTATTTTTATTACTTCCAGCCTACGCTCTCGTATAAAAAACATCCTGCAAACTCGAAAAAGAAGTTCACTAGATATTTTTTATGACACAGCACTCCGACTTGGAATTCCAAGTTGGGGAGAAGCTCATTAAATTATAAATCTCTTGTGTAAGTGTAGGGACTTCGATAAAATAAAGGATATGGTATATGCACCCAATGATGATCGCAACCAAGCATTAGTACAAAAAAGAATCTCTGATCCAAAAAAATGGACCTGGGGTAAACTTGGCGAACATTTTAATATTCATAGATCAGTAGCTAAACAAATCTTTGAGAGAGATGTAGAAAAGTTTGCTCATGAACATGAAATCGAAAAATATTCTCATTCCATATTACAAAGTAAGTTTAAAACTAAGAAAATTGAGTAATACAATATAGGTGTAGGGACTTGGGTAAAAAATAGGTGATAAGAATATATATGTAGACTCTCTGGGATCTGCTGATGTTGTATATTGTTAAGTAATTGTTTAATTTAAGACCGCCTATATGTGCGTTCGCGTCATTGGCCGTCTCTTAACTCAATCATTCAGTCGGTGGCCTCAAACTCTCCATGAAATATAAGCATTATTAAGTCTAACTATTAAACGTTATGCACCAAAACCAACTTTCTTTTCAGAAGATTGATCAGGTGTTGCCTGAGGAAGAGAAGTTTCAATCTTACCAAACACACCTTCAAACTCATTCATACGTGCTTGTAATAACATTAAAAGCCTTTTGGCATGCTTAGGTGTTAAAACATACTGGCGACCCTGATTACCTGAAACAGCTACTAACCGGAAAATTTCTTCGTCGAAAGCAATAATAGAGTTTGATAGAGCAAACTCTACAGGTTCAAGGGAAATAGTAATAGATTGATTATCTTTATTCATTTGTTTAAGTGATTAAACATCAGCAGATTTCAAAGAACCTAAATTGATTATAAATCATAAATTTAAATGTCAAAATGCTATTTTTATCTCAGTATATAGTCGTAAAAGATATATTGTGCGACATTACTATATGAAGAAGAGGTCCTTCCCTCAAAAGTTATCCACAGGTGAGTTTTGCCCTGTTAGTTTATACCTTTTAAATATTTTTCTAATTTTTACTAATAAGAAAAGATTTCGTAATGTAATTGGCTTTTTGGAATATTTAATTCCTTACAAACCTTCAAAACATTTTTCATCATGATAGGGGGTCCACAAAGGTATACTTCCCTATCTTGGAAGTCGGGGACAAGCAATTGTATTTTTTCTTTATCAATAAATCCGTATTGATATTTTTCATTCATTTCATTTTTATTTTTAGGAACTGTAGAAAGAATATGTGTATGACGAGCAATAAGTGTAGACAACTCTTGTTCAAAAGCAATTTCTTGTGGTTCACGATTACCATACAAGAGCACCATATCGGCATTCTTTTTTGAAAGCGATTCTATAAGAGATCGAATAGGGGTAATACCTATCCCCCCTGCTATGAATAGGAACTTATTTTTCTTAGCACTTTTTTCTGTAAACACTCCATACGGTCCTTCGATGATTACGTGCGTCCTAAGCGGAAGGCTTTTTACTTGAGAAGTAAAGTCACCAGAATTTTTTATAGATACTCGCAAATACTCTCCATTTGGGGCAATAGAAAATGAAAAAGGGTGTGTATACCACATTTTTTTTGCAAGAAAGGTGATATGCATATACTGCCCTGCTTGAAATACATACTCATGCATGTTTCTGCCTTTAATATAAAAAGAGTATACAGTTGGAGTTTCTTGCACTATGTTATCTATATAAAATCTGTGTTTATAAAAAAGATACAATGGTCGAGCGAAGCGATATATAAGAAGCAGTCCAAATATAGTGAAATTGAGTACATACCAGTAGTAATAAAAAGAGGTACTATTACGAATATCTCCAGTCTGCACTTGGTGAAAGAAAAACAATGCAATAGCTACATAGATAAATACATGAAAGAAATGCCATGTTTCATATCGTAACTTTTTTCGCACAATAGATATAGAAACAACTATTACAGCAAGAAGAATAATGATACCAATAACAGCATTGAGCACATCTTCCCAGTTGTATACAAAATTAAAAAATTGAGTCCAAAAAGATACTTCATTAGCAAGCGCATACCCAGTGATAATAAAAAGCGGATGAATGAGTATAAAACCACCAATAGAGTAGCCCGTAAGTCGGTGAATTCTATTTAATTTATCAAAACCAAAAACCTGTTCTATCCATGTAATACGACTAATAAGAATAAGTTGAAAAAGAATAGCCAATTCTCCCAATAACCCCATGAGTCTTCCTAAAGCAATAAAGACACTACTCTTTTCGCCTGATATAAGAAGTGCACTCGATCCAGTCCACCAGAACAAAAAAACCACTATTATATTAGCAGCAAAAATAAAATATAGTATTATTTTTTGATATAGACGCGACACAAAATTAGTATATGACTAATTAAGGTTGAAAGATAGTATTAGGCTTAATGACCACACTTGTTACACCGGGAAACTGTAAAGCTGTTTTTTCGATTTGTGCTTTGAGAATTCCAACTCGACATGACCCACCAGAAGTAAAACCTGGGACTTCTGTAAACTCCAATGCTAGCACACCATTTTTGAGCGTAGCACCCAAAAGCTTAAATTGAGTATTGGGAAATTCGGTCGTGAAACCTTGAGCTTTTTCCTGAGTGGTTATATTCCCTGCAATTAAAAGGTTGAGTGTATCTTTTATAGGACTTAAAGAACGTGCAACGGTACTAGTAAGGTGTATAACAGAGCCCGCATTACATGGATCACCAAGCTGCACTGCCTTATTACTATTTGGATAATACAAGCTTACTTGGGTTGTAGATGCGTTGGAGGAAGCAAACGTTATAGGAAGACGGAATTCTTCTGAGTGCTCAGGTAATCCTGAAGGATTATCATTTTGGAATAGAAGTGTACCTGTTGCAGTTTGTGGGGTGGGAAATGTAAGTGTAATTTTAAACGGCACAAATTCAGATGTCATCCAATCGCTTTGTGCTTGAGCAGGACCTTGAGCAATAATTTTTCCATTTCCATCAAGAAGTGTTACTGGAAAACTCGCTTCAAAATACCATCCCTTAGCCTCCCCTGTTATTACAAGAGGACTTGAAATAACTGAATTTATTTTAAGAGTATTTATTTTAATTTTTTCATTACCTACAGGAGTTGTTGTGCTTGGATTATTTGTACTTGGTGTAGTTGGAGATGGATTGTTGGTATATCCAGGTGTATAAAACGTATGATCATTAATACTTTTTAGTACTGCATAACCGAGAATTCCCACAAAAAGAATACATGTAATTATATAGATTGCTTTCATGTTCTTAAATTATAAACGTGGAATAAATGCTGTGTCTTTACCTTTCACCAAAAAATCTTTTACTAATGGAATAAGTATTACTTCTTGAGAATCTTTTATTGGGAAAAGTAATGCAGGAATATACAATTCTGAACTTGTTGCGGTAGTAGATGTTATCGAACGCATAAATACTTGCTTTGGAGTGCCAAGAGATATTTTTTGTGATGTACTTCCCTGCCCTTCTCCTCCATATAACGAATTAACAATTACAAGAATTTGTTCGGGATCAGTTTCAAGCACGTACTGAGAACTTTCGTATATTTGAGATGTAAGATTATCGACTCGAGCAACTTTCTTTGCCTGAGTATCAACGGTAATTTGCATACCATATTGATAACCATCCTGACCATATACTTCTTTACCATTAAGCAGAAGAGGATACACGACGGTAGTCGAACCATGACCTACAAATGGTGTGGCATAAATTGAAGTATCAATACCATGATCTTTCACAAAAGCACTTGCAATTGCAACAAGAGCTTGAGCATCAAGAGCAGTAGATGTTGCGGTGGTTGTAGATTGTACCCATGTAGGACTATTTTGTGTAAATGTAACACTACCCTGATCTGCATCTATGTGAATTGAGTATCCTTCTTTTTTATCTTCTGAAAGATCTATTGTACGAAGATTGAGATTTGAAAATGTAGAAATATTAGGGAGATTAAATCGAGCACTTCCAATGAGACTTGTAAGCTGCTTTCGAGAGTCTACGCCTGTAGTGCGCTTCAACACATTTCCCTGTGCATCAGATAATGCAAAAGTTGCACCTTCATATATATATTTTTTTGAAGGTACTTTTGCTTGAAGTGATGTAGATGCTTGTTCTTCACTCGTTGTAGATAGATCTGTAACAGCCATCATTGTGGTCATTTGAGGATTTACTGCGAGTGTAGATGTTGAATCTTGTACCTTTGCAGCACGTGCTGGACTGCTTCCGGTACTTGAAGCCAATGCGAGTGAACCAAAGGCATTGTTACCTTTGCTACTAATTTGAGGAGTTAAGGCAATTCCTACTGTTTCATTTTTTACTTGTCCTGGTGCAAATACTGTAGCTTTCTTTGTAAGAACAAAGGCTAAAGGGATAATCACCATCAATGTTACAAGGCCTCCCGATACTCCGTATGCCAATTTACTTATTAAGTGTGGACGATATGGAGAAAGAATAGAAGATTTTTTTGTTTTTGGGATAAGAGAAGCACGTAGTGTTCGAGCAAAATGCTCATCAAAATGAGTATCAGGCTTTGAAAGAAGTAACGCTTCTACAAGCTCACGAAGCTTTGGTTCGTGAACCTTAAATTTTGTATCTAAAGAATATAATTCTTCTAATACCTCAGTTATTCTTTTTTGCAGCTCATTATGCATCGAGGATTGTTCGCAATTTTTTTACTGATCGGGAATAAGCCATTTTGCAACTTGCTTCCGTCTTACCCAAAATTTCTGCAATTTCTTTGTATGATAACTCTTGCCATACTCTCATGATGATAATGTCTCTGTCTTCCGGTGGAAGAGCATTGATATGCTTCTTCACACTCTTAATGATATCCGTATCATCAATATTCTCAACAATATCAGTGTCATCTGCAAGATCCCAGAATTCATCAATATCAGTTGTTGAGCGGTTCGTTCGGAAATGATCAAGAACAGTATTTTGGGCAATTTTATAGAGCCATGAACGAAAAGATTTTTCAGGATCAACAGAACTAATATTCTTCAATGCTTTAAAAAAAGTTGTACTCGTAAGATCTTCAGCCGTTTCTTTGTGAAAAGTCTTATAGTAAATGAAGTTATATATAGTACGAATGTAATAATCATAGAGCATACCAAACGCCTCTTGGTTTCCCTTTTGGCTTTGAAGTATGAGCTCTTTTTCGTTCTCTAGCATGTATGCATTACTATACACGCGACTACTAATACTACGATATCGCGTATATAAAGTAACACTACTATTATAGCCTACAATTGCCTAAATGCTTAGTTAGTCAAGATCAAATTTTGAGTCTTTAAGGAATTGTTTTTCCTCTTCCATGATTTCCTGCCAGAGAGCATTATTGAATGTTTTGAATGCTTCTATCTTTTTCTTTCGGTTATCGTTAAATCGTTCAATCCAATTTCCTTTTTTTTCAAAAAGAGTAGCAATAGTTGCCAACTTTCCATCTTCTATTTCTGCAAAAATATCAAGAAGAATCATTTTTTCGGCGCTTTCTAAAGAAGAAGCCTGTATAGCTGTTTTTATTCGATCAAAATTTTTCATAATTATTACTGATTATTTTTGACTTTCTTCTAAAGCGTGACGAGTAAAGGCAATAAAAAGTTCTTTTACTCCCTGATCACCTTCTGTCAAAGATTCAATCATATCTTTTTCTTCACCTTCAGCAATTTCTGGTACAAGTTGTGTTGGATTTTCGTATCCCATATTCAGCATTTAAAAAATAATATTTATTATACACTAACAAGTTAAAAGCAACACTAGTTCTTTTCAACAGCTCTGTGGTACTATGATTTTTATGGATAGATCAATATTTAAAGCCTATGATATTAGAGGCATTTACCCTACTCATATCAATGAAGATGTTGCTCAGATTGTCGGCAAAGCATGTGCACAGATGTTTGATGCAGGAACCTTTATTCTTGCTCACGATGCACGACATGGCTCACCTGAGCTCATAAAAGCTCTTGAATTAGCTATTACTCAAGAATCTACTGCCACCAATAAGAACATTAAGATAATTAACGTAGGATTGGCTACTACACCCATGTTTTATTTTTTAGTTAATCATTTTAATGCATCTGGCGGATGCATGGTGACCGCTTCTCACAATCCAAAAGAATATAATGGGATGAAAATAGTAGGAAAAGGTGCAGAAATGGTCAGTGGCACTCACGTATTAGCATTTATTGATTCTATGAAATCATAATTTTTATACTCTATGAATCCAGAATATGTAAAACTTTATACTGACTTTTTAAAACAGCATCTCAAGCTCAAAAAGCCACTTACTATAGTTGCAGACAGTTCAAACGGATCAGCAGGAATGATTATTAATAGTCTTACTAACATTCCTAATCTCAACATTATAAGTATTAATGATATTCCTAATGGCGATTTCCCTGCCCACGGCCCCAATCCTCTTTTAGCTGGCGCAACAGATCAAGCGGCAAAAAAAGTAATTGAATCAAAAGCCGATTTTGGCGTTATCTTTGATGCAGATGCTGATCGAGCATTTTTTGTGGATGATAAAGGTACTACACTTCCCTCTTTTCTTATTTCAATTCTTTTATTTAAAGCACAGAAACCACCGTATATTGCAGACGAAACAGTATTTAAGTCTCTCGAGCACATGAATCTTTTTAAAGCAGAAGAACTTATTCCATCTCGAGTAGGCTCATTATTTATTAAAGAAAAGCTTAAAGAAAAACATGCGAGTGTTGGCGCAGAATTTTCTGGTCACTATTATTATAAAGATTTCTTTGGTGTAGATTCTGGAATTTTTACTATGGTTACAGTACTCAACATTCTTTCAGGAATAGACATGAAATTATCTGCATATATTGCTTCTTTACCAAAGCAGATATTGCAAAGCGTTGATATAAAGCTTGTTAATACAACATGGAAAGATGTTGAACCAAAAGTTACGGCATTTGCCGAAAAATCTGGAATTAAAGTAGAAACTCGCGAAGGAATTACTCTCGACGCAGGTAATGTGTGGGTAAATATACGCGCTTCAAATACAGAACCATTACTTAGAATTATTGGTGGAGGAAACACAGCCGAAGATATAAGTTCCCTTATTTCTCAAATACAAGCACTTATTTAAGCAGTCTTTTTCTCTTTTTTAGTAAGGAAGGTAAAAAGACGTGATTTTTGGAGACTTTTTTCAGATTCTATTTTTTCTTTTTCTGCTTTATAAACTCTTTGTCTCAATTCAGATGTTGAGTAGTTGTGAGTTCTCTTATGGAAATAAGCTGTGTGAGGCAAATCCCAACCAGTATATTTTTTACCTTCCCAATCAGATCCTAGAATTCTTACATCATACTTTCGCGTCTTCAGAATATTAATAAGATCCTCTTCTGTAGAGTAAACGATAACTTCATCTACATATTTAATGCTCTCTAATATTTCCTTTCGTTCTGCAAGGGACATTATAGGAGTATTCTTGGGTTTGTTTCCTGTCTCAAGTCTATATTTCAAATCAGTCACTTGTGATGGATCATCCTGAAGACCAACTATCAAATAATCGCACTGATTTTTGCAGTCTTTGAGCATCATCATATGCCCGGCATGACACAGGTCAAAAGCACTAAAAGTAATTCCTATTTTTTTGTGTTCATTTTTTTTCATACTGTTTTACGACGCCTGTTCATGACATTAATTACATTCAACAGAAATCGTGATGAGACTGATATGGTACCACTCATAGCACATGTGTCAATAAAATTTTATTCTCTAGCTCAGCAGTATAATAAATGACATTTCTCTTTCTTTATGGTATAAAAATACTGGACGCACTAGCACCTTAACTTCATTTCATGGAGGAAATATGGCACGGAGTAATAAAGTTCGATCAGCTCAAGCTGAACAAGCGCGTCTAAGTGTTGAATTAACTGCTGATAAAAAAAGACTTTTTGATTTTTTGAAAGCAAATGGTGGATCTGCAACTCAACAAGAACTCATCGCCTTCTCTAAACGGGCTGACATCCCCATTCAGAGGATCCATGCAGCTCTGTTGGATCTTCATGACAACTCAGATTCCATAGAGATAGTTCAATATTAAATATGCATTAACCCAGTCCTGAAGATCTGGCAAAAACTTCAAAGCCGTCGATTCGTCGACGGTTTTTTCTTGCTTGCATTTACCCCCTCCCTAACTTTGAAATAATTTCAAAATGTTTGGAAGAAACGGGCTGAACTGAAAGGCGACTTCCCTGTTGCGCTACCATTATTCCCTTTAATTCAGGTCTGAACTTTATTTCAGAGAGTGATACTAGGTTTTTAAACTTTTCTACAAATTGCACATCAACAGCCATCCACAAAGGATTCTCTTTTTTAGATTTAGCATCATAGTGCTCATCTTTTGGATCAAATTGAGTTGGATCAGGATATGGCTGACTCACAACCTTCACAATTCCAGCCACGCCAGTAGGATCAGAACTTGAGTGATAAAAAAGAGCTAAATCCCCTACTTTTATTGAGTCACGTATAAAATTGCGAGCTTGATAATTGCGAATACCACTCCATGCTGTCTTAATGTCCTTATTTATATCATCGATAGAATAACAATCAGCTTCTGATTTGAGCAACCAATATTGTTGTGTGTCTGTCATAGTATATAAATTCTAGCATACAAAAAGCCCCGTTGAGGGGGCTTTTTGTTTTTTAGTCTTTAATTATTTATTCCAACATCCTGCTGATGCTGACCAAGGGCGAACGCCTTGATTGTCATAAAGAAGTTTTGCAAAAGCAAGATTTCCGTCTAGAGAGTGAATATCGTAACCAAGCTTGATAGCTTCAGCTCCATGATAATACTCATTGATCTGCATTACCCCAACATCGTCGGGAGTAATACGACCTCGCAAAACGTTTCCGTTTTTAGTGAATTGAGTAAATCGTGATTCACATCGTGCAATTTCTGCAAGGATAGGTGTCTTTGCATAATATGCTCGAACATACTTTTCTACGTTGATATTTTTATCAGAGATATCTTCAATAGAGATTGTTTCAGCTGAAAGCACTTGATCGGCAGCTGCTTCTACTACAATCGGTGTATTAGTGATTGTCTGATCAGGAAGCACCTGAGCTTGCGTAGAAGTCATTCCAGACAGAAATAATACTAAACTGGTTGTAAGGGTTAACATATATTTTTAAACAAAAAATCAGAGCTATAAACTCTGATTTCTTATTTGCTAATAGTATAGCAGATTTGGAGACCAATGTCAATGATTTTTGGGTCTTTTCACTGAATCTACATGTTTAAAAAAGCTATATTTAGAGCCATATTTACCTAATTTAACACAAACTCAACCATTGACTGTTTTTGACTACTGTTGGGTGATTTTTTATCAAAAAAGCTTGGTTTTAGGATTTCCAAGGAATTGGGTACTTTTTGAACTCATCAAAGAGAGATTTTTCATAAAAAAGGCGAGAAAAAGCCTCACTTTCCCACTTTGCACCGTTGATTGCTATATGGGGCTTAGGTTCAGGAGGGATTCCTACATATTCCATAATGAAATCTGAGTTGATAGCAGTATGACTATGGATTATGGGCGGCTGTAATCCTCTGTGAATCATGTGAAAATAGACTACAGAGTGCAAATCTAGACTTCTATGAGCCAACCTATAGTTTATAGCATTTCTATGTGCTGCAGCCTGAAGAAAACCTAAGTCAAATAAAGGATTTTGGGCAGCTATTGTTTTCTCAGGCTTATCTTCTATCCAAGCAAAAAAATGCTGAAGTATCTCTCCTTCTGATTTCTTAGAAAGATCTTTGATTTGAGCTTCAGTATAGCCGTTAATACCGAGCGCCTCAGGATTGATATGAGCACCGTCCCAAACTCTACATTCTTCATAAAACTGCTTTTCTGGATGAGAAAAATCTATAGCTCCAATACTTACTAGAGAATGCTTTTGTGGATCTGTACCTGATGTTTCAACATCTACAACAATCATATATTAATAACTTTTTTTAAATATTTTACTCGCTTTTTTATCAAATATATCAAAATAATAGCCAAATGTAGGATAGCGCACCTTAAGTGCATCAACCTTAAGCGCAAACCAAAGTGAAGCAAGTGAGAGAAAGTACGCACCTATGATAAGAAGTGGAATTCCTGGAATAAGTGGCAAAACTAAGCCAAGTATCCCCAACACGAGGCATACCCATGCAATAATATGTAACCCTGTTTTGTGAACTATTCTTTTCATGAATTATTTACAACTCTTGTTTAGTATGTAGCCAAAGCGCTCTGCTTCTTCTTTTGATTGAAAGAATATCTTATTCTTTTCAGAAAGCCGCTGTGCAGCAGTACAACCTATAGGGTAATATGTTTTTCCTCCTCGGGATGCAACATAGGGGCCTAATACTATATTAGTACTACTCTTTTCTGGAACTTTAGTAACAGACGTAGTGGTACTTGTAGGTAATTCTATCATTTCTATAGTTACAGGTACCCTATTTTTCTCTATAATAGAGAGTTTATAGAGTCCAAAGGCACCCAACCCCACTAATATGATAAATATGGGTATAAATGCCCTATTAAAGGCGGTTTGGGCTACACTATTGCTTTTTTCTATATTATCGGGTATATTCATAGCTACTTTACTATAACATTGAGTAGATAAAATTAATCTAAAGACATATGGCAACAAAAAAGGCCGGCGGTACAGCTAAAAACCTGAGAGATTCAAAACCCAAATACCTTGGTGTTAAAGCTAACATGGGTGAAACAGTTAAAGTTGGATCTGTACTTGTACGACAACGAGGTACTGTAGTGATAGCGGGAAAGAACGTAGGAATGGGAAAAGACCATACTCTCTTCGCTCTCAAAGCAGGAAAAGTTGAATTCAAGAACAAGCGAAAGCAAAATTATGACAGTTCTGTATCAACTCACAAAATTGTTCACGTAATCTAAATAGATTCAACAAAAAACCGCTCAGATCTGAGCGGTTTTTTGTTGGTTAATAAATCAGGCCCACCGTGTAACGGGTGGGCCTGTACAAATTTTCCGGACCGAAAGATCGAGGATCACTGCGTTCGAACAGATGCCAAACCAATAGTGCCTTTTCTATCGTTGGAGTCATAGATCCGAAAGCCGCCAGAATCGAAGCGGCCAACGCAGGTATCGTGATTTCCCATATCGAATTTCCTGCACCTCACATCTATAGAGCTGAAGAGACGCTCGCCCGAAACCAGGAAATACCCGATTAGAGTGTAGATCAGGACTCGGGCAGTAGGGATATCGTTGGTCTCGCTAAGCATTTCCTTCTGCTCATTCCACGTCTTTTTTGTTGAGTCCCCAACCGGTGTCTTGGCGACGAGGTGCCATTCGAGTTCATTCCCTCTGTCATTGATGAAATCCCTAGTGATGTGATACTTATCACGAGGCCATTCTTGTTTGGAGTAGAACATCGCCGGCTGATGGTTGTAGAAGCGTGAATGCATGTCCATGATCGAGATCCGCATCACGGCTATAAGGACATGCGTTTCCCTGCAGGCATGGAGTACTTCTTCCGAGAACGGGATTTCGGCAAGGTATGCGAGATGATTCTTCGTGAGATTCACACCGAAATGCTCGATTGCTTCCTCAACACCAAAAAAATTCTTGCCCATGATCTTGCGGGCTTTTACCTGAGAAGTCGATGGCTCGAAACCGTTGTTGAGAGCGAACTTCACAAGTCGATCAAAGAAGCCGGGATCTGAATCGATCCTTTTAGCAAAGTCTTCTCCGCTTTCACCCAACGCTTCCGAGAGTTTAAACATCAGGGATTCGTATTCACAATGAGGCAAATCGATCAGGCGAGCCATGAGTATCTCCTTTGCTATTAATACAATTGAGTATTAAGCATTATCCGCAAACGTGCGGAATCGACTGTTTCTAAATGAGACGAGTTTCCTAAGCTTAAAATAAGCACAAAAAACTCGTCTCATTAAGTAATATTATTAAAAAACTTCTGGCATAGTTATAACTGTTCTTTATAAATTAGTCAACCAACAAAAAACCTCTCAAATCTGAGAGGTTTTTTGTTGCTTACTCTTTTATTATTCGAGAGGGAGAATAGTGAGTTTAAAGCTTGCTGATTTGTCCTGTACTTTTGCTTCTACAGAATAATCACCTACTTGCTTCAATGGCTTTTCGATAATGAGATATTCTGGAGTGATATCAAGCTCAGTTTGCTTCTTGATTTCTGCCACAATTTCATCTTTATGAATTCCCTTAAAGAGATGGCCTTTTTCATTAGCTTTTGCCTTAATTTCAATCTTAATATCTTTAAGATTCTTGAGGTTTTTCATGAGAAGATCTTCTTGGATTTTCTTCTCTGCTGCATCTTTTGCCTTAAGCATTTCTACTTTCTTTGCAGATGTAGGAGTTGAAACTTCAGCAAGTTTTTGAGGAATAAGGAAATTGAGTGCAAATCCGTCGGCAACGTTTTTTGTATCAAACTTTTTGCCTACGTTTCGAACATCTTTCAAGAGAATAACTTTCATGTATGCGTCTATTTAATAAATAATAATACTGAGAATGTAGGAAAGAATATACACTATCTCGGCCTTTTTGTCTATTTGGCGAGAAGGAGTTCTATTGCCTTGTTGAGCTGAGGGTCAGTGTGGTTTGCTGTGTTTTCTGGTGTAAGAGGTACTTCAACATCAGGTTTGAGGCCCTGCTCAGAAATAGAGTGTCCAAGGGGAGTAAGCCATCGTGCAATAGTTACCTTAAGTGACGTGTCGGGAGTAAGGCTCAATAATTCTTGTACTGATCCTTTACCGAATGTCTTAGTACCAACGAGCTTGGCAACCCCATGTTCCTGAAGTGCTCCTGCAAGAATTTCTGATGCAGATGCAGATCCCCCATCAACAAGAATGACCATCTTTAAGTTTTTACTAAATACATTGTATCCCTTACTCTTATATTCCATATCTTCTCCATGTCCTCCAGAGTCTTCTTTTACAACTACTTTATCACCTGGCAAAAACCAACTTGCCATGTCTACTGCGGCTTCGAGATATCCTCCTGGATTACCACGAAGATCAAGAACCAATTTTTGAGAACCAGAATTAGCAAACTTTACTAAGGCATTTCGGAACAAGCTTGCAGAATTTTGAGAGAAGTTATAGAGCTGAATAACAAATACCCCGTCTTTTCTCTGTACAGTATCAATAGTTGGAATATCAATAATATCTCGAATAACTTTAATTTCTCGGGGCTCTTTTGCTCCTTCACTTAAAATAGTAAGTCGCACCTGAGTTCCCTTCTTACCTCGAATCATACTTATTGCCTCATCAATAGTTAGTGCAGATGTGACACTGTCATCAATCTTTAGGATCTTATCTCCACTTTTTATTCCCGCTTTAAATGCTGGAGTATTCTTTAGCGGTGCAATAACAGTAATGATATTGTCTTTCAATCCGACTTCCATGCCAATTCCTTCGAAGTTACCACTGATTTGGCTTTGAAAATCTTTTGCTTCTGCATGTGGAAAGAATGTCGTGTAAGGATCACCATACGAATCTGTAAGACCTTTTATTGCTCCATATACTTTTTCTTGGTCGGTAACATTTTTTATCTGCTTGGTTGCTACATATTTTTCATTAAGTGTATTCCATGCTTTCCAAAATGCTGAAAAGTCGACAGTAGCGGGCTTACCTTCTTCCTTATTAAACAAATTTCCTGTTGTATCGATTCGTGCAATTGCACGATCTTCACCTTCACGCATTCCCAATCCAAATGCACCACAAATTAATGCGACAATTAGAAGCGCAGACCCAAACTGTTTCAAAAATGTTGATTTCATGGATAAAAGTATCGCAAAAAAGAAACCGTTTGTAAACGGGAAACAAAACAGATATTATTCTCTATATGCTTAAACTTACAAATACACTCACAGGACAAAAAGAACTATTCACTCCCATTACAGAAAATCACGTGGGAATGTACAATTGTGGACCTACTGTATATGACTATCCACATATCGGTAATTTAAGAAAATATGTCATAGATGATATTTTGAGAAGAACACTTGAACTCAATAACTACACGGTTAATCAAGTCATAAATGTCACGGACGTAGGACATTTGGTCTCTGATGCTGATAGTGGAGAAGATAAAATAGAAAAAGGTGCAGCTCGAGAACACAAAACGGTTCAGGAGATAACCAAGATGTACGCTGATGCCTTTTTTGCTGATCTTAAAGATATGAATATTAAAGCAGCTGATGACAAAGATGATGAAAGTAAAACTCCATGGGCAACACATCACATACAAGAGCAAATTGATCTCATAAAAAAATTAGAAGATAAAAAATATACTTATTTAACATCTGACGGTGTGTATTTTGACACTTCACGATTCGGAGCATATGGGAATCTCGGTCACATAGATATTAAAAACTTAAAAGAAGGTGCTCGCGTAGAGGCTAATTCTGAAAAGAAAAATCCTACTGACTTTGCCCTTTGGAAATTTTCTAAACCAGAAGATAAGCGTCAGCAAGAGTGGCCATCTCCATGGGGTACCGGCTTTCCTGGCTGGCATATTGAATGTTCTGCTATGTCAATGAAATATCTCGGCGAAAGCTTCGATATACATACGGGTGGCATAGATCATATTCCTGTGCATCACAATAATGAAATTGCTCAGTCAGAAGCAGCTACAGGCAAAAAGTTTGTGAATTATTGGATTCATGAAAACTTTTTAAACATAGATAATACTAAAATATCTAAATCTTTAAAAAATACTTATAGGCTGAAAGATTTAAAAGAAAAAGGTATTAGTCCCCTTGCCTATCGCTATTGGCTTCTTACTGCACATTATCAGTCTCCAATAAATTTCACATGGGAAGCAATTCAAGCAGCTCAAAATGCTTATAGTAAATTATTAGAGCATACGAAAAATCTAGAAACAGCGCCTGTAACACCTGATTCAGAATATTTAGCTATATTTAAGGGATATATAAACGACGATCTTGATACTGCAAAAGGTTTGGCTCTTGTCTGGGAATTATTAAAAGATGAAGAAGTCGCTCCGTCTGTAAAACGAGCAACTATTCTTAAATTTGATGAAGTTTTGGGATTAAATATAGCAACTCAAGTAAAAAATTTAGAGACTTTTTCTACTGCTATTCCTGAAAAAGTTCAAAAATTAGTTCAAGAACGAGAAGAAGCACGAAAAAATAAAGATTTCAAAAAATCTGATGAGCTTCGAGACAAAATCAAAGAGCTTGGCTACGAAATCAAAGATACAAGTACCGGAACAACACTTAATAAAAATTAGAACATACTTTAGTCGTCAGAAAAATAAGGCTTTTTTGTCTTTATACACATGTTAAGAACAGATTATAAAGATTTTTCTTTTCAGCATATTCTCAAGGTGATAAAATGATCCTATGGCAGAAAAATTAAAAAAATCTCCTTATCTTAGAATTCCACCACAAAGTTTAGAAGCTGAAATGGCATTGCTTGGATCTATCATGCTTCGCCCTGAGATCATTCATGATCTTCTCGACTTTGTAAACGAACATTCCTATTACGCAGAAAAACACCGCATCATTTTCAAAACAATGATGGAACTTTTCCAAAAAAGTTCTCCTATCGACCTCCTCTCACTTTCATCAAAACTTCGTGATAACGGTATACTCGAACAAATTGGTGGTGCAAGTTATCTTACCGAGCTTGTAAACACTGTTCCTTCTGCAGCAAACGCCACACACTATGCTGAAATTGTTCAGAAAAAGAATTTGATGCGAAATCTCATCGAAGCATCCGAAGAAATCACTCGCCTTGGTTATGATGAAGCAGGTGATCTTGAATACATCCTCGATTCTGCAGAAAAACGTCTTTTTGAAGTGACAAACTTTTCTAGTGCACACCGATTCGTATCAATGGGAGAAGAACTTTCTGAAGCGTGGGAGCGAATTGATCGCCTTCATAAAACTCGTGATGAAATGCGAGGTATTCCAACAGGATTCAAAGCTATTGATGAAAAGCTTGCTGGATTTCAAAAATCAGACCTCATCATTCTCGCGGCCCGACCTTCTATGGGAAAGACTTCGCTTGCCCTTGATATTGCCCGCCAAACAGCCGTACATCACAATATTCCTGTAGGTATATTCTCTCTGGAAATGAGTTCGCAGCAGCTTGTCGACCGTATGCTCGCTGCTGAGTCACGCGTCAACGCATGGAAACTTCGAACAGGTAAAGCATTCGTTGAAGCAGACTTTGATGCAATTCGACATTCATTGGACAAACTTTCAAAAGCTCCAATTTATATTGATGATCAGCCGGCAAACAATATCTTGAAGATGCGTTCTGTTGCTCGACGATTAAAATCTGAAAAAGGTCTTGGAATGATTGTTGTAGATTACCTTCAACTTATGCAGCCTACTCAAAGCCGAAATTCTGATAACGTCGTACAACAAGTAACCGAAATTTCTCGATCGCTCAAACAACTTGCCCGAGAACTAGAAGTTCCTGTACTAGCGCTCTCACAGCTTTCTCGTGCTGTAGAACAACGTGGAGGTCGCCCTCGCCTCTCTGACCTTCGTGACTCAGGATCCATCGAACAGGATGCCGATGTGGTTATGTTTATTCACCGAGAAGACAAAATCTTGAAGGAAGAATCTACAAAACCAAATATAGCCGAAATTCTTATTGAAAAGCACCGAAACGGTGCTACGGGAAGTGTTGAACTTTACTTTGATCAAAACAGAGCTACATTCTTAAGTATTGATAAAGCTAACTTTGGTGGAGGTGAAGGCAGTACTAATGATGATTTCTAAAGTGCTCCTCCTAAATTAAGCTTAGTCTTGATGATTCTTACATCATCTTCTGTCTTAGAGATTCTATTTTCGTGATTGATAGTAATTTTACTTTCAAGAACTTCCATCCTGTAATCTAATTTATCAACTTTAGATTCTAACTTATCAAATCGCTTTTCTAAGCTCGTAAAAGCCGTAATCATCATACCTGCTAACTGATCGATAGTAATTTTATTACTTGTACTCATATATTAATTAATATTATAACGCATAATCTAAAAATTTAGCATGTACTAGATAAAATTTTCATAAAGATTTACTCTTTTCCACATTCTAGTACAATAAGATGACTAATATGAACAGCATTCAGAAGCTTACAGAGCAGTTTTCAGAATTTCCTGCAATTGGATCACGCCAAGCTCGACGTTTTGTGTACTACCTCCTAACACGCAATCCAGGGTATCTTAATGAATTAGCAGACCTCATTAGAGACCTCAAGAAAAATATTCATGAATGTGTATCGTGTCACCAGTTTTTCCAACAGACAGTTCAGCATTCTCAGGAATGTGAAATCTGCCGTAGTCCTCAACGCGACAACTCCCTATTAATGCTTGTAAGTAGAGATGTAGACTTACATAATATAGAGAAAACTCATACGTATAATGGCAAATATTTCGTCCTTGGCGGCTCCGTCCCCATTTTAGAAAAAGCTCCCGAGACACGTATTCGAAGCAAAGAGCTTTTAAAATTAGTTGAAACCAGACTATCTACAGATACCCTTTCAGAGATTATTATAGCTATGAATCTTACTCCTGAAGGCGAAAATACTGGTGAATATATTGAAAGTATATTGAAGCCTATTACAAACCCAAAAAACGTTAAGATCTCACACTTGGGCAAAGGTATCTCAACAGGCACAGAAATAGAATATTCTGATTCTGAGACTATCAAAAATGCTTTAAAGAATAGAAGTTAAATAATTTTTGCAAAATAAAAGCCCCTCTGATAGAGGGGCTTTTATTTATTTGAGAGCGTCAATCTTAACTTTAAAGTAAGGCTGTCGGTGGCCATTTTTCTTAAAATAGCGACTCTTTTGCTTATATTTGATAACGGTAACTTTCTGAGCTCGTGCTGCACCTTCAAAGGTAGCGAGAACTTTAGCTCCATTTATAAATGGTGTTCCAATAGTTGTGTCTTTGCCATTATCTACAAGGAGAACTTTATCAAAAGTGATCTTATCACCTTTCTTAAATTCCCCACTAAGCTTTTCAACTCTAATAGTATCTCCGGCTGAGACTTTGTATTGTTTTCCTCCTGTTTGAATTACTGCAAATTCCATAGTGTCCTATATTCTACATAAAAACCAATAGAATGCAAGCCCTGATGAGCTTTTTGCTACTCTTCCAATTCTGGCTTCTCTAGAGTGATAGATTCTATGCTAAGTGACTCCCCGGTTATCTTGAGAATATCTTTATCTATCTTTTTAAACTCTTTACCGGTCGCATTGTAGTGATTGACCGTAGTACTTAGGGCATTACCCAATTTTGCATGATATTCTTCGTATGTTTTGAGATGCTTTTGCAATTCTCCTACGTTTTTGATGATTCCTTTCACTGATTCTTCTATCTGTAATGCCTTCAATCCTTGAAGAACAGTCTGAAGATAAGCCAAGAAAGAAGTTGGTGAGACAATAATCACATGATATTTACTTGCAGCTCTCTGAATAAGATTTTCATTATCTTCAAGTACTGCACCAATCTTATTTATCAATAAATCGTAATAAATAGCTTCATGCGGAATGAACATGAATGCAAAATCCATAGTTCCCTCTTTTGGCTGAATATATTTTGAAGTTTCTAAGATTCTGTTCTTTAAGTCATTTACAAAAACTTTTTCAAATCGTTCACGTTCAGCTGGATCCTTTGCTTCTACTACACGATTGTAATTTTCGAGAGAAAACTTTGAGTCTACCGGAATAATTTTATCTTTTACAAACACAGCTGCGTCTACAATTGTCCCATCCGCAAAAGCTTTTTGCATTTCATAGCTTCCTGGAGGTAATACATTCTTAAGTAATGTCTCAAGATAATATTCACCCAATATTCCTCGCTGTTTAGGATTTTTCAGAATATCTTGTAGTGACTGCAACTGATCAGTAAAAGAAACAACTTGCTTATTGGTCTCATCGAGCTTTGTTAAGCCTTGCACTACCCCCATCAAGTGCTTTGTCATCTGATCATTAATATCATTGATGAGTTGCTTTGATGTGCTGAATTGGACTTGAACAGAATCATTCATGAGCTTACCCGATTCTGACATTTTCTTATCTACCGTGCGCGAAAGGTCACTCATTTTGCCATCTACGGTTCTATTGAGCTCATTCATTTGTTGAATAAGCAATTTAAACGCAACATCATCACCTTTATTCTGATTTTCTGAGCTTTTTTGTAATAACATCCAGAGAAAAATCAGATTCCCCACCACTGCTACACCTATAACACTAAGAATTATCGTAGTTAACATTGAGATAGTATACCAGAAAAATTTCCTGTATACTCATGTATATATGCCCATTATTATAAGTATTGCAGCCTTTATATGTACCCTTCTTGGCGGATTATTTGCCTTGAAGTTTAAGGATAAGCTTCATCTTATCTTAGGCTTTAGTGCGGGTGCAGTTATCGCTGTCGCCTTTTTTGATTTGATCCCCGAAGCTATTGAACTTGGAAGTGGCCAATATAGTGTAAATGTTATTACCTCCCTTGCCGCCCTTGGCTTTATTGGCTACATGATTCTCGATCGATGGGTTATCATGCACGGTCATAGTCATGAAGAAGATGCTCATCATCATTCCAAAAGAGGAATATTAGGAGCTGGCAGCCTCGCTATTCACAGTTTCCTTGATGGTGCCGCTATCGGGCTTGCATTTAAAGTTTCAGCATCTGTAGGAGTAGTAGTTGCCATAGCAGTACTCATTCACGATTTTTCTGATGGAATTAATACCGTTAATCTCATTTTCAAAAATCAGGGAAATAAAAAAGCCGCATTTCGTTGGCTTATTGTAGATGCACTTGCACCGGTACTTGGAGTATTTTCAACATTCTTTTTTACCCTTCCCGAAAGTTCACTTGGTGTGATTCTCGCTATCTTCTCAGGATTTTTCTTATACATTGGAGCAAGTGACTTATTACCCGAGAGTCATCATAGTCATCCTACAAAGTGGACTACAATTATGACTATCCTTGGTGTAGTCGTGCTCTATGCAGCTATCCAGTTGGCGCATATTTAAATAAAAAAAGCCCCGTACCGAAGTACAGGGCGATGAACGAAAGATCAAATGGTCGAGGCTTCTGATGATTCACTTTTGGCTTTCTCGGGCCTTAGCTCTTGCCTCCCTCTCTTTAAGTATTTCCGCCCACCTTTTTTCTGCCTCTTCTGATTCTCTCACTTTGGCTTTGGCCAAGATCTCATTCATTTCGGTCTCAGAGATCCCCAACCTGTCGACGGAATAGATACCCCCCTGACGCACATGTGAGTAAATTGCATGAATACTATCCTCGATTTGACTGACCGTTAAGGTATCCCGGTACTTGCGGATGTAACCAATCTCGATACAAGCATTGGTTGCATGGTGTGTTGTATTCGCTTTGGCTGCCGCTTCTTGGTGACGCCGCTCCTCCGCCGGTACGACAAAAACATAACCTAGCAACATAAGACACACGCACAATACAATGACGCTGCAGGGTTTGATCTCAGATTCATCCACGGCAAATTCCTTTATATTAGGGGTCTTATTTAGCCACTATTCGATGAGTGGGAGGAACATCCTCACACAATTTGTTCTGTGCGCTACATTAACATGATTTATGTAAAAAGTCAATAGTAATGATGAGGTGTTTGAATTGTTTATGAAATTTTATAAAACAAACTATAAATGCTATACTGCTCACATATTTGATAATTAATATCCACATGTCACTTCAAACTCAAATAAAAGACGAAATTAAGAAGGCTATGCTTGCAAAAGACACTGTCCGCCTCAATGTAATGCGAGGACTTTCGAGTGCGTTTACCAATGAACTCGTAGCAAAAGGTCAGAAGCCACAGGACGAACTTAAAGATGAAGATGCACTTGCTGTTATCAAGCGTACTGTGAAACAGCGCAAAGATTCTATTGACCAATTCACCAAAGGCGGCCGTGAAGATCTTGCTGCAGATGAAAAAGCAGAACTCGCAATTCTTGAAACATATCTTCCTGCGACTATGAGTAAAGAAGATATTATGAAAGTAGCGATTG
>CAZFND010000005.1:24297-47650 GCA_964520645.1 uncultured Candidatus Saccharibacteria bacterium | reverse complement strand
AACTACGATAGATAATTATATTAGTAACTTACTGAGCTAAAGAGTAGCTACTCCATCGTCGTTCTCCTACCTTTTTAAGTATTCCTTCGGCCACAAGAGCCAAAAGTTCTCGCTGAATAGTCTTTTCACTATAATCTGTAATAACTGTAGAAAAATCTTTAATTGTTAGGTTATTTTTATCCTTCAAAAGCCCCAAAATTACTCCTCTTCTATCTGACTTAACTTGCGTAGATTTTTCCTGATTTTTTGAATCATTATTAGCCTTTATATTAGAATCCTTTCGTGCAATTTTTATTTCTGGCACTATTTCTTCTTTATGACTAAAAAATGCACTATCTATATAGAATTGATTCTTATACTTACTCATAAGCTCAGTGACCATCTTGTTCACTTTTTCACATTCAGCATGAATTACGTTGCGGTTCATCTCAGAAATAAGGTCATCCCAGTACGCAATATCAATAAGAGAACTCAAATAAAACATTTCACTTCCAATGGTATGTAATCCTGAAGAAGTTATGTGTTGAGATTTAATGAGATTCAATATGTCCGAAAGAACATTTAATCCTTGCTGTCTTATATTATTTTTTGAGATCTCAATGTCTTTAATATTTTTAGTTATAAGAGACAAAGCAACATTGATTCTTTCTACCTTCTTATAAAGTAGGTATATAGATTTATCATTTAAGAATAGGTCTGGATTATAGGCCATAAAAGACATTTTTTGGTTTTCGTGACTCTGATTGTCTTTCATTATTTTGTCCATTTTGTTGTCTTTTACTATGTCCTTTACTGATTTTCTGAGAAATAGTTTTGTCCATTATATATGGGTCATGTCTTTTGTCAAAAATGGCTTTATATAAACCTAAAATTATTTAGTCGTATATATTTTTCTTTAAGAAATAATTAGGTTGTGTGTTAAAATAAATCAGTATTTGCTAATTATTTGATGAAATGGGGAAAAAAAATAAAAAGAAACAAAAAGATGAGGTTATCTTAGACAGAGATTCTTATTTGAAAGAAGAAACTGTTCGTACTATCTATGCAATTTTATTATTCATTGCAGCACTTATATTCATACTATCAGCTATCGACAAAGCCGGCGTTGTAGGTGTTTACATCTATGCTAGTCTCAGCTTTATGTTGGGTATTGGATACTTTCTCCTTCCCTGTTTACTCTGTGTTTTAGGTATTGTATTTCTGCGTTCATTACGCCAGAGTGTTGCCTGGCCAAAGATAGTCTCAGCCTTTTTCTTTTTACTTGCTGGCCTCGGTATCATTAATATCCTTTTTAAAAATCCTGAAGGGTTAGGAAGGGGAGGATTTCTTGGAAATATTGTGTCTGCTCCCCTCATCAGTCTTTTTGATTTTTGGGTCAGTATAATTTCTCTTATTGGCATCCTTATCATCTCCACAGTAATCATCTTTGATACGCATCTTACACTTCAGCGACTCATGTTCTGGAAACGAGATAGTGAAGAAGATGAAGAACTTGATGAGGAAGAAGAGGAAGAAATAGATATTCCTGATACTCTGAAAAAACCACTTCCACAAGAGGATGAGTATGTACCTCCACGCGATATAGAGGAAAAGAAAGAAATTAAAAAACCCCTTGAAAAGAAAAAAGAGCCTGGCTTTGTATTTAGCTCAAGTCAATTTCTTGGAAAGCCGTTTACTCCCCCTCCACTCTCACTTCTTCAACAAGATCGAGGTAAGCCAGGAGTAGGTGATATTAAGGCAAATGCCAACATCATCAAGCGAACTCTCCAAAACTTCGGTATTAGTGTAGAAATGGATGAAATTTCTATTGGTCCTTCTGTTACTCGTTACGCACTCAAGCCTGCTGAAGGTGTAAAACTTTCAAAGATTCTCGGCCTTCAGAATGACTTGTCACTTGCTCTTGCAGCTCACCCAATTCGTATTGAAGCGCCGATTCCTGGAAAATCATTGGTAGGAGTAGAAATTCCAAATAGTACAAAAACAACAGTGGGCCTTGGTACCCTACTTGGAGATGAAGAATACACGCAGTCTGAAAAGCCATTATTAGTTTCGTTGGGACGTGGAGTATCAGGTATATCTCATTTTTCTAACCTTGCAAAAATGCCGCATGTTCTTATTGCTGGAGCTACCGGATCCGGAAAATCTGTTACCATTCATGCGGTGCTTACTTCCCTCTTGTACAGAAATTCTCCTGAAGACCTCAAGTTCATTATGATTGACCCTAAACGCGTAGAATTGACGCTCTACAACAAAATTCCTCATCTTCTTACTCCTGTAATTACAGATGCCAAGAAGGCTATTCTTGCCTTAAAGTGGGCAGGAAAAGAGATGGATCGTCGGTATGACATCCTTGAGAAACAAAAAGTACGTGATATTGAGTCATATCATAAGACAATTGTCGCTCCCGCACTCAAGCAACTAGAAAAAGATGGGGCTCCAGCAGAAGGAGAAGGAAATCCTCTTCCAGAACGAATGCCCTACATCGTCCTTATTATTGATGAATTGGCTGATCTTATGCAGGCATATCCTCGAGAACTCGAATCAGCAATCGTACGCCTCGCTCAAATGAGTCGTGCTGTGGGTATTCACCTTATTCTTTCTACCCAGCGTCCATCGGTCAACGTTATTACTGGTCTTATTAAAGCCAACATTCCAAGTCGTATTGCGCTTCAAGTGACTTCACAAATCGATTCTCGTACTATTCTTGATGCAGGTGGAGCAGAAAAATTGCTTGGAGCTGGAGACATGCTCTTCTTATCAGGAGAAATGTCGAAGCCACAACGTATTCAATCTGCATATATCTCAGAAACAGAAGTAAAAAATGTGGTTAAGTACTTAGTAGACAACTATGCTGATGAATTACCTCAAGAAATAGATATTACCGAAGGAGCTGGAGAGAAAAATTCAATCTTTGAATCATCATTTGATGGTGAGGAGGAAGAAGATGATCTTTATAATGAAGCAAAGGATGTCGTACTTAAAGCAGGGAAAGCTTCTACCTCATACCTTCAGCGTAAACTTCGAATAGGCTATGCACGCGCAGCTCGCCTCATTGATATGCTCGAAGAGCGAGGAGTAATTGGTGCAGGAGAAGGGGCAAAGCCTCGTGAAGTCATAAATTCTACCGTTACACCATCTTTACCTGATAATTCAGAAATACCAGAATAAAATAGTATGATGCAGCAAGACGGCAAGACTATTATTAAAATTTTGATTGCAATTCTCATTATTACCGGCATAGCGGGCTATTCTCTCTATCAAGGTAGAAATCTTATTAAAGGCCCAGAACTAATAATCACCTCTCCTGCCAATGGCATTACCGTGAGCGACCCAATAATCTCCATTAATGGCTCTGCAAAAAACATCTCATATATAAGCCTCAATGATAGGCAGATTTTTGTTGATAAAGATGGTATCTTTAAGGAAGAACTCCTCCTCGCTTCGGGATACAATGTGTGGAAGGTTGAAGCGAAAGATAAATTTGGCAGAGTCGTCTCTAAAAAGATAGAGATTATTTTGAAGAAAAATTGATGAGAATTTTATTAACAATCCAGTAAGATAATATATATGGCAAAAAAAGAAAAAATTCCAAAGGAAAGCGGTTTGAATATAGACGACACGCTTGAGCAGATTAGAACAAAGTTTGGTGATGAAGCAATCATGAAGCTTGGAGAGAAGCCTCATGTAGATATTAATGCTGTTTCTACAGGATCTATTGGCCTTGATGCAGCGCTCGGTGTAGGGGGCCTACCACGCGGAAGAATTATTGAAATATTTGGTCCTGAATCTTCAGGTAAAACGACCTTGGCTCTTCACGTAGTAGCAGAAGCTCAAAAATTGGGCGGTATCTGTGCTTATATAGATGCAGAACATGCAATGGACCCAGAATATGCTCAGAAGTTGGGAGTAAAAATTAATGAACTCCTCATTTCTCAGCCAGATACCGGCGAACAAGGTCTCGAAATTACCGAAAGTCTTGTACGTTCAGGAAAGATAGATGTTATTGTCGTAGACTCTGTAGCTGCACTTACTCCAAAAGATGAAATTGAAGGAGACATGGGAGCTCAACATATGGGTAAGCAAGCACGCCTTATGTCACAAGCACTTCGAAAACTTACTGGTATTGTCGCACGTTCAAAAACAATCGTGATCTTTATCAACCAAATCAGAATGCAGATTGGTGTTATGTTCGGTAATCCCGAAACGACTCCCGGAGGTAAAGCGCTAAAATTCTATACTTCAGTACGTCTTGATATCCGTCGAATTGCACAGATCAAGAAAGGTGAAGATATTGTCGGAGGACGAGTCCGGGTAAAGGTAGTAAAAAATAAAGTTGCTGCCCCCTTTAAACAAACAGAATTTGACCTTATCTACAATGAAGGAATCTCTCAAGAAGGAGAAATCATTGCCTTAGGCGAAAAGATGAAAATTATCCAAAAATCAGGTACTTCATATGCATATGGCGAAGAAAAACTGGGCCGTGGATATGATGCAACCCGTACCTTCCTTCGAGACAATCCTAAAATTAAAGATAAAATTCTCAAGGAAATTAGAACTCAGCTCAAAGAAGGCTCAGTATTAACAATAAAAGGAGCACCTGAAGCGGCTGAAAGTGAATCTGAAGCCGAATAGACTTTTCCAAAAACTTGAGCTAGAATCGGGTACACACATTAAATAACCCTTTAATCCTATGCTCGAATATAATGAAATAACCCTTAGAAAGTTCATCCTCGTAGAAGGTGAACCGTATGAAGTAGTTGCTTCTCACGTATTTCGCAAACAACAGCGAAAGCCGGTAAATGCTACCAAGCTTCGAAATCTTATTACTGGAAATATTAAGGAAATCTCTTTCCATCAATCAGAAAAAGCTGAAGAAGCTGATCTTTCAACTCGAAAAATTAAATTCTTGTACACAAATAAGAATGAATTCTGGTTCTGTGAAGAAAATGATCCTTCTAAGCGATTTAAGCTTGAACCCGAAATGATTGGTGATCAAAGCCGCTTCATGAAGGCCAATTCCCTCATTGACGCTATTATTTTTGATGAAAAGATCATTGGGGTCAAACTTCCTATTAAAGTTGACCTTAAGGTTACTGAAGCTCATCCTGCAGTAAAGGGTGACACCGCAAAAGGTGGAAACAAGCAAGTAGTACTCGAAACTGGAGCTACTATCAACGTCCCAATGTTCATCCAGCAAGGCGAAATTCTCCGAATCAATACTGAAACAGGTGAATACACAGAACGAGTCGGTGGAAATCACTACTAATCTTCAATATCAATCACAACAAAAAACTGCTCGATTTGAGCAGTTTTTTGTTGAAGGGAATTATTATCGAGATACGAATGGAAGAAGTCCCATGAATCGTGCACGCTTGATAGCAACAGCTAGTTTGCGTTGATTCTTTGTACTCACTCCTGTCTTTTTTCGAGAAATAAGACGTGCGTGAGGATTCAAAAACTTCTTGATTACTTCAATTTCTTTGTAATCAATGTGTTTGATATTGTTTTGTGAGAAATAGCACTGTTTTGTCATAAAGATTTAAAATGGTATATCTTCTGGGTTAATTTCTTCCTCTGGATACTCGATAGTATCAATTCCTTCTGCTTTGTCAACTTTAGGGCTTGTTTGTGAGCCTCCTGCTGCCCCTGTAGCCCCACTAGGAGCGCCCGCACCACCTCCAGTGCCTCGTGAACCAAATTGGACACGATCAGCTACAATTTCGGTGCGGTACTTCTTCTGGCCATCCTGTGCATCCCATGATCGGGTCTGCATTCGGCCTTCTACTAATACTGAAGAGCCTTTTTTAAGGTACTGAGCTGCAGTTTCTGCCTGACGACCGAATACTACAACGTTGTGGTAGTCAGCTGATTCCTGACGTGCACCATTTTTATCTTTCCATACTCTATTTGTCGCTACTGAAAAACTGGTAACTTGGATACCTGATGGTAGAGACCGTAGCTCAGGATCGCGAGTTAAATTTCCAATTACTATAGCTCTGTTTAGGTACATATTTTTATTCTACGACTAGGTTGTCGATTGTTTTGTCGAGTTCTGCTTCAACGACAGGAGAAGCAATTCCTTCTTCTGGCTTCTTAGCTTTGTCGGCATCTGTTGGAGATTTGAACGTCATTTTTTGAGAAATGAGTGTACTTTCTCGTACAGTGTTAATAATCATAAATCGAAGAATGTGTTCATTCTTATCGAGTTCAGCTTTGATGAGAGGAACTTGAACGGCTGAAGTTTCGAACTTAATCCATCCAAAGTAACCTTTATCAAACTTATTTCGCTGTCCTGCCACGATTTTAGGCATAGTATAGGCCAAAGAATTGAGCTTAGGAAAATCTTCAGTAATGAAAACTGCTTCATGGTTTTCAAGGACTGATTTGATAGCTTGTACTTCAGAAGCTACATTTTCTTCAGCAATTGAAGGCACTAAAAGATAGCCTAATTCATAGACTTTTGACTGCTTTTCGTGTTGGGTCTCTGTTTTTTCCATATCGCCCAGACTATCACATATTTACTGTGTATGCAATAGTATTTTAATATTTTACGCTTTGATATATGAATTTTTGCTCAAAAAAAGATCAAAAGCATTCTTAACCATCTGTTTTTGCACTTTGTCAAGAGATTCCCCTTTTATTTCTGCAATCTTTTTTACAATTTCCTGAACATAGAGTGGCTCGTTGCGTTTCCCCCTATATGGAGCCGGTGCAGCATATGGCGCATCTGTTTCTGTCATCATCTTTCCCAATGGCACATACTTTACGAGCTCTTCGTACTGCTTAGCAAATGTAATTGGACCAGTAAATGACACCGTAAATCCAATTTCCAAGCATTGTTTAGCTACTTCTATTGGTGAAGTAAAAAAATGAAAATTCCCCCTCAATTTATCGCCATATTCTTTCTTTTTTGAAGTAAGAATAGCTAAACAGTCAGGATATGCATCCCTGCAATGGATCATAAGCGGCTTATCATACTTAATAGCAAACGCTATATGCTGCTCAAATAATGCTTTTTGTCTTTCTTTTTCTTGCTCTATATTTTCTGTAAGTCTGAAATAATCTAAGCCACACTCTCCTACTGCCACAGTTTTGGGATGAGCTATGAGTGCTTCATATTCTTTCTCATCAAATACTTCACCTGTATTATGTCCTGGGTGCAGGCCAATAGTCGCATATAAGTTAGCAGATTTTTCTGCCAAAGCTAGAGCTTCCTGAGAAGTTTTGAGCTCAGTTCCTACTGTAATAGTAAAAATATTATTATCTACCAATTTTTGAATTACAGCTTCCCTATCTTGATCATATTCAGGAAAGTTGAGGTGCGAATGAATGTCGAAATAATCAGGCATATTAGTCTTTTCTCATGAAGAGGGGCTTTTCTGGGGGTTTATTCGCTTGTATTGCTTCTCTTATTCTTATTCCTGTGTCAGGAAGTATTGGAGCAAGCATGTGTGCTACAGCATGTAATCGCTTTACTAAGCCAGAAATGATTTCTTTGCCTTTTTCGGGATCTGTCTTTACAAGCTTGAAAGGCTGCGTTTCTTGAATAAGCAGATCCATGTCTCCTATTTCTTTCCAAATAAGATCTGCTGCTTTATTAATCTCATACTTGTTTAAGTAATCGTGAAATTCCTGCGGAATTGTATCTTGGGGAATTTCTACAGGGCTAGGTAGATTAGTCTCTGCCATTTTCATAACACGAGAAACAAGATTGCCAAGGCCATTAGCAAGATGTGCATTATAACTAATCTTGAATTTCTCAATAGTAAAATCGCTATCTTCAAAAGGATGAATTTCTCGTGCTAGATAATAACGTAAGGCATCTGTGCCGTATTCTGCAACAATGTCATAGGGATTTATGACATTACCAAGACTTTTAGACATTTTCTGTCCGCCACTTGTAATAAAGCCGTGAATGACAATCTGTTTGGATGGTGGAAGCTGTGCCGCCATGAGCATTGCTTGCCACATTGCAGACTGCTGACGTAAGTTATCTTTTCCGGCAAACTGCACTACCGGCCAATAGTGATTGAACTTTTCTTTGCCATCTGGCCATCCAATAGCAGAAATGTAATTAACCAATGCATCAAACCATACATACATAACATGACTGTCATCACCTGGTACTGGCACACCCCATGACATTTTGCTCTTAAGACGTGAAATACTAAAATCCTCTAATCCTCTACTTACAAATGCTTTTATTTCGTTAAATCGTGATTCTGGAATCACAAAATCTGGTTTTTGTTTATAAAGAGCTTCAAGCTTTTCTTTAAACGCACTAAATTTAAAGAAGTAATTTTCTTCATCGATAATTTCGAGCGTAAGATTGGGATGTAGTGGGCACTTACCATCAACGAGCTCAGAATCTGTTTTTTCTAATTCACATCCAATACAGTATTTGATCTTGTAGTTTTTCTTATAAATAAATCCATTGGCATCACATACTTTCCAAAATTCTTGAGCAGCCTGCTTGTGATGAGGGTCAGTAGTTCTAATAAAATTAAGATCTTCAAACAATCCAAGCTTTTCTTTAAGGCCCTTAAACTTTTCTGCATACTCATTTACATATTCTTGTGTATCCTTCTTTAATTCTTCAGCTTTTTTGAGAATTTTAATACCATGCTCGTCCGTCCCTGTATTAAAGAATACATCGAAGCCCATTATTTTTTTGTACCGAGCAATAATATCAGCCTGAACAATTTCCAATGCAAAACCAATATGTGGATCTGAATTCACATAAGGAAGGGTCGTTGTTAAATAAAAAGCCTGAGCTTTTTCTGAAGATACTTTTTCATTCATAGATGTAGAAGATTATACTGGTTCAACCATTTTTTCTCGAGCTATAAGACGATTTTTACTATGGTCACTCATAAGCTCAGAAAGTGCTGCTGCAAGAGGAACTGAAAGTAATACTCCTAATAATCCCCCCAATTTTGCTCCAATCACAAGAGCAATAATGACTAATAATGGATGAATATTAAGAAGCTTTTTTACTACCAATGGATAAATGACATGACTTTCGATTTGTTGAATGATGAGATACATAATGGCCACAATCACTCCAAAAACCAAACCGCCATGCAAGAGTGCAAACAATACTCCCGGTATTGAGCCTACCACAGGACCGAAAATTGGGATAATTTCAAATACTGCTGAAATGAGGGCAAAGAAAAATGCATTTTCTACACCGAGCAAGCTCAATCCTATATATACTAAGATTCCTACAATAAACGCAAGAATGATTTGTCCTTGCATCCATTTACCTATCTTATACTGAGTACGACGCCACAAACTTATTACATAATGCTCTTGCTTTAAGGGAGTTACCAACCGCAAAAAGTCTTCGATACCTGACTCCTGTACCGCAAGATAAAAAGAAATAACAAAAATAAGAACAAAACTCAATAGACCTCCGAACACAGATGTTAATGTAGCCAAAAATCCGGCAGAAGAATGAGAAATACTCTGAGTAACATTCTTCACCACTTCTCCCAATGATTCACTCTTAGAAAGACCAAGGAGTGCTGATTGCCAACTTGAGGAATCAGAGGCAGAACCTCCAACTGAAACGGTGCTTATATAGTGAGGTAATTTGTTTAATAAACTACTAAAATCACCCAAAAATCGAGGAATAATAAAATAGAAAAAAGCTGCTACAATAGAAAGTAAGACGAGATAAATTGCTACAACACTAATAATTCTTGGCAACCCACGTCGCACAAGCCATTTTGTACCAGGCTCAATAGCAGATGCAAGAACAACTGCAGTCAGTACAATAAGCAAAATATCCCGAATATAAAACAGTGCTCCCATGAGAAGCAGCACAAGAACAATCTTAACCACCGTGCCCGAGTGGATAGTAATATTTATAGAGTCTTTATTCATACCATTATGGTACCACTAGAGCTTGAGTTGGGAAAGGGATCAGAACGTGAGATCCTGCTTCAAGGTATCTACATTTTCTACCGGTCCTACGACAGCAAGATTGAGATTTTTATTTACAAAAATCTTTTTTGCAATTGCTTTAATATCTTCTGCAGTAACTGATTTTATTTCTTTTGTAATTTCTTGAGGTGTGCGAAGTGGTCGTCTCAATATTTCTTGAGATCCATAGAATTCTGCAATAGAATCAGATGATTCTAAGCCAAGATACATATTTCCAATAAGATATTCTTTTGTTTTTTCGAGCTCTTCTCGAGACACAAGCTCGGTTTTGAATCGCTTAAGTTCGGCAATAATCGCACGCACCACTTCGTGTACTCGTTTTACATCGGCCCCGATAGAAACAGTGAGCATTCCATGATCGGTATACGTATCATACGAAGAACGGACATAGTATCCTACCCCCATCTCTTCTCGCAATTTTTGGAATAATCGTGAGCTCATTCCCGATCCAAGTACCGCATTAAGGACTCGAAGTGTAGGAGTATGGGTATTTGTAATAGCATATCCGCGCACTCCCAAGACGATGTGTGACTGATCAGTTTTGCGCTCTTCGATAAGAAGCGCAGGCTCTATTTGAGATTCAGTGATTTTCTGTTTTGATTGCTTTTTTGACGCAGGAATAGAAGCAAACTTTTCTGCAATTTCTTTCTGGATCTTTTTATCATCAAAGTTGCCGGCAATAATAACCGTTGTCGCTTCAGGAACATAATGTTTCTTTCTATATTCAACAAAATCTGTTCGACGAGTTGCACGTACTGTCTCAGGGAAGCCTGCAATTCCCCAACCAGCTGGCTGATCACCATACAGAAGCTTCATAAAAAGTTCTTGCACATGTCGATGTGGAAGATCTTTGTACATATTAATTTCCTCTACAATTACTCCTTTTTCTTTTTCAATTTCTTTCTCATCAAAAGTTGGATTGAGATAAAGATCAGAAACCACATCTAATATTTTAGACACATGCTTGGGTGCAGACTTGGCATAGTAGCCCGTGTATTCTTCTGAAGTGAATGCATTGTATTGTGAGCCAATAGAATCAAGTTCTTTACTAATATCCAATGCTGTCTTACGTAGAGTAGTACCCTTAAAGCACATGTGTTCCAAGAAATGGGAAATACCACTGATCTCTTTGTTTTCATATTTTGATCCAGCTTCTACCATCACCAACACAGTCACGGTAGGATTGTCCTCCATATGCACAGTAATTACACGCAATCCATTTTTGAGAATCTTTCGTTTAAATTTCATATTAAGAAATATATGATAGTAAAGCAGCTATAGCAACTCTCTCTTGAGTACCAGTATCACGATTTCGCACAGTCACAGTCTCATCTTCAAGCGTTTGGAAATCTATAGTAATGCACCATGGTGTACCAATTTCATCTTGTCGTCGATAACGCTTACCAATATTGCCGTTGTCATCAAACATGATTTGAGGAATTTCTTTTTTGAGACTTGAGTATACTTCCTGAGCTTTGGTAACAAGAGTAGGTTTATTTTTAAGTAATGGAAATACTGCTGCTTTTATCGGCGCTATCTTAGAAGAGAATTTCAAATATACACGTGGCTCGTCATTTAATACATCTTCAGTGTAAGCATCTGACAGAGCAGCAAGAAGAAGCCGTCCAACACCAAAGGTTGGCTCAATGCAATGTGGAATAAATCGCTCTTTTGCTTCCTCGTCAAAATAACTCAAATCAACTTTTGAGTGCTCAGTATGCTTCTTCAAGTCATAGTCGGTTCTGTAGGCAAGACCAAGCAATTCTTTTTGACCAATTGGGAAATCAAATTCGGTATCAACACTTCGCATTGAATAATGCGCACGATCTGCATCAGGAATTTCTACTTGATGAATCTTAGAATGTGTAAGACCCAAGTCATTTACAAGAAAATCTACTTGATCTTGTTGAAACTGCTCAAAGCATTCTTTCCAATGATTAGGATGTACAAAATATTCTATTTCCATCTGTTCAAGTTCTCGAACTCGGAAGATAAAATCTCGTGGGGCGATTTCATTTCTAAAAGCTTTACCAATCTGTGCCATACCAAATGGGAGCTTAGGATGAAAGGTATCAATAATATTTTTGAAATTAACAAACATTCCCTGTGCTGTCTCTGGGCGAAGATACGAGATAGCAGATTCATCTTCAGTCGCACCAACATGCGTCTTGAACATCATATTAAACTGACGTACATCACCAAGAGCATTACCTTCAGGACTTTTTATTTTTTTCTCTTTAATAAGAGCATCCATCTCGGCTAGCGTCTTACCTTTAGGATCAATTCCCTGTTCTTCGAGTAAGTGATCAGCGCGAAAACGCTTTTTTGTTTTTAAATCTTCTACAAGAGGATCCGAAAAACCATCAACATGTCCTGAGGCTTTCCAGACTTTTTGATTCATAAGAATTGCTGCATCCATTCCATACATATCATCTCGAGCATCAACAAAACGCTTCCACCACAAATTTTGAATATTATTTTTGAGAGCAACACCAAGAGGACCATAATCCCATGTTCCTGCGAGGCCTCCATATATTTCTGAGCCTTGGTAGATAAAACCACGTCGCTTTGCAAGCGAAATCAATTTCTCCATTGTATTCTGTTCATTATGTTCTGACATATATAATTATTGAACTATGTTTCCTTGACCATCTCTAAAGCTTGGATCTGTACTAAAAATAGTGGTGAGATCACCCACATTTATACTAATATCTCTATTAGTAAATGAATCTGTACCAGTAAATGTTTGATTTTTTACTAAAATTGGAGATTGACCACGCTGGCTAATACTTGGAAGAATCTCAACTTGAAAGGCTACTTCA
Source organism: uncultured Candidatus Saccharibacteria bacterium (assembly GCA_964520645.1). GTDB lineage: Bacteria > Patescibacteriota > Minisyncoccia > Phycocordibacterales > JAKAEA01 > CAZFND01. The sequence continues at coordinate 34,880 of CAZFND010000005.1, read as the reverse complement.
CGGGTACTATTCTTGCTAGAATCAGCGGGTACATCTCCTACATGCCAGACTACCTCACTTTGCTCTGGATTCCAAGTGATACTTTCATTTCCCGGACTTATTATATTGAGCCATGAGACATACTGGGTAGGAATTTTTGCATGCACTTCTGCTCCATTTATCGTATTTGCACTACTACCAATACTCCATAGTACCGTATAACTTGTTCGAGTATTTACTCGTGGAGGCACTGGTCCAGTCGTAGGAAGTGGTCCAATTGCACGCACAACACGACTTGAAAAATTGACATCTGATTCAATTTTTACAATACGATTTAATTTTGTAGAAATCACTTGATCAGCTGATAATGCAGATACTCGTTTACCCGAAACAATAGCAGAAACAGTCATGGTACCATTTTTAATTGCTGCAACTTGTGAAGCAGATAATATATCAAAGCTAAAACCTACTGATGCAGTGTCCCCAGGATTCATAACTTTCAATTCAGACTGAGTTACTTTATTCCACAATAATTTATTATCTAACGATCTATAAAAACCTAATACTGCACGCGGAGTAACATGATTTACAATTGCTCCATCAAGCATAACTTGAACTTCTACATCTGTTATAGGTTCAGATATATTATTAGTAAAAGATACTTCACCATTAATATGGGCACCGAGATTTACAGAATAATCAGGTGAACTTGAAGAATCGAGAAGCAAGCGCCCTGCTATTAACGGCTTCTTCAATAACACTGATTCAGTAGAAGATAAGTATGTAGTTGCGATTTGCTTTTCATTATTTTTGCTTTGCGCTCCCATACTTACTCGAAATATTTTTTCGTCACCAATACCTCCTTCTACATGCCCCTGAATAAGAAAAGTTTTCTTTTGTCCTGGAGCAAGGGTAGGAATGAGCCATGTTGTAGCATCATATGTCATCTTTGGAGTAGCACTTGCCACATCAAATCCAATTGGATAATCAACCTTCACCAGTAAATTTCTGAGTGTCACTGTAGAGTTGGATGTTACATCAATAGCAAATTGAAGATCATCATTTGATGCAACTTGCTGAGGATGACTTACAGTCATGGTTACCGGAGTAGAACTAATCACTACACTATAGGTGCTTTCTTTTTCGTAGGTAGCAGCAGAATTTTTTAAGCCATATTCAAGCTTTGCAGTAATTTGCTTATTAGATAATTGCTCGCCAAATAGTACTGCTTTAACAGTTTTTCGAACACTACTTTTTGCCAAGATAGTACCTACTTCTTCTTTGTAATGAATAAGATCTTGTGTGAGGTCAAAAGATTCTTTTGTTCCTGTTGGATAATCAATATAAAGGACGGGATTTACCAATGTAGAGTCATTATTGTTAGAAATCACCACATCAAAAGCCAATTCATCTCCGGCAGCAACAGATACCGGACCTTCAAATGTCACATCTACTTTATCTTTTGAAACAATATTGAGTCCATTAAAAAATACATAGATAGCCAAACTTGATGACACAATAAAGAAAATAATTGCAGCAATAAAAATCTTTTTAAATATAGAATGGATATCTTTTGGTTTAACTTCAGGTGTTGGAAGCGGTTGTCCTGGCGGTTGCCATGTAGGCTTTATTTCAGCTTGAGGCTGCACAAATGACGTACGCGCTAAAGAATCTTCAGAATAATTTCGAGAATAAAGCTGACTTTTAAGATTTTCTATTTTATTTCGTTTGTTGTCTTCCACATTATAAGTATATCACGACCTATAGCTGGGTTTCTTTGAGTGATCTGTTGATTTCTTGAATAGCCTGCTTTTTTACATCATTCATATCTCTTAATACTTCAACAGACCATGTTTTTGTAATAAATACATCAAGATCCTTAATACTTCCTACATATCCTAGATTATGCAAAATTTTTAACACTAAAATATATTCAAAAGCTTTACTGTGTTCTTTTGTTAATGCTTCTCTTGCAACTTCCTTTAAAAAAGAAAATGCTTGAGTGAGCACATCAAAAAGCTCTTCATTCTTTTCTTCGCCCGGAATAAGTCTTTTTATTAAAACAAATACCTGAGCAATAACATGCATTATATCTTTTTCGTTACAGTATCGAGTGTAAAGATTCTCTTCTATTTTGGCATTAGTAATACGCCAAAGATCTTTTCCTCTCACTACGGATAATGTGAGATAAGAAAAATCTTGGAGACTGTATCTAAGTTTTGACTTCAGCAATCGTACTCCCTGAGCTGTCGCGCGTATCATTCCCAGTTCTCGAGTGAATATAAGATAGAACTTATTTGCCTCGCCTAATGAGCTACTCTCCAGTACAAAAGCTTCAGTATTATAGACATGATGAGCCATGGGAGCTATTTTACTACTGTCAGTGCAAAAGCTAATTCATCTATTTTGATCTGTTCATAATTTGGAGAATCAGTTTTAGAGTCAGCTTCTACAAAATTAATAGTCTTAACTTGCGCTGTTTTCATGATTTCTTGCTTAAATTTCTCTATAAGATCTTTCCCCACTTTGTCAGTCGAAATATTTAGGATTACAACATCAGTAGGGTTTAGCCCTGATTTCTTTCGTAAGTCTTGCACAGCACGCATAAATTCTCGCGCTTGGCCTTCAAGTTTGAGTTCGGGAGTAATAGTGTCATTAAGAATCACTTTCTCTTCTTGTTCTGTAACAAGCTTTTGATCAACAACAACTTCTTTTACATTCAACTCGTCTTTAATAATAGTAATAAATTCTTGAGCAAATTCTCTTCCCATAGTAAATGTTGAAAGTGGCTGTCGTACTTTGATTTTTTTACTTGCTCGTGCTTCCAGTCCCAATGTTACTATCATGCGGACTTTTTCCATATCTGTAAGAACATCGAGATCTATATCATCCCCTTGTGGCCATGTGTCTAAGTGCACACTTTCTAATCCTCCATTCATCTTTAGATATAAATCTTCAGCAAGAAACGGCATAAATGGTGCTAATAATTTGGAAAGTGTCACTAATACATATTCAGTTGTTGCGAGTGCAGCTTGTTTATCTTCAGCATCATCACCCTTAAAACGATCTCGTGATCGTCGCAAGTACCACGTAGATAAATCATCTATAAAGAGTAATAATGGTCGTGATGCTTTATCCAATTGATATTCTTCTAATCCAGTAGTGACGTCATCGATAACTTGATTGAGGCGTGCAAAAATCCATTGATCTAATATATTTTTGCTATTTATTTTTTGATCAGTGTTCTTTTCTTTTCTGTATGTTTCATAAAAAGTGTAGACATTTTGAAGACGACCTATGATCTTTTTAGCTACTTCATCGAGACCTTTTTCTGAGAACATTAAATCTTCTGCACGTACAGCAGGTGATGAAAGCATATAGTACCGAAGTGCATCAGCGCCATATTTATCAAATACCAAACTTAATTCAGGATAATTCTTGAGTTTCTTAGACATCTTCTGACCATCTTCTGCAAGAATAATTCCATTTACTACTACATTCTTATAAGGGCTTTTTTGAAATAAGCCAGTAGAGAGAACCAGTAATGAGTAAAACCATCCTCGTGTCTGATCTTGTCCTTCTGCAATTACATCTGCAGGAAATGCTTTGTGCTCATCAATTTTTTCTTTGTTTTCAAATGGATAGTGGATTTGACTGTATGGCATAGATCCAGATTCATACCATGTGTCAAAGACTTCTGGAATTCTCTTCATGTCATGCCCACATTTATCACACTTAAATATCACATCATCTATATACGGTCTGTGCAGATCTAATTCGTATTCTTTGTTGTGAGGAATATATGAAAAATCAAGAGGAAGAACTTCGCCTGGATTAATAGAATCCGTATCGTATGACCATATTTCTGCCAATCGTTTTTCGTCCCCACCTTCCGCGACACACAAAAGCAAGCTTGCAGGACTATCATGTGTGACTAACAGAATATTCTTTCCTGAATATTTCTGATCTATTTCATAAAGAAATTCTCCTATGCGCTTACGTACATCAAGAATATTTTCGCCATTCGGCATTCTTTTTACCAATTTTTCTGAAACAGACGTAAAATATCGATGATATTCTTCAATTGATTTTCCGTTATAGTCTCCAAAATCGAATTCTCGCAATCGATCATCGTAAGTAACTGGCACATCAAAACCAATGTGTTCTCGCACAATATCTGCAGTCTTTTTTGTACGTACCAACGGTGATGCAATAATGAGATCAATCTTTTTGTCTTTCAAAAGCTCTGCAGAAGCAGCTACAACCGCCTTACCAGTATCGGTAAGGTGATCCGGATCATCAATGCGTGATCGCACGACATTTTCCACATTGTGATCTGCCTCACCATGACGCATCATTAAATAATTGTTTCTTTTTGTCTTTTGTTTTATATCATGAACAGAACCAATTATTTCTGTAGCATTACATTCTTTGCACATCCATACAGGCAGTGGTGCTCCCCAATATCGTGATCGAGAAATTGCCCAATCTCGAGCATTTTCGAGCCATTTTCCAAAGCGTCCTTCACCTATTTCCTTAGGATTCCATCCTACTTTATTATTTTCTTCTATTAATTTGTCTTTAAAGTCAGTAACTTTTACAAACCATGAGCTTGTCGCATAGTTAAGAAGTGGTGTATCACATCTCCAACAATGTGGATATGAGTGAACAATTTTCTCTTTAGCAAAAAGAGTTCCCTGCTTTGCTAAATATTTAATGATTTCAACATCCCCTTTCTGTGGATCTTCTTTTGGCTTTGCGTACTGACCTGCAAAGTCTACTGCTTCTTTTTTAAATTTTCCTTCTGTATCTATATGATGAATTACCGGAAGATTTTCTTTAAGTGACAATTTGTAGTCATCTTCACCAAATGCAGGTGCAATGTGCACAACACCGGTTCCATCTGTTGTTGTTACAAAATCAGCTGCAACTATCTTCCAAGCATTTTCTTTATTCTTAAAATCTGCATTTTGATAGTAATCAAATACCTGCTTATATCTTTTACCCACTAACTCTTTACCAATAAAACTTTTTGTAACTTCAGGTTTAAACCCCTGAAGCTTATCAATAATTTTTTGGGATAGATCTTTTGCAACAATATAGTTGAGCACTTTTTCTCCATACTCTGCTCGTATTTCTACATATTCAATATCAGCATTAATAGCCAAAGCTACATTTCCCGGCAGTGTCCACGGAGTTGTCGTCCAGGCTATTACTGATGTTCCTGGTTCATCTATTAATTCAAAAGCAGCATATACAGAAAGATCAGAAATATCTTTATATCCTTGAGTTACTTCAAAGTTAGAAAGTGTCGTACCACAATGCGGACAATACGGCATTACTTTGTAGCCTTGATAGATCAAATTTTTATCATGGAGATTTTTGAATGACCACCAAATAGATTCTGAATATTTCCAGTCCATCGTAAGATAGGCATTGTCCATATCGATCCATCGTCCAGAACGTGGCACAATCTTTTTCCAATCAGCATCATATCTAAGGACACTTGCCCGTGCAGCGTCATTAAATTTTTCTATACCAAGTTCTTCAATATCTTTTTTATTCTTCAGTCCCAATTCTTTTTCTATAAGATTCTCAACCGGCAATCCATGACAATCCCATCCCCATCGTCGTGGAACATGATAGCCTTGCATGGTCTTATATCGAGGAATGACATCCTTGATAGTCCCCGGAAGCATGTGGCCATAGTGAGGCAAGCCGGTTGCAAAAGGAGGACCATCATAAAAGACGAAGTTCCCTTTAGGAGAATCTTTTTTAAGAGACTTTTGAAATATATTTTTCTCTTTCCAAAAAGCTAATATTTCTTCTTCGCGTTGTGCTATCGGGCTTTTTTCAGGATTTTTCTGTTCAGATTCTGTTGCCATAATATGGCTTGAATAATAGCACTTTTTATTAAAATATAAAATAAGAAAATTGAGACAAAGAAAAAACGCTGTTCCCGTGGGAGCAGCGTCTTAAGTTGTCGGAAGTGAAGAGGAAAAGGGAGAGAGAAAGTAAAGGTGCTAAGATCGTAATAAAACGGTCGAGGCACTATTACTTAATCTCAATGAACTCATCTCATCACACTCTGACACTAATATAGTACTCTGCTCAATAAATCTGTCAATAAAAATACTAGTTGAGAAATTAAATGGAATAATCGTCAACTACATCTTCTCCGGCACTTGGATTCCGAGGAGATGAAGGCCATCTTTGATAATCCACGAAACAGCTTCGGTAATCGCCACTTTGTAGGGAGATGTTGGATCTTTTGGATCTACAATCTTATTCTTTGCATAATAACTATTGAATGCACCTGAGAGCTCAATGAGATATGTTGCAATAGTATTGGGAGAATATTCACTTCCCGCTCGCACTACAATCTCAGGGAATCGATATACCAATCTCTCTACGTCTGAAATTTCCTGATCTGATTGCGCTACATTTTTGGTTGATGGTTTAATTCCCTCTTTTTCTGCCTTTGCCAAAATAGATTTTGCGCGAACATAGGCATACTGAAGATATGGTCCTGAATCTCCTTCAAAAGAAAGTGATTTTTCAAAATCAAAAATAATATCTTTACCAATTCCCTGCTTCAGAATTGAATATTTAATAGCAGCGATGGCTACTTTATTTGCTACATCTTTCTGAGTCTTCTCATCAAAGTTTCTGTCTTGAATTTTTTCAAGAACCAAATCTTCCACATCAGAGATAAGAGATTCTCCAGTAATAATATTTCCTTTTCGCGAACTCATTTTGCCGGTCGAAAGCTGAAGGAGTCCATGATGCATATGCTTCATCTTACAAGCAATATCAGGAAAAATCTGCTCAAGAGTTTTGAACACCACTTTAAAATAATCTATCTGTTCTTTACCGGTAACAATAATGGCCTGAGTAAATGGGTAGGTATCATACTTTCTTTTACTATGACCAATATCTTTTGCTTCATAGGTTGGTACTCCCAAAGAATTTATAAATACACGCGTATGAAGCTTTGGATCATATTTTTCTCCTTTAAAAACGATAGCGCCATCACTTTCTTCAAAAATACCCTTCTTAAGATACTCACGGACAATTTCGATACCCTCATGAGCCACCTCACTTTCAAAAAAGTAATAATCAAATTTCGTACCAAGCTTTTTGTATAATTCTTCAAAATGTTCGAGACTTACTTTTCTTCCCCAAGCATAAAGTTCATTAATCGCTTCATTACTTTTATCAAAAATAGTTTTATTGAGCTGATCTATTTCGGCCTTTGCAGCTGCATCATCTTCATAGAGTTGTGAACCTAACGCATATGCCTTACCAATAAAAGCCGACTTCTCATTAAGTGGTGCATCTTCTGCGACAAATTCATTTTTAAGCTTCATCATGCCAAAGAGAGACTTTGCAATATGAAGTCCAACATCACCCTGATATGTATTTCGCTTTACTTCTGCACCATTAAGTTCGATGATTCGAGATAGAGATTCCCCTACAATGTTACTCATAAGATGCCCAATGTGCATCTCTTTCATGACATTGGTATTGGTATATTCAATGATTACCTTTTCTTTCCATCTCTTAGAATTTTTTCCATACCACAAATTTTTATCAAGCACTTCTTGAACTTCTCTAACAAAAAAGTCTTTTGCTAAATAAAAATTAATAAATCCTGGACCTGCTATTTTGATCTGCGCTATGACTGGATTTTTTTCTTCTTTAATTTTCTCTACAATTTTTTCTGCAAGACTTACGGGGTTCTTTGAGGTAGCACCCATTTGCTTTGAGAGAATAAGCGCAATATTGGTAGAATAATCACCAAACTGAAAATCCTCAGGGTGATCGAGATGAATCTTGACCATATCCTTAGGCACGCCAAAACTAGTAAGCGCTCGTTCTATGATGTTTTTTAATGTTTCTTCCATATTATTTCCCCGTACTTCCAAAGCCACCTGTTCCACGTTCTGAAGTAGAAAGCTCATCTACTTCCTCCACCACCACGTCCTCTACTTTTTGAATAATCATCTGGGCTATCTTATGACCCTTTTCAAATGTGTATGTCTCTTTTGAGAGATTAATCATACCCACTTTTACTTCACCTCTATATCCCGCATCGATAACTCCACCCATAGTTTTTAGTCCATATTTGTGCGACAAACCACTCTTTTCCCAAATGAGCCCGGCATATCCATAGGGAATTTCCATTGCTATTCCAGTAGGCACCGAAACGCGCTCCCCTGGTGTTACCACAAATTTCTCGGGCGAAATAAGATCAAAGCCCGCATCACCCTCATGAGCTATGTGTGGGATTGTTGCATCAGGATGCATTTTTTTTATTTTTAATGCAAGTGGCATACAAATAATTATTTCTTCTTTGCTTTTTGTTTTCGAAGAACTTGATCTATCTTTTCTGCAATCTTTTTCATATCTTTTTCGGTTTTTCCTCGTGTTGTTTCTGCTGCAGTACCCAATCGAATTCCGGATGGATCCATTGGTGAACGCGTTTCTCCAGGAATAGTATTCTTATTTACAATAATATCTGCTTTTTCGAGTAGATCACTTGCTTCTTTTCCTGATACCCCTTTACCTCCAAGCCATGTATCAACAAGAACAAGATGACTGTCAGTTCCTCCAGAAATAATTTTCCATCCTTTCTTTTGAAGTTCATCAGCAAGTACTTCTGCATTCTTTACAACCTGCTTTGCATACTTCTTAAATGCTGGGCTTGCTGCTTCTTTGAGCGCTACTGCTACTGATGCAATTTGATTGATATGAGGACCCCCTTGAAGTCCTGGGAAAACTGCTTTATCTATCTTCTTATCCAATTCTCGAGCATCTTTGCGAGCAAAAATAATTGCACTTCGTGGACCTCGCAACGTTTTGTGCACTGTAGTAGTGACAATATCTGCATACTCAAATGGAGATGGGTATGCTTCTCCAGCAACAAGTCCTGCAAAGTGTGACATATCTACCATAAGAAGAGATCCTGCTGCATCGGCAATGTCTTTAAATTTTTTAAAATCTACTCGACGAGGATATGCAGTAAATCCGGCGACAATAATTGCTGGCTTATTTTCTACTGCTAATTTTTTGACTTCATCATAATCAATTATTTCAGTCTGATTGTGGACACCAAACGGCACCTGCATCCAGAATTTTCCTGAAGCAGATACTTTGTGACCATGTGTTAAGTGACCACCATTGTCCAAACTCATTCCCATGATTTTACCTCCGGGTGGAACAACAGCAGTGTACACAGCGACGTTTGCGGGAGAGCCTGAGAGAGGCTGAACATTTACATGCCATTTATCAGCAGAAAGTTTGAAAAGCTTAAGTGCTCTTTTTTGAGCGAGAAGTTCTATCTTGTCGACAAATGTCTGGCCACCATAATATCGTCGTCCTGGATATCCTTCTGCATATTTATTAGTGAGCTCTGAGCCAAGCGCTTTGAGCACATCACTTGATACATAGTTCTCAGAAGCAATGAGATTGATTACCCTCTTTTGTCGGCCTTTTTCCCCTGTTATCAGTTTTTCTATTTCTTTATCTTGCATAGTAAATTTATTTTAATCCAACTACTTTTTTTATCTGTTTAAAGACTTCTTCATGTACCTGCTCAGGTAACATACATATCATACCATTACAACACTCTATACGCTGCCAGTTTTTGTGTTGTTTTGCGAGAAGTAAAGCACTGTTTCGAGAATTCTTTAAATGCATGAGATTATCTTCTGCTACATCTTTATTTCCATTGAGATATTTCTTCTTTCGTTGAGCCACTTTTTTCTGCAACCATTCTTTACTCACTTCATACGGAACATCCAGATATATCACCATATCTGGTCGAGGAATTTTAAAGACACCATGTTCCATTGTATCAAGCCATTTCAAAAACTCAGCACGCTTCTTTGAATCATCAATCTTCCCTCCTTGATGAATTTGATTTGCACTTACATATCTATCAGCAATTATGACATACCCTTGATCAAGCCATTTCTGAATTTCTTTACTTGATTCAAACCTATCAGCTGCATAAAGTACTGAAGCAATGTGTGAATCTACTCCGATAAAATCTCCATACATCCCAGTGAGACAGTCTCCAATTAGTTTCCCAAAAAAGTTATCATAGTATCGTGGAAAATCTATTGTTTTTACTTTTACCTTTTCTTTCTTGAGGCGCTTGGCCAAAAGACCAACTTGTGTAGCTTTGCCTGATCCATCAATACCATCAATAACAATTAATTTTCCTTTTTTCATTTCTTTTCTTTAATATCTTGCAAACCTCTTCGAATATCCCAATCATCCATGTCCAAATCTGGATGAAATTTCATAATGGGAAATTTTTTCTTGAGAGCCGTATGCATTTTGAGCGCTACTTTTCGTAGTGTCGGATGCACAAGCTTACCTGATCTAAGTTCCATCGTGTACACAGTTGCAGGTAAGCCATAAGTTACTTTGCAGGTTACATTGAATCCCATTGCAATGTAATATTGAGTTTCTTCTTTTGAAGCTTTGAGCGCTTTGATTGCTTTTACTTGCTCTTTGAGTAATTTCTCAGCTTGTTTCTTCAATTCTGCTGGCAGTTGTTCGAGATACCATTCATTAAAACCATACTTAGTAGT
>CAZFND010000005.1:13832-24287 GCA_964520645.1 uncultured Candidatus Saccharibacteria bacterium | reverse complement strand
GCATTCGGCATGTTCCATTGCGGTGACGATGAATATCTCTAAATGATCCAAAATCGAGAAGAAACTCAAAAGTACAGTTACCTAATTCTCCCAAAAATAATGGTAGATTTGTTTTTGTCGGTCTCTTGGTAAGAACACTTTTGTATTTAAGTAGCTCTGGATATTTAATATTTGTTGTAGCCACAAAATCACCGGCATACTTTTTTTCATCATAAAATGTGTGCTTTTCAGAAATAAGCTTTCGATATGCTTCTTGATCTGGATATGTTTTGTGCCCGAAGCTGTTTGGATATTTCTCTTTTAATTTTGAATGAACTTCTTGTGCTACTTCTCGCACTTCTTGAAGAGGATAATATTTAAGAAGGGCAAGCTTATCATGAGCCTGACGCAAATTAGTATGCCATGAAAGCTGGGTAGTAATTCCGGCAGGAAGGAATCCTCGGAAACTATCAAAAATACGAGCCTTTATAGCTTTGTCATAGACACCCTGATCTTCATTAGCTTTTTTAGGATATTTTTCTTTAAGATGCGCCTCCATTATTCCCTGATTATTGAGATAGAAAGCCATCCACGTATCGAGAATTGCCTTTGAAACTTTGGTACCCACAGGATCAACAATCTTTCGCTTCGACATGTCGATATAGCGAGTACTCGTTTCTTGTCCGGAATAAAGAGGCCAATCTTGTACAGCTTTTGCAACCAGCATTGATACTTCTTCAATAAAGACCGTAGTAGAACCACAATCAGCAATAGAAGCGTGTCCATAGCCAACATAATATCGCTCCATGAAATTCCCAGAACCAGACTTTTTTACTTTCTCAACATGCTCTTCTACAGACTGCGCACTTCGAGAATACAAAGCCTGCATCATCGCTATATCTTGTGGGTTAAATTCATCGTAGATAAATGTTTTCACGAAAATTATTGTTTAAAATGCTTTGCTAATTTTGGTCCCAATTGCTTGATGTAATTTGATCCCATTGCGTCATATCCAATTTCAGGAACACTCGCAACACGTTCAAATTTTATTTTTCCGATTGGTTGATTTTGTCTCACTATAAGATCTTCAAAAGGGCGGACTTCGAGTGTAAGAGGTCGGCCTTTGCCTTCTCCATTAGTTCCCCATCCCCATCCCGGGTCAATAAATCCAGCATAGTGGGATCGGAATTCTCCACTACGTTCATCCATAGGAACCATTTCACAAGCTAATTCTGGTGGCACCCGCACGCGCTCATGTGTAGACAAAATATAAAATGAGCCCTTTTTGAGATACACATGGTTACCTTTCTTTTTTACGGGCTTAAAGAATTTTTTATATTCATAGAAATTTATTTTTGAAAGATCAACAGGAATATCAGAAACAATTCCTTCATAGCCAATTATTTCACTATTAAGATCAAGGGTAAGAATGAGAGATCCATCATTATCTCTAATCTTAATATCTTCGTTGTAGTCATATGGACGTTCATCACGAGGTGACCAAAGAAGCTTATACTTTTTCATTGCAACTTCTATCTCAAAATCGTTAAGTCTAGTATCAAGATTAAAAAATCGAAGCTGATTTAAACTAACACCTTCATAAAGCTTAATAGGAAATGTTTTTGGTACTACAGAAATCCACAGTTCACCCTTAAATCCTGGGGCAATAGAATCATAACGAGAAGTATAATCAGCAAGAAGACGCACATGAGCATCAATTCTGCCTGATGTAGATTTTGGATTACAGTATCCATATACTGCACTTGGTAAATCTAGCTTTTCATTAATTCGTATGAGATACATCTGCTCGCGCTTCAAGGGCTTATCGAGAGAATATTTTTCTTTTTTTATTTGAGCAAGAACCTGACGAACGGTTTCTGTCTTTTTGGGTTGAAAAATACCTTCAACTTTATAAATTTCATCTGATATTGAAAGATCCAAAGAAGATGGTCGAACATTTTCTGGTTTTGTATGAGTAATAAAACCAGCATCAATCAGTTCTGCAATCATCTGACTTGGTAATGCACCCTTTTTCTGAGTATTCTGAATTTTCATTAGTCTTATGATACGGGATCACTCTAAAAAAGCAAAGTTGACTAAGGCAACAAAAAATCCCCTCGTAATGAGGGGATTTTTTGCTTTTTAAAATAAAAAGTGATTATTTTACGTCAATTCCTGAAGATCGTGCAGTTCCTTCGATGATCTTCATTGCGGCTTCAATGGTATTTGCATTGAGGTCAGGCATTTTCTTTTCTGCAATGGCTCGGATCTGAGCTTTTGTCACAGTTCCCATCTTTGCAGTATTTGGCTTTCCTGATCCCTTTTCTTTACCAAGAGCTTTGAAAAGAAGTGCTGATGCAGGTTCAGTTTTGTATGTAAGAGTATATGATCGGTCTTCAAAAACAGTCACAATAGTAGGAACAGTTTCTCCAACTCGATCCTTAGTTCCATCGTTGAATTTCTTTACGAATTCACCAATGTTAATACCAGCCTGTCCAAGTGCAGGACCGAGCTGTTGTCCAGGAACGGCTTTACCTCCAGGAATTTGCAGTTTAAGTTGTTTGATAATTTTCTTTGCCATATTAGTTTGATTACGTGAAGCGTAACAGTTTATTTATAATACTTAGATTTTCTTTATTTGCAAGAAATCGAGTTCTACGGGAGTTTCGCGACCAAACATGTTTACCAATACCTTTACCTTTCCTCTCTCTTCATCTACTTCACTTACCTTTCCTTCAAGATCCTTAAATGGACCGTCAACAATCATAATTTGATCATCGATATCAAGATCTATATTGTGTTTTACCGTATCAGTATTCATTCGCTTCATAAGTGAATCAATTTCGTTCTTAGCGATTGGTACTGGATATACACCAGAACCTACGAAACCTGTTACTCGAGGAGTATTTCGCACTACATACCATGAATCATCAGTAACGATCATATCTACGAGAATGTATCCAGGATATACCTTTTCATCTTCTTCAATTCGCTTTCCCCCTTTTACTTTGATTTTTGTTTCTGTAGGAACAATGACATCAAAAATTTTATTTTGCATACCAAGAGATTCGATACGCTGCTTTAAATTTCGAGCAACAGCGTTTTCGTATCCAGCATACGTATGGATCACATACCAATTTCTTCCTTCATCAATTTTTTGTTTTGACATAATAGTTAAATGAAATGTAAATGATTAGAAGTGGGCAAGAAAATACTTAAGTCCTAATGAGAAAATATAATCAAAAAGACCAAGAAAAAATGCCAATCCGAGAGAAAATACAATCACAATAATGCTAAATGCAATAGCCTGTTGTCGTGTTGGCCATGACACATGCTTAAGTTCACCGCGAGTTTCTTTAAGGTAATTGAGTAATGATGACATAATGTGAGTATTATATAAGATGCAAGGTATTAAAAACAGCCCCCGCGGGCTATTTCTAAATAATACTTTATTCCAATAAAAAGTCAAGTAATTATCTGATCTCGTACGTGATAGTTACGTTTGAAGTAATTTTATTTTCTCCTGTTGGAAGTGGGGGTACCATTGCTGCATCCCCTGCTGCAGAATTTGATTGAAGCATAGTCTTTCCAAAATAGATTGGAGATGAACCTTGTTCAGAAAAACCTGTGATACGTACCAATTTGACTCCAAGTTGCTTTGCCAATTCTTGAGCTTTTGCTTTTGCATCTGCAATCGCTTTTGTTCGAGCTTCCCCAAGTACTACTTGATCGTTATCAATAGTTAAGCTAATACCACTTACATTTTGAACTTCAAGTCCACCAATTCCTGAAAGAATTGTTCCTGCTTGTGCTGTATCTCGAACTTTCACTTGAATTGTTTGAGAAACTTCATAGCCAGTAAGCACTTGCTTGCCAGGAGGACATGCTCGGTTTGGAAGACATGCTACTGTTTGGTAATCATATCGAGGATTAATAGAATAATCCTGAGTCTTCACATCTTTATCTGCAATATTAGAATTCTTAAGAAAAGCTAGTACTTTATTCATTTTTGCACTCGCTTTGTCTTGAGCTTCTTTTACTGTTTTCGCTGTTTCGATTACAGAGAAATTGAATGTAGCAATATCTGGAATTGCCACTACTTCACCCGTTCCATTAACAGAAATTTCTGGGCGAGTATTGCGTCCTTCTGGACCATATCCTCCATATGAATGCTGCTTAAATAATGCACAGATAATGATAAACACTACAAAAACACCCAATCCAATGAGTATCTTATTTTTTGTTGAATAATTTGCTGCCATATAGGTTGATAATTGATTAATTAACTATATTTATATAATGACTATATAGTACTACGAATGACCAATTCATGGGTAACATAGTAATACACTACAAAATAGCTACCTGCGATCAATAGAGCGCTAATTATAGCTAGGGAAATCCCATGCGGAAACTTGAGTGTATCCCATGTAATTCTCTTGTGAGTATACTTAAATAGAAGAATTAATGCCGCAAGAATAATTCCCCCTATCGCCCATCCTCCAATAACATCAGTTGTCCAATGAACACCCAATACTATTCTCGAAATGCCCACTAAACCAATTATAAGTATGGTTCCAGTGAGTATAAGAATTTTTTGCCAAGGCTTTTTAAATACATGAATGAGACAAAAGCCACAAAAGCCATAAAAGATAGTAGCAATGAGAGCATGAGCACTTGGAAACGAATACCCAACGCGGGAAATATGATAAAACGCTTCGTCAGGTCTCATACGCTCAAATGAATATTTAAGTACTTGAGATATAAGTTCTCCCACTACCAATCCTCCCAAGAAAAATGAAATAAGCAATTTTCGGTGAACGACAATTAAAACTACTAACAAAATCAACTGAAATGTAATAATAATTTGCGGATCACTGAGATATGTTGCAAACAACATGAACTTTACAACCGGAAGCGGTAATAGGTGACTTGATAAAAAATGTTGAACAGTAGCGTCTATATTCATAAGAATATAGTATCACATCATGTTAGACCGATGCAGGGATATTGAGCTTTTCTTGAACCTTTTTGAGTCCTCGATTGATACGAACTGAAATAGCATTTTCTGATTCACCTAAAAGTGAGGCAATTTCTTTTGGAGAAAAATCATATACATATCTCATAAGAATTACTTCACTATATTTTTCATCAAGCTTTTTGACTTGAGTGAGGATAGTATCCATTTCTACATTAAGTATTGCCTTCTTATGATCTTGAACAGGAGCATCAAAGCCAGACTGTTCTTGAAGATTTTCAAGAGACATTACTTTCTTCTTACGATATTCATCAATAATGAGATTGTTGGCAACTTTAAAAATAAAACCTTTAATATTATTTACCTCTTTTCCTGCAATAATATATCCCCATGTGCGACTGAATGTTTCTTGAACAATATCGAGAGCTAATTCTTTGTTTGAGAGCTTAAAGAAACAGTGACGCAATAATTGATCTGACATTTCATTATAAAGCGCACTAAATTCTTGGGTTTTTTGAACAATATGCTGTTGTCTGTTTTTTTGAATTACTTTCATGTTCTCAGCATACATACTGAACATGAAAATAAGATGAAGATACTAACGAGGTGTACTACTCCATCGTGCAAAAATACCTGCAGGCAACATTCTGGCGTCCTTTCCTGATTCTACAATAGTTAATTCACCAATTTCTGATACACCTTTGTAATCCTTCATGAGCTCATCGAGATTATTTTTATACGCAAGAGCAGAATATCCAGATGCATATCCGTTTATTAAAAAAAATAATGGTTCTTCGGAGAGAATTTGCTTACATAGTGTAAGTAAATCTATTAAATCTTCTTCAATTTTCCAGACTTCTCCTTTTGATCCATGACCAAAACTTGGAGGATCCATAATAATAGCGTCATATTTCTTCCCACGCTTAATTTCTCTTTGGACAAAAGTGCGAGCATCATCAAGAATCCATCTAATAGGTTTGTCTTTAAGACCAGAAAGTTCTGCATTGTCAGATGCCCAATTCATCGCTACCTTTGATCCATCAAGATGTACAACTTCAGCTCCCGCAGCTGCTGCAGCAAGCGTCGCTCCACCGGTGTAGCCGAATAGATTAAGTACTTTTATTTTCTCTTCTCTTTTTTCTCGCACTATATTCTCTTGTATCCATTTCCAGTTTTGAGATTGTTCTGGAAAAAGTCCTGTGTGTTTAAAAGATGTTGGTCTAATCCAAAATTTTAATCCTCCTAATTCTATCGGCCATCGTTCTGGAGTACCATGTGCAATTTTCCAAACTGCTTTTTCTGAAGAACGCGAAAACTGAGCTTGAGCTTTCGCCCACTCAGTTTCCGGAAGTCGTTTGTGCCACAACACCTGTGGATCTGGACGAGAAAGGATTACTGAGCCATATCGCTCGAGTTTCTCGCCATTTCCACTATCCAAAAGCTCGTATTCAGCACTAGGAAGTGTTTGTAAGATTTTTATTTCAACCATACGATCATACTAGCAAACATGCCTGAAAACGCTAGTTTTTATTCGTGAAGAGAAAATGATGGATTGATTCCAGCATAACGAACTCCTGAATTATTTTTTAAAATACAAATTTTTGTAAACTCGTCCCCTGAATTTACTTTTACTGTAAGCACATTATGTGAAACATATGCTGCTGCTGTATCTTGAGATGTTTCTGGAGTGAGCTTGTATGAAGCTAAAATACTTCTTGCTGCATCAAATGAAATATCCGATTTAAAGCCAACAAGAATAGAACCTTTTACGTAATCAGTTTTCTTAGCTTCTGTATCCTTCTTAAGAGCATCTGCACAGGCAGTGAGCTCAGCCTCAGGGTCAAGTGTGGCATCAAAACTAAATGCTGTTGTTGATGACGCAGCTTTTTGCACAGTGTCTGAAGAAAATGAACGTGCAGGATATACTGGTGGCCCAATTTTTTCACTATCGCTCTTTTCGGTATACACATATCTTCCCACGATGATCACAATACAAAATATAGTGAGTAGTGGAAGTAAAACTAATATCCAGGGTTTTTGCTGTTGCATTTCCCTATTATACCTAAGAGAGCGTTGAGGTACACTCTGGACAACGAGTTGCTTTGCGTGGAATAGATGAAAAACAATATGGACAATCTTTTGTTGTTGATTCGATAGTAACCTCTTGTTTCTTTTCGATTCGACGACGCATACGATTTAATTGACGTACGACAATAAACACCGCAAATGCGGTAATTAAGAAACCAATAATATTATTGATAAATAATCCGTAATTAAGTGTAGGAGCACCTGCTTTTTGTGCATCAGCCAATGTAGCATAGTGAGTACGATTGAGGCTGATATACAGATTAGAAAAATCTACTTTATTGAGCACGAGCCCAATAGGCGGCAAAATAATATCGGTAACAAGAGAAGTGATAATTTTATTAAATGCAGTTCCAACAATAAGTCCAACTGCTAGATCAACCATATTGCCTTTGACCGCAAATTCTTTAAACTCGCTCAGGAAGTTTTTCATGGGGTGTAAAATCACTTTTAAAAACCCAAAATTTAGAAATAATAAAATTCCAAATAAAGCTAATACCAGTTGCTACTAATACCCCTATTAAATCATATCCCTTGAATATATGCACAAATATATAGAGTGAAAATGCATTGAGCGCAAGTGCTACAATGACCGTGAGATAGAACTTTGTTACTTCAGCTACACGAATTGATGAATTGTGATTAAATGTCCAATATTTATTTCCAATAAAGCTTGGAATAGTACCCGCAAGGAATGAAAGCCCCTTCGCATATGCAAGATGATGACTGAAAAATCCTGTGTGCCGCGTCAGAATATAATAAAAAAACCAATCGATAAGTGTATTCATTACTCCAATTACCGCAAATTTTGCTATAGAATTGTACGTTGGATTACTAAGATCACCTCGATATACTTTTATCATTTCTTTGAAAGCTCTAATAATAACTGAAAGCTTTGCTCCAGTTGGTGATCCTTTTGTGCGAGGCAAATGAGTAACAGGTACTTGTTTAAAGATTATTCCATTACGTTGGAGTCTGATAAGCATTTCGGCGCTCAACATCGCTCCTCGAGATTGTACCGGTAGATCGACTACAACCTCTCGCTTAAATAATTTAAATGCACAGTCGATATCTTTTACTTTTAGTCCAAAAAGAATTCGATTGAGGACATTCCATCCTTTGGCATTTACGAGTCGCATAAATGGATCCATGCGCTTTGCACGATATCCGATAACAACTTCATATTCAGGGACAAACTCCACCAATTTTTTTAATTCATCCAATTTAAACTGTAGATCTGCATCAGTGAAAAACACATAATCATACTGAGCAGCTTTAATACCACTCCATACTGCAGCACCATATCCTTGATTTGGATTGTGATGAACTACTTTAATATGAGAATTTGTAGCTGCCAGACTATCTGCAATAGCTCCTGTCTTATCTTTACTTCCATCATTTACGATAATAATTTCGTATGTATCTGTAATATCCCGAACTGCGGCTTCAGCCTCCCGTACAGTATCAGCAATATTTTCTTCCTCATTGTATGCGGGAAAGAAAATAGAAAGAGAAATATTTTTTTTGTCTCTGTTAGTCATAAAAATGAATTAGTCTTTACACCATACTACTTTGTTTCAACATGTCAATATTATTATTTATGACGCACGCAACTGCCATTGACTAACACACAAAGAAGATGTAGGATTCTGTGGTGCTAAATGTAAGGAGAGTCATTTCTTGGCGTCTCTTAAAAGAGACTTAATTATGGTAAAACAAGCACAAAATAGAATTTTTTGGGGCGGTATACTACTCATTGGTGTAAGTATCTTTTTCTCTGTACCACTTCTGGATGTTCATGCTGAAGAAGCTACATCAACACCAGAAACAGAAACTCCCATTCCACCCGTAGACACTCCCGCAGCGACATCAACACCAGCAACGAGTACTCCTCCAACAACGACAAGCACTACAACCCCAGAAATTGCTACAACCACTCCTTCTACTCCTACTCCAGCAGAAACACAACAACACACTCCAGCTCCCTCTCAACCAATCGCTCCATCTGCAGTATTTATTACGCCTCCAGTAAATCAAGAATATATTACTACTCTTAACAACATTTTAAATGAAATAATTGCCCCTACCTCTACGCCTGAAGACAACGACAAACCTAAAGAGAAGCATGAAAAGAATGATAATAAGAAGATAAAAAATAGTTCTAATATAGGAACATCAACAATACCTGCTTCAATTACTCCAACAAATAACAGCAGATCTACTCCAGCCATTACATCTACTACAAAAAACACTTCTCTTTCTCCACTTATTGCACGAGTTCCTAATGAACGTATAACTGATACGGGTGATTATAATTATTATGTACCGCTTGATAATTTGAGTCGAGAAACTACATACGCGCTTAGTGGTATTGCTTTGTTTTTAGGAATACTCGGTGCTAGTTTCATTATCAAAGATCAACAAGAAGATCTTGTTTGGACACCGCCTACCCTTCCTACTCAAGAACCCTTATTAGAACCATAAGAGATCATCTAATCTACTACTATGTCATTAAAAACTCGTGGGATCGTCCTTATCGTTCTTGCTTTTTGTATCATTGGATTTGTTGCATATAAAAATAGTGAACGCCGCAGAGTACCTGTGGTGTTTTCTCCTCGCGCAGAATTATATTCTCTTTGGGAAGATTATAAAAAAGGATATATAGAAGCAGATACATATAGAACACTCGATCGTCAGCAAAATGACATTACAACTTCCGAAGGTCAGAGTTATACAATGCTTCGGGCAGTGTGGCTTGATGATCAGGAGACATTTGATAAAAGTTGGGCTTGGACACAAAAATATCTTCAACGAAAAGATGATACGCTCATGTCGTGGCTTTATGGAAAACGAAGTGATGGTACCTACGGCATAATGACAGAGCAAGGTGGCGAAAATAGTGCCTCCGATGCAGATAGTGATATTGCTTTAGCTCTCCTCTTTGCTTCTGCACGTTGGAATCAA
Organism: uncultured Candidatus Saccharibacteria bacterium; assembly: GCA_964520645.1. Lineage (GTDB taxonomy): Bacteria > Patescibacteriota > Minisyncoccia > Phycocordibacterales > JAKAEA01 > CAZFND01. Next base: position 14,281 of record CAZFND010000005.1, on the reverse strand, counting down.
CAACATTATTATGATGATGCCATCGCCATCATTCAAGACATTTGGAAGCACGAAGTGGTTACCATTAAAGGTGAGCCATATTTTATGGCTGACAATCTAGAAAAATTCTCTTCAACAACTGTTGTTGTTAATCCTTCATATTTTTCACCTTATGCATATCGAATTTTTGCAAAGGTAGATCCTGCACATCCATGGTTGAAAGTGGTTGATACCTCATATGCTGTCCTTGAAAAAAGCATGGACCTTCCTCTTGATAAACAAACTTCAGTTGGCCTTCCACCTGATTGGATCTTTATGAATAGAACAACTGGAGAAATTCTCCCTCCAAAAAGTCCAAATCTTACTACAGATATGGGCTTTAACGCATTTAGAGTTCCATGGAGACTTGCTCTTGATGCCCAATGGAATAATGAGCCTCGTGCAAAAGCACTCTTAGAAAAAATGAAATT
>CAZFND010000005.1:0-13822 GCA_964520645.1 uncultured Candidatus Saccharibacteria bacterium | reverse complement strand
ATGAAATTTTTATCTACTGAATGGAACAGTAATGCAATTTTGTATACAACATATAGTCATGACGGTCAGGCAGTAGTCAAAAGTCAGTCCGCTGCATTTTATGGTGCAACACTCGGATACTTCATGTATGCAGATCCTGAAAACGCAGAAACTATTTATAAAAATAAATTGCAAGTATTATTGAATCCTGACACTAATACCTGGAAAATTCGATTGGGATATTACGATGATAATTGGGCATGGTTTGGCATTGCACTATACAACAATCTTCTCCCTAAACTCATTAAATAAAACTCGTATGAATTCTGTTTACAAAAAAACTCAATTACCTCCAAAAAGTGCATTCTTGCTTACACGGGTGCCTCATTTTTTGCTCATTGTTAATGTGGTAATTACCATTATTTATACCCTGCTCCTTATGTTCTGGTTTGAAATTTCAAATATGTATCTTTTTAGTGTGTTGATTGCGAGCCAGTTATTTTTCTTATGGCAAGGTCTTACCTTTGTGTATACCGTTTGGAATATGGATTATATGCCTCAAGCTGATGCCTCATTTGCAGAACCGGTAGATGTGTTCATTACAGTTGCCGGAGAACCAGTTGAAATTGTAGAAGAGACCCTCGGTGCTGCACTTGCCATGGATTACCCTCACTTTAAAGTCTACATACTTAATGATGGATATGTGGCAAACAAATCAAATTGGGAAGAAATTGTAGAAATGACAAAAAAGTATCCAGCATATTGTATCACTCGAAAAATTCCTGGAGGAGCAAAAGCTGGTAACATCAACAATGGAATGAAAGTAAGTTCAAGTCCTTTTGTTGCTATTTTTGATGCTGATCATGTGCCTCACCGTGACTTCCTCAAGAAGACTATGAAATATTTTAGTGATCCGGGAATGGCATTTGTTCAATCGCCACAATATTACAAAAATTATGGAATGAATGAAATCACAAGTGGTGCATGGGAACAACAGCAACTCTTTTTTGGACCAATTTGCAAAGGTAAAAATCGCTTGAGTGCTGCCACAATGTGTGGAACCAATATGGTGATTCGCCGAAAAGCAATCATGGAAGTAGGTGGAATGTGTGATACAAATATTGCTGAAGATTTTGTTACAGGCCTTTTCATGCATCAAAAAGGTTGGAAATCTGTCTTCGTACCTGAAGTACTAGCAGAGGGATTGGCGCCTGAAGATTTTCTTTCGTATTACAAGCAACAACTTCGTTGGGCACGTGGTAGTCTAGAAGTACTTTTCAAATACAATCCACTCTTTAAAAAAGGATTGTCATTTGGCCAAACTATTCAATACCTTTCATCTGCGAGTTATTACCTTTCTGGATTGTTTATAATTAGTAACGCTTTTATCCCTCTCGTCTTTTTCTTTACGGGACACGTGCCATTTCTTGTTTCTACAATGGTATTGGCAACAGTATTCTTGCCGTATATTTTTATTACCCTCTATACTGTCCAAGTAACCGGCAACTTTTCATATACCTTCAAAGCTCTCTCCTTTTCAATGAGCTCATGGATCATTCACCTTCAAGCATTATGGGGCATCATTAGTGGAAGAAAAGCAACCTTCGCTATTACGTCTAAGAAAGCAGTAGAGGGTAATTTTATTTATCTTGTTATTCCACACCTCTTATATTACACACTAGCATTTTCTGGAATTTGCTTTGCACTATACCGATACGGACTTACTGCATCTGTAGCTACAAACACAGCCTGGGTAGTACTAAATTGCGTTATCTTCTGGCCTTTTGTGAGAGCTGCACTTCCTCAACGACATGTACAACCACAGATACAAGCATTACAAGTAAGTTAAAATATGTATTTTACTCACGAAAAAAGTATAGCTGACAAACATGCCTGGTGGATTATTTCAGGGTTGATCATATTTGTAATTCTGGGGGCTCTTTTTATTTTCTCTCATCAAAGTTTGCGCCTCGATGAATCACAAAGTTTGTGGCAAACAAGCTACACTCCATCAAAAATCTTGAATATTATTGCTCAAGATGTGCACGTACCTCTCTATCATGTGATTCTTCATTTTTGGCAATTATTCTTAGGCAACACTGTCGAAACGGCACGTATTCTATCCCTTATATTCTTTATTTTTTCTATTCCTGCACTCTATCTTCTTGGTAGTCGTGCCCTCAATCAGTCTATTGCGCTCTTTGCCACTATTCTCTTTGCAATCTCACCATTCATGAATTGGTATGGAAATGAGATTCGTATGTACAGTTTGTTTACGCTCCTTACTATTTTAAGTCAGTATTTTTTCCTTACTATTTTTAGAAATAAAGATGCTGATGCATGGATTGGATATTCTGTGGTAAGCATCTTAGGAATATTCACTCATTATTTCTTTTCATTCGTTATTCTTGTACAAATCATCTTTTACTTAATGTACTGGGGAATGTTTCCAAAAAAATCATTCAGAAACTTTTTAATTATCGGTATCATACTTGCTGGCGTGTTTACCCCATGGCTATGGTATGTAAAATCATTGGGAACAATTAATGAAGAAGCACCTCTTTTGACTCCACCCACAACAGTGAATGTATTCAACACATTTTCTGAATTCCTCTTTGGATTTCAAAATGATCACCTCAACACTATTTTGGTTTCGCTGTGGCCACTTACTGTACTTCTTGGATTTTTGGCGCTGCGAGAGAACAAAAAGATTTCTCCAGAAACCATTTATTTCCTCATGTCGATTTTAATCCCTATTACCGCTGCATTTGTGGTAAGTATTACGCTACGACCATTATTTGTATCTCGATATTTGATTCTCACCATTCCATCACTGTATCTATTTATAGGATGGATTTTCTCAACATATCCGGCTCAGCTTCGTCGAGCGCTCAAAGTTGTTGTAATATTTATAATGCTAAGTGGTCTTGCTGTAGAAGCAATAAGCCAATCAAATCCTATTCGAGAAAATTACCGCGAAGCTACAACCTATTTACAAAACAATGCATCACCACAAGATATTATTGTCCTCTCAGCACCATTTACCGTGTATCCCGTTGAATACTATTATCGTGGTTCTACAGAAATTCAAACACTTCCTCTCTGGGATCGAAAAACAAATATTCCTGCCTTCAATCCAGCAGAATTAGAAAAAGATGTAGCTGCAATAAAAGGTTCACACGAAAAAATGTGGCTACTGTTAAGTTACAACCAGGGATACGAAGATACCATTCGTGAATATTTTGATACACACTACGCTCGACTTGAGACGAAAACATTCTCACGAGGACTTACGCTCTACGTTTACAAACTCAGATACGATCCACACATTCTTGATCAACAATAATTATTTCACGAGTATATTTACTGATTTCTCTGAAAGTGTTGCTCCGCTAGAATCTTTTGAAACAAATGTGATTTGATAGGGGCCTTCTCCCTTCCATGTCCATCCAGAAAGATCAACATCCGATTCTTTGTGAGGATAATCTACATTAGAATTTGCCATTTGATTGAGTTGTCCATTATCAACTTTCCAATACATAGTATAGGTAGATACATCACGGTTTGTGAGCATTGCTTTAAATGGTTGTACGCCTGTTACTGCAGCACCATTTGATGGCCACCAAATATTTGTTTCTGATGTTGCTGGAGTAGTAGTTGGAGTTGGATTAGGTGTAGGCTCTGGTGGTGGAGGTGTTGTTTGTCCCACACTTACTTTAAGTAATTCATTGTTCCAATGATAATTTTGTGTCCAGTCATTTTTAAATACACCAAGCTTCACGGTATAATTTTCGTTGTTACTTGGAGTCCACGGTACTGAAAATATTTTTGCTTGTTGAGCTGTAAGGTTTTGTCCTGATACAAAGTTTTGGAAAACTTTATTATTTGAAGCATTGTAGACTTCAATATCTACTAATACATTACTTACATCATTGTTAGATGTGACAGATGCAGTAATAGTGCTTGCCTGGCCTACTGTTGGAGTTCCAGATATAGATCCATTCGACTGAAATTGCGTATTAGCAGGTACAGGAGGTGGAGTCTGAGTTTGTGTATACCATTGCTTTACTACTGCCTCAGCGGGTTTATTTTGCACGGTATAATGGTTTTCATTTACTCCTCCCGCATTAGGATTACTTTCCCAATTCCAAATATACATTCCTGCTACAATTGAAGAATTATTCCAAAATTGAAAGAGTGCTTGATAGTCATTTACTTGTTCTTGAAGGTTTACATTTCCCCCTCGAGCTCCTTCATATGGATCATTGTGTGCACCATCGACACTACGATATCCTACTTCTGTAAAAAGAACCTTTTTACCATACTGATTTGCAAGTGGCTTTACCTTATTATCATTCCAATAATTCCAATCTGACACTAAGGTACTCACCGATGGATTGGTCTGTCCTGATGCCAGAGGATAATAAGCAGAAATTCCAATCATATCGAGTGCCGGCCAAAAGCCAATATGCGGCGCTTCTTCACCAAAGCTTCCTGATCCCCAATTTGCGCTATAAGTAAGAAAGCCAGAAAAATGTGAACGTACATTTGCAATCATACTATTCCATCGCTGAGTATTATCAGCGTTTGATGTATAGGTAGCCATACTAATAAGCTCAGTACCTACACACATTCCTTCTACGCCATTTTGCTTGGCAATGTCAGCATACTTGATGAGTATATTTCCATAATTTTGAAACCAAGCATCTCTATTTGATGCATTAATTGTAGCTCGCCATGTTCCACTTTGAGATCCAAGATGTGGCTTAAGCATTACTTTAAGCCCAATACTGTGTGCATAATTTATTGCAGAGATAAGAGACGCATCTGTAGGAGTATCTCCCCCAGCAAATATGTCTGAAGATGTATCATTTGATTGATAGATAGGAATAACTAATGCCACGTAATTTGCACCTGTTGCCTTAAGATTGCGGAGAGATTGTTGAAAGGTAGCACTACTGAAGTCAGTAGGATTGTAGGGAAAAATACTTGCACCACGCTGCCAATCACTTATTGCTGCCTCAGCAGTAAAAGGTTGAGAGAAACTGCTAAACATCACCACAAGAGCTATAAGTAATGCTGTGTATTTTTTCATATGTTAGTTATACAACTTAAGACTCTAAATGTAAATGACTCTTACACTAAAATTTATAGCACTAAAAAGCTCTCTCATATTCTGAGAGAGCTTTTTTTAATATTATTTTTTATAATAATTTAGAAGACTGAACGACGTGCCATATCGAGTGCATAATCTGCCCACCATGATCCAGCACTTGGTCCTCCATTACATGTTCCATCAGAGCCTCCAGGGCCTTTAATCCACAAATAGGCATCTACCAGTGAATTACCTGTATTTGTTGTTGGACGGATTCCAAGAGCCCGGCCCACAGGATTACACCATTGATTATCAGATGTACCTCCTAAGCCATTTCTTCCTGTGTCTATAACGAAGTGCTTGCCTCCAATTTTGTTTGAGATTTGTTCTCCATACTTAATGTTATCTGAGGTTGTATAGAAGTTGGAAATATTAAGAGAGAATCCATTTGCTTCGGCTACTCCAGATTTTGTAAGTCGATCCGCCATATCTGATGCACTGATCCAATTTGGATGACCTGCGTCAATGTATACAGCTATTTGTGACTTTGCTTTCAAGATTGATACTGCACTTTTGATTGTTGCATATCGCTCGTTGACTTGTGATCCTGAAAGACATGATGTGAGCGTTGTTCCGTCTGGTTCAAGTACCACGACCGCTTTGTTACTACCTATTGCATCTGCAATTTTTTGAATCCATGATTTGTACGCATCTGCACTATTTACCCCTCCTGCAGAATACTGACCACAATCTCTATTCGGAATATTATATGCAATGAATACTGGCAATGCACCCTGAGCTTTTATTTCAGTTACTTTTGATTTTACAAAGCTCGAGATATCACTATTCCAATTTCCAAGCCACACAACATCGGGAGACTGAGCAATTTTATCCATCTGTGCTGCATCCTCAGGTCTACTTGATCTCCATGCATCTGCTTGGTGACGTGCATCAGAATCATAATTCATGAAGAGCTTTTGTCCCTGAAATGGATTTGCTTGGTTTACACTTGGAGTTACCACTTCCTCTTGTACAGCAACAATTGGAGCTGGTACTGGCGTAGGAGCTACTGTTGTTTTAACAACTGGCTTAGATACCACAGGCTTTGAAACTGTTGTAGGAGCTACTGTTTTTATTATAGTTGAAGTAGCTACTATCGGTTTTACCGTCTCTACTACGGGAGCTACTGTAGTTGCTGGTGGAGTTACTGGATTATCTACATACAAAATAATATCAGAAGAAGCAATTGGTGTTCCCTGCATATCTTTTGCTACAAACTGCACATTATATGGACCTCTTCCATTCCACGTCCATCCTTTCAAGTCTACAGCCACTTCTTTATGTGGGATCGGACTATTATTTGTGCCCATTTCATTGAGCTGTCCATTATCTACCTGCCAATACATTTTATATGAGTCTGCTTCTACACCATCAAGTAATGTTTTAAATGGTTGTGTACCTGTAAGTGTAGAATTATTTGTCGGCCACCAAATACTCATATGCTTTGTTGCAACAAATGAATCTTGCACAGGTTTATTTTGAGATTGAGTACTTACAACAGGTACAAATACTTGTGCTTGAACAGTATTCAACACCTGCGTAGCAGTAGTAGAAATATCTACTGATGATTCGCTAATGATCTTTCCACTTTTATCAACTGCACGAAACGTGATCTTATACGGACCACTTCCATTCCAATTCCATCCTTGCATATCAACGATTGCTTCTTTATGAGGAGCATCATTGTAGGCATCTGCCATTTGATTGAGCTGACCATTAGTACCAACAAACCAAAACATATCATAGTCGCTCAAAGCTTTATCTTCTATGCGAGCTTTGAATGTTTGAGTATTACCAACAATTGCATTTTGGGTGGGCCACCAGATATTTACTGGTCCATCCGCCTGTACTTCCGTGCGAACCTGATAAGGAATAATATTAAGATTATTAATTGTCTCGAACGCATATATGCCTCCGAGCCACAAGATGACTATTAACAACAGTTTACTTGTCAGAGTAAAAAGCTTTCGTAAAAACTGAGGTTGTTTTTTCACTACACTAAACTAACTAATCTACTAATACCGACTTTGTTATCGTAAAGGAGTGAGTTTTTTTGACAAGAGCACATGAATAGAACCTTGTTTAAAGCCTTTTTCAAAAAATTAGACCATAGCTTATGAATTAGAAGCAAGGAATTATTGTTTTTTCTTAAGAAAATCAAAAACGATAGGCAGCACTGAAAGCACAAGAATAGCGATGATAATATAACTTAAATAATTTTCGATATGAGGAAATCGTGTGCCAAGATAGTATGAAATGACGAGTAAACTTCCTCCCCATACTACGCCACCTATTACGTTATAGATAAAAAAGGTTCTGTAATTCATCTGACCAATACCGGCAAAAATAGGTGCAAAGGTACGTACGATTGGCACAAATCGAGCAAGAATAATTGTCTTCTTTCCATGCTTTTTATAAAACTCTTGAGTTCTTTCTACATACTTCTTCTTAAAAAAGAATGAATCTTCTCGATCGAATAATGGAGAACCAAATCTTCGCCCCACATAATATCCAAAGCTATCTCCTAAAATAGCTGCAATGATTACAAGTGGAACCAGGTAATAAATATTAAACAGATCTTTTGTCGAAGAAAGAATTCCCAACGTAAATAATAAAGAATCACCAGGCAAAAAGAAGCCTAAGAGAAAACCTGATTCAGCAAATATAGTGACAAAAATTCCTACATATCCGAACGCAATAATGTAATCAGTAAGATTGTGCATGTTAGAGTGAAGCTACAGAAGATGGCCTTCGGTAAATAATGTTAAATACTAAACCAGCAAAAACAATAATAATTGCAGACACAAGAATTGGTGATTCAGGAGTAAGACTTGCAGCAATAAATCCAGAAAGCATTGGTGGGATTGCCTGTGCCAATGCCTGAACACTTGCACTTACTCCTAAAATTTCTCCCTGTATTGAAGTATCGACTGAGCGAGAAATGAGCGCTGGCATAGTCGCTTGAGAAAGACCATTAAAGATTGCAAAAAATGGAGTAATAAAGAGTAACTGATATGCATGCGTTGGGAGGAAATATGCAACAATTAATATACCTGAGGCTATCAAACTTACACGTAAAATTTGATCTTCTCTCAAAATTCGAGTCACAAAGCGAGTAATGATTGCTTGAGTCAACACAACGCACAATCCAACATAGGCGAAAAAGTCACCAATATTCCCCTGAGAAAAATTGAAGCGATGAATGAGAAACACTCCGAAGAACGTTGTGAAAAAGGTAAAACCTGCCTGAAACAAGAATGACGTTACATAGACACTGCGCAATCCTTTGATATTAAATGCTTTCACAATATCAGTGAGTGACTTCGTCCACTTAATACTCATTACCCTCTTTTGTTTAAGAGTCTCAGGAAGAAAAAAGAATACTGATAAACTATTCAAAAGCGCTAAAATAGCTGCAAACCAAAATGGAGTAGCCGCATTGAACCATGATACGACTGATGGGTCTGCAAGTTTTCCACCAAGGTAAGGACCAATAATAAATCCAAGTCCAAACGCAGCTCCCATAAGTCCAAAATTTCGTGCACGATTTTCAGGAGTAGTAATGTCAGCTATTGCTGCCTGTGCAACAGAAATATTTCCTCCCGTGATTCCATCAAATCCTCTCGCAAAAAAGAGTAAGGTAATATTTTTTATTACAATTCCCCATGCAAAGAATACATATGAAAGTGCAGTCCCTAACAATGAAACCGCCAACAACATTTTTCGACCATATCTGTCAGATAATTGACCAAAAATTGGAGTTGCGACAAATTGCATAAGTGGAAATATTCCAAGCAAGAATCCGAGCAAGATATAGCCTTGTTTTACAGAAACACCCGGTGCAAGTAAATATTCTGGAGAATGAGGATTGGCAAAAAGCTGTGGAATAATAGGAATAAGAATTCCAAATCCCAACATATCAACAAAGATAGTAATGAAAACAATAATCAGTGTTTTATTTTTCATCAACTTTATGTATTAATACAACAAACAAAAGTAAAAGGAATAATGTGAGTGACATCGTTGGAATCGTGATGTATCCAAACGTAAGGAAATACAATTTTGAACATGATACTCCCTGAACCTCACACGCTGGCAAAACACTTGAATCAATAAGCTGTCCATATGAATGATACAGCGCGATAGCACCACCAATGCATGACATCACTATACTTGTAGTGAGCAATGACTCAATAGATAATTTCGCTTTTTTGTAATACAGCGCTACTGCAAACAGAATAACCTGAGGGTAGATGAATATACGTTGCCACCAACACAATTCACACGGAATAAAACCAATAATATTTGAATAAAACAAACTACCCAAAAACGCTCCTATACTAAGCACCAACCCAATCACAACAATATTCTGTGAGATAAATCTTTGAATAGTTTTTGTAAAATTATTCTTGTATTTAAGCTGATGAAGAATAAAAATTCCAAAAAGACAAAGTACTAAGATACCTGCAACTAAAACACCGAGAGAAAGTATATATGTAGAAGTCTGGGCAAATGGTGTCATATTATTGAGCTGCGCTTGATGAAGTGCTCGTTGATACCGGAGTTGAAGATGCAAGTGGTTCAAGACCAGCTGGAAGTGGGCATCCCGCCTTTTGTGCCAATGCTTGAGCTGTTTGCTCACCAGTTAGACGAGAACCATCAGCAAAAACCCATGTAGGATAACTTTTTATATCTTTTTCTTTACAGATTGGTAATTGATTTTGACCATCTGCAGTAGAACATTCTACATACGGCAATTGATTTTTAGCATTTCCAAACATTCGTTTTGTTGCTTGGCAGTGTGGACACCAAAATGCTCCATAAAAAGTAGCTCCTTTATCTTTCAAACATATCGCAAGAGGATTAAGATCTACAGCTGATACAGGACCATTATTTCTATTATTAATAAAAACGATAACTCCCACCAATGCAACCACAGCTATCACGAATCCGATAATGTATTTTTTTTCCATAAAATTATTATATAACGTATTTTAATTTTTTACACAAACATTAAATGCTTTCACCTGATTATTATAAGTATCTACATGGGTATGAAGAAGTATCAAACTTTGATTATATGTTTTTACTAATGCATTGTATTCAGCAACCTTTTCATTATATGCATTTTGTTCAAGAGGTGTCTCTTTTGGCATTGCATATAATGCTTCTTTTCTTACTGTAAGATTGGCACTTAAAGTATCTGTTTGCTTCTTTTCTGAATCAATAAGCGCCTTAAGAGCAGTATTAATTGAAGGACAATCGGATGCTGGCTTACCAAATTCTTGAACAGCAATCCATGTCTTTGATCCCTTATACATTCCCTCACCCACCGCCACTCCAATTTCTGTGTACCGATTATTTAAAATATTAGCTCGATGTCCTGGACTTGCCATCCATGCGGCAACCAAATCCGCATCATCCTTGAAATTTCCTAATGCCAAATTTTCTCCCACGACAACGTACGTATATCCTGCATGCTCTACAACATACCCTGGTCCATGCCCTGCAGGTGAGACATGTTCAAAGTATTGTTTATCAAACATGTCCTTAAGTTTATTTTCTGCTGCTTTATCGAGAACATCATTTTCGGTAAGAGATGGTAATCCAGCTTTAATGCGTTCTTGATTAGTGATTTGTATTACGCCAGGATTTGTAAGTAAAACATCGGAGTGAGATCCAGAACTTTTAAGAGGAGTAGTAAAAATTTCTTCTTTTACTGCATGAACAATACTTTCTTTATTATCACTTACGTTGTGAGCAATAGTACCAAGCATTACAATCCCCCCTTTAAATAATGGGAATTCTATATATGCTATTCCTCCAAGAAGAGCGAGCCCGATAAAACCAAAAATAATTTTTTTGTACTTATTCTGATTCATTATTGTACGGGTATCATACGTGCTTTTATCTTTTTATCAAGTACATAGGTATAGGCAGCACCTAAGAAAAAGACTTGTGCTGAATAATAGACCCATAATAGGACGATAATAAAAGCATTTGTGGCGGAGTACGATGTCATCACAGGGCTCAAATGTAAGTAAACATCGATTGCTGCACGGCCAACGGTATAAAGAATCCCGGTTATAACACTTCCTTCAAAGGCAACTTCCCATGAAATATCACTGTCAGGAAGCAACTTATAAATGAATGTAAACATAAGAACCACGAGCATAAATGAGAAAACAAGGTTGGTCGTAACTACAATTTGCTCAAAGTGTGGTGAATAAATATTGAGTAATGTACTAAAAAACTGCATGAGTGCATTAATAAAGAAAGAAATTCCAAACAAAAATCCAAAAACAATAATCATAAAGAAAGCTGAGATTTTTTCTTCAAGAAAACGCATAAGTCTAAACTTTCTTCTTTTAGGAACATTCCATATTTTGTTGAGCGAAAATTGAAGCTGACTAAATACACTGAATGAACCAATAACCAAAAGCAGTACGGTGAGTGTATTCGCTACAATTCCAAACCTAAGTTCTTGAACATCAACCAGGGTCAGCGCAATGAATTGAGCTATTTGAGGCCCCGTAAATTCTTGGACTTGAGGAACTAATTTGCTTTGTAATACTTCTGGGCCCAAAAACACTCCGATAATATTGACCGTTAATAGCAAAAATGGAATGAGAGAAAAAATAGTGTAATACGCGAGAGCTGCCCCCATACTAAAGGGATCGGATGACCACCATCGCATAATAGATTCTTTAACAATACTACCTGAGATCATTACCTAGTATTTTATCACAAAAACGACTTTGGCATTTTCTTAAACACAACCACAGAAACGATAAGAAACACAACCACATGAATGATATTACGAAGCAATAAAAAGTCAGATGTAATGCGATTTACATCTGCGAGCACTCCTATGTAAGGCAATGAGACAAATACGGTAAGCGCTACAAATGCAGTAGAAAAAAGTGCAATAGGTACTGGAAGTCTTTTTTCTTCATGTTTTAACCAAAACGCCGAAGCCATAATACTAAGCGTTGTAATCACTGCATCAAATAAAACACCACCTACTCCCTGAGAAAAAAAGTAAGCTTTGTGTCCAAGAAACGAAACAAGAATAATTTGTAGACCGCCACCAAAAAGAATCGCAAACAAAATATCAGCTAAAAGATAATGCTTGATAGCTGAAGGGAAAATTGTTTTGTCAGTGAACATATTTTTCATGTACTAAAAAACACCTAAAAATAAAAGAATTGCCACAACTATTCTATATACTCCAAACGTAACAAATGTCTTATTTTTTATAAATTGTAATAAAAATTTAATAGATATTAATGCGGCAATAAATGCAGTAACAAAGCCAATTATTAATAGTAGTGTATCTGAACTTGAAAAGGATGCATGGCTTTTGAGTATGTCATACCCTGCTGCAGCCATCATAGTGGGAATAGCAAGGAGGAATGAAAATTCTACAATTGCCACTTTCCCTACTCCTAGCATTCGTCCAGCAATAATAGTGGCAGCTGCTCGAGACACACCCGGCACAACAGCAATTGACTGCGCACACCCGATTAAAAATGCTGTGGAATAAGGCATGTGCTCAAGTTCATGAATAGAACTTTCTGTATTGTGTTTTTTATTATACAGATACTCAAACATAATTAAGATAATTCCTCCTACCAACAGAGTCCATGAAATTATAGTAAAATTTCCCAAGATGTATGTCTTAATCAGTTTGTAGAGAATAAAACCGATAATACCAGTAGGAATAAATGCAACAATAATTCTTTTCCATATTGCACTATTTCGTATCAATAATTTCCAATACAACACCACCACAGCCAAGATAGCTCCGAGCTGTATAATAATTTCAAAACTTTTTACAAAATCTGTGTGACTAATCTTTAAAATTCCACCAACAATTTCTAGATGTGCAGTAGAAGAAATAGGTAAAAATTCTGTGATACCTTCTACAATACCTAAAATAACAGCATGAATAAGTGTCATACTGCTAAGTATATCATGTTGCACTCATCTATATAATATATGTATACACTACATAATAAATTAGGAGTACTAATGGCACAGCTAATGCAGTCATGAAGTAGAGACTAGCAAGAGCAAATGCGCTGTATGCTAAATATATTCCTTTTTCGTGATTATAAAGTCCTTGGCGAATAGAAATAATTGAGAGAACAAATGAAACAAGTGGTAATACAACGACAAACAAGACACTCAGATTCATTAAGGAGCGAAGTGCAGGTGGATGTGGCAAAAATACATACACTATGAACATGCTCATAAATGCCAAACTTAGTAATGCAGTAGGATACGTATACGGAAAGTGCAACGCACGAATGCTCTTTTGAATAATGTGGGGAGTGTGAAATGTAATTGTTGTCATATAGAAGAATTAATTCTCTCGTAAATCTATATTTTTCATATGCTTTTGTTTTATTGATTCATCTATATATGTATTCTTTGAATCTTGCATGAAATACGTCGTGAATGCTGAAACAATGAAATCACAGAGAGTGTACGCAACAAGAAATATAATAGTAGAAAGAATGATACCGCTATGAAGAAATGATGTAGTAACAATTGTCACGAACAAAGCGACAATTGAAGCCACAATCACAATAACTCCTGTTAAAATAATTGAGTATTCAGGTGCAATATACCGCTCTTGGGGCAATTGGGTATTCTGAGGCTTCACTATTATTTTTTCATCAA
>CAZFND010000004.1:0-57614 GCA_964520645.1 uncultured Candidatus Saccharibacteria bacterium | reverse complement strand
CTAATGGGACAGTTAATGCTGCATAGTTAAGTGACTTGTAGCCATTTGGATTCTGGCCGACAAGTTGTGGGAAGTAGCTTTCTACATTCTGTGCAGTGAATCCAACATATTCATTGACTTGATCGAGTCCTGAGGCTTCGTTCCACTTGTAGATGATTCCATTTAAGTGAGTGAGCTTCTCGAGTACACTGGTACTTGTTGCAAAGTCACTTACAATTGTCTTGAGTCTCTCGTCAGATGATACCGACAAGTTTCCGTTTGCATCTGTCTGGAGTGATCCTGAACCAAAGTTTGAAAATCTGACGGTGCCAGTTGTTGAAAGTTGAGCGGTTGGTGAAGAGGTACCTATGCCTACATTTCCTGAATTGGTTACTATGAATCGTGTACCAGTGGATGATCCAATGACAAATGAAGGTGCAGCATTGAGAGTAGATGTAGGGTTAATTGAAAACATTGCCCAAGGTGTACTTGTTCCAATTCCTACGTTTCCATCGGTGGTGATTCTTAGTCGCTCTACAGTTGTTGTTGATACATATGGGGTAGCATTGGTTCCGAAGACGAGGTTTGATGATGCGGATTCACGCAAGTATGTAACTTCTAAGTACATTGCCTGTACTTTGTTTTCACAACCATTACTGCGTGCATTAGTAATAGTAGAGGTTAATCGAACTTTAAGATTATCAAGATCACTTTGCGTCATTGCAGACGTTGTTGCACCAGAGAATGTAATTGATGTCCAGGCACCAGTATTGACATTCAAGCTAAGGGTTTGTGGAGTTTCCCAAGTACTGCCAATTTTTATATTTCCAGTTGCAGTTATGGCGTCACAATCATCATTATAGTAATATCCATGTACCCATAAAGTGATAGATGAGATAGTACTAATATTTGCTATTGTTCCCATATCAAACTCGTCATTAACACTGCCACTAGCAGTACCAAATCCTCCATTGTCCAAATAATGATTAATGTAATCCGCTGTATTAGGAGTGGTAGGCTGCTGCGTACCATCATCGATAACAGCATAGTGATCCGTACCTGTAGATGGAGTCCACTCTACAGTGGCAGTATCTGCGTTTGGATCTAACGCACTTGTTAATGAACCACTTCCACTTTTACCAAGCAATCCAATATAACCTCCATAGAGTTCTGAACTAGTGCCTACTGCAAATTTAATTAAGTTGCTTGCAAGTGATGATGTTGCTCTCTGAAGAGTAAGTAGATAATCATTGAGCTGATTTGTTGAGTAAATATGAAGACGTGATTCTGGAGTAGTAAGTCCAATCCCCACATCTCCGAGAGCAGTGATTCTCATCTTTTCTGTTGTTGATGCTTCAACTGATGGATTCTGATTTGTTGCAAATACAAGCGCTGATGTTGTAGGATCTGGGACGGTAACTTCAGCAAATAGAGCAAATGTAACCTGATAAGTACCACCCGTCAAAACCACTTGTAAACTATCAATATCCGATTGAGTAAACGATCCATTCCATGAGAAACTACTCCAGACTACAGTATTGTCATTTGGCATAGCAAAATTTTGAGCTGTTTGAGCTACACCATTAATTTTTATATTAACAGTTCCCTGTGGAGTACCTCCACTTCTGGCATATGCTCGTATCGTAATCCGAGTTGCTTTTTGTCCATTCAAACTCACATTACTCATATCATAAATATCTGTACCACTCCCATCCACATACGTACCATCGTTACCTCCAGCACCTACACCGCCCGTATTAAAGTAATCATAATAATTTATATGCTTAGAAGCACACAAATTAGCATAAGGTCCAGTTAATGTCGCACAAAAATCACTCAAAACTCCATAATGTGTGGCTCCACCACCCACATTTAATTGAACTGATGTATCTGCACTTGGATCTAGATATACGACACCTCCCCCAGCTCTTCCAGACATACCAATATAGCCATTATATTTGCCTGTTGAAACATCATTACTAAAACGGATAAGGTTATTTACAGGAGCAATTTCTGCAGAGGTAGAAGAGGCTCTTTGAAGAGTCATTACATAATTAGAATTATCTGCAACATGCAATCGTGATTCGGACGTTGTAGTACCAATGCTTAGACCTCCTAAGAATGTTGAGGTGGCTGTAGTAGATGTAGCATTTAACGATCCCACCGTGAGACGTCCAGTCGAAGTACCTGAGACGGTTGTGCCATCAGCGGCATACCATGCCAATTGGCCAAATAGACCCGAGCTTACTGTTCCTGATCCACCACCACCTCCGCCTCCCGTAATACAACTTCCGTTCACAGCATAACAACCACCGGCAAGATTGATACCATTACTAAACGTTGATGATGCACTTGATGATGTGATATTCAAAGCACTTGTCTGTAATCCTCCTGCAAGCGTAGATGTTGCTGTGGTTGTTCCTGTAAAGTATGCACCTACAATTTGTCCCGCAACTGAGAGCTTGGCATATGGAGATGATGTGCCTACACCAAGATTGCCAGTAAAATTATTTGTTCCTGTAAATGCATTATTTCCACTAAATGTGTTTGCATCAGCAAGAAGCGTAGAAGATGCTGATGATCCTCCACTAGCATTAAGTGTATTTCCACTCCAACTGAGTCCTGTTCCTGCAGTAATACGTGTTGATGGAGTGTCGTAGAAAGAGTTCCAATTAGTTGTAGAAGCGGTTAATACTCCTGCGTATCCACTTGCGTAAGTAAGGGCTAATGTTCCAGATGTTGTAATAGGGTTACCAGAAATTGAAAGACCAGTAGGCACTGTCATATCAACTGAGGTTACTGTTCCACTACCACCTGATGAAAGACAAGTTCCATTAATTGCGTAACATCCTGCATTGAGGTTTATGCCAGCAATTGTTGATGTTGCTGTTGTAAGAAGACGTGTAGCTGACAATCCACCTCCAAGAGTTGAAGTTGCAGTTGTTGTACCTGTGAAGTTTGCAGCAACTATCTCACCTGCAACTGACAATTTTGCATATGGGGATGTAGTTCCAATACCAACATTTCCTGTTGATGCGTCTACACGAAACTTTTCTAAACCTGAAACATTCGAAATTTGTAACAATCCATTTCCATCTATATTTAAAGTAGTATTACCTCCTCCATTACGGATTGTAAATGCTCCTAAATTGTAACGGATTTTAGAATTCCCTCCTTGATCAGCAAAATTGAAATCTACATTTACAGGATCAATTACGGAATACGCACCAAGTCTTATACCTTGCGAAAATGTGTTGGTAGCACTAAATGTATTTGTATCAGACAAAAGTGTAGAAGATGCTGATGATCCTCCACTAGCGTTAAGTGTATTTCCACTCCAACTGAGTCCTGTTCCTGCTGTAATCCGTGATGATGGGGTGTCATAAAAACTATTCCAGTTTGTTGTTGAGGCAGTGAGAGGAATGTTGTATCCAGAAGTAAGTGACAAAGCTCCACCACTATAGGTGAGCCCAGTCACGCTGTTTGTAAGTGGGGTCAAACATGTTCCACTCACTGCATAACAACCACCAGAAAGATTGATCCCATTATTAAATGTTGATGATGCACTTGAAGAAGTCACATACAATGATGTCGTTTGGATTCCACCAGCATATGTAGAAGTAGCGGTTGTTGTACCAATGAAATAATCGGCAATACTTACATTACTAACAGTACAATTTGCAGTTCCAGGAGTACATCCTGGATCGAGTGTCTCACCTGGAGAATATGGAAGAGCGTATGCAAATGAAGCGAAGCCAAAAACCATGAGAATACATCCCATGAAAATAACCATAGAACCAAAGAATTTCAGATTTACAAAATCTTTATACTGCTTCATTACATACTAATTACATACACTCTCAAATTATATCACATGCATACATAAATTATTGTTGAAAAATAAGGAGTTTTCCACATGTATGAAGTATCTATACTTATACTTCCCATAGAAACTACTTTAGAGTAGAATAGAGGGATACAAATCACTAAAATATATGACAACAAGCAAAGATTCAGCATTAACACTCGCAGGTAAAAAAATTGTAATAGTAGAAGATGACACCTTCCTTGGAAGTCTTGTTGTAAAGAAGCTTATCGGAGCAAAAGCTAATGTAAGTTTGGTAAGCAAAGGTGGTGAAGCAGTAAGTACTATTCAAAAAGAAAAACCTGATCTTATTCTCCTCGATCTCCTCCTTCCTGATATGAGTGGATTTGATATTTTAAAAGAACTTAGAGATGATTCAGCTTTCAAGAAAACTCCTATTGTTGTCTTTTCTAATCTCGGTGAAGAAAAAGATATCAAGCAAGCGACCGATCTAGGGGCTACAGCGTTTTTGATCAAAGCTACTATCACTCCAGACGAAATTGTTTCAGAAATTCTTAGAGTATTAGAAAAGTAATCTCTTATTTAACTGTTTTTAAGCAGAAAAAAACGCCGAGTGTAAGCTCGGCGCTTTTGGCTTTTTAGGCCGCAGACGCGATCATTCGTTTATCTCGATGCCACCTGTTTGACGACAGTTGGCAACCTTGTCAATATACCTCCCTTTTCTGAGGAGATTCGATAGAACCCTCCTGCGACTCCCTTCGTGGGATTAAGCAACCCAACATCTCCAATGAGACTACTTGTTGGAATCGCATGAGGAGTAATCGGCAAATCTCCAATCAGCAATTCAAGTGTAGCACTCTGAGGCGCATCAGGAAGTACAAATATCAATCCTGATGAAGCTTGGACCCTGATAAGCTTACCTCCGACAAGTGCTCGTGGGTAATAGAACCCAAACTGAGCCTGACGCTCTTGTTCGGAACTACGTTTAGCAGTGACCAGATTCCAAAACTCATGACCAGCAACAGAAGGCCCGCTGTAAAAAGCTGTTCCTGTAAGGTTCATCACAGGACTTCCAACATAGAACAGCGCCCACAAACACACCATTGCTGGAGCCATCAAACGTACTAGCCACCTTTCTTTGAAATTAGAGAGGTTGAGCCCCTCCGTCACATAGAAAAGGTAAACCAACGCAACGATGGGAATGAGCCAGAAGAAATGCCATGCGAATCTCATCGCTGGCGCCGTTACAATCCAGAACAACAACGGCCCGATGATGAGAGTGTAAACACAGCACACCTTCTTGAAAGAACCCATCATTTGGCGACGCTGATATTTATACATGACCACAATGGCCATGAGAAGTGAGAAGGTAGCGATCAGAATCCCCCATCCAGAGTTACTCCATGTGAATTGACCAAGGAAGTCTGGGTGGAACAAATAGGACTCTGTTTGAGTGTGATTCATGTTCCCATTGAACCTTGCGTGAACATCAATGAGGAACCTCCCAGCAGCTACCTCTTTCGATGGCAACCGCCAAGGGACATCAAATCCCTTATCGATTGGGAACCACGGCAAACCCGAAATAATTACCCCTCGGACGGCTGAACAGACAATCATCAGAGTGGCCACTCCGTAAAGTGTCGCATAGCGCCATGTACGATACTCCCGGCTTTTCACCAGAAGAATAATCAGCAACATGGCTGCGACAGCAAAAACGAATATACCACTCAGTTTTATCGTTGCTGCAGTAGCAAAACAGATCACTGCAGTAGCCAAGTGAGAAGGTTTATCGGATTTCTCTGCACCAAACATAAAGTGAACAACAGACATCAATCCCAGAAACACCATCCAAGACATGGGTTCGTCAGATGAGACATATCCAATATCCGCTGTCCCTGCTGGATTGGCAAAAATGTGGTAAAAAATCGGGAGAAGGCAAGCAACTCCCATTATATTTCCCCATTGCGAGCCTCGCCGCTGGGACATTCCAACGAACCCTGCTGCTACATGGACGAGCATCAAGCTAATCATGAAACAATTGACCAAGTTTGCATGATCACTCAGCAAGCCAGTGTTGAGCATTGCAGCGAACAAATGGATCGAGTTATTCGACCCAAGCCTCTCGTAGACGTTAGCCAACCCCGGAATAATAGGATACTGGTTAGTCCACTTCACAAGATTCCAATGGTAAGCAATTCCGTCGCTCACCTGGAAAAATCCCAAAGAGTGACAGGCCACGATCGCGAGCAACGAAACAAACAAAACACTCGCAACAACCATCCTCCACGACATGTGAGTAATCCGCAAAGATCCAGAAAGTGACGCAGCGACAATGCTCACGATCGCAATTGCCATGAACCACAGAATCAAATTCGAAGTTATTGGCAAAACGAAGTGGACAAACTGCAAGATCAACAAGATCAAACCCAAACCAATCGCATTACAGTTGATCAACTGGGCTTTGGTGCCCTGTTGAAAAAGATGGAGAGGCCGCGAAAAAGCAAGACCTACTCCAAAGCACACGAACAGGAGTAGTGACATTGTGACGAGAATAAAAACCACTGCAGAGACCATGACCAGCTCCTTACAAGAGATGTGATTAGTTCAGAAGCTTAGACACGTTTAGTACACAGTACTGACAAAGATATGAACGAACGTCAACGAACTTTTAGACTGGTTAAATTATACACTATAATTATGAAAAAGTAAAGGGGTTTATCCCCTAAAAATACCGCCTTAGTTGGCGGTATTTTATACTAGACTTTGAATCCTTGATTGATGATACCTCGAGGAGCGAGGACTGCCATTTCTGCAACGACACTATACGATTCATCTGGATTCTTACGTTCGATACGAACAATATAATTTCCTTTTGGAACAAGACAGTAGTAACGACCAAATTGATCTGCAACTTTGTGGAAAATTTCTTTTCGAAGACTAGGAGAAATAATTCTAATGATCGCAAATGAAAGTGGATTTCCTGTTTCAGTTTCTGTGATGAATCCATAACTTCTTCCTCTAATTCCCATTTTTCGAAGAACGATAATTACAAGATATGCGGCAACGATAATAAAGTTGTATGGCTCTGGAGTTACAAATGCACCAACAAGCGCACAAATGAAACCAAGTCTGAAGAATAGATCAGCAAGTTTATGAAACATTCGATCTCGTGCAGAATAAAACTTCATCAAATTTTTATTCCTCTTTGCAAACTCATTCCAATCAAAATTTTGTGGATCGAGAGGAATGTTTCTATCAATCACAGCAGTCTTCGCATCTACTGTCACAAGCCCTCCAAAGTAGAGATTGGTATACAATTCATCAGAAGTCTTCCCTGCCAATTTTTCTGAAGGGAATGTGTAATTTGTCTTATTAGCAACAAGACTGAATGAACCTCCTTGAGTAAGAAAGCCGTATCGTCCATCAAGATCAGTAATCGCAGTAGAGATATCATTGCCCTGGCTATCTTTGAGCACTACATATGCAGGATCAAGTGGCTGCTTTGTCACACTATCGTATACAGTTCCCCATGGTCGATATTTCTTTTTGAATCCAAGAAGACTCATTAACAAACTCCACAATCTAAATGGTAAGAGAACCAATTCTGCCAATGAAAGTGGTGTCAGGAAGAGTGCAGAAAGCGCACCCAATAATCCAACAATAAGTCCAATTAAACTAAATGCTTTACCCGTGATACTCACATTTGGATCTTTATAAATATCTTGAAGTGCTCGCTGAATATCACCCACAGTATTAGTTCCACTATCTACATATCCCTGAAATACAGGTGGCAACGAAGGTAATGGTGGAAGTGATGGAATATCAATTGTAGGAAGATTACACAAAATACCAACACATGGAGGCGGAGGTGTAATACAATTGCCATTTGAATCATATCTCATACCTCCAGGAATTGATGATTGTTCTCCTGTAATGTTGGGACATACATCAGTTGATAGTGGAATTAATGTACAATTGCCATCACCATCTACGGTCATACCTGCGGGCACCGAATTTTGAGTACCTGAAATATTTACACAAACATCTCGTGTTGCAGTTGCAGCGACACAATTACCATCTATATCCATCACCATTCCTAATGGAACTACTCCTTGCGTGCCCATAATATTTGGACACATATCGCTTACAATAGTCACACAATCACCCTGACTATTAATCGACATATTTGAAGGAACGGTAGTTTGAGCTCCTGCAATGTTAGGACAAAGATCTGCATTTGTGATTGGAGTACAATTGCCAAGACTATCATATTCCATTCCAGCAGGAAGGAATGCCTGATTGCCGGCCATATTAGGGCAAACATCTACTGGTTGGAGCGGAATTACGCATTGAGCTTGTTCATCCAAAATCATTCCGTCTGGAATGTAAAATTGATTACCTGAAATATTAGAGCAAAGATCGGTTGGAGTAACTCCTGGTGGAATACAATTACCTGATCCGTCAGATACCAATCCTAGTGGAATACTCGTTTGTATACCTGAAATATTGTTACATGAATCTCCAGATGTAGGAGGAGCGCCCGATGTAAGGGCAAAGACTAATTCGTTAACACTATATCCTTGAATGATAGATATAGAGAAACAACCATTGTTGAGTAGCGGATATGTTTGAGTATAACTTCCCTGCTGCTCTGAACAGACAAGATAATCTCCTGGTGCAACGCCAGAAAAATTGAAGGAACCGTCAGAAAGTGTTACGGCAACACGCATCGGTTGCGAAGCGTTGGTACTTATAATATCTATAGTAGCTCCTGAAAATCCCAATTCACCTTGATCATACACTCCATTTCCATTTTGATCTTGTATTATTTTTCCTGAAACATTCGAAGTTTGTGATGTACATTCGATCGCAGAAATTTGAAGATAAATATTTTGGAGATCACTACCCGTTGGAGAATAATAGTAATTACTTGCTTGCGTTGCTACCGTTTTCAAAAATGAGGCATCTACTGTTGATCCTAGTCCAATAGTATAAATAATATCTGCTCCAGATTTAGCTGTATTTGAAGTACCCACAGCATATCCATATGGATTTGTTCCAGGGGCATTCACATATCCATCAGTCAAAAGAATAATAATATGCTTTGCATTTGAACGTCCATGAGCAACAAGTTCGTTGTGAGCAGTCTGAATTCCATCACCAATATTTGTACCACCACTTACAACGAGACTATTTATTTTTGTGTTTACAGGACCAAATACACTCGTAAGAGCGTTTTCTAATCTACTTGTATTTGCAAATGTTGCGAGACCTACCTTATCCGAATTAGGATCAAGACTATTTACAAAGGTTATCGCTGCTGCCTTAGCTTGAGAAATTTTTGTAGCTCCACCAATAGTATCGTTCATACTACCAGAGAGATCTATCACAAGCATGACATCAAGACTCTGTTTGAGCTGTTGTGGCAATGCAAGACATGCTTGAGGTGCAACACAACTACCTGCGAGGTTTACTACCAAGCCAGGTGGAACAGACGTTTGATTTCCGGCAATATTTGGACAGACGTCAAAAGAAGGCGGCGGCGTACATCCCGTAACACAACCACCACCCCCTCCACCGCCGCCGCCCGAACCTCCACCTCCTGGTGTACTTGTACTATTGCGTACGGTTAATGGACGCCAATCAGTCATCACCTTGTAGCTTGTGCTGCCACAATTCCCTTCTGTTGCACAGTTGAAAGAAATCCATCCCAATTTTTCACTCCATGCATAACCCAAAAAATTACCATTGGCATCAATCGTTACACCACCATTTGTAGGTTTGAAATTTATCCATCCCATTTTTTCACCCCAAGCATAGCCACTTAGTGTTCCTTCAGCATCATTCAAGACTCCTCCATTAGCAGGATTGAGATTGATCCATCCATAATTTTCACTCCAGGCATAGCCCGTCATTCCAGCATCGGTCACATGAACATTACCTTGCGATGCTGCAAAGTTGATATACCCACCCGTTCCATTTATAAACCGAGCACGATTGTATGTAGGATCAATTGTGCCATCAGTAGTAGATGCCCCTGCAAATGTAGGCAAAAAGAATAAGAGAAGAAGAAAAATATACAATAACTTCTGTTTCACGCTATTTATTATACACTACATTGATAATGAATCGGAAGGAATAGGTTCAGCTTTCCAGATTTTTCTCTTAAGCGCTCCTGATATTTCGACAATTTCTTTATTATTAAGAATGATAAGCACTGCAAGCCAGATAACAATACCAATAATACCTGCGATAAAGCCTTGCAAAAATACTCCTCCAAACGTATCAAGATCAAAAATGTGCCCAAATGTATCAAGAATGTAATACGTCACAGCTCCCATGAGGATTGAAGCAGATACAACTTCAAATGACGAACGTGCAATTGCCTGAGTAAAGCCTTTAAAATCTTTTTCAAACGCGACCCAGTGAATAATCATGTTGATCGTTGCTCCAATAGTAAAACCTAATGGCAACATAAGTACGACAACGTCAGGCAAATCTGAAACACGAAGTAAGCTTTCTATAAAATATCTGAAAAAAGGAGTGTGATTAAATACATAGACAAGCATGTACGATGACAGAATGATAAGACCCGCAGAAACAAAATTCATTAAAAGAGGTTTGCGTGTATTGCCTCGAGAATAATAGGCTCGTACAAAAAGCATAGTAAGACTTTGTGGAATGAGTGAGAGCGTAAAAAGAGCAAGTGCTGCAGCAGTTAAGCGCGTTGCTTCCCAGTCAAAGTGCCCCGATCCCAAAATGACACGTACAATCTGCGCCCGAAGAACAATAAACATTACCATGATTGGTATTGACCAAAAGATAATGTGCTTACTTGTGACAATCATTTGGTTAACAAACTTTTTTGTATCTCCTGTAGTATAGAATTTTGTAAGCACAGGAAACGCTGCCAACGAATAACTCACTCCCACAATTGAAAGTGGCACCGATTGCAAATTCCATGAAAAATTGAAAACAGAAATTGCTCCCCCAGCAAGAAGTGATGCCAGTGATACTAAGAAAAATTCTGCTATTTCATTAGAAGAAATTGTAAGCGTACGCGGCAATGATACAAGAATAACTTTGCGTACTGGCTCAATGTTTACTTTAAAATGAATTCGAGGGAACAATGATTTCCCTACTACAAACGGCACTTGAATAAAGAAATGAAGAAATGCTCCAAGAGCTACTCCCCACGCAAGACCAACAATTCCTAAGTATGGATATAAGAATACGATTCCAATAATAATTCCTAAGTTATAGACAATAGGACTTATGGCATAAATAAAGAATCTTCGATAAATCTGTGTAATACTTGCAAGAAAGTTTGAGAATCCCAAAAAAATGGGTGACAGCAGCATAATACGAGTCATCGTGGTGAGAGTATCAAAATCTGAGGTAAATGTTGGGAAAAATATGTGAAGCAAGTATGGAGTAAGAATATATGCCACAATTCCTACTGCGGCGATGATAAAAAAGAAGATACTAAATACTGCATCGATAAATTCTTTTGCTTCACTCTCACCCTTGTTAATTCGCTCCATGAGAAATGGAATAAGCACAGAAATAGATACCATTGAGGCAATAGAGACAAAGATAAAATCAGGAATTCGAAAAGCTGCATAATAGGCATCAAGAGCATGACTTGCCCCAAAAGTTGCGGCAAGTAATCTATCCCGCACAAGTGCTAAAACTTGGGAAGAAAGAGCGAAGAACCCCAAAAGATATGCGGCTTCATGAACACCGCTGATTTCTTGGGTAATTAATCGAAAAATTCTTTTTACCATAATGTAAATTATTCAGTCGTACTAGTATTACTACTTTCTTTTATTGGAAGCTGTGCACGCTTTTCTGGCTTATTATCGAGTGGAGCTTTTACGTTTGCAAATGGATCTCGATTTGCCTTTAAATTAGTGAGGATAAGATCAACTTCTTTGTTATCAGAATTTGTTACTTTTATATCTTGAAATTGCTTGATCGCTTCACTTACTTTATTTAAGCGATAGTAAGAAAGACCCAAGAAATATTTAGCATTCGCATAATCAGGTGCTCGCATTATAGCTTGTTCAAACGTA
Organism: uncultured Candidatus Saccharibacteria bacterium; assembly: GCA_964520645.1. Taxonomy (GTDB): domain Bacteria; phylum Patescibacteriota; class Minisyncoccia; order Phycocordibacterales; family JAKAEA01; genus CAZFND01. The sequence goes on along the minus strand of CAZFND010000004.1, from coordinate 45,734 downwards.
GCAGCAGCATTGCCATATTGTTTGTCGTTGTAATACAACAATCCTAATTCAAAATAAATACCTGGATCGTTTGGAGCAATAGATACTTCAGCTTGGACAGACTTTATCGCATTTTTTATATCCCCTTCTGCTACCTGAATTTGTGAAAGCAAGAATATAGCATCCGTATAATTTCCCTTAAGAGTTAAGGTTTTACCTATGTAGTCTTTAGCTTTTGGAAGATCTTTATGTGCGACTTCAAGACGAGCGAGATTGAGAAGAATTGCAGGATTTGTAGGATTGAGTACTGCTGCTTGTGCATATGACTGTTGAGCTTTGCTATATGCCTCTGTATTACCAAGCTGGAAGAGCACATCATATACGAGACCTTGTGCTACAAGATTTTGGTAATTTGTTGGATCAAGCGCAAGTGCTTGCTGAGCAGAAGAGAGCGCTGATGCAAATGTAGTTGTAAATTGAGTTTGAAGAGTAGTAGATGCAATAGAATTTTGATTTAAGACGAGAAGATTGAGCTTAGCGAGAGCAATATTACTTAATACACGATAGTATAGATCAGCTTCATTATATTGTATTGCTTTATTAAAATAGGATTCCACATCGTCTATTTTGCCATTATTATTTGCTAAAGCTAATCCTTTATTAAAGTAAAATGCACTTGTGAATTTTTTGATCTCAATAGATCCGATAGCAAGTGTACCTATAATTACAAGAATAAGCACAATTACAGAAATGAAACTTGCTCGTGAATCTTTCATAAAATCAAAAGTCACAGTTTTGATTGATCCATTTTCTATAAGAGAAGCAAAAAAGAGACCGGTGAAAAAGAATGTAAGTACTAAGATAGTCGCTGATGGTATATACATAATACTAAACACCCACAAATAGAGTGCAGAAATAAGTGAGGAAACAGTAAGATACTGACTCATGGTATCTCTCTTTTTAAAAATTGACACAATTCCTGCATAGAGCAATAAACCGAGAAATGCGAGCCAAGCAATAAGTCCCACAACACCGGTTGTAATCATAGAAGTTGGAACAAATCCAGTCGCAGAATTAAAATCAGTTGACCAAAAGATTGTAGTATTTACATCGCTTGGCTTCCAGAGTTGCCAGATATTTGCAAAACGATTTGGTCCAATACCCAAAATAGGATTTTGTGCGTAAGCATGCTTTGCAATTGAAAGAGTACTCATCCATGAAGGCCGAACTTCTGTATTTGATATGTTCAATGCATTAAAGAAACTAAGCTTAAGCGGTGAAGATGAAAGAGTATTGTAAATATTCCCTTTCATCATGATAAAAACTATAGCAACAACGATAACTATAATAGAAATTATCGATATGTTATTACGTCCAGTACTGTCCTGTAGCTTAGATCTACTAAAAATAAAATTATAAATAAAGAAGAGTAATGCCACTGTTCCTAATACATACCAACTCAACGTAAAGTTAATAACCGTGAGCAAAAAGAGGGATACAACAAAAAATCCGATAAGAATCGATCTCATCCATCGCTCAAGTGGTAATAATTCAAATGTAACAAATGAAAACAGAGCAACTAAACCTACATAAATTCCCAAATCATTCCATCCTCCTAATAATGATGCAGTATTGGTAACAAAAACTCCAAACGAGAGAAAAGATGCACCAAAGAAAAAGCGAGCAATATGATAGAGAGCTATAAGAGGAAATGGGGCTAAAAATGCAAGATAGCCATAGGTAATATTTTTCTTTGAACTAAAGACCTGCGCTGTTATATACGTCAAAAGTGAGGCAATGAAAATAAAACCAGCAGTCTGAGTTTCAAATCCTTGGCCAAAAAATGACGTACCACGAGAACCAGAAAAAAGTGCTGAAGCAATATAACTTATAGGAACCAAGGCAAGCGCTACAAAAAAGAAGTGTCGAGGAATACTCACCTTACCTTCTTGAAGTCGAGCAATAACCCACAAACAGAGCGCAACAAGCACTACACCATAGAGAAGTATAGCTTTAGCAAATGGGAGGGCAATAAACACAGACGGAATGAAAAAGAGTGGAATAATACCAACAAGCGCAAGGACAATGCCTACAACGAGATAATTAAAACGATTGTTAAGACGTGAAGACTTTTTTTCAGGTTCCATAATTTATTTGCTAAAAATATTATTATCAAAAATGCTCATGTAATTATATCTCATACTGATACTGCATTCAACGCAAAACTCGTCAGCCTTAGGCTGACGAGTTTTGATATGCTTTGCATCTATAAGCCGAATTCTGTTATCGATAATTATTTATCTAGCCCTGTAATTGCTCACAGGGTCAAGCAGCTCTTCCCGCGATTACTCTCGGGACACGGCCTTGCACTTAAGTAAGGATTTAGCCGTTTCACTCTTCGACTTCGCTCAGAGCAAGCCCTAAGCTTATATGAAGACTCATCCATAAATGGATGTCCGGTCTTTTCAGACCAAGACGTCTCTGCTCGCACCTCGTGGATTGCTCCAGACGGGCGTTACCCGCTACCCTGCTGTCTGCCGTAAGGCAGGCAAGTGTTCGGACTTTCCTCATCCCTCGATTACTCTTAGGACGCAATTATCCGATGCAAAGTGGTAATATTATACCACATTAATTAAAAAATACTAGTTGGCTAATCCCTCGATAAAAAGCTTTTTAAGAAGTTCTGGATTGGCTGATCCACGCGTAGCTTTCATACCTTGTCCAATAAGAAACTGTAGTGACGCTTCTTTGCCAGCTTTGTATTCAGCAACTACTTTAGCATTATCTGTAATAATTTTCTGAATAATAGCTTTGAGTTCCCCTTCATCATTCTTCTGGAGCAATCCTTTAGCTTCTGCTATCTGTGATGGAGCTCCTCCTTCTTTATACAGTATCGCTAAAATATCTTTTGCAGCTCGAGAATTTATTTTATTTTCTCCAACCATTTTAATTAATTCTGCAAAGCTCTTGTCAGAGATAGGACTTTTTTCCCAAAATTCAGGTTCTTTTTTTACTAATCCCAATAAATCAGAACTTATATAGTTTGATGCAAGCTTGATAAGCTTCTTGTCACCTCCAAAATCTGCAATAAGCGCTTCAAAATAATGACCCCATTCTGGTGACTGGATATAAATATCTACATCTGCAGGTTTGAGTTCAAATTCTTTTTCGTATCGTGCTCTTTTTTCCCAAGGCAATTCTTTGAGCTCTTTTTGTAATACTTCTTTGTTAAATTCTGGAATCTCTGAAATTCTAAGTTTTGGAAGATCTGGATCTGGGAAGTATCTGTAATCATGTGAATCTTCTTTCTTGCGCTGAGAATATGTAGAATCAGAAGATTCATTCCAGCCTCGTGTCTCCTGAATTACTTTCTCCCCTTTCTCAAGCAATTTTGCATGACGTTCCACTTCATATTTAATAGCACGCTCTACAGCTCTAAATGAGTTGAGATTTTTTACTTCTACTTTTGTACCAAATTTTGTAGGATCATCACTAATAGAAATATTTGCTTCAACTCGCATCTCTCCTTTTTCCATATTTGCTTCGCCCACTCCCAAATACTTGAGAACTAGCTGCAATTCTTTTGCAAATTTCACAGCCTCTTCGGCACTATGAATGACCGGCTCGGTCACAAGCTCCATAAGCGGCACACCTGCACGGTTGTAATCTACAAGACTAAATCCGTCAGTCTGATGCGTATTTTTACCAGTATCTTCTTCTAAGTGTACTCGAGTAATCTTTACTCCTGCCAATTCCCCACCTTTAACAAGTGGAAATTTGTACTGTGAAAGCTGATAGCCTTTTGGAATGTCAGGATAAAAATAATTCTTCCGATCAAATTCAGTAAAGTCGGCAAGCTCGCCATTAAGTGCCAAGCCCACTTTTAACACATGCTTTACTGCTTCTTTATTGATTACAGGCAGTGTTCCAGGATGTCCCATACAGATAGGACAAATATTGACGTTGGGCCGCTTTTCATCCGGATCGTTCTTAGAATTGCAGAACATCTTGGTCTTCGTATTGAGTTCTGCGTGCACTTCCAAGCCAATAGTAACTTTGTAGTCTTTCATGATTCTATGCTATCACTTTTTAATTTTTTCTTAAAATCTTTATGAGACTATCTTTAAGCTCTTTTACAGATGCATCATCAAGAATAGAAACAGTGAAAATATTTTTTGTAATTTTTTTGAATTCTTTAATTTTATCTTTAAGGACATCCGGTGTGACAAGATCAGTTTTTGTGAGAATAATTATTTCTTCTTTTTGAGAAAGGGACATATCAAACGCATCAAGTTCCTTTCTAATAGTTTTGTAGACTCCCATCATATCTTCATTTTCGAGAGAAATGCAGTGTAAAACCAATTTTGTACGTTTGATATGTCTCAAGAATTTAATACCAAGACCGCGGCCTTCTGATGCGCCTTCAATAAGACCGGGAATGTCGGCAAGAATGAATCCTTCCATATCGCCCAGAGCTGGCTCAAGTGTAGTAAATTGATAACTCGCTACTTTTGATTTTGCATTGGTAAGTTCATTTAAAAGACTAGATTTACCCGCATTTGGCAACCCAACAAGCCCAGCATCAGCAACAAGCTCAAGTTCGATATAAAAGTTAGCCTCCTCACCTTCTTTACCATAAGTAAATTCTGTAGGAGTAGTATTGGTAGACGCCTTGAAATGCTCGTTTCCAAGCCCACCACGACCACCTTTAAGAAGAAGTACTTCCTCACCTTCTTTTAGAAAACTATGCTTTTTCTGAGTTGAAAGATTGGTAATAATAGAACCAATAGGAAAATCAATAATGAGATCTTCACCATCCTTTCCATGCATACTGTTGCGCATGCCATCTTCACCTTTGCCTGCAGCAAATTCCTTTTTGTGTTTATATTTAGCCAGAAGCTGAATATCACGAACAGCGCGAGCATAGACGTCGCCTCCCTTACCTCCATTGCCACCAGCGGCTCCAGAGAGATCTTTACCCTTCTCATGACGCCATCGGACGACACCATGTCCTCCTTTGCCCGCCTGAGCGAAAATTGTTAATTCATCAATAAATGCCATAGTATCTATACCTTATCTTGCTAAGGCAAGTTGTGCAAGCTGTAGAGCTCCTTCCTTTGATACAGCAACAACCATAAAAAGTTTGTTATGACAAAATACAGCATCGGTTACCCCCGTAATTTTCTGCAATTCTTCATCTCTTTTTCCTGCCCATTCTTGTGGTAATGCCATACGATTTTTAAAGGAACCAGAATGATCGACTGGTACAGCGCTCACGCTCCACTTAGTCCCGTCCAAAACTGGCTTTATGACAAAAAGTGGCTCTTCGAAATTAATGAGTACATCAGTCCAAGGATATGGTTTATCAAGAAGAATGAGTCGTTTGTCGGGAGCAAGTCTATATGCAGCAGTGACAAATTGATCTGCCTCTTCTCGTGCTTCTTCATGCTTTATTTTTCTTAGCAAAATACCTTGAGCGATAGTAACAAGCTCTACAAATGTAGTATCGAGCTTATCTTCAGACTCTTTCCATGTTGGATAAAAGCCTCTAAAGAAATCTTGAATTAAAAATGGGCTAACATCATTAAAAAGAGACTCTGATATTGCTACACCATTATCATTTGCATCAATTGGCATTACCAAATCTTTTTCTATTTTTGCAGCTCGAGAAGGAGAACCTGCAACAAGTTCACCATACTTCTTCCATACCAAACCAAATGCTGCATACGGAATTTTATTTTCTCGCATACCTGCTCCACCTGGCTGGTGGTGATCAAAGGCATTATGTTCTGAATCATATACACCTCCAACATCCACAACAAAATCCCCTGTTTTTATTATTTCTGGCTCTCTTGTTCTTATTATTTCAAAACTTTTATTTTGCTGTTTAAACAAAATACTGAGTGTGGCAACAGCAAAAATGTCATCAGAATGATAACGGCCGCTGTGAGTGATTACTTTAAGTGGCTGCATATTAATTTTTTCGTGGAGTATCGAGACTATAAATAAAGAAGTGCACTACTGAGATTATAAGTGCAGCTAGTAATGCTGTTGGGAAACCAGAAATTTCAAATCCTTTTACAATAGAAGCAACAAGCATCAACATAAGAGCATTGATTACAAAGGTAAACAATCCTAATGTAAGAATGTTTATAGGTAATGTAACAAGAAGGAGAATGGGCTTAAGAGTAATATTAATAATACCCAATACTAATGCGACAATAAATGCAGTAAATAAATTGGGAACCAAAAAGCCAGGCAAAAAATATGCTACGAGCATTATCACAAGTGTATTTACAAACAGTTTTAAAATAATATTCATAACAATATATATTAATTAATTTTGGTATCTATTTCTTGAATCTCTTTTTCTATTTTATTAACCTGATCCTTGAGATCTAATAAAATATTACCTTCTGTGCGAACTTCACTTTCTGTTTTTTCTTCAAGTTTCTTTTCTTGCTTCAGGCCTGAAAGGATAATACGGTCTGTCAAAAAGAATGAAACAAACAATCCTGTGATCAACAATACAAATACACTAATTGCAACCGAAAGTGGACCATCAAGCCAGAGATACTGAGCAGGTAGCGTCATAGAAATTTCGTCTGCTGTAACCCACACTCCCCGCCAAAACAGTACCACGGCACTACCTCCAATAATTGCATACAAGATTGGGTATCGTGACAATCGCCCTCGTACTCGATCTTCTAATTTATCAAAATATCGTAAGACTTTTTTCATACTATATTATATGAGCAATCCGAGGATAAATATCGATAAGAGCGAAGAAAAATGCAAGAGCAACAGGACCAAGAATAAATCCTACTGGTCCAAAGAACATAATACCTCCAAGAATCGAAATAAGAATAAAGAATGGATGAATCTTTAGTCCTCGCTCAATAAGATGTGGTGAAAGGAAATTGTCTACTGTACTTACAATAGCGATTTCCCAGATAAGCAATCCTATTGCCTGAGGAATATGACCCACAAAAAACAAGTACCCAATCGCCGGAATAATTACTAAGGGTGTTCCTACACCAGGAATCAAGCTAGCAATTGCAGCACACACTCCCCAAATCATTGGATTGGGAACTCCTGCCATCCATGTACCAAATCCAGCAAGTATTCCTTGAAGACAAGCAATGATCAATGATCCTTTAATCACTGTCGATATAGCACCAGCAATTCTTATCAATATAGTTTCATCATGTACATTTGAGAGAGGACTGAATTTCATGTATGTTTCCCGCAAACGCTTTCCATCTTTCAATAAATAGAAAAGAGAGAAAATCATAATAAGGAAAAAGAGAGCAATATGGAAGAAACTAGAAAAAAAAGAATTGAGATTATTTACTGCCCAGCCAAGTGTATACTTAGCATATTCACTGAGATCAACAGTAGTAGTAGGAGAAATAAAATTAACATATCGTTGAATAACTGCAGTAATCTCTGTTGTAAAGCCAGAGCCCATATCCTGACTTATTAATGAAACATAGAGGCCTCGCGCTTCATTAAATAACATTCCCCCGATAACTAAGAGCGGTATTCCTACCGATGCAAAAATAATAATTACCGTAAGAAATGCAGCTATCGTCTCGCGCCCACGTACAACCTTTAACAATCTCTGATACAAAGGATAAAAGACAATTGCTAGCGACAATGAAAGAACAAGTGGATTGAGAAAAGGCTTAAAGATAAAAAATAATATAAGAAATATTCCCCAAAATAAAAAGAGAAAGAAAATATATTGTGACTTTGTATTTATTGTTTCCATAGGTATATATTAACTCAAAATTACTATCTTAACCAAAAGTTGATGAGTCCCATGATAAGCAAACTCAAAAGCACGTATCCACTGTTAATAAAATACAATTTCCATGGTTTACTTTTATTCATAATATATTCTTTTGATGTAATGGGAGCAATAAAGCCAATCCAAATAAGCGCTGGAATGAGTAATGCTTGTTGAATAGAAATAACGAGTAGATTTCTAAAAAACACGGTAAGAATGTATGACATCAATAGTGTTAACAAAGTAATATATAGAGAAGAGAGTTGTTCTTGTTTTTTTGTATGTGGTGTTTCTTCAAGTGAAATTCCAGAAAGCTGTTTCCACATTTTTCCAAATAATGGTCCATACCACAGCATTCCGAGCAATACAGCTGCGAGCGTTCCCAGCAATACCGGCACAGCATTCACTACAAAAATATACATATTATTTATTATTAGAGTTATGCCTCTATTATACCAAACTCTGTCCTGTCATACTCTTTGGTTGCTTAATGTTCAAGAGCTTCAAAATGGTAGGAGCAATATCTGCCAATCCTCCCTTATTTTTAAAGACTACTTCTGAATGAGTGAGAATAGCTGGAACAGGATTAATAGTATGCGCAGTGTGTCGCTCTCCTGTAATAAGATCAACATTCACTTCTGCATTACCATGATCTGCAGTAACAAATGCAATTCCATCATGCTTGGAAAGAGCAGTCACAACACGTCCAAGCTGTGTATCTACTTCCTCGAGTGCTTCAATAATGGCAGGGACATTAGCTGTATGTCCTACCATATCGGGATTCGCAAAATTTATAAAAATAAAATGAGTGCCTTTATTAATTTCCTCAATAGCTTTATTAGCTATAGCTTCAGCACGCATCTTAGGAGCTAAATCGTGCGTAGGAACATCTTTGCGACTATCAAGAAGAATATGAGCTTCTCCAGAATGAGGATCTTTTTTGCCTCCATTGAGGAAGTAGGTTGCATGGGGAAATTTTTCTGTTTCAGCGATATGAGCCTGAGTCATACCATGAGCAGCAACTTCTGCAGCAAGCGTAGTCTCAATAGGAATCTGAGGAAATGCTACATGAGCGTTAAAGTCTTTATCGTATTCAGTAAGTGTTACAAAACATACATTATTTTTTTCAACATGCTCTTTGATCTTTTTTGAAAGCATTTTTGCACGATCAGATCTGAAATTGAAAAAGAATACCCCATCATTTTTCCCTACAGTATATCCCTTTCCATTTTCATCTAAGAACATAATAGGCTCAAGATGCTCATCTACTTTATTTTCTTTATATAATGCACGAACAATGTGCGAAGGGGTTTTAGACTGAATAGTCTTACCTTTACCTTCAAAAATCACTTCTTCCACTTTCTTGAGTCGATCCCAATTATTATCGCGATCCATTGCATAGAATCTTCCAGAACTACTTGCAATAAATCCTATACCAAGATCTTCTATAACATTCTCTAATTCTTCAAGATATCCTGCAGCACTTTGAGGTGGAGTATCTCGTCCATCAGTAAATGCGTGAATTGCGATTTTTTTGATTCCGGCTTCTTTTGCTGCCTTCAAAAATGCATGAAGGTGCTCACTATGAGCATGGACTCCTCCTGTTCCAATCAAACCTTTTACATGAAGCACAGAATCATATTTTTTTACATGATCAAAAAGTGTATTGAATGCAGGATTTGAAATAAACTGATTATCTTTTATAGCTTTCGCAATTCGAACAAGGTCTGTATCAATTATTTTTCCTGCTCCAATGGTAGTGTGTCCTATTTCACTATTACCCATTTGACCCTCCGGCAACCCCACAGCCAAGCCTGATGCTTCTAATAAAGTATGAGAATACTTCTTCCAAAGTGAATCAAAATGAGGAAGTTTAGCTTGAGCGATAGCATTGTGAGTGGGATCTTCTCTATATCCCCATCCATCAAGAACAATAAGTACAACTTGTTTGAATTGCTTCATCTTTTAAGCTTTAAATGCTTTTTTCCCTGCAAACACTGCTTTTGTGCCCAGTGCTTCTTCAATTCTGAGAAGCTGATTGTATTTTGCAGTTCGTTCTGATCGACAAAGTGAACCTGTTTTTATTTGTCCTGTTCCAAGACCTACAACGAAGTCTGAAATAGTTGTATCTTCTGTTTCACCTGAACGATGTGATACGACTGACGTAAACTTTGCGTTGCGAGCCATAACAATTGCATCAATAGTTTCTGTTACAGTTCCAATCTGATTAAGCTTAATTAAAATAGAATTACCTGCCCCACGCTCAATGCCCTGCTTGAGTCGTTCTGGATTTGTTACAAACAAATCATCACCTACTATCTGAATTTTCTTACCGAGTTTTTTTGTCATTAATTCATATCCAGTCCAATCATCTTCAGCAAGACCATCTTCAATCGACACAATAGGATACTTTTCTACCCATTCTGCATAAAAGTTCACCATCTCTTCACTTGTAAGAACTTTTCCTTCAGTTTCAAGGTGATATTTACCATCTTTATAGAGCTCACTTGCTGCTGCATCAATAGCAATAGAAATATCTTTTCCTGGCTTATATCCAGCTTTTGTAATAGCTTCAAGTATAACTTCAATAGCAGATTCATTTTTTGGTAAAGATGGAGCAAAGCCTCCTTCATCTCCAACTGAGGTATTGAGACCACGTGATGCAAGAATCTTTTTGAGAGCATGAAATGTTTCAGCACCCATTTGAAGTGCATGCGCAAAACTTTTTGCACCTACAGGCATAATCATAAATTCTTGAAGGTCAGTAGATTTGAGTGCATGCTTCCCACCATTGAGTATATTCATCATTGGTAGAGGAAGTTTGATTTCTTTTGTTTTAGAAATATCTTTAAAATATTTATAGAGTGGCTTTTTTTGACTTTGTGCAGCTGCATGAGCAAAAGCAAGTGATACTCCCAAAATTGCGTTGGCACCCAATTTACTTTTATTTGCTGTTCCATCAAGTGCTATCATTGCAGCATCAAGAGATGCTTGAGTAAAATCTTTATTTTTTAAAGCTTTCTTAATTATCGAATTTACATTGGTTACTGCCTTCATTACTCCTTTACCACCATAGCGCTTTTCTCCGTCTCGAAGCTCTACAGCCTCATGAGAACCAGTTGAAGCACCTGACGGTACCGCAGCTCGTCCCCATGAGCCATCAGTAAGCCAAAGATCAACTTCTACAGTAGGATTTCCTCGAGAATCCAAGATTTCTCGTGCCTTAATATCTTTTACAATCATATGTGCCAAATGTTAATGAATATAAATGTAGTCTAGCAGATCTTTTCCACTTGCCAAGGTCACATAATGCTATGAAATGGCCATGTCAAAAACTCAAGAAATTTCCTTCGCCATGAACGTTTGTTCCATTCACTCAATACAATTTCTTGTGAAAGAGCACTATCATTCAAAAATTGCACTTTAATATTTACAATGAATTCTCTGTCTTCAGACGAAACATTAGCTTCAGTGTTGAAATGCAAACTCAAACTATCAAGATTAAAACTTCCTGCAGTTGCCCACTCATCATCAATTACTGCGGTCTTGGCGTGCATAATAACTGGCTTATAAATATATATTTTTATTCCAGCTTTAAGTGCTGAAGAAAAATATGATTCGCGAGCATTATTAATAAATAAAGAATCAGCAATTTCTGGGACAAGAAGTCGGACATCCACTCCACGCTTAGCAGCCAATTTTAATACCCGAAACAGACGAACATCTGGAATAAAATACGGGGTCGTAAGATAAATATATTTTTGTGCATTACGTATATTCGCGATCAATTCACGATACAAAAAGCGCTGACCAATGCGAGGTGCATTTGTCATCAATCGATAATTTTTTACATAGTGATGCACTCGTGGGAATCGAATGAATGATGATTTCTCCATACGATTCCACATGATGAGAAATGTCTCGGCAATATCTTGAACAAGAGGACCTTTGATACGCATATGCGTGTCACGCCACTCCCTCATTTTATCTTGAATTCCTACACCACCGATATGAGCGATATGACCATCAACGATCATCAATTTTCTATGATCACGAAAAAAATTTGATGAATATTTTGTTACCCACCACAAACTAATAGGATTAAAAAATCGTACTTCGATTCCCACTTTTTCGAGTATACGTGGGACTTCTGAGCTAAAAAATCCATAGCTTCCTACTGCATCACAAATAATACGTACTTTTACGCCATGGTGTACTCGTTCATAGAGTGCATCAAGAAATTTCTTACCTATAGTATCAATAGTAAAAATATACTGCTCAATATCTACTGATGTTTGAGCATTTTTAATATCGTCGAGCATACTCTCCCATGCCGCATAGGTATGAATATAAAATTGTGTACTAACATCAGACATTCTTTCTGATACTATACCACACCCGCACGATCTATTTTTTTACTACCCAACCATCTTTGAGAAACTGGTCAAGTTTTTTAAACTTAATTTCCATCTCACTACCCGCTTTTGTCACTATAACTTTCTCATTTCTATTTAATTTCTCTCCAGAAGATACATTATTTACTTGAGAAGATGCTGCATCAGTAGTTGTTTCAGATCCACCAATAAGCTGAGCTTGCTTTTGAACATTTCGCAATTTTTGTTCTTCTTCTTGAAATGCTCCTGCATTAATACCTGCAATGAGTGACATTACCTGGGCATTAATTCCCTGTTCCATTTCTTTGAATAGTCTCAATCCCTCTTTCTTATATTCAATAAGTGGATCACGCTGACCATATGCACGGAGATTTACTGATGAACGAACGTATTCCATAATTTCCAAGTGATCAATCCAATACATATCTATTGTCTGCAAGAGAAGTCTACGTACTGTTTTGTAGAATTCTTCTTCACCTAATGTTTTTTTCTTTTCTTCTAGAAGATTTTTTGTAGCATCATCTGCATGTTCAGTTTTTAGAATTTCATCGAGTAATTGCTTCAATTCTTCTCCTTTACCCATGAGCACTTTTCGTCGTCGTTCGTAAACAATCTTTCGTTGATAATTGAGCACATCATCGTATTCAAGAGTATGTTTTCGAGAATCAAAATGAAATCCTTCTATTTTTGTTTGTGCCGATTCAAGAGATCGCGTAATAATTCTATTTTCGATTGGTTCATCTTCAGGAATTCCAAAGCGCCCCATCAAATTCTTAATCATGTCAGATGCAAAAATACGCATAAGACTATCTTCAAGCGAAACAAAAAACTGTGTAGTACCTGAATCTCCTTGTCGTCCCGAACGGCCTCGGAGCTGATTATCAATACGTCGTGCTTCATGACGCTCCGTTCCAATCACATAAAGTCCCCCAATTTTTTTGATCTCTTCGCGTTCTTCGGGAGTTGCTTCTGGACCACCAAGCTTAATATCCACTCCACGGCCCGCCATGTTGGTTGCTATAGTTACTGCTCCTTTTTTACCAGCCATTGCAATAATTTCTCCTTCGCGCTCATGATTTTTAGCATTCAAAATTTCATGTTTAATACCTTCTCGTGCAAGAAATTGTCCGAGTAATTCATTTTTTTCAATTGAAACAGTACCCACAAGAACCGGCTGACCAATTTTATTTACTTCTTTAATTTTTTTCGCAACTGCCTTAAATTTTCCTAATTCAGATTGAAAAATGAGATCATTGAAGTCTTTTCGAGATACAGGACGATTTGTCGGAACAGCAATTGTTTCAAGACCATATACTTTCAAGAATTCTTCTTGAGAAGTAAGAGCTGTACCAGTCATACCAGACAATTTTTTGTATAGTCTGAAATAATTCTGGAATGTAATAGACGCATAGGTCCGAGTTTCTTTTTGTACTGTTACTCCTTCTTTAGCTTCAATAGCTTGATGCAAGCCTTCAGACCATCGTCTACCGGGCTGCAATCGTCCTGTGAATTCATCAACAATTGTAATACCATCATCTTTTACTACATATTCTTTTTCCCGTTTAAAGAGGGCCTTCGCTCGGACAGCAGTTTCGAGGTGATGCACATATTTAATTCCCTTTTCTGTATACATATTATCTACACCCAATAGCTTTTCTGCTTTTGTGATTCCTTCATCTGTTAGTGTGATCGCACGAAGTTTTTCATCAATTTCATAATCAGTTCCTTCTTTAAGTTGCTCAGCAATTTTTGCAAACGTTGCATATAGATTTTCTGATTCTACGGTAGGTGCAGAAATAATAAGCGGAGTTCGCGCTTCATCAATTAAGATAGAGTCGATTTCATCTACGATTGCATAGTTATATTCACGCTGACGAAGTTTTTCAACATCATATTCAATATTGTCACGCAAATAATCAAAACCAAATTCATTATTTGTTCCGTAGGTAATATCTGCCATGTATGCTTCTCGACGAGTACATGGTCGCAAAAATTCATACACTACCTTAAATGAAGCTACCTCATCTCGTTCTTTATCAAGTTCTTTGTGTTCAGGATCGTAAAGATATGATGCATCATGATTGATCACACCTACTGACAAACCAAGAAATGAGTGCACTTGTCCCATCCACACAGCGTCACGTCGTGAGAGATAATCATTCACAGTCACTACATGGACACCTTTTCCAGAAAGTGCATTAAGATATGCAGGAAGTGTTGCTACCAGAGTTTTTCCTTCTCCAGTTTTCATTTCGGCGATAGCACCTGAATTCAAAATCATTCCTCCAATAAGCTGCACATCAAAATGTCGCTGACCAAGAGTACGCTTAGCAGCTTCACGCACCACAGCAAAAGCTTCAGGCAATAGTTCATCAACTGTTGCCCCTTTAGTCAATTTATCCTTAAATTCAGCCGTTTTTGCCTTTAATTGCTCATTAGTAAGCGCTGCAATAGTAGCCTCAAAATCATTGATTTTCTTTACATTGGGTAAAAAGGCTTTAATCGCTCGTTCACTATTATTTCCAAATAATTTTTCTAATCCAAGCATAGTACAGCTATGGTATCACAAAATAGATTATATGCACTAGATACTTTAGAAAATACTCCAGAATCCTGTAACGAGACCTAGACAAACAAAGGGCAACAAAATCAATAGGAGATACTGAACCATTTTTGAATAATTTCTAAAAATTAAAGACTGGTACAGACGAACCATTAATGCAGGTATTGTAATGATCATAATGGGAATAGCCAGAAATACAAATAATCCTTCTGCAGAAAATATTTTCCCCAGAATAAGAACAATTCCAATTATATGAAATGTAAGAATTCCTTTTTCAAATTTAATAGAATTAAAAGACGTTCCCCTTCTTAACATCTTAGAAATTACCCATCCAACAATAGCTCCTAGTATTAACCAACCCATTACCATAAGTATATAATATGTAATTAAAGCCGTAGAAGACCAGGGTTGATCCGGACCAGGATTAAACATCTTAAGCATGGAAAAAGGAAACATTATTACAAGTGCAGGAAGATTTAATATACCAGTAAAGACACCACAAAAACCCCCAGTACCTTCTTGTAAACACTTAAAATCCAATGGGAAATATGTAACTGCCGTATAAATTATTGAAATAATAGCGTATAACCAATACCAAGGTGAAAGTATTATTTTTTTCATAGTACTATAACTCTACCACATAAAAAACCCGGGGCATATGCCCCGGGTTTTTACTTTCATTATCTTCTTTTAGAAGATTTCTTTTTAGAAGCTTTCTTCTTTGTTGTCTTTTTTGTAGATTTCTTTGTCTTCTTTGCTTTCTTTTTTACTGCCATAGAGATGTAAAATTATTTGTTACCAATTATGACTCACTCACAATTAATCTCGACCAAAAAAAATTATTGAATGACCTTACCTGTATTATCGTATATATAATTTTGTATTACAATATTTTTTTAAATATATTGTGGATAAGTTTTTTATTTTAATTTATTTTTAAAAAATTATTTTATTATTTGCACTTCTTTTTCTAATTCAATTCCTGTTTTTTCTTTTACACATGCAATCATTTTTTCTGCGAGTGATAAAATGTCTTGCGCTGATGCATTTCCAAAATTTACTAACACAAGTGCTTGATTTTGGTAAACTCCAACATCACCATCTCGATATCCTTTAAATCCACAAAGCTTATCCAGGAGCCATGCAGCAGGAATCTTCACATTATTATTTGCAGCAGGAAAAGAAGGCATGTCTTGATATTTTATTTTAAGCTCATTATATTTTTCCTGAGAAATTATTGGGTTTTTAAAAAAAGATCCTGCCGTACCAACAGCTTTCACATCAGGCAGTTTATTAGTTCTAATATCTATTACTATCTCTCTCATGAGTTTTAAAGAAAGCTCACTTATATTAAGTGCGTGTGATTCTATATAATTAGCTATATCTTTATAATCAGCTCTTACTACCCCATTCTTTTTTAAAAGAAAACAAACTCGAGTGATTATATATTTTTTATATTCTACTTTTTTGAATACACTATCTCTGTATTCAAACTCACATTCTTGATTTGTAAATTTTTTGATCATATTTTCTTGAGCATCAAATACTTCTACCCATTGAATAGTATCTTTTATTTCTACTCCATATGCTCCAATGTTTTGAACCGGGGCTGCACCCACCGTACCTGGAATGAGTGATAAGTTTTCAATACCATATAGACCATGCGATACAGCATATGCAACAAAAGCATCCCAATTCTCCCCTGCACCCACTATTATTTCTGTAGTATTCGTATCAAGAATATTTTCTTGAATTCCCATTATTTCATTTTTAATAACGAGCCCAGAAAAGCCAGCATCAGAAATCAAAACATTTGACCCTCCTCCCAAAACAAAGTACGCAAGATTTTTTTCTTGAGCAAAAGTAATAGCTTCACGCAATTCCTCTACACTTTTTACAACAACAAAATAGCGCGCAGGACCACCAATTCTAAAGGTGGTATGATCTTTTAATAAAATATTCTCTGTGATAGTCATTCTAGTAGTTCCGTCCAGAATCGGTCGATGGGGCTAGCTCCAAACAAATGTAGAATGTGAGTGCAACCATCAACCGATCCTAAACATAACTTTTACTATTCTATATGAGATATGAGACGAATACAAATGTTACCTTCCCAAAAACGCAAAAGACTCGCCGAAACGAGTCATTGCGCTACATTTGCTATAAGAGCTAACATTATTAGCACTCACATAGACAATTATACGCCCATTATCTCCTGAGTCAACCTGAGCTATATTGGGTGGCTAGTCGCCAAGGTGAGAACTAATGTTAAGAATTACCAACACCAGCAGGTGCAATTAACATTGATACAAAAGCAAGCAAAAGTATTCCTCCAAATACATAAAGTGGAATTAGAGATAATTTAATACCCCAATAAATACTTCTACTCTTATCTGATAAATAAATTTTCTTTCCCCACAAAAACAGTAACAAACTTGGAATTAAAAGAAATATTGCTGTCCCCCCAGCGATTCCAACAATTAACATATTAAAACCTTGAGTAATTATGGAAAGAATATTAAAAGACACATACAAAAACGCTTGTAAAAACACTAAAACTAAAAAAATAGATTTTTCTATCTGTATATTCATACCTCAAGTATAACAGCTTTTCTAAAAACAAGCTGAAAAATAATAAAAGAGCCTATGTGTAGGCTCTTTTATTTACAAGATTATATTTACCCCACAAGATAATTACGGATTTCGTCCTGCCTGAATTTCTTTAATGTAGAAATCTCCTTGTTCTTTAAACCCAGGCTCGAGCTTAATAACTGCTTGAATTTCTGCTATTGCATTCTTTCGATCATTTGCGAGAAGGTATGCTGCCGCTAATGAAAGGTGTAATTGTGGATCTGTAGGAT
Source organism: uncultured Candidatus Saccharibacteria bacterium (assembly GCA_964520645.1). GTDB lineage: Bacteria > Patescibacteriota > Minisyncoccia > Phycocordibacterales > JAKAEA01 > CAZFND01. Next base: position 28,145 of record CAZFND010000004.1, on the reverse strand, counting down.
TTTGAGCGAGACGTTCTTTCCAAATAGCGAGGAGCGGTTTAGTTTGACCTGTTATATAATATGCTCGCAAAATTCTATCATCATGAATTACTGTTTGTGGATCTAGCTTTTTTAATAATTCTTGTGCAAGAGTATCATTTTTTGCATAGAGGGCTGCAGCTGCATACTGGATAAGAGATTCAGTATACTTTGGTTCAAGGTCATATGCTTTCTTAAATGTTTCAAGAGCACGAGGATAATCTTGATTACCAATGTAAGCAATGCCTTTTGCAAAAAGAATAGTTTGCTTTTGTGGAGAAAGGTCTGCGGCTTTAGAAAGATACGGTAATGCCTCTGCATACTTTGCCTGCTGCGTGAGAAATGATCCCATAAGCACCTGGAACCGTGCATCATTTGGCACTTGAGCAATTTGCTTCTTCATTTCATCTCCTGCAAGAGCAATTAAGTCTGATCTACTCTGCGCGTTGAGTGCTGTTTGAGGTTGATCCAATAACTGTCCAGCCATACCGAGAAGTTGCTCTCGAGCTTCTGCAGTGCCAATAGAACCAGTAGCAATTACTTCTTTAAAAGCTGCAATATTTTTATCAACTTTTCCATCTCCATAGGGAGTAATTGCAGCAATTAATGTCTTATTACTTTGTATTGGAATCACATTGAAGAAATAAATAACAACAAGAGTAACAGCAAGTGCAACAGGACCAATAAATCTATTCTCAGATCCTGATGATGTGTACTCTTTGTTCCACAATGCAGTTCTCGAATATACATATGCAGCAACTGACATAAACATCACATAACTTACTAAGTTATCGAACACAAATAAGTTGTGAATGAAATATCCAAGAAGCATACCAGTAAGAATACTTTTTTCTGCTACTGAAAATGCTGTGACCCCTTCTCTTCGCTTCCAGATATACCAGATAAGAGCAGCATAAAAGAACAAATATGAACCAAGACCGAGAATACCCCCAGCAATAAGCCAATCGAAGATAATATTGTGAGTTCGATCAAACCATTGCTCCTGACCATACAATTTTGGACTATAGTATTTATTAAATACAAAGTTGAAGTTTTCTTGTCCCCATCCTAAGATCGGTCGTTCTTTAAATCCTTGGTATGCCATATTCCAGAGTAAGAATCGTGACTTTGTTGTCGGATCGTTGAGAGAAATAGATGAGTATCGAGAAAGCACAGGACTCTTGGTAACAAATGAAGAATTCTTAAACAAGAAGAATGCTCCTACAACTGCAACTGCTCCAATAAGCACCGCCATTGAGATCTTTTTTACAAGAGTATTATTCTTTTCAAAAACAATAATGAGAATTGACGTTAATATTCCACCTCCAATTAACCCCAAGAATGCACCTCGAGTTGCAGTGTAGTAAAGAATAATACCCTCAAGAATAATAATTACTGCCCCAATCCCCCATTTCCAATACTTTGCATCCTTTTTTGCTGTGAATGGAAGAAGTAAAAAGAGTTGTGGCGATACTAGAATGAAAGCAGTAATAAATATGTGGAATAGAACATAGATAGCAAGATATGAAGCATTTCCAAATGTAGCATCAAGACGTGCACCTCCTTGATTGATCTTAAACTTCCCTGCTAATTGCATGAAACCAAAAATAGTAGTTCCTAAACTAGCAACAATTGATGCAGTCCAGAACCAGTTCCAAAGTTTCTCTGTAGAAAGCACTGTTGAAGCAACAACAAAGTATGCAAAAAGATGGATAAGGGTAATTAAACCTTCCATTCGCTCGAAGTTTGACCAAAAACTCTTAAATGGATTTGCTCCAAAGATGTCTGAGAGTGCAATAAGAGCTACGAATGCAGCAAAACCATAAAGTAATGCAGATCCCTTAGGCATATACTTACGATCTGTAAGTGCTAACACTGCCCAACAACCAAGTATTATTTCTACAATAATTCTAAACGTAAATGCTTTTCCTGTAATAAATGGGAAAAACAAACTATTAGCAACAACAAACGGAATAAATGGAACAATAAAAAGTCCGAGTAAAATACATCTACGAAGAATAGTGTTTAATGTCATATAAATAATTTGCTATAGACTCGATAATAATGCATTATTATCCCTAAGTAAAGAAATATGAAAACAACTGTCCTGCTACCAGTGATAAATGAAACATTTTCTCTGGAACAAACGATTGAAATTATAGTACGGGAGAACCCTAATGAAACATTCGTTTTTCTTATTATCACTTCTCCTAAATATACAACAGAGCCTAGTAGAGCCGTCATTACTCGTCTCAAACAAAAGTATCCTCAAGCAATACAGCATCTCGAACAAAAGCTACCCTTTTTAGGTGGAGCTATTCGCGATGGCTTTGATGCGGCAACGGGAGACTATGTAATCCTTATGGCATCTGATCTTGAGACTGATCCTCACACCGTAAAAGATCTTTTGAAAACGATAAAGAATGAAAACGTAGATATTGTGACATGCTCCAGATGGATTGGAAATGCTCACTTTGAAGGCTACAATGTTCTTAAATTTATCTTAAATAAAATATTCCAGCTGTTCTTTAGAATGCTTTACAGAACAAAACTTACAGATCTCACCTTTGCGTATAGAATATTTAAAATAGAAATTGTAAAAAGTATTCAGTGGGAAGAACTTCGTCATCCCTTTTTGTTTGAAACGCTCATCAAGCCTTTGCGACTTGGATATAGTGTAAAGGAAATTCCATCTTCATGGACAGCTCGCAAAGAAGGCGAATCTCAAAATTCATTTTTTAGAAATTTTGTTTACTTTAGGATAGGACTTAAGGTATTATTTATGCCTAAAGAAAAGATTGTAAAACGTTATGAAAAATAAACCTATTCTGGTTACTGGCGGTTGCGGCTTTGTGGGAAGACATTTAGTCCGAGCACTTTTGGATAAAGGAGAGAAAATCTGGATAGTAGATAATTTATTCACCGGCAAACATCCTGATACATGGCTTACTAAAGCTGAGATGAAAAAAGTAACTTTTGTTCAGGCCAACGCTCTTCAATTTTTTTCAGATATCATAGAAAAGAAAAGTAAATTAAAAGTCCCAGCTTTTAGTGACGTATATCACTTAGCTTCTATTGTTGGTGGCAGAAGCTTGATTGATGGAGATCCACTTATGGTCTCCTATGATCTTGCAATTGATTCGATGCTCTTTACATGGGCTACTCGATCAAAAGGTGTTCTTGAGAGATTGCTCTATGCTTCTTCATCAGCTGCCTACCCTATTCACCTTCAATCAGAAGAGAAAGCTCTTGCGCTTAAAGAAGAGTATATTCAATTTAATGAAAAGCTCGGTCAACCAGATATGACCTATGGATGGTCAAAATTGACTGGGGAATTTCTTGCGCGGCTTGCTCATAGTAAATATGGTCTTCATGTTGCTTGTGTTCGCCCATTCTCTGGATATGGTGAAGATCAGGATCTTACCTATCCTACTCCTTCTATTGCCTTGAGAGTGGCACGTCATGACAGCCCAATAGAGGTATGGGGCACCGGTGAACAAGGCCGCGACTTTGTTCATATTGATGATTGTGTAGATGCAATGATGATTATTCTCGATAAAGTAAAAGATGGGCGTGGAATTAACATTGGAAGTGGCACCCTCACTAGCTTTAATGAATTAATTGCACTCTTCTGTGACATAGAAGGCCATACAGCAGAGATAAAAAGACTCATTGATAAACCAGTAGGAGTGCAGTCTCGATATGCAGACACTACTATTTTAAACAAAGAGATCAAATGGAAACCAAAAATTAGTTTAAGAAAAGGTATGACTCGAGTATTAGAATATGCACATAAACGTTTGAAAGATAAAAATTTAAAATAATATACACACATGAAATCAGCAATTGTTACAACGACTATTAATGTTCCTAAATTACTCGAAAATTATATTAAAAATGTAAAACAGTATAAGCATGACTGTATTTTCATTATTATCGGTGACAAAAAGACTCCACCAGAAGCCAAGCCCTACTGTCTCAAGCTCCAAAAGAAATATAATGTTGAATTAGAATATCTCGACGTTGATGATCAAGTAGAATACTTGAAAAGATTTCCAGAACTTGGTGAGCATCTTGTATTCAATTCTATTCAGCGAAGAAATATTGGAATGCTTCTTGCTTATGAAAAAAATGTTGATTTTATTATCACCATTGATGATGACAACTTCTTCTTATCAAGTGATTTTGTAAAGCACCATACTGTTGGTCTTGAGAAAAAGATGGAAGTTATTTCTTCAAGTACAGGATGGCTCAATGTGTGTGATTATCTCAAAGAGAAAAAAGGACGATCCTTCTATCACCGCGGATATCCACCAGAAGTACGATTCTTAAAAGAGAATAAAAAATCAAAGACAAGTAATGTGAAGATAGTCGTGAACGCAGGATTCTGGCTTGGAGAACCTGATATTGATGCTCTTACACGACTTTATTATCAGAACGATCCTATTACAGCGACAAAGTATTTGAGAAAGAGTAGCTTTGCATTGGCAAAAGACACCTGGTCCCCTTTCAATTCACAAAACACATCTATCGCCCGAGAAGTTATTCCTGCATATTTCTTGAGTCCTTACATTGGAAGATACGATGATATCTGGGCTGCCTATGTAATCAAGAAAATTGCTGATTACAAAGATCACTATATTTCTTTTGGAACTCCAATAGTTAATCAAGATCGAAATCCACACAACTTCTGGAAAGATCTTGCGAAAGAAGATAATGGAATGATGCTTACTACGGTATTCACAGATATGCTTAAAAGCATCAAATTAACAAAGAAAGATTACTTAGGATGTCTTCGAGAAATAGCAGATGGCCTCACTAAAAAATTAGAGAAGCAAAAAATTACTCCTGAGCATCAAGCATTTCTCAAAAAATACTTTGATGGTATGTATGTCTGGATCAAGACATTTGAGAGATTGGAAAAAGTTTCTTAAATTTTAGAAAATCCGATAACGAGAGTAATTCCAACTACGATACATATGTAGCCTATTACTTGAGGCAATGTGATGTGCTCTTTAAAATAAAAAAACGAAAAAGAGTTCACAATAAGAAAACTCATGACTACCATTATTGGATATGCAGTTGATAATGGAAGCTTGGTAAGCGCTAACGTATAAAAAATTAGATTACATGCAAACAAGAAAAGCGCTAAAAAGAAATAAATATTTTGAGTAATAATGCTAATGCTTAGTATATTTTTTGTACTGAAGCCTCGTTCAGCATGCAACTTGAGCAAAATACTTGCACTTCCATTCATAATAAATGCAAGAATGAGAAATAATATTGCCATAAAATTTACTTAATAATACCCTAAAAAATGCTATAATCAAGGCATTATGGCTCAGTTAAACCAATATATTCATACTTTTTTGAATAAAATAGGCGCTTATATAAAAGCAGATCTTGTATATATCGCTAAAGGCAGCTTCTGGGTAGGAGTGAGCCAAGTAGTACTTGCTACTACTTCATTTGTACTTTCTATTGTATACGCCAACTTCCTATTACCTCAGACACTTGGGGTATTTAAATACGTACTTTCGGTTGCAGGATTTTTTGCGATTGCCAACTTGAATGGCATGGGAACATCTATTACACAAGCAATCGCTCGGGGAAATGATGGTAGTTTCATCCCTGCCCTTAAAACTCGTATTCGCTTTGGAATGCTTGGCGGGCTAGCCTCTATTATTACTGCCATCTATTATGCAGCACATGGAAATTGGCTATTAGGTTGGAGCTTTATTGTTGTTGCACTCTTCACTCCGTTCATGGATTCTTTTAATCTTTATGACGCTATCTTTAGTGGGAAAAAGCAATTTAAAGAATCTACACTTTCATACGCACTCAGCCAAGTAGTAGCAACCCTTGCGCTAGCAGGAGTAGCAGTACTTACTCAAAATGTGTATTGCATGCTTCTCACCTACTTCATTGTCTGGACAGGATTTAGAGGATTTTTCACCTGGTATTTAGCATCAAAAATCTCCCCACAAGCTTCTCAAGATCCTGAAGCAATCAAAAATGGGATCCATCTGAGTTTCATAAATGTGATCAGTACAGTTGCGACACTTATAGATAAAATTCTAGTATTTCAAGTCGTAGGTGCCAGTGCTTTGGCCATTTATTCTGTTGCTACAGCACCGGTAGATCAAGCTAAGACATTTATGACCCGGTCACTCTCTACACTTGCGATGCCAAAGTATTCAGTAAAAGAAAAAGATGATCTAAAAAATCATGTCTTCAAATGGACTATTCTATTAAGTATTGCATTGATTCCGATTACTCTTATCTATATATTTGCCTCTCCTTTTTTGTTCAGCATTCTATTCCCCAAATATCATCAGTATGTATGGTATTCACAAATATATGCTCTTACTTTAATTCCAAGTCTTTTTTCATTGCCTCAAACAGCACTCAATGCTCAAATGGCAAAAAAAGAACTGTATTACTTTAGCCTTACCGCTTCTATTGCACAGATAGGATTGCTTATTGGGTTTGCATATACCCTTGGTCTAGTAGGAGTCATTATCGCACGAATCATAGCGCGATTTATTAATCTCGCCGTTTCTCTCTTTTTACTTAAAAGAATTTAACTATTTTACTTTATAGATCTTGAGTACTCGTGAAGCATTTTCATCTTCAGTCATTTGATGTACTAATGTAAGTGAATTAAATACATCGGTATTGTCTATAAAACTTTTATATCTATAAGAAAGATAAATATCGAAGTCACTAATGTAGCCAATCTTTTGAGCTTTAATATATGACCAAATCTTTTTCTGCTTGAAGGCTTCGCCAATACTATTGTTTACTAAGCCATCAAGATTAATCACTCTATTGCGAGAGAAATACCCCTCTATACCGGTATTAAATGACCCAATAACCGCATCTTGTGGTAAATGAGTATTCATCCAGTGAGCTGCTTCAAACATCTGACTCTGGAGTACATATTGATTCTTAAGATTTTTACTCCAATTCACATAGAATGAAAAAAGTAAAAATGCTACTCCAACACTTATAAAAATCTTTTTATAAGTAAGAGCATCGAAAAATTGCTCAAATAGCCACACAACAAATATCATTACAAAGATCGTAAATGCTACGAAGTACCATGGACGCCCCACCCATCTAATAGCACTATTTGCAAGAAAATTTGTGAGAAATCCTGCAAACAAAAATAATTCTACGTTTAGATATGCTACTCGTGTTTCAATAGTTCCCTGCTTTTTAATAAGCCAATATCCCAATCCCATTCCAATAAGTATAAGAATTCCTGCGGGGACGCCTGAGCGCGTCAGCAACTCAACAATTTGATAATGTGTGCTATACACCGCAGCTTTTGCAGTCTGGAACAGGCTGGTACCATGATCTTGGACAATAAGCTGATGACTTACCCGTGTATTACCCTCGGATGCCGAAGTAAGTAGCATATGAAAACCAAAAATGTTCCAGAGAAAGAATGGTGAAATGACTAAAAGAGAGATCAGTCCAAAACCAAAAACTTTTTTGAAATGATTAAATGAAAAATCTTTTGACCAGAGCCAGAGATAGAAAAACGCTAAGAAAAAGATATTATCTATTCTTGCAAGCACCATTAATCCCCCAACAATGGATGCAATAATTATATTTTTTCTTGATGCATTTTTTTGCACATTAAGAGTACACAAGAAAAACAGTGCCACTAACATAAGTGAGAGTCCAGTTTCAAGACCATTCATCATTTCATAGATCATAAATGGATTGAGGAACCACAGCATAAGAGCAAACGCTTTGAGCCACTGCTTATGTGTATATCTGGATAGGATAACAAGCATTACTACACCAGCTATTGTATTGCATATAATTTCTAGAGAAAGAGTTAGATACACCGGAGTAAAATCTAATGTACCCCCTACAGAGAAGAATTTGAATATGGGCAAAAGAATAAGAAGCCAAAGAGGATGATAGCCGTTTGTTGCATGAATACCATCAAACGTTGAACCATGACCTGTGACAATATTGCGAGCAATTTGAAAGTAATAAAATGCATCATCAGGAATAATATTGGTTAGAAGAAAGTTAAAAGATCGGGTTAAGAAAAATAGCTGAATCATCACCCCCACACTGATAATTGCAAGAGGCAGCCAATTATTTTTTATAAAAGTATATATAGAATTAATTATTTTATGCATATATTTTGATTTATTTTCTTATCTCTCGTAATAACCGCTCAACGGGGCCAGAAAACACATAACTAAAGAATCTATCATAGCGTAAATAGAGTTCATAAGCCTCCCGTGCTTTATGCTGCATGATACTGAATTGATCTGGCGTTAGATTAGCATAAAACTCTGAAATAATCTCTGGTAACTTTTTCAAGTCTCTATAATTCACTTTTAACATAAATTCAGAATAATCTATAACATTTTCTAACGGTAATACTGTCTCAGTATCTATAAGAATAGGAATTCTGCCGAGCGTAAGCACCTCAAAAAATCTGACAGAGAAATTGGCATCCCCCTTTGGCGTGAGTACAAAGTCTGAACTAATAATATTTTCTTTATATTCTTTTCTTGCTTGAACAGGATCAAGAGAAATTGTTTTTGTATTAGCAGAAAAAGAATTTCTAATAATAAAATTGGTAGAAACTAATTGAGACTTTTGTAAAATCTGTATCGCTTTTCTTCTAAAATACAAACCCTTCTTGTGAACTTCAAGATGAGGGCGGAATATTTTTTGGAAGTTAATAAGTAGGTTTCTTGCATGATATTTTATTAATTGAGGAACATTAGCAAATCCTGCCCAACCACAAAATCCCACTACAGGTTTTTGGTTGGTGTTTTTCGATTTTTTTCTGATAGTTAATTGATCTCCCTCAAGCAAATCCTCAGCAAACGGTGGTACGATTATTTCATTAGATCGCATCATGTACTTATATTGCGACCCCTTAAATACAATCATGTCATCAATAAATACATCGTGAGATAAGTCTCCTCCAATAAACACTATCACTTTTTTATTATGTCTCTTCGCTAAGCTTCTGACTGAGTCTAAATAATTTTGTATGTTTTGATCAAGCTTTTTTATGCTGTTAGGGATGAGAATATAGTTGGCTTCTAGTATATTCTCAGTAAAAGAGAAATTTTTATATGCAAAGTTTGCAGGATTTTTTGATGTAAAAAGAGTATTGCTTCCATCATCTCTACCAAAATAAGAAGCAATGAGATGAAGCTCATGTAACCCCGAAATAGGTGGTGCTAAAAATAGCTTAGTGCTATACATGGTATTAATTGGAAACTTTCTGGGCTATAGCAAAAAGATCAGTATATCTCTTTCTCGTAAATAAGAACCCAAACCATATGATGGCTGCGGGTATCCCAAATATGACAATGTCTTTTGTCTTAGCGAGTGCATGAATTGCTGTTACTTTAAAGCTTTTCTTGCTTTTATTTGTACTTATAAGAGCAGCTGGTGCGTGAGACTGTATTTTTTCTTTATTATTTTCCTGAGCTTTTTTTACTAAACCAAAAGAAAAATATTTGCCATACTTAAATCGTAATTTCATGACAATGAAGAAGAATGGTGCTGCTCCCCTTCGTATGTACTTTACCTTAAAGCCATTATTTTCTAGATATCGAGTAAGAGAAGATCGATCCCATCGAGTGAGATGTCGTGGTGGAAGATCATTGGGCTGAAGCCATCGTGAGCCATATCGATACGGCATACTCATTGAAATAAACCCATTTGGAGTCAACATATTTTTAATAAGACTCAAAAATTCTCCATGATTATCTATATGCTCAAATACATCAAAAAACGTAACAAGATCAAAGGGTGGTTGATGAGAAGCTTTATGCTTATCATAATAAGTTTTTAAATCATTTACTTCTGTATTTTTGAGACCAAAGACATCATGTGCTGCACGTATCGCATTACGATCAAAATCTATTCCCGCCACATTCCACCCCTGCTTGTATGCATGAGCAAGAAAGTTACCAGTACCACACCCAACATCTAAAACGTTACCCTTAAACGGAAAAAGAAATGAAATGACTTTTTTATGATTCCAATTTGGCTCAAGCGGAGGATTTTTATTTGCCCCAGCATATCGAGTATCGTGTTCGTACCATGCAGCGCCAGGATTTTTGAGTGGCAGCCAATATTGAGCATGACAATTCACACATTCGTATAGCTTATACTCTATTCCAGAATCAGTATGTGATTCTAAATACTTCTGTTCACCAATCTTATTACAAAGCTGACATTTCATAGCTATATTGTATCGTTATTTCTGTAATAAATCTAAGTAAATTTTCTTAGTAGCTTCACCAGTCTTTGCCCAGGTAAAGTGCTTTGCTCGTTCCAACCCTTTCTGAATCAGAGTCTCTCGAATACTTTTATTAGATAAGATAGAATTCATATGGCTAGCACATGCAGTAGCATCATGAGGATCAACAAGAATACCCGCATCTCCCGCAATTTCTGGTAGTGACGTAACGGTAGTGGTAATAACAGGAGCACCTGATGCCATCGCTTCAAGTACAGGTAATCCAAATCCTTCATTTAATGAAGGAAAAACAAACACTTCTGCTGCTGAATACAGAGCATTTAAATCATTTATTTCTATATAAGAAATAAACTGAATATCTAGTGAATAAGGAGATTCAGCTGCCAGTGCATATATTTCGTCATGACCATAATGAGGCTTACCCACAATTACTAGATGTTCAGTTCGCTCTGGGTGCTGTGTCCTCATTTGATTGTACGCTTTAATAAGCATAGGAATATTTTTGTGAGGCTGCAAACGTCCCACTGTCAAAATGTATGGATGAAAAATATTATACTTTTTACTTACTTTTTGAAAGGCTAGTTCTTTAGAAATAGGTGTGTAATCCTCTCCTCCTCCACAATATGTTATTTTAACTTTTTTAGGTTGAACACGATAATACGTTATCACCTCTTGTCGCGCTGCTTCAGAGTCTGCAATGACTATATCAAGCAATCTATTAAAATATTTAAGGGTAAAATTAAAAACTAGTTTAGAAAAATTAAAAAAAGATGGAGCTGTAATATCTCCTGCACCGTGAGCCGTAACAATTTTATTATACGCTGGAGCAAGCCAAAAAAATGGATATACTCGAGGCTGAAACCAATGGATAATATCAAATTTATTATTTCTATATTTCCAATAAAATAAAAGTTGGGAAATAAAACGAGATCCGTATGGTAACTTTACCTTAGGCATAATGATTTCTTGAGCTCTTTTATATAAGACATCATTAGTCTTCTCGTAATGCACGAAAAAGAATTCAAATTTCGTATCAGAAAGAAGCTGCTCTATTAATTTTTGAGTATATAACGCAGAACCCTTTGCCTGACGGTTGTCCATGGAATAGCTCATGAGAGCTACTTTAATCTTTTTATTCTTTTCTGAGGATGACGGATACATGTGGTAAAAACATTTTATATGATAAACCAAATAATTCCAACACTTTCTTTACAGCTTTTTTTACCTTGTTATATGTCTCACCTGTTTCTGGAACTATGACCCATTTATAGGCACCATCCTGAGCTTCAATAATCATCTTTTTCATGTTCCAATAATTATAAAAGTGTAAATTATTATCTTCTAACGGATTTCTATTAAATAACTTTATGACTTTTTTAATAAGGAAAAGAGGTAAATATGTAAGAAACCATAAGCCGGTGTGAGTTTCTTTTGGCCAGAGTTTATTTGGAAATGCTAAGTACAGAGATCCCCCGGGCTTCATTACTCTCAAAATTTCTTGAAGGTACAGCACTGGATCTGTGGTATGTTCAAGAACACTTACAGAAATCGCACTATCATATGTATTACTTTGAAGAGGCAAAATTGTGCCGTCATATAAAACAAAATTAATGTTTGCAGAATATGATTGCGCATGTACGTGAGCAATATCATAAAGTTCTTTCTCAACTTCAACTCCAGTAGGAATAGCTCCTGCTTCATAGAATGCAATACTCATTCCTCCGTTTCCACATCCAGCATCGAGAACTTTTTTTCCTTTGACATCACCTATTCTTTTTACAAAATCTTTTACAATAGAACGAGAAACCTCAACTTTTTTGAGCCAATCTCGAACATACTTTTCTTTTTCAGGCACAGTTGCTCGTGGATAGCGACTATAAACATACTTTTTTGTTATCTCTTCAAATGTCATAATTATTTTGAATTATTCTGTGCTTCAATAAGTTCTTTGTATTCTCGTGCGGTTGTAGTAATAGAATATTTTTCAGAAGAAAGCTGGGCATTGTGCTTCATATCAGTTAGATTAGAAGCTATCACTTTTTCTATCCCAGCAATAACAGACATAGTATCATGCTTTGTAATAATGTAGCCATTATACCCATCTTTAATAATTTCATCTGTACCAGCAGTTTTTGTGGCTACAATAGGCACACCACATGCTAATGCTTCTATGTAGGCAATGCTCAGTCCCTCAATCTCTGATGTTGAAATGAAAAAATCACTTATCGCATAGTATAGAAATGGATTCTTGAAGCCTAATAATTGTATATGTTCTTCAAGATGTAATGCTTGCACTTTTTCTTGAAGTTCTTGCTTTAAATCGCCATCGCCTAAAATAATTAGTTTATATTCTTTATGTGAATCAGATTTCTTTAACTGTGCAAAAGACTCTATAAGTAAATGGTGGTTTTTTTGATGAGTTAACCGTGCAACATTAATAATTATTTTATCTGACTCTTTAAACCCCAATTCTTGTTTGAGTTCTGAAACACTTTTTGTAGACTGAGTTTTTTTAAGCTTTTCTAGATTGATACCATTATAAATAACCCTGAACTTTGATGCGGGAATTTTCTCTTGTTTTTGAGTATACAAAGCTACTGTCTTAGATACAGCAACAATTTTAAACGTAATAAGAGATAATATTTTATCGACAGCTTTAAGAATAAATGATTTATCAGTATACGTATTATGCTCTACCGTAATAATTGGATATCCAAAATACAACTTCATGATTCTGAGCATAAAATTACTGAAAAAAAGGTGTGATACTACAGCATCTGGTTTAATCTTTTTAAGTGTAACAATTAGCCTTTTCCAGCCTGCTAGATCTTTTACCCCATTCAAATTTAATCGATGGATGGATACATAAGATGGAAGTTCAGCATAAAAATCATTTCTATGTGGAAGTTCAAAAAACGTAATAAGATGCAGCTCATACTGAGCAAACTCTTTTGAAGTAAACAAATCAACGATAAGACGCTGCGCTCCTCCCGCAGTAAAATCATTTATTCCAAATAAGAGTTTTGGTTTATTCATTTTATTGCAGTGACACAATATCCAACAGCGTAGTCAGTCGGTTCATATTTTTTGCGAAGCATTTTTGCAAGTTTCACTAATACAACATCACCTATCACTGCCACATATCTCACACTGTAATATCTTAAAAACCTAATGGGTGCTGGTAATAATCTATCAAGCATTAAATATCTGGCGCCGAATACTCCAGTACCCAATGCTTTGATTTTTATATCTTTTACCCCAATGAGCTCCAACTCTTTCTGCAAAGTCTCTGCAGTAAATCTACGGAAATCATGCGGAGATGGGTGTACAGGAAATAAAAATGGGACAATTATTACTATCGTTCCTCCAGGTTTTAGCACTCGAACTGACTCTTGTAATAGTTCTTTGTAATTAAATATGTGCTCTAGCACATTAATAAGAAGCACATGATCGTAGGATTGAGTAGCAATGGGAAGGGGCTTTTCTAAATCATGAAAAATATCTGGCTTAGATTTCTCATCTAAATTAAGAGTGGTAATGCTGTGAGAACCACCAATAATCTTTTGATAATCAGACTTTTTATCGCCACCTATATCTAATATAGATCCATTAAACGTCAATGATTTAAGTGCATTATGCTCAGCTAATCTTAATACAGATGGTATTTGCATATTAATTATTGTTTATTATCTTGGCTAAGCGCTGAGACAATTCAGACAGACTGTGTTTTCTAATCACATACTCACGCAGAGCTTTACTATACACATTTTTTTCAGAAGAAGATAATTGAATGAGCGCTTGCAATTTTTGTGCCAAATCTTCTGGATCGTTCTCTTTAAATAAAAACATGTCTTCTATCTCCCCTTTTAAATTCAGATTAGAAGCGAGTGAAAGTGATTCACATGCCATTGCTTCAAATATAGTCTTATCATACATTCCACTAGAACTAAGATTTACCACTATTTCATGCGCATTATAGACATGAACTGTTTCGGTGTTAGGTATCCCCGCATAAAACTGAATATTCTTTTCTAAACGGTACTCTGTAACTAACTTTTTTAGATTATTATAATATTCCTGATCTTGAGGCAATGCATTGCCATACAAGCTTGCGGTAAAAGCTACATTTCTCTCCTTGAGTAGCTTACATGCTTCTATAAGTATGTGCGGCTTTTTGCTTGGCGCTATTCTGGCAAGAAATAAAACTGTTCTTTCTTTTTTAAGATCAGGTAGTTTTTTAAATATTTCCACATCAATACCGACTGGCATAAGAATAGTTTTCTTATACTTAGCTGTATACGAATACTTTGATGTGCAAAATACATGCGTGCAAAATGCTGCAGCAATATCAGTAAGCATACTTCCAGCATGATGGTTGCGCCACATATATATTTTTTTGCCCCATAGTTTCCAGAGCACTCCACCCAAGAGCACATACTCCTGATTCATGTGCACAAATACAGCATCATAATTATTTTTTTCCTGCCAAATATACTTATAAAAATTCTTAATATATTTAACTCGTGAGATTCCCTCTTCTTTACCTAATGAAAGTACCGTAACATTTTTAGGTAAATTATAGTGCCCTTTTTGCAAACAAATAACTGTAACTTCACTATATTTTTTTGCTAGTTGTTCTATCCAGTGATGAAAAAATCCAAGCACAGGATCATTACTATCAACCTTTTGTGTAAAAATAAGTAATTTCATATTATAATTCTAAGCTTTGTTTATATAACTTCAGATACTCTTTTTTATCTTGTAAAATAAAATTATTAATATCTTTTTGTATCTGCACTTTAAATTTATTTTTTAGTTCAGTATTTGAGAGTAGTTGGGAAATTTTTTGTACAAAAGCGTCTTTATTATTAACAGTACAAATAAATGCGTTCTCTGAATCTTTCAATGCATCTCCTGCAATACCAACATCAGATGTGACAATTGCAGCACCTGACAGTCCAGCTTCTACCAACGTCATTCCATACCCCTCATAGAGTGATGTGAGCAAAAAGATGTCTGCTGACGCATAATATGAAGCCAAATTATTTTGCCATGGCTCAAAAATAACAGAATCCTGAATCTTTAGTTTTTTTGCATGAGCTTTTAAATTAGAGACTTCTGGGCCTTCACCTATAATAATCAATCCAGTCTTGGGATACTTCTCACGGACTTCTTTAAATACATCTAAAGCAAAAATTATATTCTTTTCTTTCGTGAGACGTGAAGCCATTAAAATAGTAGAAGAGAATTGAGGGTATAATGTTATATGCTGCAATTGAGAAGTATTAAATAGTTCTCTATTTACAAAAATAGGCAACACAGATATTTTTTTCTCAGAAATTTGTATTTTTTCTATTACAGAACGTTTAATTCTTTCTGATACAACTCTGATAGAATCTGCATATTTTAGAGTATATTGAGCTACTTTTACTCTCAATCTATTTACAAGAGTCTGTTTAATAAATTCTGCACTTAAAAAATCAGTGTGAATTTGTAATTGTAATTTAAAATTAAATTTCTTTTTTAGACGTACTCCTACAAGTCCTGTCTCAAATGGATCTTGGCATGTTATCACTGTGCTTTTCGTATCCCATGTTTTCTTACGTATAACTTTTTTTGCAAGAGAGAGTGCGTCCCATACATAGAAAAATTTTGAGACAGAGTTAGTCGGATAAATCCACACGTTTGGAGCTATTTGGGTCTCTTTTAATGTAAGAGACTTTTTTGCAAATACTATTATGTGTAATTCGGTAAAAAGAGTACTATACTCAAGAGTACGCTTATATACCCCGCTCTCTTTTTCAAATAATTTTCTGTCTGTACCTATACTTATAACATTCATACGAGTTAGTGAATAACACTATTAAAAATATCCATATGTTCCTGCACGACCTGATTCCAACTGCGTTTAAACCGAAGCTTGCTCAAAGATTGAGTAAAATTATTGTACTGCTCTGGATCTAATAATAGATTCATTTTTTCGGCTATATCATCTACTGATGCCGGATTGATTTTAAGAAATTCTTTTTTATTAATACTTAAATATGTTTCTTGAGTCAGCAAAAATGGAATATCAAGAGCCAAACATTCATAGACTTGATTTGGCGAAACATCAGTCCAGCTTGGAATAATGACATAGTAACAATTTGCAATTCGTCGATACAATTCAAGCTGTGATAATGGCTTCATAAACGTCACTCTTTCACTCAGATTACATTCTGCAACAAGCTTACGAAGCTCAGGTTCAGTAGGACCTTCACCGATTAATAACAATTTAAATGCAGGATCAGTAAGCCTTGAAAAAGCTTTTATCAGAGATTCTACATTTTTCATTTTTATAAACCGTCCTGCAAATACTATTTCTTTATCTCGAGTTTCATTATTTAAGTTGTAACTCTGAAGTAATAAACCAAATTTATGCTCAGGGACTACATTAAAGATAGTGCGAGTCCGAGCTGAACTCAAATTATAATATTTTTCATATATCTCTCTTTGCTCATCTGAGTTAAAAATCACTACTGTTGCACTTTTGAGGACGCTTTTAATTAAAAAATACATGCTCTTATATTTTTTGTATAGTCCTTGTTTGTAAAATTCTTTGAGAGTCAGTGGTGGATTGTTCTGAGACAAATATTTTTCCCAAATATATCCTCCACCAACACGCACCACATATTTCTTAAATAATACTTTCGCCGCAAGCATAACAGGCACTCCGGCAGAAAACCAATCTAAAGAATAAATAAGATCATATTTCCGTCCATACTTAAGCACTGTAAAAAAGTAATTTTTATAGTTTTTAAACTTACTCTTAGTTCTCACTACTCTAATAAGTGGAAAGGTGTATTCAGTGTCAAAATCGTACTGAGCCTTATCAGAATAAGTAATAACCCCAACAGTGTGTCCAGCAGCTTGTAGGCGTTTTGGAAGCTCTGCAGCTAGTGTTGCAGGCCCTCCAAGCTCAGGACGAAATATGCCAGTGGTTATAAGAATCTTCATCATCTAAGCATATCTCAACTCAGCATATAAAACAAAACCCCACCCGATTATCTCGGGTGGGGGTTAACGTGCGACAGAACCACTAAAGTAACACGAACAAAACCGGCCGGCCATTTTCGACATGAGCGCCATTCAGTCCTCGCTCAACCTTGTCACCTCCACACATGATGGTCACCACGAGGAGTCCTTCCAACGATCCGTACGTACCCATATGTGGGCACACAACATGAGTGAGACCACTCGGTGGAACAACAACCTTCTCACCTTCAATGATGAGCGTGACATCACCACCGGTGGAATTGGTGATTCTTAACTCCACCTGCCGAATCTCATGCGATCCCGGCAACATGCAATCTGGTGCAATTGCCCTCGAAAGGGGTGCAGTCAGATTGGATCCGTTCAAAATAGCGATCACAAATGCTGCCCCCATCAAAGCAGTAAACAAAGTCAGTTTGAGCATATATGCCCCACATGTGTAAAATTCTGTTCAATGTGTCGCCCACTACATCGTAGGCGATTTACATATTCTTACACTATTATACACTATTTATTTAAAAAGTCAACAGCAAACACTTTTTCAGCCATAGTTTTGGCTATACTATTCCAATCATACTTTTGAGAAACAAGAGTAAAAGCTTGAGCCACAATTTTATTGGTAAGATAGCCATCATTAAGAAGAAGATTTACTTTTTCTGCTATATCTCGTGGATCTTGAGGATTACAGAAAACTCCAGTTTCATGATTTTTAAGAAAATCTGGAATGCCCCCCACCGGCGTTGCAATCACTGGGACACGTGCTGCCATAGCTTCAATAAATGAATTTCCCATTCCTTCTGAAAGTGATGGCCGAATAAAAATGTCAGATACCGCTAAATAGAGTGGGATAGTTTTATAATCTACAAATCCCAAAAACATTACCCTATTCCCTACTCCATTGGTACGTGTCAATTGTCGTAATTCTTCAAGAAGCGGACCAGTACCTACAATTAACAATTTAATGTTCTGTGGAAGGTATGTAAGTGCAGAAATAATATCACCAACACCATTCTTAATTACCAGACGAGATGTAGTAATGATAAATATGTCATGAGGTTGTTTATTAAGAGCCTGCATGAGTTCATTTTTTTCTTCTTCAGGAATCTCCTGAGAAAACAATGCTACATCAACACCATTTGGAATTACTGTAATTGGAGCTTTTGTACCCATCGATCGAGCAAAATCCGCAAGATAATTTGAAATAGGTTGAATGGTATCTGCTTTTGTAAAGATTCTTTTAAATAGTGGATACACAAATCTTACCTTGCTTTTTATACCATCTAATGGATCCCCTTCTTGTAACGTAAGAATAAATGGAACCTCTGGATGCCTATATTTAAAAATCAATGCAGCAAATCCACTAAAGCTAGCCATAATACTCCAGATAGCACTATAGTTTTTTTGTCGATGCAATTCTGCTGCTTTTTTTGAGGCATAGTATGGAAAAAGTAATTTACTTATTTTTCTACCATCACCTATTCTATATACATGCACATTTCCTATTTGTTCCTCCTTTTTTTGACGTTCATCGAGATTAA
This sequence comes from uncultured Candidatus Saccharibacteria bacterium, assembly GCA_964520645.1. Classification (GTDB taxonomy): domain Bacteria; phylum Patescibacteriota; class Minisyncoccia; order Phycocordibacterales; family JAKAEA01; genus CAZFND01. The sequence continues at coordinate 9,296 of CAZFND010000004.1, read as the reverse complement.
GTGTAATCATGTCAAAAGAAGCATCTCCGACAAGACGATCAGTAATTTCTTTAACGGCGACTTCTGCACCTCCCACAAATGGATGATAGGCTACAGAAAAAATGAGGATCTTTTTCATGATTCAGTATCTAGGATTTTTCGCAAAACATCTTCTGGTACTTCACGAGCAGGCTTAGCTTGTTCTACTTTAGGTAGTGAAGCTTCAACTATTGGAATTTGAGGCTTTGGGGCTTGTACTGATTTTGTAGATACAGAAATAATTTTTTGTTGATTAGAAAGTATTTCTGCTTCTCTTTCTTTAATAACTGAGTTAAGTGCATCACGTAATGCAGCCAAATTTTGTTGGCTTGGTCCTTTTTCTCTTTTTATAACAGTCTTTTTCTTTTCTATGGGTTCTACGTTACGACTATAATTAAGAGAAATAGCTTTCCTTAATTCATTTTCTTGAGCTTCTTTTTGAGGTACAACACGCAGTGGCTGAGGCTCAGGTTTTTGAACATCTTGCCTTAAAGGAACCTTCATCGAAGAACCGGCTTGAGATTGAGGCTGAGGTTTAGGAGTATTAGCGTTATTCCCCACTATAGAACGCAAAATATTTTTAAGATCAGGGGCTGGAGTTGCTTTTTTCTCTTCTCGTGAAGGCAAATCTCTTCTATCGTTTCGGTCACCCCTATCATTTCTATCATAGTGGGATTGACGTGGTCTGTCATCAAGACGTTTTTGATCCTGTTTTGGATCGTGCTTTGGTTCATGCCATTTTCTAATAGCTTCTTCCACCTCAGCTCGAGGATTAGAGTATGTTGATCGTGAGAATCGGATAATATCTTCTTTAAATGATACAAGAGGTTTCTCAATAGGAGGAAGGGTCACTCCCGAGAAAGGCTGAGATGTTACTCCATCTATCATGAGTTTAAGATAAATCTGAGCAAACCCAAGATTTACCATATCTTCTTGATTGAAGGCAGGTGAAAATTCCTTTTCAAATATTTCTGCATCAAGTGCACCTATACGGAAAGTGATCATTGTTCCCACGTTACCAAACACAGCAGCACGCACTTCATCACTCATCTGTTCTATATACTGGTGTGCAATAACCAAACTCAACTTATATTTTCGAGCTTCTGAGAGAATATCTGCAAAAGACTCATTGGCAAATGATTGAAATTCGTCTACATAGAGATTAAAACTTGGAAGCTTTTTGAGAAGTCCTGGAGATGCATCTGCACGTGACATCGCTGCCAAATAAATTTTGGTAATGAGCATACTTCCAAGCAAATTGGCATTGGCTTCACCCACCCGGCCTTTTGAGAGGTTGATAATGAGAATCTTCTTCTCATCCATAATCGAACGAATATCAAATGTAGACTTTGGCTGACCAATAATATTTCGCACAAGAGGATTGGAAATAAATTGTCCAATTTTGTTTTGGATTGCAGCACCAGCTTCCTGCATATATCGATCACCATATTTTGCAAATTCTTCAGTCCAAAACGCCTTAACAGAAGGATCAGTAATATTATCTACAACAATTTTTCGATATTCTTTATCAACAAGCATTCGGTTAACTCCCACCAAAGTAGCATCAGGAAATTCAAGCAGTGAGAGAAGAATATTATTCAAGATATATTCCATACGTGCACTCCATGCATCCACCCAAATTTTCTTGAATGCACTCATGAGTCCGTTGGCAACAAGGTGACGTCGCTCATGACCCACATCTTCCATCACGTTAAATGAGATTGGATAATCCAAATCAAAAGGAGCAAAATAAATCACATCTTTTATACGTTCTTGAGGAACATAATCAAGAAGAAGATCGGCTGTCTTTCCGTGAGGATCAATAAAGGCCATGCCAGCTCCGTTTTTGATATCCTGCACAGCCATGTTTTCAAGAAGGGTGGACTTTCCCATACCCGTCTTGCCAATGATATACATATGACGAGAACGATCAGATTCTTTTATGCCAAAAGGTACTCGCTTGCTGCGAGCGTCAGTTTCGGCAAAATATGTAATAGGATCTCCATTCATATGAGAAGTTGTATAGTATTATAACGTATTTAGGGTCTTTTAAACAGACAACATTACTATTAAGATTACAATCTATTTACTCCTTGTAGAGTGCCTCAATCGTGTATTTATTAGAAGGATTCCAGATGAGCCAAGAAGTAAGCCCAACATCATACGCTGCCTGAATCTGTGCCCTCACCTCTTTAGGTCCATAATATCCACCGTAGTTAAAATCTTGAATCCATGGACGAAGCTTTTGAATATCATAGGAAGGTTTTGTATAGAGTATTGGTGTACCCGTACCAATTCTTGTACTTCCTGTAAGATGGATAGGTGTTGAAGATGCACGTGTACGCTCTACTCCTCGTTTCATCACATAATAAATAAGATCGTATGGAACAAGATTTGGATTTTTCCACCCATTAAAATCTGGAGGATAGTGTGATGGATACACCATTGGTGAAATATAATCAAAATATGGCAATGCTCGTTCGAGTACTTGGCCAATACCTAAGTCGTCATAATTTGTTGTCGTCATTCCAAACAAATCAGCTGATGCAATAATTCCCTTTGCACTCATATGCTCATGCAAATATTTAAAAAATGATTCTAGGATCTCTGGTTTTGATCCACCTTTCTTTGCAGGCAAACTAATATCACTCACATTTCCATCTGAAGGATATCGAATATAATCAAAATTAATTTCATCAAAACCAATGTCATACGAAGCTTCTGCGATAGCAATCACATGATCCCATGCTTGTGTTGATGATGGATCTATATAACTTAAACCATTTTTATCAGTCCATAAGCCACCATTACTCTTTCGGCGAATTGCAGCTTCTGGATGTACTTTTGTATAAAATGGATCTTGAAATACGGTCACTCGTCCAATAACATAAATATTTAAACTATGGAGGTGTCGAATGAATTCTGCCATATCAACTGCTCCACAACTTGGCGACACATAAGGCTTAAGTGCTGGATTGGTAGGATTGAATGAAAGTTTTCCTGAAAAATCTTTTACATCAATAATAATTGAATTTATTTCTGTGGTTGTAGCAATAGCAACGAGTCCTTCTCGTAATTTTTTTGAACCGGCCACACATGCACTCATATAAATTCCTTTTACTGCAGGAGGTGTTGAAACATGACTTACAACAGGCAATTGTTCCTTTACTGTATCTGGTATCGGCGACAAATCATTTGAGGAAGTAGCCATACCTTTAACCAACTCAGCAGAAACATCGTATATATCACGAGTTAAAAATGGAAATGCCCAATAATATAAACCAAACAATACAAGTATGCTACAGAGTAAAGAAAATAAATAAGTTTTTCTTTTATTACTCATTGCTTTCGATTTTCTACAAACTCTTCTGTCGACCGACGAGCTCTTTTATTAAGGTAAATTAACATACCTAGCCCAATCATTATTAATCCTATAACAACATGGAATGTCGTCTTCCAAAAAGAAGGAAACCCAGAGAACGGAATAAGTATAATCATTACTCCCAATATCATGTAAAAAGTGTTGCGGGACATATCTGTAGTATAACCTATGTTTTCTTTTGTATTAAATTTCTAATAAATATAATAATAAGTACTATCGACAAAATAGTAAATCCTATCAAAATAAAATGCCGCACTGAACGTGCAAGATGTATAATTCTATAAATTTGATGATTAGAATAATAACCGATGAGCACAACTACAGGGGTGTAAATAAGTGTTGATACAAATGTCGCTGAAATAAATGTCTTCCATTGAATATTCATGAGTCCAGCAACAAGAGGATTAAAAAAACGCATTCCTACAATAAATCGTGAAAAAAACACCGTTGTCCAGCTATGTTCCTTCATGTGACGGAGATACCAGCCCAAGTGGGTCTTCTCCACTTTTTCATGATACTTTTGGGTAAATCGGCTTCCATGACCACTTAAATAAAAAATCAATCCATCTCCTGTAGTACCTGCAAAAATACTAATAAGCATAACAAGAGGAAGGCTCACAATTCCTCGAGCGGCCAAATATCCTCCTAAAATGAGAACAATTTCTTCTGGAATAGGAAGTGCGTAACCACTAAATGCAACAGTTAAGAAAATCCCCAAATAGGACAAATTTTCGACATAGGATAATCCGTAAATTGCCTGGTCCATACTATTGTACTAACTTCTCAGCAATTTTATAAATATCCCCTGCCCCCATTGTGATAATAATAGTATCGCTTCCAAACTGACGTAGATATGTTTCTATTTTTTCAAATGAATCCAATGCTTGCACTTGTCCCCCAAGTGGGAACCGTTCAGCTTTATGCTTAAAAATTTCTGTTGCCACCATTTCTGATGAGATAGTGGGATCATGTGCTTCCCGAGCCGCAAAAATGGGAGCAATAACAACATCATCAACATGATCAAATGCAGAACCAAATTTCTTCACATGCTGTTTTGTTCTACTATAGAGATGTGGTTGGAAAACTACTACTATTTTTTTGTCTGGAAAAAGTTCCCGCGCACCATGTAGTGTCACCTGTACTTCAGTCGGATGATGACCATAGTCATCATATACGGCTGCTCCTTTTTGCGTTTTGCCTTTGTATTCAAATCGACGCCATGTACCAGAAAAAGCTTCGAGAGACTTCTTGGCTTGTGCTCGAGGAATCTTGAGAGCGTCTGCTACAGCGAGTACTGCGGCTGCATTACTAAGATTGTGCTGACCGGGAACTTTGAGATTCAAATTATAATCTCCAAACAATTCATAATCTATTACTGTAGCTTTGGCATGTCTCACTACATCTTCTATGTGAGGCAATTCTTTATCACAAATAATAAATCCATCCGGATCAGTCTTTTTTACAAGAGCTGCAAAAGCATCTTTTATATCCTCAATGTCTTTGTAATAGTCTAGATGATCATCATCTACATTTAAAATAACAAGAATATACGGATTAAAATTCAAGAAGTGGCGCATATACTCATCAGCTTCTACAACAAGATATTCACCTTTTCCATCACTAAAATTGCTTTTTGTTTTTGACCGAAGGGATCCTACAACAACGGTAGGGTCAAAGCCTGCATCCTCAAGGACATCAGCCACCATGGCTGTTGTTGTTGTCTTTCCATGAGCTCCAGCTACTGCAATTACTTTATAGTTTTTTGATACCACTCCTAATGCTTCAGCATATGAAAGAACAGGCACACCTTTAGATTTTGCTGCGTCTAAAATTGCAGGATTATTGGTAAGCCACGCATCACTATATACATACATATCAGCCTGAGGGAGATGTTCCGGTTTTGTATCGAGAGAAATTTTTACATTTTGTTTCCTCAATCCATCCAGTGTTTCGTGACTTTCTGAATCATTTGTACCAGAAATTTCTTTACCCTGAGTAAGCATCAATCGCGCGAGCGCAGAAATACCCACACCGCCAATACCGATAAAATGTAGTGCCTTAATTTTATTAAAATCTACGTCCATTTTTTAATTATATCTTACTTAAGATTCTTTACTAGAGCATTAAACTGGTCTCCCCGATCATATTCATTTTTGAACATACCAAAGGAAGCGAATGCCGGACTTAACACAATAGTGTCACCTTCTTTTGCGGCAATTACAGCTTTCTCAACAGCTTCTTTAAGACTAGCTGCTTTATCTAGATTAATTCCTTTATTTTTAACAAGCTCAGATTCTATTCGAGCACTCCCCGTTCCATCTAACAAAATCACTCTTTTAGTATGTGCTGGTAATGCTTGTATAAGATCAGTCATATCAAGCTGTTTGTCAGCTCCTCCCATAATCAAAATAATATTTTTTTCTAATGCTTTGAGTGCAACCAATGTAGCATCAGGAGTCGTCGCTGTTGTGTCATTATAAATCTTTACACCATTCATTTCGCATAAAAATTCTAATCTACCAGGAACACCCACAAAATTCTCTATTACCCCTTTTATTGTAGAGTCTGAAATAGTAAGTGCTTCAGCAGCTGCTTTTACAAGGCCGGCATTGTATCTATTATGTATTCCTGGCATTTTAAGTATCCAATCTGAGGGAATGTTCTCTTCACTTGCAACTATCACCTTGCTATGGATTTCAGGATATTTTTTTGTAATCATTTCTGTAGCCTGATTTCCTACCACAAGCACATCATTGTTATTTTGATATTTAAATATCGCAGCCTTATCATCAAGATAATGATCGAGATCATTCTTATAATAATTCATATGATCTTTAAAAAATGTCGTGAAAACTGAAATATGCGGACTCATATGTGCTTCTTCAAACCCCTGCATCTGCCATGAATCAAGTTCAAGTACCGCAACATCCTCTTTACCTGCTTCTCTCAAAAACTGAAGCGTAGAAACTCCTCGTATATTTCCTCCAAGAAAAACTTTTTTATATTTAATTTCTCCTCGTTTTACCGCTTCTGTAATTACATCATGCAATAAATGAGTAACCGTAGTTTTACCACGAGTACCCGTAATACCAATAATTGTTGTTCCACTTAATTTTGCAAAAAGTGATGCTCCCATCTCTATTGGGATATTATTTTTGCGAGCTTCAGCTATGTAGATAGAATCAAAAGGAACTCCTGCAGCTTTTAAAATAAAATCTCTATCTTTAAAATCTTCTAATCTATGCTCACCTAAAACAAACGTGATTTTATTGAAATTATCACCCAACGTTTCTTGTAAAGATTTGAGACTTGAACTTAGTTGTTCTTTTGTTTTTAGATCAGTCACAATGAGCTCGGCACCTTCCTGCGACAGAAAGATTACATCTCCCAAGCCACGACCAAGAAGCCCTAAGCCCATAACAGTTACTTTTTTCCCTTTAAAAAAATTCATACCCCCATTATCACATAATGGGGGTAGAATTTCTATCACTTTTTATTGTATAAGAATTTGAGATTCTTATTGATTACAAAGTCTCAATAAGCACCATATTGGTATCAATTTTTTTACCAAATGGATATCCTGTTGCAATAACAACTTTATCACCTTTTTGTGCAATCTTATTTTTAAGCATATATGCTTTTGCTTCTGTTACCGCTTCATTAAGCATTTTTACTTTTTTGATAAGCACTGGTGTACATCCAAACGTTACCAAGAGTTGAGTATGAGTTTTTTCATTTGGAGTAAAAGCAACAATTGGCTGAAGAGGCTTGTATCGAGCAATCATACGTGCAGTAAATCCAGATTCAGTGAATGCAACAATAGCCTTTGCATCAAGAGTGTTGGCCATATCCACCACTTCATTGGTGATAGCATCAGCAGTTCGATCACTATTTCCAAGATGCTTCATGAGATGTCGTCCGAGCATTCGTTCTTGATAGATAGGATCATTTTCTACCTTTCGAGCAATGCGTCCCATGACATTCACAGCTTCTATAGGATGTTCACCAAGTGTTGTTTCTTCAGAAAGCATTACCGCATCTGTACCATCAAAGATAGCATTTGCTACGTCTGAAACTTCTGCTCGAGTTGGAATAGGATTTTTGATCATCGATTCGAGCATCTGTGTAGCAGTTACTACCGGCTTTCCAGCTTCAAGACACTTTTCAATAATCATCTTCTGTACAGTAGGTACATTTTCATGACCAAGTTCTACACCAAGATCTCCTCGGGCAACCATGATCATATCAACAAGCTCAAGAATCTTATCAAAGTCTTCTACAGCTTCGATTGTTTCAATCTTAGCCATGATTTTTGCTTTTGATTTTTTTGCGTTAAGAATTTCTCGAAGTTCAATTACATCACTTGGTCTTCGTACGAATGAAAATGCAACAATATCAACGTTATTTTTTACACCAAAATCAATATCTTTTTTATCTTTGTCTGTAAGAGCACTGATTTTAATTGGTGCACCAGGAAGGTTCAATCCTCGGCGACCCTTAGTATCTCCTCCCACAAGAATCTTACACTTAATTTCAGTACCTTTTACTTCTACTACTTCAAACTTCTTCTTTCCATCATCTACCATGATGATATTACCCACCATGATTTCTTCATGAAGTGTTGGATAGTTTACAGAAACTCGCTTTTCATCACCTACAATTTTTTCTGTTGTAAGAGTGATAAAATCACCAGCTTTAAGCTGCACTCGTTCTTGATAAAAATCTCCAATTCGGAATTTTGGACCAGAAAGATCTTGCAAAATAGCAGCAGGAATACCTGTCTTTTTGATTGCTTTTCTGAGATTATCAACCTTCATTTGGTGTTCAGCAAAATCACCATGAGAAAAGTTGAGTCTCATAACATTAAATCCTGCTTGTAGAAGTTCAGTTAACTTTTCTACACTCTGTGTAGCCGGACCGATTGTTGCAACAATTTTTGTTTTCTTAGTTTCAATCATAGAAATAATTAATTAATCGCCCTACGGCGACGGATGAATAAATATAATACCTTTTTTTGATCTAAAATCAACAGTATTTTGTGCGCCAGCCAGGATTCGAACCTGGGACCCCATCAGTATCAGTGATGTGCTCTACCAACTGAGCTACTAGCGCATGTCCACCACCATATCAAAAAAATGTCGAAAAAACAAGATTCTGTAAATAATTCACCGCGCAGCTATGCGCTACGCGGTGTCATGAGCGAAGTGCTCATTAAAGATCAATCCGCCCCTTCAGGAGGAATTTCGTCTGAATTCTCCACCCGGTCCCGCTCTGCCACACACACAGAGCCTGGCATGTCATGAGGAAGCTCTGTCCCCAACTTTCGATCAAAATCAGCACAAGTAGGCTGTGTATCTTCTTGAGTTGAGATATCCAACTTAGGGCTTTCAGCCATAATTCCACCCTTTCAAAAAACAGATGAATGTTCTAGCCCTAAGACAACCATGTCTTAGAGGCAATCATAATATTACAACTCTACTTTATAAGTGTCAATAGACCCCCATTATTTATTACGTACAAAAAACCATCAATAATCATTTTAATTAAGAGATAATACAAAGAAAAATATGCAATCATACCAATCACAATCAATGTGTTTACAAAAAGTTTAAATATCGGAGCAATATCACCCATAGTATTCATATATACAGAGACTTTGTATCATACACTTTTTTACAGATAACAAAAACACTCACCATAAGGTGAGTGTTTTTGTATCTACTATTCTTTATTTTGTCCCGTTCTTCCTGTCTTACCAGGCTGTCAGAGGCTTTGAGAAATCCTCATTCCATTCTGCATCCAATTGGAATGCACAATAACGACACTGTAAGTGTATGTCCTAAAAAGGAGCATAACACGTTTTTTTGTTGAAATATTCCACGAGCAGCTTCCGCTA
>CAZFND010000003.1:0-72570 GCA_964520645.1 uncultured Candidatus Saccharibacteria bacterium | reverse complement strand
AGTAATTGCCTGAGCTAAATCGGTTGCAATTTTTTGCTGAGGATTGTTGGCTGTTCTTCGATAATATTGTTGTAGGGTGATATACACAAGCCCAGTAAGAATAGTAATGAGCGCTATAACTACACCCCCGCGAATTAATTTATCTTGAATCATAAGATATATTAATTATATACCATGACATAAAGATTGCTATTACTTAACTACAGTGTGATTCATACATCGAAGACACTCAATTTGGTTTTTTCGAGTCTTAATATATTTATTTCCACACACACATGTCAAAATTTCTGAGCGACGAGGCTTAGGTTGCCATTTACCAATATGGTTAAAAGATTGAAATGAATGTGGTTTCATATAGTTTAAGAAGCTTATTCTATAAACGTGAGAGCTTTACCTTTCTTACCTCCACGTCCTGTTCGGCCGATTCGGTGAACATAATCATCATACGTTGCAGGAACATCATAGTTGATGACATGAGTCACGTTTGCAATATCAAGTCCTCGCGCAGCTACATCAGTAGCTACAAGAATCTGAATTTTATTATCTTTAAAGAGACCAAGTGCCTTTTGTCGTTTTGAGTGATTTTTGTCTCCGTGAATAGACTCAGCTTTGAATCCACGCTTTGCGAGCATTACAGATAATTTTTCTACCCCATGTTTTGTTCTTCCGAAGATGAGTACTTTGTTGAACTCTGTTTGTGAAAGGAGATCATGAAGCATATCCAATTTATTTGCTCCAGGTGCCACTTTTACAATGTCTTGATCAACATTTTTAGAAGTATCTTGAGTTTTTACTGAAATACTTACTGGATCTTTAAGAAAATCTTTAATGAGTATTTCGATATCACGTGAAAGTGTAGCTGAGAAGAAAAGAGTATGACGTTCTGCTGGCATTTTACTCATCATGAATCGCATATCATTGATGAATCCCATATCAAGCATTCGATCAGCTTCATCTAGAACTACAGTCTTAAATCCTGAAAGATTTAGAAATCTTCGTTCCATAAGATCCTTAAGACGTCCTGGTGTACCAATAATAAAATTATTATGGTATCGAAGTTCTGAAATCTGACGGCCAATAGGTGCACCACCAACACAGCAGACAGAAAATATTTTCATGCCCTTTGTGAATCCTTTGAGTTCTTGATCAATTTGAATAGCAAGTTCTCGTGTAGGAACCATGATAAGTACATTTTCTTTTGGATTCAAAAGTACTTTATTGATAAGTGGAATGAGAAAAGCTGCAGTCTTACCTGTTCCAGTATTAGCAATACCTACCACATCAGAGCCTCTCAAAATATGAGGGATTGTTCTGTCTTGAATAGGAGTAGGAGTGGTATATCCTTTTGCAATAATATTTTCTTTAAGACGATCTTGAATCGCAAAATCAGTAAAAGCATGTTCAGGAACAAAGTGCTCTACTTTTTCAGTAATTTCTGCTTTATTAATAAATCGTGAAATATCAATGTGATCACCACGACCTCGAGTATTTCTTCCACGAGAAAATGTACTTCGTTTAAAAGCTGGTCGACTTGTATGAAATGATGGTCTTCCCATTGATGATCTGCCGGGACGAGCACCTGATTGTGTAAAATTTTTTTTGAACATAGTATCCTAGATTGAATATAGCGATAAAAAAGCTTTGAAAAAAGGCGAACCGAGTGGCTCGCCATTTTTTCAGAGCAGTCTCAGAAAAGTATTAGTTTCTCCAAGCTCCGCCATTACCAGCAGGTCGCTTTTCCTGAGGTCGTGCTTCGTTAACAGTAAGGTTTCGGCCATCCAATTCCTTTCCGTTAAACATATCAATAGCTGCTTGAGCTTCTTGATCTGTTGCCATCTCAACGAAACCAAATCCCTTTGACTTTCCAGTCATTCGGTCCATGATTATGTTAGCTGACACAACATTTCCTGCTTTAGAAAACGCGTCTGATAATGCTGCTTCAGTAGTATTGTATGAAATACCACCGACATATAACTTCTTAGCCATAGTGCTTATCTAGTCTATAAAAATAAATGTAAGCGACTAGATGCCTCTAAAGTTTGGATGTGGAGAATACTCTCAAAAACACAAACTAGTTAGATAACTTACAAGAGGTAGTATATAGGATAATTTTTATTTTGTCAAGAGACTTCAGAGGCTATATGGGGATACTCCTAATGAGTTCCAATTTCTCTTTTCTACTCAATTTTTTAAGTACTGCTTCCCTTTTCAAGGCTTCACTTAAACTTGGCAATGTTTCTGAATATTTAAGTACCACTGGCCGTCGCACCCGGGTATATTTTGCTCCAGATTTAGAATTATTATGTGCAAATAGTCTTTTTTTGATGTCTTTTGTAGAGCCAATATAGAGAGTGTTATCAGCGCATTCTACGATGTAGACGTAATGGGACATATTACTTCTCCAAATCGAGAACTTCGTCGATACGAATTTGTTGAACAAACTCGGGAACGTGACTTACCAAGACCATTGCGCCTTCGTATTTATTAAGTGCTTGAGCAATCACGGGAATATGACGGAAATTGATATGGTTTGTTGGTTCATCAAGAATGAGCAATCCTGGCTTCTGAAGCACAAGGCGTGCAAAGGCCACCAATCCTTTCTGACCTTCTGAAAGACTTCCAATTTTTGTATGAATCATGTCTCCTGTAATGAGAAAACTTGCTGCCACTGCGCGCATATTTTCATCAATATGCTTTTCCATGACTGATTGAAGTGACTCGTAGACAGTATCTTCAAAGTTAAGTGTAGAAAAATCTTGTCGATAATATCCAACTCTAATTCCAGGAGCTATTGTGGCACCCTTTGCTGTTCCTTGTGCAAGAGATTCGAGTAATGTACTCTTTCCAATTCCATTTGGACCTGAAAGAAGTAAGTGATGATTCTTTTTTAATGAAATAGTTGCCTTGCGCGCAACGGGTTTGTGAGTCTTAGGATTCATCACGGTAAATGAAGAGATGTTGAGAATTTCACCAACAAAATCAGGCTGACAAGGAATGATAAAATTTCTGATGGTCTTATCTTCTTTTTTAATATCAACAACTTCTTCTTCAAGCTCTTCTGCCTTTTCACGCATGCGCTTTGCTACAAGACGCATTTGCCCTCCTTTATTAGCGAAGAAGTTTGCTTTGTCTTTATTATCCTGAATTTCTTTTGCGAGTTGAGCATTTTTTCTATTTTCTTTTTCAATTTTTGCAGCGATCATTGCCACTACATCATGATAATCTCCAACATACTGCTCTACTTTCTTAGTAAATACTTCAAGATACAACACGCCATGCGTAAAAGCGTTGAGAAATTCTGCATCGTGAGAAATCACAAGTACAGTCTTTTTATAATCAATCAAAAATTGCGTGAGGTGCTCAATCCCCGCTTTATCAAGATTGTTAGTTGGCTCATCAAGCAGCAACACATCCGCATCTTGAATCAGTGCTGAAGCGAGGAGTAATCGTGCTTGCTGACCACCAGAAAAGCTTTTTATTACTCTGTCATAGATTGTTTCTTTATCTACTTTCAAATTCACAATTTCAAGAACTTTGTCTATACGAGGATCAAGATCATAGATTTTTGAAGAAAAAGATTTTTGAAAAAATTCACGAACAGTAAGCGTAAGCTGATCACGAGGAATTACTTGCCGAGCTGTGGCAATAGTAAGATTTGGAGAACGATGAATCTTTCCACTTTCAGGAATGAATTCACCAGTAATAAGCTTGAAAAGAGTACTCTTTCCAGCCCCATTTTGCCCCATGAGCGTGATCTTAGCTCCCCGACGTATAGGAAAGCTCACCTCATCCAAAATGGGCTTATTGTGTCCAAATTCAAAAGACACATCTTCAAACCGAATAATTACTTCATCGCGAGACATGTTCCCAAGAGTAACCCATTTTAGCGAAAATGGGAAGGAGACTTATTAAGTAACAAGATATTGACTTGCAATACGGTAGCAAATGTCACCCATAATAAGTATGGAATATTGGCAAGAGCAATAAGCGATGTATACGGATAAATTGCCCATAATGCCCATATGAGAGTAAAAAGTACAAAGATAATATCTATAGTTGCCAGAAGATAATCACGAAGCACAAATTGAATAGGAGTATACAAGACATTCACAACAAGATTACCGACAAACGGTAAGAATACAATTAAGGGTATGTGACCAGTGATAAATAAGTACCCCGCATGAATATATGAGACAGCAATAATTGCGTACAGCACCATCCATACCTGTCCAAAAACTGAGGCAGGTGGAGCAAACCTGGGCTTCCTCAATCGTTGATACTGATCATATATTCTCATGACTAATTATTTTCTTGTACTGAAGCTGTAGAAGTAGCGCTGAGATTAAATGACTTTAATACTTTTGCGATATCCTTTGCATTCGCTTGTGCTGCTCGCAAATCTTGATTTGCAGTCTTTACACTTGCTCGAGCCTTAAAGAGGACTGCTCTGTTTGCTTCTGCTTTTGCCGTATCTCCTTGATCGGGAGTAAGTGCAGCTACTGAGCTTGCAGCTCCTGCTGCTTGTACACGGGCATTAGCTACTTTGGTATTGAGTTCTGTAAGTTTTGCTTGGATAGCTGCTACATCTTTACCAGCACTTTGTGCTGCAGTAATTCGTGCCTGAAGTTTTGCACTCAAAGTTGTCATAGTATCAGCGATAGTAAGTGCTCGGTCAGATGCAGCAATAATTGCAGCCTGAGGCATTACAAGAGCAAAAATTCGATATGAATTAGTGATTGATTTAACATCTGTTCTTAATACAGTAATATCCGTGTCAGCATCAATCTTTGCCTTAAGTGTTGTAAGAGAAGCAATTTGAGATTGAATGTTTGCAGAAATAGTTGCTTTTACAGAATCTGATACTTTTTTTAATTCATTTATTTTTACTGAAAACTTTGTGAGGGCTTCTATACGACGAGTAATTTCTTGATCAGCTCGTTTAATAATTTGCGGAATTTTATTTGCTTCTGCATTAGCTTTCATTTCTGCACGTACTTCACCCCTATTATTTACAGTTGTAGAAGCTGAAATATTTATTTCATTAGCAAAAACTACAGTTGCTGAGAAAGAAAGAACTGTTGTAAGTGCAAGTACAGAAGCAATAATTTTTTGTGAGTTCATATATTCTAAAAATTAGGAATAATGTTATTCAGCCTGTGATACAGGTTTGTCATTGAGACTCTGATCGGCACTAGCAGAATCATTTTCGAGCGCTTTCATGCTTGCATCGATATTTGCCATATCGCTATCAAGTGAAGCATCAGTACTATTTTGTGCCGTCACGCCCACCACAGCATTTATTGGTTCCCCTCCAGAATTATTTGGAGTTCCTGGCACTACTGGTGCCTTTTTATCCATATATCCCCAAATTCCAAGTCCTAAAATAATAACGACTACTAATGCAATAATAATCTTTGTTGTTGATGACATACATTAACTTTAATTAACCACGTTTCGTGAGCATACTAATAATAGTAGTATTATACTCTTGTTTAGAGAAATAAAAACACACTAATCAACAGACTATAGTTCAATTTTTGAAAACTGATAGACACCAACAAAAAGAATGATGATCGTAGTTACAAGGAGGACAGAAAGACTAAGCCATGGAGAAAATACATTAGTACCACTTAGTGCAAAACGCATACCATCTACTCCGTAGGTAAGTGGATTAGCTTTTGTAATGTAATCAAGAAAAACAGGCAAGCCTTTTACTGGGAACAAAGCTCCTGAAAGATAAAAGAGAGGTTGGATAACAAAGTTGATAATCAATGGAAAGCCTTGCATATCATCAAGACGCGCTGCAATTGCAGTACCTAATGCTGAGAAAAGACACGCTATAAGAACAAGAAATAAAAGAGCAATTGGAAGATGAGCAATACTTACTGGTCTAAAGCCTACAATAAATGTAATAAGAAAAACGAGAATTCCTTGAATACCAGCAACAGTCGCTCCTCCTAATGTTTTTCCAATAAGGATTTGCCATCGAGATACCGGTGCGACAAATGTCTCCTTAAGAAAACCAAATTGTTTATCCCAAATTACTTCTACACCGGTAAACACAGCAGTAAACAAAACAGTCATAGCAATAATTCCCGGTGCAACAAATTGAATATAATTTCCCTGCCCTGCCTTTGCAAAAATTGGACTCAATCCAAAGCCAAATGCAATGAGAAAAATAAGTGGTTGGCCAAGAGCTCCCACGAGACTTGCTCGCTTTCGGATAAATCTTTTTAGTTGTCTGATCCACAAAATATAAATAGCTCGCATATAAGTTAGTTTTATTATTACATTCTAGAAAAACCTCGTAATGTACTCTTACTAAAGTTTGAATCTTCCTTTCGGATTTCATTACCCGTAAGAGCAATAAATGCATCTTCAAGATTTTCTTTTCCTGCTTTTTTAAGAATTTCTTCAGGTGTTCCCTGTTCAATTATTTTCCCATGATCAATAATCGCAATCTTTTCAGCATAGCGCTCTACTTCTTCCATATGGTGAGTAGTAAAAAAAATGGTTATTTTTTCTGTTTGATTCAAATTCTTAATATAATTCCAAATATGATTACGCGTCTGAGGATCAAGACCAATAGTAGGTTCATCTAAGAAAAGTACTTTAGGATGATGAAGAAGCCCTCGAGCAATTTCGAGTCGTCGCTTCATTCCACCAGAAAATGTTTTTACAAATGAATCTTTTCGATCTGTGAGTTCTACTAGTTCAAGAAGTTTATTTATTCGTTCTTTATATACAGATTTTGATAGGCCGTAGAGAATAGCATGGAACTGCATGTTTTCATATGCAGTCAATTCATTATCCAGACTTGGATCCTGAAAAACAATTCCAAATGACTTTCTGGTCATATCAGGATCCTCTGTAACATTGTGACCGTCCAAAAATATTTCTCCTTCAGTTGGCTGAAGAAGGGTTGTGAGCATTTTAATTGTTGTTGTCTTACCTGCTCCGTTAGGACCAAGAAACGCAAACACATCTCCTTGCTTCACATTAAGAGAAATATTGTCAACTGCGGTAAATTTACCAAACTTTTTTGTTACATTTTTTACTTCTATCATATGTAAATAATATACTCTTTATATTTCTTTTAGCAATTTTAAAAATTTAGACAAAAAAGAACCCCCCAGTGCTCAATGAGCTAGGGGGGTTGGGAGTCTTACTCCGGGGGTGCACGGATCATGAGGTGGCTCCTCATGTAAGCACTACGGGGAGTGCTTACGGTTGTTGAGGTATCTGGTCGCCGGGATGTTGGCGATCAGAAGCCCAGGGCGCTGGCGCCGGCGCGGTGCGAGGTGATCTTCGCGGTTTCCAAAATCGTGGTGGGATGGGTCGGCTGAGGCATGGGGTTTCTCCGTGAAAAGGAGGTGATGGGAAAGAACGATTCGTTGAGCAATATAGCACGCCCGAGTTCTTCTGTCAACTAAAAATATGTGGTCTTATTGCAGAGTCTAAAATACCCATATTATTAGCCATTTTATGCTATTCATTGAGAAAAAAGAAGTGATCAATTACAATACTACTATATGAAACAATCACGTTTAGATTCCCTTGCTGATGGCATATTCGCCATCGTTCTTACCTTACTCACTTTCGAATTAAAAGTCCCCACTATAAATGGCGATGTAACGAACGAACAGCTTCTTCAATCTATTATTAATTTGAGTCCTGTATTTTTAAGTTTTATTCTCAGTTTTGCCCTGATCTTCACCTACTGGCGTGCTCATCACTTTATTGCATCAGTCTATGCAAAAAATATTAATGTGAGACTGACAACTATAAATGCATTCTTTTTCTTTTTTATTGCCCTCATTCCCTTCTCATCTCGCCTTCTTGGAGAATACAGCAATACTCAATTAGCAATTACTATTTATTCTATTAATATTATCTGTATCGGATTGTCTCTATTGTGGATGCGAGACTATGTACTCAAATCGGGAAATATCGATCATCAATATGTAAAAAAATCTGAGCTTCGCCGAGGATTAATTAGAACCATTATTCCTATTGCATGTGCAACGATAGCAATTGGCCTCAGCTTTTATAATACACAGCTTTCATTTGCACTTCTCACCGTCGCCATCGTCTTTAATCTTATCTCACGAAGTACTCAGCCTATCAATTGGATTATTGATACTACAACTCAGCACTAAAAGTGTACAGGTCATTATTGCAAAGGCATACATCGTGATTCACCTAATTCTTTTTTAGTTAATGTGCTTAAATCAAGTCTCACTTGAGATTCGATAAATGCTCCCGTGTATTTTGATGTGTATTCTTTATATTGAGTACAGTTTTGAGCTGTTGCTTTAGTATTTGTAGGAGTCCAATACGTAAGGACATCTCCTTCCTGTGTTATCGGCTTTGAATACGTGTCTTCATATACTTGTTTCTTGGTATTTAAGTTATAGATGGTAAGTGTACGTGGGTCTTGATCAACACTACTGTCTAGTGCTAGAAAATTTGTGGTAAATACAAGAAAATACTGTGCACTTCCATTCTCTTTCACTTCAAAATCACCAGGAGCGACGGAATATTTACAAGGGATCTTTTGATCAGCAGATGTTTTAAATTTTACCAGAATATCAGAACCGACATCATCTTTGATGTTTCTCTGAACAGCAACATACTTTGGGCTCTCTAAACATTTTATATTTGAAGAATCAGTGTTTTCTGAAACTACAGGATGCACAACCAAGGTTCTTCGTATCTGATCAAACTGATTAATAAGCGCTTGTTTATCAAATTGCAGTATACTTCCTGCTGGATAATTTTCAAAAACAGTTGAGTGAATAAAGTATCGAATAGCAATACATGGATTAGTTCCTGGAATTGCATAGATAGTTTCGTCATATCGATTCCCTGCAGCAGCATCACTTGATGTGGCGATAAGATATGTAGTTCCCCCATCTCTTACAATACTTGCAGTAGTTCCTTTCATCGTAAATGGGATGACAGAACATTCAGGAAGATTTGCTACATGCTCTACACTTATATATGAATCAGCAGAGAGATTTGTTCCTGTCGCAAAAGAGGTTGGAATAGTGAATTTTACTCCAGACACTTCTTTTCCAGGTCCAAGAGCTTGATATTTATATGATTCATCTACGGTATAGCCTTCAGGATATGTAAGTGAAAAATCTTTTCCTGAATAGTTAGGAGTATTTGTGGGTTTAATATCTACTGACTTAGGAGTACGATTGATCACAACAACTGCTCCAATCACAACTAAAATAAGAGAAAGAATTATATATACTTTTTTCATAGTAGTAATTATTTCTTACTATAATAATTCATAAGTGCTTTAATACCAGCCAAGTTCTTTTCCCATTCAATAGTCTCATGCGTTTTGAGTTCAACAGAAATTGCTGGAATGTTGATAGAAGCAAGCCAGCTTTCTGCATCACCACTTACTGGATATGCATCAAATGATTTTACAGCTTTGTATCCACTTGCTTGTGCATAGGCATTCATAATATCCAGAGTTGTGGGTAGCACTCCATTTTTGCATTCAGAAGCATACACAGCATTTGCTTGGCTATGCCAGAATACTACTCCGACAGGCTTCTCTTGAAGCGCAAAATCACGAAGAGCTTGTGCTTCAGGCTCAGAAAATACTCCAGAGCCGGCACTTACTGTTTTGTTTTGCCATGTACTTTTTGGCTGCCATTTGCAGTCAAAGTTACGATTGAGATCTACTGTGTGAGAATTAAATCGTGCTGAAGTTAATACCTTTGTATCTTTTGTTACTTCCCATTCAGCAAACCGTCCTTCTTTACCGGTCACTTTGTATACTGCATCAGGATTGAGTGAAGGAATAATTGTAATTTTTACATTACTTGGAATAGCTTTTGGATTTTGTTTGAGATAATCCATTGCTTCATATGCTAGCAATACACTATTCCATTCATATCCACCATGAATTCCTCCTACAAATGCCAGAGTTGTACTTCCCTTTCCATAGGTATACGATTCGATCTTGCGACCTTCTACGGATGTTCCTATGATTTTATATACAGGAGATGTCGTTGCTACCGGAAGCATGACGACAACTTCATTACTTTGTCTAAAGAAGAGAAAAGCAAGCAACGCAATAGCAAGTATAAGTACAATACTTATACTTGCTATGAGCTGATTCTTTGAGAAAGATTGCATTATTTAGCGTAGTATTTAAGGAGAGCATCTACACCAGCTTTGTTCTTATTCCATTCTGTATCTGAGTGATTTGTAAGAAGAACACTTATTGCAGGAATGTTTTCTTTTGCAAACCAATTTACCATATCACCGGTGAGAGCATAGAAATCAAACTTCTGATATGCAGGATATCCTGAAGCAGTTGCATACTTCTGAGTAAGAGTGTTTGTTTCTGAAGAGACTCCATTATGACAATTTGAGGCAAAGACTCCACCAGCAGCACTGTACCATGTGACAATAGCAGCAGGAGTATGAGCTTCTACATAACTTTTGATAGCCTGACTTTCTGGTTCAGAAAATGCTTTTGTTCCTCCATTTACAGTTCGTGTCTGCCATGTTCCTTGAGATTTCCAATCACAATCAAAGTTTCGACTGAGGTCTACATTATTTCCATTAAATCGTCCTGAGATAACTGTGTTTGAATTTGAAGACACATCTGATGCAGTGAAATTTGCATCTGCAGTTCCTACCACTTTATTTAATCCATCTGGATTCATAACGGGAATAACTGTTACTTTTACATTTGCAGGGATAGCACTTGGAGTTTGCTTGAGATAATCAATTAATTGCTGAGCGACAAGAACGGTGTTCCATTCATATCCTCCGTGAATTCCTCCAATAAAGAGAAGTTCTGTACTACCAGTACCAAAATGATACGCAGTAATGTCACGACCTTCTACTGATTTACCAAGCACTGACTTTGTCTTATCTACTGTTGTGGGTTGCTGAGTATTATCCTCACTTGTTGTATTCTGATTAGAAACAACATTACTATTTTGTGACGCACCTTTACTAATAAAATAAATTCCTAAGCCTAATAAAATAAGAACAACGATTGCAATAATGATTTTTTTCATACCCTTTCATTTTACCACTATGGGTACAAAAGTTAAAGGAAGAAAAAGTATTATTCATATCTCAACGCTTCCATAGGACTCTTAGCTGCGGCGCGTTTTGCGGGATAAATTCCAAAGATAAATCCAATAGCTCCAGATACTCCCAATCCCAATAGTGCTCCCATCACAGGAAATACGAATGTCCATCCAGCAGCTACCGTGGCACTTAATATAAGTGCTGCAATAAATGAAATCCCTGCGCCAAGAATAATTCCAATGATTCCTCCGAAACCTGTAAGCATCATTGATTCAATCAAAAACTGAAACAAAATATCTCGTTCTGTTGCTCCCAATGCTTTTCGCAAACCAATTTCTCGTGTTCGCTCGGTGACAGAGACCAACATAATATTCATAATTCCTATTCCTCCTACAATAAGTGAAATTGCTGCAACTGACCCCAGTAATGCAGTGAGCACAGTAGTAATTGTTCCTACAATAGCTACTGCATCTGCTTGTGTTGTAACATGAAAATCATCGTTGGCAGGATCAGTAATACCATGTGATTCGCGGAGGGTTGCTTCAAGATCGTATACTACTCGATCAAGATTTTCTTCGCTCTTTGCCTGTACCATCAAAGAATTAAAATAATTGGTACCCGACAAATATTGCTGCACGGTCGTGTATGGAATAAGTGCCGTATCATCTACATTAAAAATTGATTGCCCTTTTTCTGGGAAAATTCCTACAACTCTAAAAGATTGATCTTTTATTCTCACGCTTTTTCCAAGAGCATCAGATAATCCAAACAAATCTTCTTTTACTTTTGAGCCTAGTACTATTACCCGAGCTTTTTGCTTTACATCATCAGCAGTAAAAAATTGCCCTTGATTAGGGTACAAGCTTAAGATATCTCCAAATACTTCTGACACACCATAGACAGTAGAACGCTTTGTTTCATTTTCAGAAATGATAGAAGCAGGCTGTAAGACAATCGGTGTAATCGCTTTTAATCCTTGCACATTGGATGGCTTCATGAGGGCATCTACATCCTTTTGTTTAAGAGAATCAGTATACAATTCTCCCACCCCTGATGGACCATTGGGCTGCTTGCCTGCATCGATACTAATAGTAGTCGCTCCAAATCCTTCTACCTGGCTTAAAATCAAATGCTGCGCACCTTGGCCAATAGCCATCACAATTATGATAGCCGTAATACCAATTACTATTCCCAAAATAGTAAGCAAGGAGCGAGATTTGTTAGTAGTTAATCCCGTAAACGCAGTTTTTATACGATGCTTTAATACCATTATTTACTATAGTTATCAGTCGCCTTTCGACGATTCTTAACTTTTGTATCACTTTCTATAAGACCGTCTTTGATATGAATTATACGTTGCGCATGCTCGGCTGTAGATGTTTCGTGAGTAATAAGAAGAACAGTATGACCTTCTTCATTTAATTTTTGAATGATTTCCATGACTGTCTGGCCTGATTTTGAGTCGAGGTTTCCTGTTGGCTCGTCTGCAAAAATAATACTTGGTTCACAGACAAGTGCTCGTGCAATCGCCACACGCTGCTTTTCTCCACCAGAAAGCTGAGCTGGTTCATGATCGATTCGGTGAGACAGTCCTACCGATTCGATAGCTTTCTTGGCTCGTTTGTCCCACTCAGATTCTGGAATATCAGAATAGAGAAGCGGCAATTTTACATTTTCAAGCACGGTCGTACGGGCCAGCAAGTTGAATGCTTGAAAAATAAATCCTAATTTTTGATTACGAATTTTTGCTACTTCTGCTTTTGAATATCCAGACACTTCCCGCCCTTCAAATATATATTCTCCCGAAGTATGGCCATCAAGAAATCCCAGAATTTGGAGTAATGTTGATTTTCCAGATCCTGATGGCCCCATCACCGCTACGAATTCTCCTGGTTCAATAGTAAAGTTGATACCATGCAATACAGGCGTCGCAGTACCCTCGTTGTAATATGTTTTTTTAAGATTTCGTACCGTAACGAGCGACATATTATTTCTGATCAGTGAACACAACCACGTTCTCTCCTTCAGTAAGACCACTGACGATTTCTACTCGTCCATCTGAGCCTCTAAATCCTGTTTCTACTTGTTTCTCAACAATTTTTTCTCCCTGAATTACTTGTACGTATTTACCACCATTTTTCATAATGACCGCACGTTGTGGAATAGCAAGAACATTTTCTTTTTGAGCACCCTTCACTACAATATCCGCAGTCATACCTGATTTAATTCGCTCATCCTTTTCTATAAATGTGAATGTAGTCTTGTAAGTTGCAACTCCATCAATCAATGTTTCTGCTGGATCAATAATACTTACTTGTGCTTTAAAGATTACATCACTTCCGTATGCGTCCATAGTAACATCTGCGGCCTGACCTACCTGCAATTTTGCGATATCAGCTTCTGGAATGTTTGCTTCAATTTCAAATTGACCTTGAGAAATAACTGATACAGCATTTACTGTCGGTGAAAGTGTTTCTCCTACCTTTGCATCAATTTTTGTGACAATACCATCTATTGGAGATTTAATTGTGCGGTTGTTAATCTGAACGAGAGTGTCCTGAATATCAAGCTGTGCTTGTCGAATATCGATACTACTACTTTCAGTATTATTTGTTTGACTATTAATTGCATCTCGAGAATTTTTAATAGTATTTTTTATTGTAAGAAGTGCTGACAAATCTGTATTTGTATTTTGAGTATAGGTAGAAAGAGTTGCTTGATCAGCATCAATATCTGCTATCACATCGGCAGTCGCATTTGTTCGTTGATTTTCAACATAGTCTACCAAATTGCGTGTGCTTTTTATTGTATTCGCAATAAGCTTTGTCACATCATAGGTTTGATTGAGCATTACTTCGAGCTCAGCAGGAGTTGCAGCTCGAGAAAATGATTTATATTTTGTAAACAATGCTTGATATTGTTCATTTACGAGATTGTATTCTTTTACAAGAGCTTGTCTCATATCAAGAGCAGTTTGTCCAAGAGGGCGAATACTTTCTTGATCTAAATACGGAGAATATGTACTACTTTTATTAATCATATTATCAACTCCTGTGATAACTCCAGGGATATCAAGAAATGTGTCAGCAATAGTATTGAAGCCATCTTCATATGCCTTCTTGAGATCGTCTGTTGCATTCCCTGCTCCAGGCTGCTGATTTGCGAGAGCGAGCTGCGCCTTTTGCAAAGCTGCTTGCTGTCGTCCCAATCTAATCTGCAAATCAGATGAGTCTACTCTTAGCAATGTCTCTCCCGCAGTAACAGTCTGTCCAACTGCTACTCGTATTTCACTCACTCGTCCTCCAGACTGTACAGCAAGATCTACATTTTCTGCAGGATGAACTCGTCCTGTTACACTAATTTCTTGTGCCAACGTCGTACGTCCAAGTGTAATAGATTCACTTGTAACTTTTTTACCTCCACGAGTGAAAGCAAAAATAAGTACAATAATAATGACTACTGCAACTGGAATCGAATATTTATAATTTTTGACGAATTTTTTAATTTTTCCCATGTATACGTTAATTTATTTATTTTGAGGTTAAATGCACTGTTCAATAAGATTATTTCGCAAAAATTATAGCACACATTTCACACAAACTCTATTTTTCCACTCTTACTTTTTGCCATGGAGTACCTAGTAATGGCAACAAATATCGATCAACACCATAGTATCCCGCACTCTTCCATGCGAGAATCAAGCCTATACCGAGTGTGAACAAAATTGGATTTGTACTTACGGTACCTGCGAGTAAATAATTGAGATTCATAAACAAACCAAAAAATGCAGCTACTCCAACAAATGCTCCCAGAATAAGCGCCACACCCACTAAGACTTCTCCCCACGCTACAGTAAATGCCCAAGCACTCGCATGTGGTAATACAACAGTTTTTAGAAAAACTGCATACCATCCCTGCACATCAGGATGCGCACCTCCTGTCTTAGTAAGTGCTGCTTTAAGGAAACCAGTAAGTGCACTTCCTGCATTTTGTCCTACCCAAGCATCACTATTAATTTTTGCCCATCCAGCTTCGAGCCATTGCCATCCAACATAGAGACGTACAACAAGCCAAAACCATGACATTTTAGTATTTGAAAAAAGAAATTTTGAAACTGGTGATTCTTCTACAATAACGTGTGACATAAAAATTAATTATATTAATAATCTATTATATTACTTACTGTGAAAACACTTCTACATATTCATCACTTATCGAATTGGGATATGCAGTACTATCAAGATTCATAAACAATACCTGTGTAGGACTAATCTTAAACACAACCCTATTTCTGTCTTTAAATTTCTCCAATTCTTCGATAGGCCATGTTTTTATGTGTTCACGCGCATGAATCTCCATAAGACTGTTCACTATTTTTTCTCGTTCTTGATCATCGGTAATAAGCTCGGCTTTACCACGTGCTTGTACTGTAATATGTTCTGGCCCCATACCTATCACAAGTGCAGCTCGAGGATTCATTTCAATATTTATGTACTTACTTGTATTTCTTTTTGTAATAAAATAAAAATTGAAAGCATCGTCCATGTAATAGTAAATAGTCGAAGCACGTGGTTCATCATTGAATGAAGTCGCTACTACTGCTGTTACATTTTCTCTTAAAAATGAAACTGCATCTTTTTTTGCTTGTTCGTTGTTTGTCATAATTGTGAATTAATTTCCTATAAGGACTTCAGAAATACCGTGATCTCCCTTATTTTTTCTATTAGTAAAATCTGAGAAACGCAGCCATATTGGTTTTATTTTATATACCACCAAGCCATTTCTGACATCAAGCTTTGTTATAGGTACAGGATAATGATTATTTTCTGTCGCAATATCATAATAATTTGCGGTAACAGCTTTTATAGTATTTTCATCAACGACAACTTCGGCAACTCCTTCAAGTTGTACGGTAAAAGGAGGCTTTATTGTACCCACCGTGAATGCAACCTTACTATTTGATTGAATGTTGTCATGCTTTCGACTATTTACCACCGTCGCAAAATAGACACTGAAATCTTCATCGACAATGTAATAAATATATGAAGCCTGAGGCTGTCCATCAACAACTGTGGCAAGAACACCTACTTTCTGAGACATAAGAAAATCCAACGCTTCTTTTTTGATCTGTGTATTCATATATATAGTATACACCTATTTTTAAAGCAATAAATAGCGGTAGTATTGTATATCCAACACAAAAACGGTTGAATATCTATTTAGAAATCTGCTGTTCCAATAACGCAATAACTTTATCGAACTTTTCATTCAATGCTTTTAGCTGAGTAGACATTTGATCAAATTTCTTTGAATCATTGTGTGGCTGGGATGTAGGACTGTATGAAGATCGTTCAGGTTTTGCAGAGTATGTACGAGGTGTACCTTGTCCACCATTTTTTGCAAAACAATCATTACAATATACTGGTTTCTTTCCATTTGGCTTAAAGGGAACCTGGCATGATTTTCCACAATCAGCACATTTAGTAGTATGGATCTCATTATTTCGTCCATAATCTCTTCCTTCATCACGCTTAAAACTAGATTTTCCTGATTTAGAACGTTGGCTGTAATTTGTCATAGTTCACCAACCATATCACGTTTTATAGAAAAATCAAGGGATTGGTCTGATCCAGCTTTATTCATATTAGACAAAACTGAAATATTCTCTTAAAATAATCATTATGGACTATACAAAATCAATGATTCCATTTTGTTTGTGGATTGGTGCTGTTATAGGAGCAACTATCCCATTATTATGGGGGGCACCATTTTTTTCACGCCCATCAATTATTCTTGCTATTCTTGGGGGTTTTATTGGAATTTTAATTGGTTTCCGCCTTCATCGTTGGTAATTAGCTGATATCACTCAGTAAATCAAATCTATAAAAAGTTCTTGTGTTTCCTTTATCTATATCCATCTTCTCACTGACGATTTGTATGCAGTATATGTATCTCCAAATTGTCGTGCCATTTTTTCTTCTTCAAAAGGAATAAAGAAAAAGTTTAGAACTACAAATTGTGCAAGAGCAGCAACAAGTACAGGAAGTGTTCCTACAAATAATCCAATACCTATTAATGACAGTACCATTCCAAGATACATAGGATTACGTGAATACTTAAATGCACCTTTAATGATAAGAACTCTGTTAGTTGGTGATGTGGGAATTATCTCTGTATTTTCTTCTTTAAACTGTTTACTTGCCTGAAGACTGAGTCCCATTCCAACTATGAAAATTACAATTCCAATTATCTTATATAGTATGAATCCAGAAAGATTAAACACATGCGCTGCCGTAACAAAAAAGTGCAGTGCTAAAGCTAATAAAAGAAATATGAAAAACCATATTGGGGGAAGAATTTTTAGCATAGAAGAACTCTTCATATTATTTAAAAATCGAAACGACAATACTACATGCTACTCCAGTAGCAAATGCTCCCCAGGCGATATCAATCACGGTAACAATTAATGGCCAGTCTCGAAGTACTGATTGATTTGTAAGATCGTATGTACCATATGCGCACAAGCCTAAGAATGCTCCAGCAAGAAACACTGATATAAGTGAAGTATGATTTCTGAGAGATGGATTAATTACAAAGAAAAGCAAACCGGCACTGTACAGAAAATAAAACAGGATTGCTGGCACGAGGTTGAATTGAGGAGCAAATAACGTGCTGAGCCATATCTTATACTGTGCGCCCATAAAATAGAGCCATGTACCATCAATAATAGAAAAAATAATTAGGGTAGCAAAATAAATATACATAGCTAGCATTATACGCTAATAAATATAAAATTGAACTTCTTATTTCTTCCTACTCACCGCAAGCTTAATAATTTTCTCAAGCTCTTTTGTATTAATATCAGAAAGTTTGTTGATATAGAGACATCCTCCTCCTTCTTTATATTTACCTAATTTTAGAAGAAAATCGTTTTCGCCTTTATTTTCTTTCAAACCCCCGTGAGTCATAGTAAAAACTTTTAATCCATAGAGAGCAATATTTTGTTTACGAGGAGCAAAGCCTATTACCATCCACTCTCCTTCTTTACCATTTGCATACGTATACTTTCTGCGACCAAAGCCAACAATAGATGCGCCCCACATTTCTGGCTTAGACTTTGTCGCCTTCTCCATCATACTAGAAATTGCAAAACAATCGCTGCGTTTCTCCTCATCTTTGATTGTATTCAAAAATTTCTCAACACTCGCTGTATTAACTTTTGTCTTTAGTTCGGCCATAGATGTTATTTACTATCTCTCAGCAATCTCTTTGAGTGATTCAAGCGCCTTAGGCCACATGCCTTCAAATTCCTCCTTCATTTCATCTACGGTATCCACATCAACATCAAGTTGAGTCGCACCGTCTTTTTCTGTAAATGTATAATTTTCAAATGCAGGCGTCCATTTCTTAGCCTGCTCGCTGGTTGTATCCTCAACGCCGTTATTTACGATACCAAGATGTTGAATAGAAACAAACTCAGGCTTTCGGCTTTCTTTGATTCGACTCACCATACCGCCCTCCAATCCTGTTTTAGGATCTTGCCCAACGAATAAAATCTTTGATCCCTCATTCCAATCACCTTTATAGTATCCTCCAGGATTAAAGGCACTTGTCCATTCTCGATAGGTCTTGTCACTCAACATCACATCCCACACCTTTTCCCGTGGAGCATTTATTTGTATAGAAAAATGAATTTTTTGCATATATCAAAATATAGCATCATAGAATGCAGGCGTCTATGTCAGTACAACCTATCTAAAGCAAGATCTATTTTATTAAATCCAATTCTTCAGGTTCTATACTAATACCTTGTAATAACTTTTCAGTTACCTGTCGATACTTAGTAAAAAATAATTGAGCAATGGGTGTACAACGCTCTAAAGGAATTTCATCTAATGTAAAAAATTTAAGTTCTTGTCCTTCTCCACGTACAATATGCGAAACTTCTTCTTCAGAAAGATAGATACAATAACGATATTTACTATCAAGGTTACGACCCACATAACGAATATCATTTGGTATAAAACCAATTTCTTCTCTGCATTCACGTTTCATGGCTTCAAGCGGCACTTCATTTCCCTCAATACCACCACCGACAGATCCCCAGCGGTTGGGATTAGAAATGTCTGGTTTGTTATCACGAAGCTGTAACAAAAATGTATTGTTATAAATAATGAATGCACCAACGCCGGGACTAATTTTTCGTTCCATATATTTTATAATGTTAAAGATACCTGACCCTAATTTTCTGCATATGTTATTTTTTATCAGAATTATATTGAGTTTTAAACTCTATTGCCCTATTCATAATTCTATCTCCAATTTCTCCCCAATCAAAATATTTCTTATAATCTTTTGGATCAATGAGTTTAATTTCCATAATTTCACCATCAGGATCTGATACAAATTCTCCATACTTTTCAACAATACAAAAACTTCGTGTTTGTCGTACGATTCTGTCTGGTTCATAAACATCTTGAAAACCAATGAGCTTTTGAGTAATAACTTTCATATTGGTCTCTTCTTTAACTTCTCGTATAACGGCCTCTTCATATGTTTCACCAGATTCTATAGATCCTCCTGGCGGCATCCATCCACTTTTAGGATGAAGTACCAATACCATTTGGTCTTTATAAAAACAAAATGCATGGACAACATTAAGGATCTTATCTTCAAGATCATTTAGAGGATCACTTTCTGAATAAGCTACATTCAGACTTCTTCCTAAACGATCAGTATGGGTAGATTTTAGTTGCATTATTATATTGCTTTAAATAGAACGTTTAAGAAAGTACTTCTTATCGTTTGTGTGCTGCAAGTTTTCCTTGAAGTATTTCATTCATTAGACTACCGATTTAGCTTATCTGCGTTTTCATAGCTTCCTCAAAACGAATTTTCATTTTCTGTAATTCTGACTCCGTAGACTTCTTTGCTCTTTCAGGATTTAATTCATTTCCATTATTTACTGGAACAAGATGAATATGTACATGCGGCACTCCAAAACCTTCAACTGCAATACCCATTCTTTTTGCAGATGTAGCTTTTTGTAAAATTGGAGCAATATTTTTTGCAGTTAAAAAGAGATGTTGAAAAGAATCATCAGATAGTTCAAAAACATCCTCTACATGTGTTTTAGGAATTAAAAGTGTGTGACCAGGATTAATAGGATTAATATCTAAAAAAGCTAGAAAATTTTCATCTTCCCAGATTTTAGCAGCAGGCACTTTATTATTTATAATGTCACAAAACAAACATTTCATATTTTTAATATTTTACAAATGAACCTTACTATATTACTACTACTTATCTATATAGTATCATTTCTTTTAACTTATGCGTGCCTAGTATATACAATTCAGATATAGCACGAGTTAAGGCAACATACAATAAATCCTTCTGAATTCGCTTTCTCTCCTCATAATGTTCTATCGATATGCTTTTATTATGTTCGACATTAAAAGTCTCTTGATTGATCCCAACAATGCATACGACATCAAATTCCACTCCCTGAGATTGGCTCATGGTAAGTAAATGGATGTTTGGATTTTTTGAAAATTCAACTTCAAACTTCTTTAGATAGTGCTTATTTTTAGTAATGATTCCTATAGTTCTATTCTGATCAACTTTAATAACATTTTTTATATATTCAATTTCACTCTCAATGGAGTCTATGATTTCCTCTTTAACATCATCACCCTCTCGTATACCTTCTGGAATAGATACGGCATATCCTAAGCTATTAATATACGAAAGGATATTTTTTGTATTTCGATATACTTTTTTAAGTGAAATACTTCTTTCATCAGCAATCTCTTCTGATATATCTTGCCACGACTTTATCGTACCAAGGTTAATTTGTTGAGCCAGATCCCCCACATACAACATAGAGTTAGTCTTTGTATCAAGACAACTCTTAAAAATTTGGAGTTGCTCTGGCAAATAGTTCTGAAATTCATCTACAAGAATAAGTGGGTACAATATTTCATCTTTATCCTTGTGGAATTTCAGTTTGCCTCGCTTTTGATTATAAGCTTTTAACAATATAGTTAAATCGATTCTATCTAATACCTTCTCTTTTTTTTGTCTTAAAAACACCTTATAACTTGAACCTGATAAACACTTAGAAAACACCGTATCAAGTGTCGCAAAGGGGCGTGAGTTAAATTCTATTATTTCCTCCGTTCTTAATATCTTAAGTTTTTCATATTCGTAAATATCATCTTCTTCTTCATTTTGAGAAAGATACCTAGTCACATGAGTAAAATCTTCTTTAATACCTAATATTTTAAATGCCCATTCTGAGAACGTAGTAATTCTCACATTCTTAATGCCGAGTTCTGGAAGCAGCTGTGAAAAATATTCCTTAGTCCCATCATCTTGGACAAAAATAGCAATTGACCTACTTGGAAAAAGCAGAGCAGTATCAGGAGCTTGTACTAAATAAGCGATTCTGTGGAAAGCTAACGTTGTTTTTCCTGATCCTGCTGGTCCAGAAATAACTAAAGGACCCTTATAATGGGTTCTAATGACTTGATCCTGAGCTTTTTCCATTTGAGCTACGATCTCAGGCAAAACAAAACCAGCTTTTCTGGTTGCAAAGTGTTCTTGATAAATAAGATCTCGTGGAGAATCTATTGTCTCTCTGGTAAAGAACATTACTTTGCCATCAAGAATCATATATTGTTCTTTAGCTATAAGAGTGGCAGTCCTAACTTCCCCGCTTGGTACGATATACGAAACCTTACCTGGCTTTTCAAATCGAACTGATGAAATAGGCGCGACCCAAGAATATATTGATTCCTGGGAAAATTGAAATTTTGCAAAATGATACGTTACACTTTCTGTTTCATTGTCATACCTAAGTTCACACTTCACAAAGTAAGGTGCTTTATATAGCTCTGCGAGTTCTTCTAACCTCTTTTCATATTGGGCTTTAATATTCCAAAAAACAACTTGATCTTCACGACGTAAAGACCGAGCTTCCTTTGCACCCTTTGAATTTTGAATTGTTACTTCAGTTATCGATTCATTAACCTTACCTTGAATGTAAGTTATATGATTTCTAAGAACATCTAGCAGTATTTCTTTTCGGCTATCCATAAATGGTAGATACTACACAAGAGGATATTTTCCATCAAGAAGATTCTGAGTAACCTGAGGAAGATTACCTAGAACACTTCTTGCTGACTCTTCTGCTTTAGCCATGTCAATTTCTTTAACAGAATTTATAACCACTACCCATGGATCATCTAATAGTCGATCAATCTGACTTATAATATACACTTCACTTGGGACGTTTTGTTCTTCCCAAATTTTATTTGCAATATCTAATGCAGCCACAGAATATATCTTACCTGCGTGGTATGAAGGATTTTTACCACTAAGCCCCTCAACACTAAATGGCCTGCATGATGAAATCACTCCTCCCAGGCGATTTCCTCTACTTACCTGTCCTTCATCTCCAGATTCAATACATGACCCTGTATAAAGCAGATAAAACATTTCTTGATCATGATTGTCACCAGTGTTTAGATTAATATTTACTGTTTTGAACTCAGAGTATTTTTTTACTACACCATCGATAATTTCACGAATTGTAACAAGATTTTTCTTATACTCATCAGCTGAAGATACTAATGTTGAAATTTGGGGGCACGCAATAGTCAAATTAACTTCATCTTTGATTCTAGAAGTCATGATCTTAACGTCAGAGCCTAACCAAGGATATTTTTCTCTAGCACTATCTGATGTGAGACTATTCTCAACCTCAAGGATCAGTCTCTCAAGACTGGTATATGGTGCCCATCCACATCCAACAGCAGTATCATTTGATACTGGCCGCTTAGCCTCTGGAATATCATTTAGTGAACGTGGGCTAAATCTAAAGTTAATAGGAGATGAACCTTTTCGTGTATCATCTGACATACCTCTCGTTCGATTTGATGTTGTCTCCATGATAACCCTGCAATCAATTGTAAAGTCAAAATTTCTAAGTTCTGCTTCTAGAAATTTCTTTGCAGTACTCACTAACATATCTCTAAAGAACAGATCCTCATCGCCCATTTTTGAAGTAACTCGTCCATTTATAAGTAGTCTTATGGGTGATCGAAAGTTACCCCCACCAAATCGAACTTCAGTTTTACCACCCATCAATGAAAGTTTATCAAACTGATGTCTAAGCACTGCACCATATTTCTCAAGAGTATATTTGCTATATGTTCTAGACAACAGTTCTGCTAATCTGTCAGATAACGTATCAGGATGACCTCTACCCTTTCGTTCAACCACTTCGAATTCACTCTCATTCAAATCTTGTAAATCCTTTATTATATTAAAAATCATATGTTTAATTTATTCTTTAAATACGCCGTTTTTTACTAATCTATCCCATTTCTTTTTATTCCATTCTTTCCAGCCTTCAATTACTTTATGAGTTAAAACATCAGGTACTATTTCAGGAGTATTACCAAATGTATTTGGAAATGTAGCGTTAATTTCTTCGTCTTGCAAGATTTTCCATTTACTATACCCACCCATAATAGGTGATCTCATTCCAAAGACAACCTTTCTAATATTAAGCTCTTGAATGGCAAATGAACACATTGGGCATGGTTCAACATTACTATATATGATGCACTGAGATAACTCTTCTGGTGTAAGCTTGCTTTGAGCGTCTAAAAGCGCAAGCATCTCAGCATGTCTATAAACCTCATTTTTGCTTAGAGATTCATTATGACGCTCAGCAACTATCTCATCGTTAAAAACTATAACTGAACCAAATGGAAATTCACCATATTTTGTACATTTTTCTGCAAGTTCTATACATTTAAGAATGTATTTTTCATCATTTTTGTTCATGTAAGTATAATTAGGAATTTCTACGCTTCTCAAGAACTTTGTCTATTAAATTCACAATTTCTTGCTGGGCAACTTCAGGCCATTTATTATCTCCAATTTTCTCCACATCATTGGGACAAATAACTAGTGAAGCTACTTCTGGTCTTGGGGTTTCAAAAACAAGTGTTGCGGTACAATCTGTTGCACTTATAGCGTCATGGAATAAACCTGCCTTCATTTTATAAGAAGATCTTGAGGAGTGATCAATATTTTCACTCTCTTTAAGAATGCACTTAACAGTGGTCTTTCTTAAGGTTGAACTCCCACCGAGATTTTCAACCTCCCATATACTGTGTGTACCAAATGAATCAAAAATTATGTCGTAACGCTTTTCTACTACATCTCCACACAAAATAAAACTAGTGAAATCAAATGCATGATTATGAATTCTGTCTGTAACGCCCAGCGTCGACACATCCATTTTGGTAGGCCAAAATCTAAAACGGATCTTATTATCATCATTACCGTTTAGTAAAACTTTCACGTGAATGAATCCAAGTGGGTGTACCCATCCTTTCATTGGTATTTCACCTTGATAACACTTATCCAAAAATGATTCTATTTCGGCATCATTTGAAAGTATGTTCATATATTCACTTTTAATTATTAATTAACCTTACACGCTCACTCTCGACAAATCTATTTACTAATTCAACCTGATCCTGTGTTGCACTCAATCTTTTTGCGTCACTATCTGGAACAAAAGTCTTTTCCTTTTTCGTGTCTTTTGAGTATATTTCAGATGCTTCTATCATTCTCTTTTTCTCATCTTTACTTACAACAATATTATTATGACTAGATAAAATATTTATGAAATCTTTCTTTAAATAGGTATATTCCAGAAAACATGACCTGTCTGACTTGTGAGCTAACGCGGTTCGGCAAAACACACCTAATATTCTTGCAACAAACTCATCCATAGTCATTTGCCTAATTAATTCACTTTTAACACTTAATAACTCGGCAAAGTATTTTGCATAACTAATACGGCTCCTTAACCAACCAGGTGGTTTTGCCAGTACAGATGACAATACCTCAACACCATTACGGTGAATATAGATCCATCTTACAAGTGGGAACTCACTGATAATCAAATCTAAATAGAAGATGTTCCAACTCCTGAATTTAACAAAGACCTCCTCAGATGATTCTGGTGCAATAGAAACTAAAGCGTTAATACATGCAGAAAACAACTTCTTTCTCTCATCAACAGAAACATTAAGAGCAGGATCTAATACTGCGTTAATAATTATTGGTTCTGATAACACAAAAAATCTATCACATGTAGCAAGCATCTGTGACGCTAATGTTGAACCACATCGGGACATATGAAATATAAAATTTAGTCTTTTTTCTTTAACAGCTACATTATATTCTCTAATAAATTGAGATATTGGTACTAATGTCACGTATGGACTATTTTCATCATAAAAAATAGGTCGTGCTAATGGTTCATTTTCCTCAGGTAATTTAATTTGTGAGTGGAGAATGTCGTATACTTTAGCCAATGAATCAATAAAAAACGGGTCACGAAAATGAGTTCTTTTCATAGTAAATAGAACAACAAATAACTGATCATCTTTCCATCTTAGATCAACTGGTACTTTTACTTCAGCTGAATGTTCATTGCTTGCTAGTTTATTCATTTTCTATATCTAACTGTTATTTAACAGCTTTTCGAAATCAATATCCTTGTTATCACCCAATTGTTCAACTAAATTAAGGCCATCACTAAAAGCTAAACTACTCGAGATACCATTTATTACTCGCGTAAAATTTAATGATTTCATGATCAATGTCATTTCATGCTTTGATAATTCTTCACCCTGTAGATATCTATCAATTGCATCCTGAGCATCCTTAAAAACTGGCTCATTATGCACAGGAACTGCGTCAACTAAAAGGTATTGCCAGTCACCATCTTTCTCATACAAAATAATATTATCTTGACCTGAAAGCGCAAGAATGTTCCCTGTTTCATTAGTATACTTTATAGTTCTCGTTATAAAATCTTCAAGTACATCCCTGAGTTTTTGATCCGATTCTGCTTTATTGATTATGTCAGCTAAAGCATGCTTCTCCGGATTATCCTGGAGTTTAAAGAATAATTCTATATCCTCTGAACTTACATTATGCCTTAAAATAAACGCGTCATTTATTTTTTTATACTCTGCTGAATCATATCCCCTCTCTTCTAAAAAGCCACCAAAATTCAAGCTTAAATGTTCTGGATTACTGATCTCTTCAGTATATTTTTGAACAATTACAGCTGACCATACTTCATTGAGATCGTCTGAACCTATTGGTAATTCACGGTTTTTCCAATCATCAAAAAATATTTCGTCGAGTATTTGTTTTGAGATTGGGACTTTCATTAAGTACCTCCTTTCAGATAAGGTGTGCTCCTTACCAAAGTATTGACGTAGTTCCTTAATTTGCTGATTTTTCTCGTCTAACTCTTTCTGCAAATTCTCTCTTTGTATGTCTGACAACGAATTCAGCTCACCACCAGATTCAGCATTTTCACTAATAATATCTTTAATTTTGAAAGTTGATGCTTTAATAACTATTTCAGGATGATCAACAACTTCATATACAAGATGATCACCACCACGATTTATAAATTTAGGTTGATATTTTTCAATTAATTCGTGATCATCGGGCAATCGATCGTATATATTTATAGATTCGGGATTCATAAAGTTGATCTTCTTAGTGATTTAAGAGTATACGTGCTTAATATCTACATCACCTAAGTGAGCATAGTCGTTCCATGTCAACAAGAAATACTCTCCTTTATGTTCATCTACCATTGTCACACCTGTATTCTTAGCAATTAAGAATTTTTGCATTTGTTTATAGTGCTTTGAAGTGAAATTTTCACCAAATCCCATAACTGCAATAAGCATAACTAAAAAATTGCCATGTGTTACAACCAAGATATTCTCTTCGGGAAGAGATCTAATGTAGTCAAGAGCTTTGACTGCTCTATTTTTTATATCAAAAAAATTCTCCTCATCTGAATGATGCCAGTCAGCATTATCAAAATTTGCTTTTACTTCATCCATTATCTTTTTTACCTCAGGATCATCCTTGCTCTTTCCGCGCACATGGCTCGGACGAAGTATTTCCTGAAATAGACTTGAATGGACTACCTCTTTACCCAATTTTTTAGCGACAGTATCAGCTGTTTGAGCTGCCCTCGTCATATCACTTGCAACAACAATGTCTATATGAATAGTTTTAAACCGTTCAGCAACGAATTCTGCCTGTTTTAAGCCCATGTCAGATAGTGGGATATGCCCATGTTGGAACTCGTTTTTTTCATTACCACCAGTAGCCCCATGGCGTACAAAGTATATCTTTTTCATATATTAAACAATACCACAACTATTCAATTTTGTAACTTATGACGTAATGGTTTAATACCTTTGCATCACCCCTCAAGGCGGTTCGAGCCCATGACTGGTTCAAAGAAATTATTTAGAAACATGACCGATTTAGGAGTCTCGGTATATCTCACATGACTGCTGCGGGACTAGGACTCGAACCTAGATACTATGCGCCAAAGGCATATGTCCTACCATTAGACGATCCCGCAAAATACCTGCATGAAGCAAGGTGTATGACTAAAATACTACAAAAATGGCTTAAAGACAAACCCACAAGTTGACTTCAGTAATTCCCTCCTATAATGTAAGAATGGACTGTTGCATTTGTGCCAGGTTTCTTCAGCGCTGGGGTCCGGACCCCTTAATTACCCACTCAAAACCTTACTACCTGGTACTACCCATCACGGCCGTCAGAGATTGATGAGAATATGACTTCAAATAACCAAGGAAGATCACCTTGCGAGTTTGGATATCTAAAACTTCAATTTCTGGCGGTTTTTAATTTGCAGTAAGATTCGCCACAGCAATCTCAAGTGGCAATTCTGCGATTGGTGAATAGCGACTATTTTCTTGAGCTTTGAGAATTTCGAGAATAGCTTTTGAATTGATTCCTGATTCTTTCTTATCTGCAAGAGATTGAATAAGCTTGAAATCTGTTTCAGAAAATTCTTCTTCTATTGTCGCTTTCATATCTGGACTGTATCGGAGCAATAAGACAGCGCGAAGCTTGTAGAGCACAAGCTTGGTAAATACTGCCATGTCTATATTATGCGCAGATGCATCATGAAGCGATGTGAGTCCCAATGATGCATTCTTTTCATCCAATGCTTTAATAAAATTATTAATGAGCTCAGACTTTGGTGCGCCAGTTACGAGCTCTACTTCCTGCTGGGAAATCTTTTTCTTTGCCTCGCCGGAGCCATGCGAAGGCGGGATCGGTGACGAGCTTAATACTTTCTGCAAAATTCCTTCTGTATCACGGAATGATCCATCACCAAGTAGTGCAATGAGCTCGGCAGAAGAAGGCTCGAGGGTAAATCCTTCTTGCTTTGCAATGTCGAGCACGACATCTTTTAGAATTTTCTGATTTGGCTTTTTGAAGGTAAATACTTGGCAACGAGATACGACAGTCTCAGGCAATTTGTCAGTCTCAGTTGTAGCGAGAATAAAAACTGCATGTGCTGGTGGCTCTTCGAGGGTCTTCAAGAGCGCATTGAATGCTTCTTTGGTAAGCATATGCACTTCATCTATTATATAGACCTTATACTTTGATTCGAATGGAAGCGTATTTACTCCATCACGAATTTCTCGAATATCGTCGATACCTCTATTAGATGCAGCGTCGATTTCATAGAGATCATTTGTA
Organism: uncultured Candidatus Saccharibacteria bacterium; assembly: GCA_964520645.1. Lineage (GTDB taxonomy): Bacteria > Patescibacteriota > Minisyncoccia > Phycocordibacterales > JAKAEA01 > CAZFND01. The sequence goes on along the minus strand of CAZFND010000003.1, from coordinate 43,842 downwards.
GTCGTACCAATTTCTCGTGACACAATGCGGGCAATAGAAGTTTTGCCAGTTCCACGGCTTCCTGCAAAAAGGTATGCATGGGCAATATTGCCTTGTTTAATTGAGCCTTCAAGAACTTTTACAATATGATCTTGTCCTACAACATCACTGAATTTCTGAGGTCGATATTTGCGATAGAGAGCGCTATGAGTTTCTTGGATTTGTTTTGCCATTGCGACATTATAACAAACAATTCCCTCTCCTGGTAAGGAGAGGGTTAGGGTGAGGCGGTTTTTAAGTAAAATAAAAGGGCGGACACAACACGAAGTGCTTTGTCCGCCCTTTCGAGAGTTACTACCCAGTGGTTTCACTCTCTAGATGTGGATCACCCCCTTTCACGATTCGCAAGGATGAAAGATGACTTTGACCGTCTGGTGGTACATGACGTCTCCTTGCAAAAGAGTGAATGAGAAAAATCAATACCAAACTCCATAGATAAATCTACTATATTAATAAAAAATTGCAAAATTATTTTAGAAAATCTTTAATTATCGCCTCCACCTCTTCTGCACTCGTAGTCTCCATAAGTTTACCGCGAAGTTCGGCAGCACCGTCAAAATTATTCACATATGCTTTATAGTGCTTCTTCATAATTGCAAAGCTTTTTATATCCCCCAACAGTTCTTGAAAAAGTTTTGTGTGTTCTACAAGTACTTCGAGCTTTTCTTTAATAGAGGGTTGATATATGTTATTTTTTTCTTTAAACAGCCAAGGGTTGCCGAAGATCGCTCTCCCAAGCATCACGCCGTCGGCACCAGATTCTTTGATTTTATGTTCTGCATCTACAAGATCTTTTGCATCACCGTTCCCTAAAATAAGAGTAGAACTTTTTAATTCGTTACGAATTTCGACTGCACGCTTTACCATATTCCACTGAGCTGGAACTTTTGACATTTCTTTTCGAGTACGAGCATGCACGGTAATAGCTACAGGATTTTCTGCAAGAAGTTCTGGCAACCAGGTTTCGATTTCTATTTTATTAAATCCAATTCGAGTCTTAACAGAAACAGGAAGACCATGTGAACCTTCTTGAGCAGCTCGAATAACTTCACGTGCGAGCTTTGGATTTTTTATCATCGCAGCACCTGCTCCCTGCTTTTCAATAGATTTATCAGGGCATCCCATATTGATATCAATACCATCAAAGCCAAGTTCATAGGCAAGCTCGGCTGCTTTTCTCATGCTTTCGGGGTTGGATGTAAAAAATTGGGCTACTATTGGCCGCTCTGCTTCAGTAAAAATAAGATCGCGAAGTAACTTTTTTCTTCCTTCTTCGGGAGCAAATGCCAAGCCATCAGCAGAAACAAACTCTGTCCATGTCACATCAGGCTTTCCATATTTTGCGATGACACGTCGAAAAGCAGCATCGGTAACATCTGCCATTGGTGCCAGTACAAAGAAAGGCTTTTTTAATTCTGACCAAAAATTTTTCATATTTAAATAATGAAATGACTATACTATAAAATATATAAATAAAAAGCCGCTGCAGTCCCACAGTGGAACAGCAGCGGCGGTGGGGAGAGAGACGGGTATCACCGACAGAAACCGTTGGTCTGCCAACTGGCGTTGTAGTAGACCCGCACCGGTTCATTGGTGCATGGATCCCAACTCGGCGCCGTGTTGAAGCAGGGCTTGGGTGGCGGGGTGTAATACACGACACGGGGTTCACAGACTTGGACCGGCTGAACGTAGACGACACGCGGCGGAGGTTCGCAGACCACAGGTTGCCGGTAGACCACCACAGGAGGTGGTTCCACATAGACAACCCGGGTCTCGCAGTACACCGGACGGCGGTAGTGCCTGTACACCACCGGAGGTGGTGCACAGTACCGGGCACCGATGCTCACGTTCACCCGAACATGGTCCGCCCTGGCAGTTGGCGCAAAGAGCGCCAAGCTGATGATCAGGGCAATGAGAAACCCGAACGCTTTCATGGAAGACCCTTTCAAAAAGACTTGAAACAGGAACAAGACACCGCATGTAATATAACACAAATAGCCTAAAAATCAAGCTCAAGAGAATGTTTTACTGCGATTCCTTAACGTCCTTTTGCCCTGTAAATTTGTAGTACACTTTATTACCATATCGCAAATCTATGTATTCCAATCCACTATTTTTTGAGAATACATCGGTATTAAGCATCACCGTTTTAATTGTAGATTCTAAAAGAGAAACAGCCTCCGCATTTTTCAAATTCTTAAATATTATTTTTCCTCCAGAATTTAATGAGAGTTCGTACATATCATTATCTTTTGCCAAAAGTGCATAGGTAGGTATTTCATTTTCTTTGAGCCATGCAATCAATGTATCAATATATTTAAATTTTTCTGCATTAAGGTAAGTTGCCCCAATAGGCTCTGTACCTGTGTAATTTCCATAAAATCCAAAGAATGCATTTCCCGAGAATACTGGTGCTTCTGAGAAAATATATCCTTGTCCATCAACTAAATAACAATCTCTTTTTGCTGGCGGCTCGCCTTTGCACCATGTATATGCTGGCACACGTTCTTGGATAGATACAATAAGCGTATTCAATCCTGATCGAGAAATAGTTACATTATCTACTCTTTTAAATAATGTAGAAATATCATTAAGCACTATTTTCTTAGGGTATAAAAATATATTTGATTTTGAGAACAAATAGAGATAGCTTCCAGAAATATCTTTTTTGACTAATCTCTCAATATCACCTGCGTCTATTGCCGAATTACCTTCTACAGTAATAGTAGCAATAGCAAATGTTTTTAATTTTGTAACAAAAGATGCTCCAGCAACAAACAAAATTACTGCAATAATTATTGCAGCAATCTTAATATTGCGTATGCGACGCTTTCGGCGTACGAGTCGTGTAGCTTTGAGGGGAGATTTTTTAAACATTCTTAATAAATTCTCTACCACCCATATACTTTCTCAATACTTCTGGAATTTTGATTGATCCATCTTCTTGCTGATTGTTTTCGATAAGTGAAATCAGAATTCGGGGACTTGCCAACGCTGTATTATTGAGAGAGTGTGCAAATTTGAGCTTTCCATCCGCATCTTTATATCTAATATTTAATCTTCTTGTCTGGAAATCGTGAAAGTATGATGAAGAATGTGTCTCTCTGTATTTATTCTCAGACGGAACCCATGACTCTATGTCATATTTCTTCACCTGACCAAGTCCGAGATCTCCTCCGCAGTTTACGACGACATGATATGGGAGATTGAGCGCCTGAAGAAGTTCTTCTGCATTTGCTGTGAGCTCTTCATGAAGCTTTACTGACTCTTGATGATCGGCTGTACAGAGAACTACTTGTTCTAATTTATAAAATTCATGAACACGCATGATTCCCTTTGTATCTTTACCATGACTTCCTGCTTCACGTCGGAAACATGGAGAAAATGAAATAAATTTCATAGGAAGCTTTTCTTTATCAATCATTTCATCCATAAAATATCCCATAGTAGAAACTTCTGCAGTTCCAGCAAGATAATCTCCATCTTGAGTCTTGTAGAGATCTTCTTCACTTTGTGGAAGATATCCTGTTCCAATAAATGGTTGTCTGTTTACAAGAGATGGTGCAATCATGGGAGTAAAGCCTTTTGTTCCTGTAAATACTTCAAGCACATATTGCCAGAGCGCAAAAGAAAGTAATGCACCATCATTCTTTAAAAAGTATCCTCGGAAGCCTGCTACTTTAGAACCTCTATCCAGGTCTACCATGTTATGTGCAGTCATGAGATCAATGTGAGACTTTGGAGTAAACGAAAATTTTGGAATTTCACCCCATGTTCGTACTTCCATATTTTGAGCATCACTCTCACCTTCTGGGACAGAAATATCAGGAATATTAGGAACTCGCACCATGAGTCCTTGCCATTCTTTCATAACTTCTTTGAGTTTCTCCTCTTCAGCCTGAAGTGTCTTCTTTACTTCTTGCATTGAGTCGATAAGCGCTTGGCGCTCTTCCGGAGTTGCAGCACGAGCAATCTTTTCACTGGCAGCATTTTGCTCACCACGCTTTTGTTCAACAATTGCAAGAATTTCTCGCCGTTTGTCATCACTTGCAATGAGGTCTTCAACATTAAAGTCTATATGTTTCTTCCGTGCTCCCTCTTTAACAAGATCCTTGTTCTCTCTGATGAATTTAATATCTAACATGATTTTTAAGAAAAATTGATCTTTTCATCATATCAAAAATTGTAGAATTGGGAAAGAAAAGTGAGATTTGGAAGTCTGGTTGAGCGCAGCGACCCTAAGACTTTCAAATCTTATTTTTCTTTATAGTATGCAAATAAAAAAACTATCAAAATCAGAATTCCCCCCACAATTATTAGAAATCCCTGCTCCACCTAAAGATTTGTGGGTGCATGGCAATTTGCCACCACCGGATGCCAAAGTCTTGTGTGTCGTTGGAGCACGAAGACATACGCAGTATGGCAAAGACGTATGTGAAAAACTCATCTCAAGTCTTAAAGGAAAGAATGTAAGTATAGTATCCGGCTTAGCTATTGGAATAGACACCGTAGCGCACAAAGCGGCACTGAATGCAGGTTTGCACACATTAGCCGTTCCCGGCTCAGGACTGGGTAAAGATGTGCTTTATCCAAATGCTAACAGAAAGTTTGCAGAGCAAATTGTGGAAGCAGGTGGTGGGCTATTGTCAGAATTTGAACCAGACTTTGCTTCTACTATATGGGCATTCCCCAAGCGTAATAGAATAATGTCAGGGATCTCACATGCTGTTCTTATAATAGAAGCAGAGAAAAAGTCAGGAACTCTTATTACTGCTCGCCTTGCAACAGACTATAATAGAGATGTACTGACTATTCCTGGCTCTATATTTTCTCCCAATTCTGAAGGGCCACATCTATTATTGAAACTTGGGGCGACACCGATTACATGCTCAGAAGATTTACATGAAGCACTCGGCTTTGCCCTACCACATGAAACTCAAAAATTATCTTTAACGTTTGAAGAAAGATATCCAGACTGCAGTGAAACTGAAAAAAAGATTCTACATATACTCCAAGATGCTCAAACACGCGATGATCTTATCAGAAAAATTGAATTACCCACTCATGAAGTAAATATTTTGATTTCTCTCTTGGAGATGAAGGGATATATCAAAGAAAATCTTGGGCAATTACACCTCATCTTTTGAGTTGTTAACTTGCGTAAAACAATTTTATATAGTACTAATTGATAAATCATATGAAGTTACTTATTGTAGAATCACCTGCAAAAGCAAAAACAATTTCTAAATACCTTGATGGTAAATATACTGTCAAAGCATCCGTCGGTCACATTCGCGATTTACCAAAGAGTAATAAAAAAGCCATCGACATCGAAGGTGGCTTCATTCCTACTTACGAAATTTCGAAAGGTAAAGAAGCTGTGGTAGCAGAAATTCAAGCTCTTGCAAAAAAAGCTGATGAGGTTTTACTCGCAACCGACCCCGACCGAGAAGGTGAAGCTATTGCATGGCACATTAGCCAAGCAGCTCATCTTAAGAATCCTAAACGAGTTGTATTTCATGAAATTACCAAAGATGCGGTACAAGAAGCGATTCTTCATCCTCGAGATATTGATGACAATCTCAAGCAAGCACAAGAAGCACGTCGCGTACTCGATCGATTGGTAGGATACGATCTCTCAGGCTTAATCTGGAAAAAGGTTCGTTATGGCCTTTCTGCTGGCCGCGTACAATCCCCTGCACTACGTATTCTTGCTGAACGCGAACGAGAAATTCGAGCATTTATTTCTCACAAATTTTGGGTCATTACTGCTGATACAGAAAACAAGACAAAAGATAAACTTACCCTTACCTGTTCAGAACAGCCTACTGATTTCAAACTTGTAGAAAAAATCTTAGAAATTGGTAAAAAAGAAGATTGGATTGTAAAAGGGATTAAAGAAACTGAAGTAAAACGTGCACCAAAAGCACCTTTTATTACCTCTACACTGCAACAATCTGCCAGTTCTCGTCTTGGCTTTGCGCCAAGTAAGACTATGAGTATTGCACAGAAGCTTTACGAATCAGGTGCAATAACCTACATGCGTACCGATAGTACAACATTGAGCAAGCAAGCACTAGGTCAAATTGCAACAGTTGTAGAAAAAAATTACGGTAAAAATTATCTCGAATTCAGAACATACAATAAAAAGAGTAAAAATGCTCAGGAAGCACACGAAGCTATTCGTCCTACAGATATTTTAAAGCTTTCTGGTGGAACAACAGATGAGCAAAAAAAATTGTACCGACTTATTTGGCAGCGAACTGTTGCCTCACAAATGGCAGATGCGAACACTCTTCGAACAAAGCTCACGGTACAAGTGGGTAATGGTAAAATTCCTGATTTTGAAATTAATGGATCTCGAATTCTCTTTGATGGATGGATTAAGGCAGATCCAGGGGCTCGACAAGATGATGTTGAACTTCCTAAAGTAGATGTCGGAGAAAAATTAAAACTTATTGAAATCAAAACAGAAGAAAAAGAAACCGAGCCACCTCCACGATATTCCGAAGCAGGTCTTATTAAAGAACTCGAAAAGCGTGGCATAGGTAGACCTTCTACATACGCGTCTATTATTAAGACTATTGTTGATCGTGGATATGTAGAAAAAATCCAAAAAGCTCTCAAGCCTACTGATACAGGAATGGTAGTAAGTACATTCCTGGAGAAAAACTTTGCTGACTATATTAGTGACTCTTTTACTGCTGAAATGGAAGACAAACTCGATGATATTGCTCGAGGTGAAAAAGAGTATGTAAAAATTCTCAAAGACTTCTATGGACCATTCCTCAAAGAAGTAAAAACAAAATCAAAAACATCAGAAAAAATTACTGATATTGGTCCTGTACCGGATGAATTCAAGTGCCCTGTTTGTGGAAGTAGTATGGTATGGAAGATTTCTCGAACAGGAAAATTTATGAGTTGTTCTCGATTTCCTGAATGTACGGGTGCTCGAACAGAAGAAGGAAAAGAGCTCGCTGGACCAAAGGAAACAGGAGAAAAATGTCCAGATTGTGAAAACGGAATGCTCGTAGAACGAGATGGACGATATGGCCGCTTTATTGCTTGTTCAAATTATCCTAAGTGTAAGCATATTAAAAAAGATCCAGAACTCGAAAAGCAAAACTCAACGGGAGTAAAATGCGCTGTATGTAATGTCGGAGAAATGACTCAGAAGCGTGGACGATTTGGAGTATTCTATGGCTGTTCAAATTATCCTGCATGTAAAAATATTCTCAAAAGTAAACCTACTGGTAATATTTGTATCCTATGCCAATCAATGATGATGGAAGGAACAAAAACAATCCCAGAGCGATGTTCTAACAAAACCTGCCCAAATCATAATCCTCACAAACTCGTAAAAGCTTAGTTTTTGACTTTTTAGAATTTATACGTATACTCTTCTATTAGAACATCAGAGAGTGTGAGGTCCTCGGTTGTGTCCGTTTCAATCGACCGACTTCATCCACCTCTTGGCAGGGAAATATAGTCGCCCACCGCCAAGAGTCTCCACCCATGCAACTGCGTCGTCGCTTCCGCGTTGCATGGGTGTTTTTTATTATCTAAATATATAAAACCGAACTATAAAGCTCGGTTTTATTTTTCTTAATTTATTGTAAGAAATGTTATTACACCTCTAACTTAATTTCATCAAACTCTACTCGATATCCTCCTATTCCATTACATGTATAACCAGGTCCCCAACTATCAGTAAGAGATACCGACTGAACTCTAAAGAAAGTTCCGAGTGGTACAAATTGCTCGTAATAATTATTCTGATTAATACCTACATGATTTGCAGAACCGTAATTGTTTGAAACGGTATAATCCGCAGATGGCATTGTCCCTCCCATATAACCATCTATCCATGCTGATACTTTTCCGCTATAAGGTACTACACTTGCCATATTCCATGTCCCTGATTCATCATAGCCACAGCCAGCATGATTGTATGTCCATTGCTGATACCACAAACTTGAGCCGCACGGACCTCGCCCTGAGACACAGTAGCCATCATTATTTACTCTGCTCCATGAAGACCCATTTTGAGTCCAATATGATCCTCCATTAGCTTGATAATAGATCGCAGCAGATGCATGATGGGCAAAGCTGATCATGAGAAGTGCCACAAGAACAATTTTTACAATATATGATTTCATAATAAGTTTATTCATATTATTTATAAAGACTTCGTGTGTCACTAAATCCAATAATCTTCCCCGATGGAGAAAGCTTTATCATTACAAATGGCACCATTTCTTCACCATTCACTTTCTCTGGTGCATTCCATCGAAAGGCAATCATAGAATCTCCTTGGCTATCCCCTTTACCTCCTCCTTCAAAAGTAAATGTCTTTTTTACGCGATCAAAATCTGCAACATTCTTTTGTAAGTATGCTTCTGCTTTTGCTCGCAGCCCAGCCATATCTATATTTTTGACTTTTGCTTCTCTAATAGAATCATCTGTAAATTCTATTACTTCATTTGTAGTTGGATCGACTGAATATTCTATACCTTTATTATCTTTGTAGTACTCTACTTTTTTATTATTCTTTTCTGTATATGGATTTGTAAACTTACCTTGAAATTCAAATGTTAAGCTATTATCTTCTCTTATTTTTTTAATCTTACTTTTAACTTCTGCTATATCTCTGTCACTTCTTTTAGTTTGCTTCAGTATTTCATTCTGTATTTCTTGTCCAAGCTTATCAATCTTAGTTTTGGATGCACCACAAAATACCTTTTGTCCTAATTGATCATTTTCTGTACATCCATACACCATTTCATATTGAGCTGTCTTTTCAAGCTCAGATTTGAGCTGCTCGATACGTTCATTGGTTTCTGATCCAGCTACAAATTCTTTTGGTTGTGCAGCAGTAGATTGCTGTCCTATCGTGAGCATCATTCCCCATATACCCCCGACAATCATACCCAGGATCATCACGCTCACTGATATATATTTATATTTTTTATGCATATTAATTTAATTGTTATTAGTAATTATTTTTATATTTCACGGTAATAGAAATCGACCAGTACTTTTTCAAGCACTGGTCAATTCTAAAACATGAGTGATAAAATAATCTTAAAGATTCTATAAAGGATTTATATAGAAAATCCACTTACTGAATAAATATCAGCATTATCATCTTCTTTTACTTGTTCCCCTGTTCTGTCATCAAGTGGTGCTTCGAGGGGTGTAGCTGCTGCCAATGTTTTTATTTCTTCTACTGTTTGGGTCGCGACAGGTGATTGAGATTGCGCAGCGTTTAATCTATTTTTTTCAAGTAAATCAAGAATCATTCGCAAATCATCTTTTGAAAAGAAATCAATCATCACTTTTCCTCCCACTTCTTTTCGTTCAATATGAACACGCGTTCCAAGAGACTGTGCCATTTTTTCTTCTATTTCTTGAACCTCAGGATCAGCACCAAAGTCCTTCTTACGAACTTTCTCAACAGCAATCTTGCGTGCAATAACTTCTGCTTCACGCACAGTGAGCTTTCTAAACATTATTTCTTTGAACAATGTTGATTGCTCTTCTGGTCTATCATTAAGCATCATGAGTGGTCGTGTGTGACCTTCTGAAATTTTTCCTTGAGAAAGTGCATCAAGAATATCTGAAGGAAGTGAAAGAAGTCGAAGCGTGTTAGAAACATATTCACGACTCTTGCCTATCTTTTCTCCAATTTGTGAATGTTTAAATCCAAATTCTGCAACAAGACGTTGAAAGGCTCGAGCTCGATCGACAGGATTGAGATCTTCACGCTGCACGTTTTCGATAATAGCAAGCTCAAGCTTCATGAGATCATTGTCTTCTCCAGTCTTGATGAGACATGGAACTTGTGAAAGGCCAGCAAGCTTGGAAGCGCGGAGACGTCGTTCACCTGCAATAAGCTCATATTCGACAGCTAAGCCACCATCAGGCTTCACTACCTCTTTACGGGTCACTACAAGCGCCTGGAGCACACCGTACTGCCTAATAGAATCCGAAAGTGCTTGAAGTTGTATAGGATCAAATTCCTTTCGAGGCTGAAATGGATTCGGCTTAATCTTCTCTACTTCTATCCAGAATATTGAATCGTTGTAAAATTGAGACATAAAATAATCGTTTGATTGATGTATTTTAGCACACACCCATTACTTCACAAATTTAAAGTTTAATTGATTTTTAGAGCGATTTTAAGTAGACTGACTTCAATGCCGGGATGGCGGAATTGGTAGACGCACACGACTCAAAATCGTGCGGAGTAATCCATGGGAGTTCGATTCTCCCTCCCGGCACACGTTTTAACTTTATTTTATCTTTTATTCATACCTATAAAGATATGATTATTGGATGATTAAAAGATTTTTTGAGTGGATAAGATTAAAAGAAAAATTACATACAATACAAAAAGGTCCACCCTTAGTTAGTGAGCGAGATCTTTGGTGGATTTTAGATGAAGAGGATTTTAAGAGAGTAAAAACTAGATTTCAAGAACTCTATAAATAATATTCCCCACCTTGTGGGTGGGGCCGCGGCAAATCGCCGAATGTGTTTGCATAATACCAAAACAAATAGTAAAGTCAAGTAGTTTACTATTTATGCACCCAAAAATATTGGTTATTCTCGGCCCGACAGCTTCGGGCAAAAGTGATCTTGCTGTGCAACTTGCCAAACAATTTAATGGTGAGGTTATTTCTGCTGATTCACGACAAGTCTACAAAGGTCTTGATATCGGCTCTGGAAAAATTACAAAAAAAGAAATGGCTGGTATTCCTCATCATCTTCTTGATGTTGTATCTCCTAAGAAAGTATTTTCAGTCCATGATTTCAAAATATTAGCAGATAAAGCTATTCAGGAAATTTTACATAAAAATAAACTACCAATTATCTGCGGCGGCACAGGATTTTATATTCAGTCTATAGTAGATAACATAATACTGCCCGAAGTTCCTGCTAATCTTAAATTAAGAAAAAGATTAGAAAAAAAGAGTTTAGAAAGTCTTTTCAACCAGCTCGCTAAGCTAGATATCAGAAGAGCTGCAACTATTGATGTGCATAACAAAGTACGTCTTATTCGAGCTATAGAAATTGCCACTTATCTTGGCACTGTGCCAGAAATTAAAAAAGAGCCACTCTATACTTCTTTGCAAATTGGTTTAAAGACAGAAGAGAACATATTAAAAGAAAAAATCAAAACTAGATTATTAAAAAGAATTAAATCAGGGATGATTACAGAAGCACAAAATCTGCACAAAAAAGGCTTGAGCTGGAAGCGCATGGAAGCTTTAGGATTAGAATACAAGTATCAAGCTTTATATTTGCAAAATAAAATTTCTAAACAAGAGATGATAGAGAAGCTTAATCTAGAAATCTGGCACTATGCAAAGCGCCAAATGACGTGGTTTAAGAAAGACACAAGAATTAAATGGTTCTCTACTAAGCCAGCAAACTTGAAGAAGATTGAGAAAGAAGTGATAAGGTTTACTGCCAAATAATATCACCTTCGCTCCACGCGGGCATTGCCCGCCGTAGGGAGCTACGGCGACCGAAGGCGGGCCCAGCAGGACTCGAACCTGCAACTACAGTTTTGGAGACCGTTGTTTTACCATTGAAACTATAGGCCCGTGCTGGAAATACTAACATAAGTTCAATAAAAAATCCCTTCGCGGTGGCGAAAGGATTTTTTATTATTTCTTTGATTCTTTATGTGGAGTCTGCTTTTTGCACCACTTACAAAACTTCAAAAGTTCTATCTTTCGCTCTACTTTTCTCTTATTTTTACTTGACCAGTAGTTGATGCGTTTGCATTTAGTGCAGGCAAGTTTGATTAATCGATCTTGTGACATAGTCGTGTCTTAAAAATTAGGTTCCATTAGAATAATATAAAATGCTCCGAAATGCAAGCTATAGATGGTTTTTTCGAATTAAGGGGTTGATTCGTGTAATGATCTCGTACCATGAACCATCTGCAAGATATGCCATCTGTTCGGCAGATATTTCTGCATTTCCCTGCTTGCCCAATAACACTACTTCATCCCCAATACCTACTTCCCCACAGTTTGTAATATCAATTATGATCATATCCATGCTTACCCGGCCTACTATCTTGGCTCGTTTGCCATTTACAAGTACTTGGCCAACAGAAGAAAAAGCCCGAGGGAACCCATGCCAGTAGCCCACAGGGCAAATTGCAATAATAGAATCTCTCGTGAGCGTCTCACTGCCATCGTAGCCTATTTTAGACCCTGCAGGCACATGTTTAGTCTCTGCAATGAGAGTCTTCCATGTCATTACTGGCTCCAGCTTAACTCTTCCTGATGCAAATGCTTCTGATTCTTTAGAAGGCCAGAGTCCATAGAGTCCTATGCCAATTCTGACCATATCGTAGTGAGCTTCGGGAAATAAAAGAGTACCTGCTGTTGCAGATGCATGTGCAATAACAGAAAATCCTGCTTGAACAAAAGCTTCACGCCACACTTCAAAAGATTTGATTTGATTTTTTGTATATTCAGGGAAACTTGGATTCTTTGCAGAAGCAAAATGGGTAAATAATCCTTCTACTTTTATTTTCCCTGCTTTTTCAAGTTGTTGGAGTGAGGTAATAACAGAATTTATTTGAGATTCTCCAAATCCCTGACGATACATACCCGTATCTACTTTAATATGCACTTTTACTTTTTGAGAAAGCTCAGATGTTTCTAGAACGTCTAATGTAGACGAATGTGAGACTGCGATACTAATATCATGTTCAACAGCACGTTCGATCATTTCTGGAAGCGTATAGCCTAATACAAGTATTGGTTTAGTAACTCCCTCTTCTCTCAATTTTAATGCTTCAACAATAGAATCTACACCAAGCCAATCCACTCCTGAATCGATTATAGCTTTAGAAATTCCTACAAGACCATGACCATAGGCATTAGACTTCACAACGCCCATGAGCTTTACGTCAGGTTTAATAATCTCCCTAAAAGCCTGGATATTACTATCCAGTTTTTTTGTATCTATATCGATCCAAGTTCTTAATCCCTTTGTATTCCTAGATGAGCTCATGAATATAATCTTAACAGATAATTAGTAAGAAGTTTTAAGTTTTGATTGAGTTTTGTGCCGTTCTATAGCAAGAAGTATAAGTGCATCAATCAATTTTGAATAAGAAATACCGCTCGCTTCCCAGAGCTTAGGATACATACTGATATTTGTAAACCCCGGAATGGTATTGATTTCATTTACGAGCACTTTGCCTGTTTTTGTTACAAAAAAGTCTACTCGAGCCATTCCTTCACACTCTAATACTTTAAATGTTTTAAGTGCTATATCTTGCACTTTTTTAGTTACATTTTTGGGAAGCTTTGCGGGAATTTGGAGGGTAGCACCATCTTCATCAATATATTTTGCATCATAAGAATAAAAGTCTGCATTCACGACAATTTCTCCTGGCACAGAAACAATTGGAGTTTCATTTCCTAATACAGAACATTCTATTTCCCTTCCTTTTATAAATTCTTCTATGATAACTTTTGAATCAAACATGAATGCTTCATCGAGCGCTTTTTTGAATTCTTTTTCGTTTTTTACTTTGCTTACTCCCACAGAAGAGCCCAGATTTGCTGGCTTTACAAACATTGGTAGTCCCAACTCTTTCTTAGCTTTTTTAAAATTAATTGCACTTACTTCATGCTTCTTTACTGATATAAATTTGCATATAGGAATGCCTGCATCTCGCAGCAATCGTTTCATAACATCTTTATCCATTCCTACTGCAGATCCAAGTACTCCAGCACCAACAAATGGCACATTCGCGAGCTTGAGTAGGCCCTGAACAGTTCCATCTTCTCCAAATGGTCCATGCAAAATAGGAAAGACGACATCTATTTGTTGTTCAAGAGAGGTAGTAGAAACATTATCAAATAATGAGGTGATAGAACCTTTTGGCCATGCACCAGATTTATCTATACAAATAAATACAACTTCATACTTACTTTTATCCATTGCATCAGCAACATTTTTTGCTGAACGAAGTGAGACTTCATGCTCTGCAGACTTTCCTCCAAATAGAATTCCTACCGTAAGCTTTTTCTTCATTTGTGCGTAGGGAGGGATTCGAACCCCCGAAGGCGGTGCCATCTGATTTACAGTCAGACCTCGTTGACCACTTGAGTACCTACGCATCTACAACGTTATATAAGTTGTGTATTCAAACTTATCATAAAACCGTACAAATGTGAACCGCCTCTCCTGTCCTTCGGACATCCTCTCCTTACCAGGAGAGGAAATACCACAAACCCCTCTCCTGGTAAGGAGAGGGGCTGGGGTGAGGCGGTTAATTAAGTTGTGAATAGTATATTTACTTCACCAATTCGTCCGTAGAAATAATTTCTTCTCGGAAGATACTTCCTTTTCTTCCCTTCTTTACATCAAACGTAAACTGGCTATCTTTGAGACCCACTTTGATTTCTCCACCTTTCATAACGCCCTTAGAAATCATAAGTGATGCGACTGGAGTAAGAATCTTATTTTGAATAAGTCTCTTGAGAGGTCGTGCACCGTATTGTGGATTGTATCCTTCTTTTGAAAGATAATCATATACTTCTTGGTTTATATCGAGCTTAATTTCTTTTGCTGCAAGACGCTCTTTGATGAGATCTACTTGGATTTTTACGATTTCTGCAATTGATTGCTGATTGAGAATGTCGAAGACAACAATGTCATCAATTCGGTTTAAGAATTCAGGTCTGAAGAATTCTTTCAAACTCTCCATGACTTTATCTTTCACATTAGAATATTCAGCTTGCTCTGATGTAGCTTCTCCAAAACCGAATTTCTGCATTTTATCAATATACTGAGCACCCAAGTTGGATGTCATGATGATAATAGTATTTTTGAAGTTTACACGACGGCCTTTTGCATCTGTAAGATGGCCGTTATCAAGGACTTGAAGAAGTAAGTTGAATACCTCTGGATGTGCTTTTTCAATTTCATCCAAGAGAATTACAGAGTATGGTCGATGACGAATCATTTCTGTAAAGTTACCTCCTTCATCATATCCTACATATCCTGCAGGAGCACCAATAAGCTTTGATACTGAGTGCTTTTCCATAAATTCAGACATATCAATTCTGATGAGTGCCTTTTCATCATCAAACATGAATTCAGCAAGAGCCTTAGTAAGCTCAGTTTTACCCACACCAGTAGGACCAAGGAAGATAAATGAGCCAATTGGTCGATTTGGGTCTGCAATACCGGCTCGTGATCGCTTTACGGTATCTGAAATCTTCTTCACTGCTTCATCCTGACCGATAATTCGTTTCTTTAGATCTTCTTCCATTCGACTAAGCTTTTCTGCTTCTTTTTCTAGCATTCTAGATACTGGAATAGTCGTCCACTTTGAAACAACATCAGCAATATCCTGAGCAGTAATTTCTTCTTTAAGAATTCGACGTGAACTTTGAAGCTTTTTCATTCGCTTCATCTTTGTATCCAATTCTTTTTCAAGTTGAGGAATTTTTCCATAGCGAATTTCGGCAGCTTTTCCAAGATCTGCTCGAGCTTCTGCACTTTCTGCATCCAATCGGAGAGATTCGAGATCTTTCTTGAGCGTTTTTATATCAGTAAGAATTTCTTTTTCATTTTTCCACTTAAGTTCTATTTCTGATGTTTGTTCTTTAAGATCTGCAATTTCTTTTTCAATTTCTTTAACGCGATCCTTTAATTTTTGAGATGTTTCTTTCTTGAGAGCTTCACGTTCAATTTCAAGACGCATCACACGAGCGTGTGTTTCTTGCAATATTGGCGGCATATTCTCAAGAGTTATCTTTAAATATGATGCAGATTCATCGATAAGATCTACTGCTTTGTCCGGAAGGAAACGATCAGTAATATATCGGCTTGAAAGATTTACCGCTGCAACAATTGCGTCATCTGTAATACGTACTCCGTGATAATTTTCATATTTTTCTTTCAATCCTCTCAAGATAGCGATTGTATCTTCTACAGACGGTTCATTTACATATACAGGCTGAAATCTTCGAGTGAGTGCAGGATCTTTTTCAATATGCTTTTGATATTCTTTGAGGGTCGTTGCTCCAATCGCTCGCAAATCTCCACGAGCAAGCGCTGGCTTCAACATATTTGAAGCATCAAGAGATCCTTCTGCAGCTCCTGCACCTACAATAGTATGAATTTCATCAATGAAAAGAATTACTTTCCCATTTGATCGTTCAATTTCTTTCAAAATATTTTTGAGTCGTTCTTCAAATTCACCACGATACTTTGTACCCGCAACGAGTGCACCAAGATCAAGTGAAACAAGCTCTTTATCTTTAAGAGATTCTGGGACATCACCTTGTGCCATTCGGACCGCCAATCCTTCTGCAATTGCAGTTTTTCCTACTCCTGCTTCTCCAATAAGAATTGGGTTGTTTTTTGTTCGTCGAGAAAGAATTTGGATGATTCGTCCAATTTCGGTGTCACGTCCAACTACAGGATCAAGTCTGTTTTCTGCGGCCAACTTTGTGAGACTTCGTGTGTATTTATTAAGTGCCTTAAATTTTTTTGGAGTATGAACATCAGTAACTTTACTATTCTTGAGCTCTTCAAGTACGCGAAGTACAGAATCTTTTTCAATTCTAAATTTAGTCAAAAGATCCTTTGCAGGGCCATTAATATCTAATATAGCTATAAAGAGGTGTTCTGTTGAAATAAACTCATCATTAAGGCTTTTTGCCACTTTTACGGCACTTTCTATAGCCTGAGCAAGGTCAGGAGTAAGGTAAATTTGGTATGAAGGGTTAAGTGTAGCACCTCCTTCTGGAGCTTCGATAGCTTCAAGTAATGAATCAGTAAGAAGCATTGTGTCTACCTCAAGCTTATCGAGTACAGATGCAACCATACTTTCTTCTTGAAGAATAAGAGCAGCTAATAAGTGAAGAGGATTAACGTGATTTTGCCCACGTTCAATAGCAAGCTCATGCGCTCGCCGAATCGCCTCTTTGGCTTTTGTTGTAAATTGATGTAATGGAGGCATATAAATAAAAAGTAGTAGTTATTGTGTAATAATTATAGACTGAATTTTGTGTAAAGTCAATTCGACTTCTCTCAATGATGTAGCTCTTCCAAAGGTAAATCGCAACGATGATTCTCTACAATCCTTATTAAGGGCATCTATCACGTATGAATAAGAATCTTTTGATAAATTCATACATGCACTTGCTGATGAGCATGCTACACCAAGATAATCGAGCTTAATTACAGCAAACTCTGCATCGATATCGGGAATACAAATATTAACAGTATTTGGAAGAGATTTCTCAGTGTCCCCGTTAATAATGACGCCTGGAACATACTTTATTACATTTGAGATAAAATATTCTTTAAGTTTTAATAAACGAATGGTTTCTTTTTCTTTCATTGACTGAGCCATTACAAGAGCCTCTGCCATTCCAACTATTGCGGGAGTGTTTTCGGTACCAGCTCGCAATCCCCTTTCTTGCCCTCCTCCATGTATCATTGGCTCAATTTCAACACTTCGTTTAATTGCCAATAATCCAATTCCCTTAGGGCCATAAAATTTTGAAGCATCAAGCGTCATCATATCTACACCCAACTTCTGGAAGCTAAGATCAAGATAATTTGCTGCCTGACACGCATCGGTGTGAAATGCTACAAAGTGTGAAGCTGTAGTATTCGTATTGTATTCTTTTATTATTCTAGAAATTTCTCGTAGTGGCTGAATCGTACCAATTTCGTTATTTACATACATGACTGAGACTAAGACAGTTGTAGGCTTGAGCGCAGCTTTAATTTTTTCTGGATTTACTATGCCGTCTGACTCAACCGGTACATATGTTACCTCTCCACCCTCTTTTTCTATGTGCTTACACACTTCAAGAATGCCGGGGTGTTCTATATTTGTCGTAATAATGTGAGGCTTAAAGTTTTTTTTATATTTATTGAATATTCCAACAAGCGCCATGTTATCTGATTCTGTGCCACTTGCAGTAAAAATAATTTCTTCTGGTTTTATTGCTAAAATGTCTGCAATGTTCTTGCGAGCTGTTTTTATGACATCTTTTGTGAGCAATCCTTCCTGATAAAGTGCAGATGGATTACCAAAATTCTCTCTATAATACGGAAGCATGGCTTTAAACACCTTTTTGTCTAAAGGCGTAGTTGAAGCATAATCTAAATATATTCTCCTTTTCATATTCCTCATTTTACTGTACTATATGAAATTGCAATACCCCACTTTAATCTTTTTATGTATATAAGCAATACTATACTTATAAGTTGTGTGTCAGGCATTGGAATATTGTTCATTGTATTAATTGCATGGGCGGTGCGGCTTGAAGGTAAATGTAAGAAGCTGCTCATGGGTAAAAATGCCAATAATCTTGAAGAAGCACTTGTGCATGTTACACAAGACTTGAAGCAACTCAAGGCATTTACCAAAGATATGGAATCATATCTTACAACAGTAGAACGACGACTCAACATGAGTGTGCAAAGCATTGAAACCATTCGATTCAATCCTTTTCAAGGCTCAGGTGGAGGTGGAAATAACAGCTTCAGTACTGCATTTCTTTCAGAAAAAGAAAATGGCATCGTATTGACAAGCATGTACGCCCGAGACAGGATAAGTATGTTTGCAAAGCCTGTTAAAAATGGTACATCAGATTTTGAGCTTACTGACGAAGAAAAAGAAGCAATCAAAAAAGCAAAAGAAAGCTTATCAAAGTAATTTGCTTATGAGAGCATACATCACATTATATGAAAGAGAATCAACACAACCTCATAGAGCGCTCTCCCGTTATTGCCATAATGGGGCATATTGACCATGGAAAATCTACTCTCCTGGATTATATTCGCAAAACTAATATCGTAGATACTGAAGCTGGTGGAATCACCCAGCGAATCTCTGCATATGAAGTAATGCATAAGGCAAAAGATGGTAAAGAACATGCCATTACCTTTCTTGACACTCCAGGCCACGAATCATTTGCGGCTATTCGATCACGTGGAGCACATGTTGCGGATATTGCTATCTTAGTTGTATCTGGTGAAGATGGAGTAAAGCCTCAAACAGTAGAAGCTTTCAAAACTATTCAAAAAGCAGAAATTCCATGTATTGTTGCGATTAATAAAATGGATAAGCCTGGTGCTGATATTGATCGCACAAAAAATTCTCTTGCTGAACATGAAATCTATGTTGAAGGATACGGAGGAACAATTCCATTTGTACCTATTTCTGCAAAAACTGGGCAAGGAATTTCTGACCTTTTAGATCTTATTATTTTGCAAACAGAAGTAGAAGAATTAAAAGCAGATCCTGCAAAACCAGCTGAAGGAGTCATCATTGAAGCAAATCTTGATAAAAAGAAAGGTATATCAGCTACACTTATCATAAAAGACGGTGCACTCAAGACAGGAATGACAGTTGTATCAGGTACTGCCCTCTCTCCTGTCCGAATGATTGAGAACTTTCTTGGAAAGCCGATTAAAGAAGCTACCTTCTCAAGCCCAATACGAATTATAGGATGGAATGAATTACCACAAGTAGGTCTCACATTCCAAAGCTATGCAACAAAGAAAGAAGCAGAAGCTGCTGTAACTGCAGCAAAAAGTAGTTCTCCAACAAAATTTACATCTCAAGATCATAGTGCAGAGGATGTAGCTATCATCCCTATTCTTATTAAAGCGAATGAATCAGGTGGACTTGATGCCATTCAGTATGAACTGAAGAAAATTAAGAACGAAAAAATCAAGATAAAAATTATCCAAAGTGGTATTGGCGACATTTCCGAAAATGATGTAAAAATAGCAAGTGCTCGAGAAAATACTCTTATTGTAGGATTTGGAACAAAGATAGATGCATCAGCTCAAAGCCAAGCAGAAAAAATGGGAATTGAAATTCATCTATTCGATGTCATCTACAAACTCACTGAATGGTTCCAGACCGTCGTAGAAGCTCGAACACCAAAAGTTAAAACTGAAGAATCTACCGGTATCGCAAAAATCATTAAGATCTTCAGTAAAACCAAAGACAAGCAAGTACTTGGAGGAAAAGTAGAACAAGGAATGCTCATGCTCGGAGCTGAAGTAAAGATTACTCGTCGAAATTTCCAGATTGGAGAAGGACGTGTTCGCGAATTACAACATCTCAAAAAGAAAGTAAGTGAAGTCGGTGAAGGATTGGAGTTTGGAGCACTCATCGAATCGAAGATAGAAATTGCTCCGGGAGATAAAATTGAATCATTCAGAATTGTAGAAAAATAATACCATGGCTGGCTCACGAGAAATAAAAATAGAAGAACAACTCAAAAACCTGGCTGCTGATTTTCTTCAACGAGAATCAAATGGGCAGTCACTTATTACCGTTACACGAGCAGAACTTGGTGATAAAATGAAAGAAGCTACAATTTTTTTCACAGTCTTCCCAGATGATAAGCAGGAAGATGCTCTTGAATTCACCAAGCGCAAACGCTCAGAATTCAAACAGTATGTAAAAGAGCATTCAAAGATTGGTAGATTGCCCTTCTTCGACTTTGCTGTCGATTTTGGAGAAAAGAATCGTCAGCGAATTGATGAATTAAGTTTGGGAAATTAAATACGGCCACGTAGAAAAGTGGTAATTCGGAGATCTGCAAAATCTCTATGCGCGAGTTCGATTCTCGCCGTGGCCTCACTAGATTATATACATATCTGTATGATAATCTGATTGTGTGTTCATTTTACAATGCCCGGGTGGCGGAACTGGTATACGCGCACGACTTAAAATCGTGTCTCGAAAGGGATGCGGGTTCGATTCCCGCCCCGGGCACATTCATTTCTCATTAGATTTTTGAAGAAATATATGGTATAAAAACCTATATCCACCTATAGCTCAGTTGGTAGAGCATCCGCCTCTTAAGCGGTAGGTCGCAGGTTCGAATCCTGCTGGGTGGACATTTTATGTTTTTCTTGAAGAAGTATTTATCCCCCATTAATTGGAAATTTACTTCTAGTGTTGCGATTGTTTTTGTTGTTTTTTTGGTTAACACATCTATTCTTTTTGATCCTGATTTTGGGTGGCACTTGCAAGCTGGAAATTACATTTTAAGCCATGGTGTTCCCCACTATGACGTGTATACGTACACAGCATCTCATTTTGAATGGATCAATCATGAATGGCTCAGTGATGTGATTACGGCACTTCTATACAATATTGGAGGTTTTTATCTGTTAGCTATTGTGTTTGCAGCCATCTGGACGCTTGGAATTTTTCTTGCCTCACGCTTGTATGACGAAGTCGTACTTGTCGCTACGAGTGTGTCTATTCTTTCCTTTAGTTTTGTTCGACCATCAGCATGGTCACTAGTATTTTTTGCGCTTTTACAACGGCTGCTTGAAAGCTCGCGAAAAAATATAGTATGGTTCATTCCTCTCCTCATACTTCTCTGGAGTAATATGCATGGCAGTTTTATTTTAGGATTGGGAGTACTATTGTTTTATAAAATAATTAAGGAGCATACTATCCCCTGGTATGTTATTGGACTTTCTGTACTTGCTACCTGTATCAATCCGTATGGTTTTAAAGTATATATAGAAATATTTAGAACAGTTTTTGATAGCAATCTTCATGTCTATGTTTCTGAATGGAAACGATTTGCAATCCCTCAACTTTATTATGTAACAATTATTCCCCTTCTTGGAATTTTGTTAGCTACAAAGAAATTCACATGGAAAAATATCATTTCTCTACCAATGATATTTTTGCTTATGTCACTTTCATCTATTAGATACTACCTGTTTTTTAGTGCCGAAATGCTTAAGCATTTTGAATATGCGCTAGCAGATCTACGAACGTCACTACAAACAAAACTAAAAAAATGGGAAATGATATACATTAGTTTTGGTCTAGCATTAGGACTTGCAGCAGGAGGTATCTATAACACCACAGGATATCATGTCGTATACCCCGAAAAAGAAATTGATTTTATTAAAGCCAATAACACCTGCTCTACTATTTTTAATTATTACAATTATGGGGGCTATTTAATCTGGAAACTTCCAACACACAAAGTATATATAGATGGTCGTATGCCAAGCTGGAAGCTTAATGGAGAGGATTATTTTAAAAATTATAACAACATACTAAAAGATAAAGATTATCGTGCTGCAGAATTTAAAAAACATTCTATAGATTGCGTGCTATTTTCTACTTATAATAAGCAATTTATTTCTGATTTAAAGAATGAGGGTTGGATTACAGCATTTGAAGAAAAAGATATTATATTGCTAACACACAAAAAATAGCTATAATAAACAGAATCTTTGATTGCTACGTAATCAAATAATGCCGAGGTGGCGAAATTGGCAGACGCACTTGCCTTAGGAGCAAGCGGGGTAACCCATGGAGGTTCAAGTCCTCTCCTCGGCACAACATCGTTTTACTTGACTTTTTAGTATTTTATTATATATTACATAATAGATTACAGTTGTTCTCTGACATTGAACTTAACTATTCAACCCCCCAAAACCGTTTGTAACGGAAGGAGTTCAGCATGTTATGGATTATTGCGATTGTGGTGTTTGCTTTGTTTATTTTTCTGGCCATTGGTGGAATTACAATTGCCACACCCTTTTTACTTCTCGCGGCTCGATCAATAGTGACTGACATGGCTAATAGAAAAATAATTTTTACTTTCCGTAGATCGGGATATGCGCAGATCATCTCGAAGGGCAATAAGGTAGTAAAAATACTGCATGGCCTACCACCAGGTTATGGAATAGACCAATTAACAGGAGCCGTCCTTTTTCCTCAACCTGCAACAGACACTGGACCTGCGGTATTTCATCAACCAGACCCCCCTACCTGGTCAGAACGAACATTGGGAGCATATTTTTATGGTTTCCCCCCAAACAAAGTGGTAAGCGTACCAGTCAGTTACCGTCGTCCGTTGAAACCAGGAGATAAGGAAAAAGCTGAAAAAAATCCAGACCATTACAAAATAGACAATACCCGTGGAATAGTCACGCGAACCACATGGGTAACCGACCTTCCTTTACAGCAAGTCATTTCGGTTGATGTAGAGGGTATTGAAGTGCCTGGATTCATCACAACCGTAGATGGGGTTGAAACAAAAGGACAGGCTAAGATTCGTAACTGGGGAACAGCAACACTCATTACCCACAACTTTCTTACACCTTACGTTCTTTTGAATGGGAATTATTATTTCCATGTGCATGATGCGATCGCAGGAGCCATTAATGACTTTTTCCGAAAAATGAACCTTGATGCAATCCGAGAGTTGGAAAAAGCAACTTCTAAGATTGGAAAAGATGGGAAAGCAACTCCTGGAGAATTCGAACAAGCAGTACTCAATGCCAGCTTAGGAAACAGTGGCACCATTCAGACAACTGGCATGGGTGTAGCTGCCTACAACTCTGCTGGATATGACGCAAATTTTGCTCTTGAACAAGCGCTGGAAGCAAGAACAGCAGCTACACTTAAAGCAGATGCCGAAAGTGAAGAAGCGCGAGGTAAAGCAAGTGCTATCACACAAGTAGGTAAGGCAGAAGCTAACGTTCTAGCAGCAAAGGTGAATGCACTAGGTGCACATGCCCCTCAGGTACTTGTTGCTCAAGAACGAGCAAAGGGAGTAGCTGGATTTAAGGGGCAGACTCTAGTTGATGGGTCTGGTGCATCTCCAGTTATTCAAACACCCGTTAGTTAAGTCAAAAGGAAAAAATTAAAAAATAAAGTGCTTGGAAGAAACGCTTCCCTGTCACTTAAAAGGGCCGTAACTGCGGCCTTTTTTCTATACATTATAATATTTGACTTTTTATATTTTATATGCTATTATCAATAAAGTTCTTTGTTAATTTCGATTTAAACACACCTTACCTTAAGGAGTTCGCATGACAGATAATGTTTTGATTACGCTCATCGTATGTGGATGTGTCCTGATCGTCGGTGGCATTGTTGCTTTTGTTAAACTAATTTCTTGGGTGATAGGAAAAATCCAAGAAACCATACGACATCAAGAACCTGAATGGGACAAAACCAAGCAGAAGGCAAATGACACTGCTTCAACTTCAGACAGCACAGGAAAGAAAGGCTTGGGTAGGCTAGCAACTGAACACCGCCTCAAGCTCATCATTCTGCTCGTTGCCTGCTTCATCTTCATATTCGTGGAGTTTGCGATCAGGTCTCTGACTCCAACCCACTTTATTTCGGTATACCGATATACCGATGAATGGTGGTTCCTGGTAATCGGAATTATCGTTTTTTCGATTCCGTTTGCCATCGCCCAAAAGGAGGATCAGACTCCAGGCAAAGATGAAAAGACAAAAATGAGCGGGGTCCAAAAAGCGATGCTGCTACTATGGAAAACTACGAGTGCCGGAGCAATCCTGATCAACATCGTGACTATCCTAGGCAACTTCAACACCTACTATGCTCCACGTATTGCAGAGCTGGTGGAAAAGGAGAAGCTGGCCGCCAAGGAACATGCTCTGGTCAAAGCCAAGCAGCAGCCAGCATCACCCGATGCTGTGCGAATTGCCGAAGCAAGGGCAAGAGAGAAAGAAGCCGAAGCGCGAATCGCTGAGGCAAAGACACCTCAACCGTCCAAGCAGGCGCCTAAGCTCAGCATCGGAGTTGATCCTCCGGCGCCAGCTACACCTCAGACCGCGGCCCAGGTGTACGACAAACTCCATCCCTTCTGCTATCCAGCAGACGGAGGATATGAGTACCATGATGTACCATTGGGACAATGGTCAGCTCCAATCAAGGGCAACTTCAGGGGGAAAGAAAATTTGTACAACATCTTCTTGGATTTGCCTACGAAAGGTAGGATCCTTATCGAGGTGGACCATGGTCCTACCCACAACCAGAACCTCACTCGGAAGCCTCGATTTGAACAAATTCTGTGGCCACTTCCGCCAGGAAGCGAGCCAGAGAATATGGGCACAACGCTCGGAGTCATATACGGATTGAGATTCCAGGCAGTTGAGCCTCCTGAAAAGGGTGTAGGAATTCGTTGGGAACGCAACGACATCACGGAAAGATCGAAAGGAATTTGAACATCAGCACTTCGTGCTAAACCAGAGCGGGACGACATAGTTGTCCCGCTTTTTTCATACTTAATTTCCCCAAACAAAAACTACGTTATACCAGAAAGTATTACGTAGTTTTTGTTTATTTGTAGTTACTTATTGGAACCTTCAAGATCCATTAATGTGGAAGGATTTTCAACCGGCCTATCCTGACGAATACCATTGGCATCGTAATGCAGACCCGGTCCAATACTTCGTATGGTAGCAAGAATAAAATTCATAATACCATACACTGACAACATAATAGCTAGTCCCAAAACTCCATACATCATGTGCTCCTTCCCTTTTTGTCGTCCTTCTTCGTTACTAGAACTCCAAATGAAGACTACCATCCCCCACAAAAAATAAATCATCGCTACTCCAAACAGTATTCCTATTGCTGGAAAAATGACATATGTTTTAAGAGGAGTATAGAGAGTGCCAAATAATTGCATGAAGCGTAAATACTATAAATACTTAGTTAGCACTATTTGGAACCTGTGGAAGATCATTACCAACTACACCTCCTGAACCTGTCTGAACTCCAAGAAGATTTGTAAGAAGCTTTGCAAGTCCAAGTACTGCCAAGATAACAGCAATACCTACAACACCCCAAATCATATAACTTCGAGCTTCTGACTGTGCACCAGCATCCTTTCCGATGATGTATCGAATGATACCGTAAATAAATACGATAACAGCAACAGCAAGACCAAATGGAACCAATGAGTTTACAGCATCAGTAAGACTTGCTACTGATCCTTGAAAACCTGAAAGATTCAAACTGATTGAGTTTGAGTTTGCAAAAGCAAGACTTGGAAGTGCAAGTGCTGCTATTGATGAAGCACCTACTAAAAATTTTTTCATTTATAATAAAAATAAACTAATAATACTAACGACCTTTTTGTTTTTATACAAAAACTAAAAAGCTTTCTAAATTATGAGCTACTGATGAGAAAATTGCAACAAGAATGTGGATATCTTATGCCTATAAATTATTATCGATAGGCTCATCATACTGAGTATGTCCATTGTTAGAAACATTTATTGGTGCAGGAGAGTTAGAGAAAAACATATTTTTTAACGTAAGCGCCAATCCCCACATAGACATCATCACGGCAAGAGCAACGACCCCCCAGATCATGACATATTTCCCATCGGCACGACGCTTTGGATCATCAGCATAGTAAATAAACTTCACCATTCCCCATAAAAATGCAAGCATCGCAAGGCCAAATAATAGTGGAACAAACGCATTGATGAGCTGCGTCATAAAATTAAACAAGCTCAATAAATCCGTAACATCAGCAGCATATATAATACCCGGGAAAGCAGCTATACTTATAATAATTCCTAATTTTTTCATGTAGTTATTTATTAGTAACTTTATTAACTGTATTTACTAAAATACTTGCAATTACACTTGATCCGAGTACCAAAGCTGTTCCTACGAGTGTGGTATAGAGAGTACTTTTTGCTATTCTTATTTTTTCTGGATTTCCCTGAGCAGTGATAAAGAGGAAACCTGACCAAATAATAAAGAGAACCGCTATAACAGCTCCAACTTGCACTACGACATCCAATACTACCGCGAGCACTCCAAGGAGGGTTGTAGGCCCTTTTAGAGGGTTAGGAACGGTATATATTCCTCCAGGCTGTCCTGCTTGTGTACCACCTATTTGTCCAGATTGTGTCCCTCCAGTCTGACCAGATTGAGTTCCTCCTGTTTGCCCTGCTTGTGTACCACCAAGTTGCGCGTAAGCAAATTGAACATTACTTATAATAAATCCAGTATACATACAGAGTGAAAGTAATGTGATAATAATTATTCTATTTTTTTTCATATATTTTTATTGATGACTATTTACATGCAGCACTTGGAGTACCAAGATATTGTGCACATGGATCAAGTAAGGTACTCGTAATGAGATATACCAATCCCCATGCACACAGCACAATCAAAAATCCAATGAGTACTTTTATCAGAATATTCTTAGCATATTTAATTCGCTCTACATTTCCTCGAGCAAATATAAGAACAAATCCAGCTACAGTGATGGCAATGGTGGCTATAGGTATGGAAAGAAAACCAAGAAAATCAATGATATTTCTAATCATGATTACAAATTGCTGCAAATCACATGGTGGTGATGATTGCACAACATTATTCACTATTCTATCTCCCTGACCACAAGGTACTAGTCCTAATGAGAAGCCACCACCATTAGCACGTGCAAAAGTAGGAAACAAAAACTGTACTGAAAATATGGTTAGGAATAAGACGAGAATAATTTTCTTCATATTATTGTTTATTGATCACGTTTTGAATTTCTCCTTGCGCTTGAGATACTGCTCCACCAGGATCAAGCCGACCAGATGTCACATTTTCAACCATGTCTTGAAAGATTTTATTCGTGAGTGGACCATTTGGATCTGGCCATGCTCGCGCCCACAATGCAGATGTTGCAAAGACGCCAGAAGCTTCGTTGTTTCCTTGGCTTGTAACACTATCTCTTCTTACTGAAGGCAATCCAGTAATTGTATTCCAAATAGGACTTCCCTCTTTGCTTGTTAAAAAGATAAGAGCTTTTGCTGTATCAGATACACTCTTTGTATTTCGTACAATAGAAAGACCATACATGCCTCCGTAGGTCATTTTTACTTGAGGGACATTTGTAGTAGGTTTTAATTGAGGAACTACTGCTACACTAAAATTAAGATTTGGATTTTTTGCTTTCAATTCTGCTAATTCGCTCGCATATCCAAAATATACACCGAGTTTATTAGCTAAAAATAAATTCTTTGACTCAGCTAATGAACGATTCCATGAATATGCTTCTTTGTCTGGATTTGCAAATTGAGTAAAGAATGTCAGAGCAGATGTTGATTTATTACTACTTATTACTGATGAAAAATATCCAGCATCATTTGCAACTACAATAGGATTTCCTGACTGCATCATAAGAAGACTCACGATTTCTTTGGCATGAGTTATATTTCTAAATTCTCCCAACCCTACCGCACTTTGTGTGATATTAAGTAACCCTTGTCGTTGAGTGATCTGAGGTGCCACGGTATTAAATTCATCCCATGTCTTAGGAGGTAATGCAATTTGAGCATTAGTAAACAAATCTCGATTCCAATACATTACTAATGGATCTATCGAAAATGGAAGCGCCAATGTTCCTGCTGAATTTAAATATACTTCTGCTGCTGAAATATAGGTGTCTTTAAATGCTTGTTTAGACAAGCTTGAATATGGCAATGTAACAATCTTATTCCTATACTTAAGCAATGTATCCTGACTCACCAAAAGAGCATCAGGACCAGTACCAGAAGCTAATGCTTCAAGGAAAGCCTGATCAAATGTGTCTGCACGTTTTTGAACATAGGCAATACTATAATCTTCATTATCTTTTGTAAGCTGCGTAATATATCCATTTACAGAACTATTAGGTAATGTACCCCAAATTACAATTGAAATTGCTGATTTTTGGTCAGATGCTTTAAATGCTGCAAAATAAAGAAGTCCTGCAATTGCTAAAAATATACATACTCCTAAAAATATAATTTGAAAATTGCTTCCTTTCATGATTGTTTTCTATATATAAAGCCATAATGATGCTCTCCTGCATCAATATCACTTACCTTAGTAAATCCTGCTTTTTGTAAATATTCTCGTGCTTCTGTAGGTGCCACCACATGCTGCGGTTGTGGACCCATTCCACCAAACGAATCTTCCCAATCTACAAGCAATATTCTACCACTCGGCTTGAGAATTCTTTTTGCCTCCGCTAAGAAATTTTCTTTTTCTTCTATTTGAAAGAATATATTGCACGCCAAAACAACATCTACTGAATTATCGCGTATACGTGTTCCTCCTATTTTTTCTGCATTACCATGCACATACTCAATATTAGTGAGCCGTGCTTCATGTGCTGTGTTCTTAAGACGACTTAATAAGTCTTGCTGAACATCAACTGCATACACTTTTCCATGAGCTTGTACAAGCTGTGCTGCAGCAACGGTATAAAAACCAGATCCCGCACCAAGGTCAGCAACTACAGCACCTTCACTCAAGCTGAGAGATTCTAAATTTTTTATTGGATCAGAAAAAGCCATAGCTCTAGTATAGCAGTTTGGAAGAAATGCTAATAGCAAAAGTTATCAACACAATTTTTTACAAACACACCGCAGAAGCGATAGCATCACCATCTCGAAGTTTCATAATACGTACACCTTGAGTTTGACGTCCAAGAGATGGAACTTCATTAATATCTACACGTATAACCTGACTCTTCTTAGACATAGCAACAAGCTCTGAGCCATCTTCTATTACTACCTTAGCAGCAATCACATTTCCTGTTTTGTCAGTTACTTGAGCAGTCTTGATACCTGATCCACCTCGTTTTTGAACTTTGTACTCTTTCAAATCAGTCTTTTTACCATAACCATTCTTCATTACTACAAGCAATGATGGATCTTTGAAATCTTTTTTCACAATATCAGCACAAATAACACTATCTCCTTTTCCTAAATGTATTGCAGTTACTCCTGCAGCACCACGGCCCATTTCTCGAACGTCAGATTCTTTAAATCGAATAGATTGCCCCTCAGATGTGACAACAATTGCATCGTCTCCCTTATCTACAAATGATACAGAGATAAGCTGATCACTTGGTGCAAGCTTGATAGCTATGATTCCAGAACGTCGTACATCGTGGAAGCTTTCTGCAGCTACTTTCTTAGCTACTCCGTCGCGAGTCACCATAAGCAATGACAAACTACTATCTTTTGCAGCCTTTGGCATTGCAATAATAGATGTAACCTTCTCAGTGCCTTCGAGTGCAAGGAAGTTCATAATTGATTTTCCTCGAGTAGCACGACGTCCTTCTGGAATTTCATACATCTTCATTTGATATGCTTTTCCTTTATCAGTAAAGAAGAGCAAGTCACTATGCGTATTTGTTGTAAGAAGTGCTGTAACAAAATCTTCTTCTTTAGTATCAAGATCTACAACTCCTACTCCACCTCTCTTTTGCTTTCGATATTCTTCAGGATCAGTACGCTTAATATAACCTCCTGCTGTCATTACAAGTACTGATTCTTCATCAGGAACAAGATCTTCTTCAGAAAATGTCTGTACTGCACCTTTTACAAGACGTGTCTTTCGTTCATCACCGTACTTTTCTTTAATAAGTTTAAGCTCATCTTTAATAATAGTAAGCATCTTCTTTGGACTAGCCAAAATAGATTTGAGCTCTTCGATAAGTGCTTGAATCGCCTTGAGTTCGTCTTCAATCTTCTTTCGTTCAAGTCCGGCGAGCTTTTGCAATCTCATTTCCAAAATTGCAGTTGCCTGAATCGCAGAAAACTTAAACTCCTTCATCAAATTGGCATGAGCAGTTGGAGTATCTTTTGATCGTTTAATAAGCGCAATGATTTCATCGATATGATCGAGTGCTTTCTTAAGACCAATCAAAATGTGCTCGCGTTCTTCTGCTTTTTTAAGATCGTATTCAGTACGTCGTCGCACCACCACCATTCGGTGTGCAATAAATTCCTGAAGGATAGATTTGAGTGGAAGGGTTTGTGGTACGCCATTTACAAGCGCAACAATGTTTAAGTGAAATGTTTCTTCGAGCTGTGTGTGCTTGTATATAAAGTTGAGAACTTTTTGTGGATGAACACCGTTTTTTAAATCAATTACAATACGGATATCTTTTGATGATTCATCACGTAATCCTTTTACTCCTTCGAGCTTTTTGTCTCGAACGAGATCAGCAATAGACATAATAAGATCAGCCTTATTTACTCGATACGGAATAGAAGTAATTATAATTTGAAAATTGTCTGACTTTGATTCGATTATTTCTGCTTCACCTCGTACGACAATACCTCCCTTTCCATTTGCATATGCATGATGAATATCTTTTTCACCATACATAACTCCTCCGGTAGGAAAATCTGGACCTTTGATAAAGCCCATCAAATCTTCATTGGTTGCATCTTTGTTTTCTGCGAGATGAACTGTAGCATCTACAATTTCTCCAAGATTGTGAGGAGGAACGTTTGTTGCCATACCTACAGCAATACCAAGAGTTCCATTGAGTAATAAATTGGGAACAGCTGCAGGTAACACTGATGGCTCCTTTCGGGTACCATCGTAATTAGGGCGAAAATCTACCGTATCCTTTTCAATATCTCGAAGCAATTCACTTGCAGGACGAGACATCTTGGCTTCGGTATATCGCATAGCCGCTGCTGAGTCTCCATCAATAGAACCAAAGTTTCCTTGGCCCATAATAAGCGGATAGCGCATAGAAAAGTCTTGTGCCATCTTCACCATAGAATCGTATACAGCCACATCACCATGAGGGTGATAGTTACCGAGCACTTCTCCCACTACTGCAGCCGATTTTCGAAACTTTGCAGATGCCGTCAAATTCATCTCATGCATAGCATAGAGAATTCTTCGGTGTACCGGTTTCAATCCGTCTCGCACGTCAGGAAGCGCACGATCTGTAATAACAGACATGGCATAGTCGATAAAAGACTCGCGCATTTCTGTCGAGATACTTCGATCTACAACGTTAATATGTGGTACTGGAGCAATGTCCGCCGATTTTTTGGTGTTTTTTTCAGCCATATGAGAATTATCCTATATCATTAATAACTTCCATTCAATGGAGCAGTAGTTGTTGAATCTATAATTTGTACACCATTTGATGAACCATTTAAAATACTTTCTACTTGTGCTCGCCCAGCCGCTTCTGATATTGGCTGCACAGCTGGAGCTTCTTGTACTGCAGCAGGTTGTGCAAATCGAGCTGGTAATGTACCTGCCCAAATACCAATAACTCCAATCATAATGACACTACTTATTGCAAAAGCATATTGCTTTTTCTTGGTATCAGAAACTTGTTTAAATGAATCAAATGTACTCATATATGTTTAGCTAGCTGCTAATATAACTATTTCACCTTCTTTGCCTTCCAAATCTTTTCGTTTAAGCGTCAATTTATCAACAGGCTTTGATTGCTCACCTCCTCCTTCTTTCAAAAATGTCTTAAGCGCATCTTTATCATCATCATACCCTATAGGGATAATTATTTTGGGTTCGAATTGAACAGCCAATTTATATGCATCAGCAGCAGAAAGAGTACCTTTTCCTCCAATTGGAATAAATAGAATATCTACTTCATCGAGTGCTCCCTTGATTTCAGGAGTGATTTCTTTTGAATCAAGTGCTCCCAAGAAACAGATATTTATGCTGTCTAGTGCAAGCGTATACACCGTATTAATGAGAGCCTCACCTCCATATGTAGATGTAGAAGGAAATCCTTTGATAAATACGCCTTTCACTTCATATTCTCCGGGACCAGAAATCACAAAAGGCTGTTTTTCTCCAAATGAAAGCTGATCACTACCATTAAAATCTGGATTATTAATACTAATTAAACTAACATCTGCACCAAAGCGGGATGACTTGAGTTTTGAATCTTTTGAGATGGGATTGAAGGCTAATACGGTGTCTCCAAACGTCATCTTGAAAAACTGATTTCCGTGAAATGTAATAACCATATGGGTGTAGTATAGCAGCTTTCTAATTTTTAGAAAATCCCGCCTCACCTGCCCTGCGGGCATCCTCTCCTTACCAGGAGAGGATCGTATTCCCCTCTCACGGTAGGGAGAGGGGTTGGGGTGAGGCGGGGTGTTCTTTACAACCCCCTACTTTTACGCTATACTCCGGTCATTATTAATAGTAAGCCAATAAGTAGCCCTGAACGCCCCGACCTGTCAGATTGTTCAGAACTTATTGCATTTTTCGTTTATGGACAAAAAATCAAAAACAGCAGTTTTAGAACCTGTTGCTTCAGATATCACTGAAGATACAAAATCTGAGCAAGAAAAAGAGTTAAAACCAAAGAAAGAGACATTAATGTCTAAGGTTTTAAACGATAGTGTTACTCCTCCTACAGTAGGAGATTTAGTAGAAGGAACAGTTATCGGCATTGAAAAGAGTGCCATTTTTATCGACCTTCCACCATACGGAACTGGTATTATTTACGGCCGAGAATTTATTGCTGCTCGAGATATCATTAAAAAGATAGGAATTGGCGACAAAGTAGGAGCAAAAGTTGTTGATACAAACAATAAGGATGGATATGTAGAACTTTCTCTTAAAGAAGCAAAACAAGCGCTTATCTGGGGTGAAGCTCTCGATGCTATCCGAGATCATAAGATCTTCGATCTTCCAGTGACAGAAGCAAACAAAGGTGGACTTATCATCGCATGGCAAGGTATTCAAGGATTCCTTCCTGCATCTCAGCTTAAGGCAGAACACTACCCTCGAGTAGCTGATGGTGACAAAGACCGAATTCTTGAAGAACTCAAGCGCTTGGTAGGACAGAAAATTGCAGTTTCTATTATTTCAGCTATTCCAAAAGAAGGAAAACTCATTTTCTCAGAAAAGAATCTCGAACAAAAAGATAAAGAAAAGATTATAGGTAAATACAAGATTAACGACGAAGTTGTAGGTGAAATTACAGGAATCGTAGACTTCGGTGTCTTCGTAAAGATTGAAGAAGGACTTGAAGGACTCGTTCACATCTCAGAAATCGACTGGTCACTTGTTGAAGATCCAAAACTTCTCTTCAAAGTTGGTCAAAAGATCAATGTAAAGATTATTGAAATCAAAGAAGGAAAAGTTTCTCTTTCTATCAAGGCTCTCAAAGAAAATCCTTGGAAAGAAGCTTCTGCAAAATATAAGAAAGATGATACGGTTCAAGGTGTTGTTATCAAATTCAACAAGCATGGAGCTCTAGCATCTATCGAAGAAGGAATTGCAGGTCTTGTACACGTTTCAGAATTTGGTTCAGAAGAAAAACTTCGATCAAAGCTTGAACTTGGAAAGAACTACACCTTTAAGATCACCCTCTTTGATCCAAAGGAACAAAAGATGGCTCTCTCATTTGTAGATAAGGAGAAGAAATAATTTCTAAAAAATTATAAATTGAGAAAAATAAAAACCCGGCTGGCTCCCCTCCAGAAACGGGTTTTTGTTTTGAACAGAATTTATTCTCCTTCGTTAGAAAGTCTTACTCCTATTAAATAGGATAGTATACATACACAAATGAGACCTCCACCGATCCATGCAAGCACAGAAGTTGTGAGGATTGGCAAATACATAACCAATGCTGTAAACAGCAAATAGGCAGCAATTGCCCAACTCAACCTAATTCCCCAGAAGGGAATGTGCCACAGGAACCAATGGACCCATGTATCTGATTGCATTTTCTCCTCCTTATTTCTGCCTCCTTGTAGGCAAAAGCGGGTGAACAAACACACACTATCTATAGTGAAACACACGTAATAGAAAAGTCTAGCTACTTATTCACAAACGTACTTATAGCTCGTTCTCTACCTTCTGTAATAATAGTTTCTATAATTCCTGAGACTGAATCTGCAGTTTTTGAAAGTAATTCTAATTCTGTAGGTTTGAATTCCCCCAAAATATGCTTTTCAACAGCAGCTTCACCCATCGGCTTCTTGAGCTTACCAGCTGGAGTAACAGGTGAAATACCAACTCTAATGCGCACAAATTCTTGAGTCTTAAGTGCTTTGATAATAGATTCTAGTCCTCGATGACCACCAGAACTTTTATTATATGATATTTTTATTTTGCCGAGTGGTAGATCCAAGTCGTCATAAATTACAATGACATTGGGAAAGCCTTTTTTGCTTGGAATTTTTGCTCCAAGAAATTTTGCAATACTAAAACCTGAATTATTCATGAAATTGTTGGGTTCAAGAAGAACAACCTTCTCTTTTCCAATTTTTCCTTCTGAAATAAGAGCTTTGATTTTTGAATTATCTTCAAATTCTGAAAATGAAAACTTTTTTGCAACATCTTTCAAGATAATCCGTCCTGTATTGTGTCGTGTATGAATGTATTCTTGATCAGGATTACCCAAACCAGCAATAATGAATGCCATGTGATTTATTTTTTTAACGTAAATTCATTGTGTCATTGAAGGAGATCTTGTGTCAAACAGCTACATGTATTAAAATTGTCCAATAACCTCTATGAATGAAGAAAAGAAAGAACATTTTTTTAAAGATCTTATAAAATTTGGAATTCTTGCATTCATAGTTGTACTCCCTATTAGATTTTTTGTAGCTCAACCATTCATTGTCAGTGGTGCATCAATGGATCCCACATTTGAAACGGGCGAATATCTCATCGTTGATCAGTTAAGTTATAGAATCGGGGAACCAGAACGTGGCCAAGTCGTTATTTTCAAATATCCTAAAGATCCAAGTAAATATTTTATTAAAAGAATCATTGGCCTTCCTGGAGAATCAGTAGAAATCAACGGTACAACTGTCACGATAAAGAATAAGACATATCCAAATGGCTTTACGCTTGATGAGCCATACATAAGTGAAGTAAATGAAAAAGAAGACAATATTAAAGTCACCCTCAAAGATACAGACTACTTTGTAATGGGAGATAATCGCCGTCAAAGTTCAGACTCTCGAGTTTGGGGTACACTTCCACGAAATTTAATTATTGGTACTCCTCTCATTCGACTGTTCCCATTCCAGAAGATTTCAGTTCATCCTGGTACATTCAGAGAATCGAAGTAAGATCATGACAAAAAAACAAAAGAATAAAGATAAGAACGAACAGTATTGGACATATCCCGAAACTCACAAAGCATTTGAAATCGGTCTTTATTATGGATTTACTCCTGCTTCACCAGTAAGTATAGAAAAGGCTGATCATGATCATGCCAAGGCTTTTCTTGATAATCCAATAGATCAACATCACATTCATCCCGAAGAAAAAATCGCTCTTCTTCGTACCTATTTCACCAAAATGCCTTCTCAGGTACCTCTTATGATGATGAATGAAAACAAGCTTACTTCAAGTGAAAAAAAGAAAGATAAGATTCAACTCTCTCTTGATATTATCGGCACCGGAAAAAGTATTGCCGATGCAACCGTCATAAAAACCTGTTACGAAATCATACAGAGTGAAGGATATGACGAAATCTCAGTAGAAATAAATAGTATTGGAGACAAAGATTCAATGAATCGTTGTGTTCGAGATCTTACTACCTACTTTAAAAAGCACCTGAGTGAACTTCATGCTGATTGCCGACAGCTTTTAAAGAAAAGTGCTCTTGCTACGCTCACGTGTGATCATCCTGGCTGTGCTGAAATTAAGTCTCGCGCTCCAAAGCCAATGAACTATCTTTCAGAATCATCCCGAACTCACTTTAAAGAAGTATTAGAGCTTCTCGAAATGAGTGATATTCCCTATTCTATCAATAGTTGCTTAATAGATAATGAAGGATTCGCATCTCATACTATCTTCAAAATATGGGGAAAGGGAAAAGAGAAACAAGATCCACAACTGCTTGCATATGGTATCCGTTGGGCAAATTTAGGGAAGAAAATCGGTTTGAAAAAAGATGTTCCTGGGATTAGTGCGGTACTCTACCTTTCTAAAAGCGCAAAAGCATCAAACTCTACAAAGAAGATTAAAAAGCCAGAGCTCTACTTTATTCAAATGGGTCGAGAGGCGAAGCTCAAGAGTCTCGGATTCATTGAAACATTACGAAGAGCCAAAATTGTGGTTTACCATTCCCTTACAAAAGACAAACTTACCACCCAGCTTTCGAGTGCTGAGTATCTTAACGTCTCATACATACTCATTATGGGACAAAAAGAGAGTATGGAAAACACTGTTCTTATACGAGAAATGACCAATCGGTCTCAAGAAACCGTACGAATTACCGAGGCAGCTGATTTCTTGAAGAAGCTTGTCAAATAAAGCTTAATATGTTAACCTTTGATCTATTATGATAAATGTAGAGGTCCAGAAAAACACTAATGAGAACGCCACAAACGTTCTAAAACGCTTTACCAAGCGAGTTCAAGGAGCAGGAATTCTTACGCGAGTACGTTCTCTCCGCTATGCAAAACGAGATGAATCACGATACGTTCGAAAGAAGAAGACCCTCAAAACACTTCGAAGACGAACAGAACACGAACTTCAAGTGAAGCTTGGAAAAGCTCAGGAAGCATACGTTCGAAGATAATGCAGGACGCATTCGAAATTCTCAATAAAACTAAAGGCAAGCTTCCCAGCTTGCCTTTTCGTGATATCAAAAACTTCGCTTTAGGTGAGGATTATGAACTCAGCCTTGTATTTCTCGATGAAAAAGAAATGCATGAGCTTAATCTCAAAACCCGACAAAAAGATAAACCTACAAATATTTTAAGCTTCCCTCTTGATGAGTCTTCTGGAGAAATTTTTATTTGCTTATCATATTCAGAAAAAGAAGCACATCTTTTTGAACGAACATACGAAAATTATATTGCATTTTTATTTGTACATGGACTTGTGCACCTCACGGGCCTCGATCACGGTGAAGAAATGGAACAAAAGGAAGTAAAAATTCGAGAAAAATTTAAAATTTAGCTACCTGTGCAAAACACAAATTAGGCACTGTGTTATAATGTTAAAAATTAACATAACATTATAAGAGTGGCTCGTAATATTACAGTGGGAATAGATGTTGGAACGCATCACGTAAAGGTGGTGGTGGCCGAACTCGTACATGGTAAAGATAAACCATTCCCAAAAATCATTGGCACCGGCTCATCAGAATCAAAAGGACTTCGCCATGGATATGTTATTAGCTATGCAGATGCAGTGCGCAGTGTCAAAGCTGCAGTCCGCCAAGCAGAAAAAACAGCTGGTGTTGATATCAAAAAAGCTTTTATTTCTATCGCTGGCCTAGGACTTACCGGTACAGTATGCCAAGGTTCAGTTATTGTTTCTCGCGGAGATTCCGAAATTACTGACCTTGATGTAAAAAAGACACTTGAAGCATGTGAAAATGAACTTCCTTCATCTTTTGCAATCAATAGAAAAGTAATTCATTCTATTCCGATTTCTTACAAAATAGACGGACGCACTGTACTCGGTCGTCCTCAAGGAATGAAAGGAATGAAGCTTGAAGCTCGTACCCTTTTTATTACCTGTCTTGATCAACATTTAACAGATCTCATTCAAGTGTTGGGAGATGCTGGTATTGAAGTAGAGGATGTCATGGCCGGACCATTGGCAGCAAGCCTCGTTGCCCTTACAAAAACACAAAAAATCGCTGGCTGTGTCTTGGCAAATATTGGAGCAGAAACAGTTTCAATTGTTGTCTTTGAAAATAATATTCCAATTTCACTCGAAGTCTTCCCCATTGGATCAATCGATGTAACTCACGACATTGCACTTGGCTTAAAAATTTCTCTTGAAGAAGCAGAACTTTTAAAAACGGGCTCACATATAGATGCATCATATTCAAAAAAGAAATTAGAAGAAATTGTTGAAGCACGACTCTCGGATATTTTTGAACTCATTGAATCACATCTAAAAAAGATTGGACGAAACGGATTATTACCTGCTGGGATTATTATGACTGGAGGAGGTGCATCTATTTCTAACATAGAAGATGTGGCGCGATCATCATTAAAGCTTCCTGCAAAAATTGGTGATACACATTTTAGCGGAGATGGACGTGGACTCAAAAATCCTACATGGGCTGTTGCATACGGTCTTTGTATTCTTGGATTTACTCAAGGAGAGGAACCTTCTATAGGAGTTAAAATTGCACAAAAAACAAAAACTAATATTTTGGCATGGATTAAACAATTCTTACCATAAATTTTCCTTATTTTTTAGCAACATTGGAGCATATATACCTGATAAGATCAACTGTTTTCCTTTTAGAAAGAGGTATAGTATTATTGTGTAACTAACGACTAATCAGCAAGAAACATACATATGCCACAAGTCAAAACAGAAGTAGAAACATTTGCCCGAATAAAGGTTGTTGGCGTGGGAGGATCTGGTAAAAATGCCGTTAACCATATGGTTAATTCTAAAGTTAAGGGCGTTGAGTTTATTGCCGTAAACACTGATGCACAAGATCTTCATCACTCACTCGCAAAGAAAAAAATCCATATTGGAAAAAATGTAACTCGAGGACTTGGAGCAGGAATGAATCCTGAGCTTGGCAAACGTGCTGCAGAAGAAACTAAAGAAGAAATCCAAGAAGCACTAAAAGGTGCTGATATGATTTTCTTGGCTGGTGGAATGGGTGGAGGAACTGCTACAGGTGCAGCACCCATTGTTGCAAAAGTGGCAAAAGAAATTGGAGCACTTACTGTTGGAGTAGTTACAAAGCCCTTTTTCTTTGAAGGCAATCAACGAATGCGATTTGCAGAACAAGGTATCGAAGAACTTCGAAAAACTGTAGACGCTATCATCATTATTCCAAACGACAGAATTCTTAACACGATCAGCAAAGATACAACTGCAAAGCAAGCCTTCATGATGTGTGATGAAATCCTTAAACAAGCAGTAGAAGGTATTTCTGATCTTATTACAACTCCTGGAGTTATCAACGTAGACTTTGCCGATATTAGAGCAATTCTTGATGATGCGGGATCTGCACTCATGGGAATCGGTCTAGCAAGTGGAGAAAAGCGTGCAGAAGAAGCAGCAAAAGCTGCAATCAATTCACCACTTCTCGATCTTTCTATTCATGGAGCAAAGGGTGTACTCTTTTCTATTGCCGGTGGTGATGACCTTACTATGTTTGAAATCCAAGATGCGGCAAAAATCATTACCGAATCTGTTGATCCAAATGCAAAAGTTATCTTCGGTACAGTACGCGATGATAAGCTCAAGAAGAATGAAATCAAAGTTACCGTAATCGCATCAGGTTTCCCCGAAGCTCTTGGAAAACGAACAACATACCAAGCTGACGAACCAGTTATAGAACGTCCACAGCCGGTTGTAGAGCGCGTAGAACCCAAATACGAGAAACCAGCAGAACGAGGACGCATTTATAATACAATTACTCCAAATCCTATCAATCCTGCTCCTAAGGATTCTACAGCCAAGCCTGTAGATGAGAAAAAAGAATCAAATGACGATGATGACTGGGGAGCAATTCCAGCATTCTTGCGAAGATCTAAAATAAAATAAAACATTACCCCTCTTTAAAAAAGAGGGGTTTTGGTAGCAATAAAAGTTCTGATATACTAGTACAACTATGAATTATGACTTAGCAATTATTGGAGGTGGCCCCGCTGGAGTAGCAGCTGGTGTATATGCTGCTCGCAAACGATTAAAAACTGTTTTTATCACTAAAGATTTCTTGAGTCAGAGTACTGTCTCCCTTGATATCCAAAATTGGATTGGAACTATTTCTATCACGGGAGAAAATTTTGCAAAAAGCTTAGAAGCTCATCTTATGGCCTACGCTGGTGAAAGTGTTGATGTTAAAACTGGAGAATATGTAACTCATGTAAAAAAAGTAGGTTCTGAATTTGAAGTTACTACTGATAATGCAACATACACAGCTCGTACTGTTCTTATGACTGCAGGAAGCCGCCGCCGAGCTCTCGATGTCCCAGGAGCACAAGAATTTGATAATAAAGGCCTTACCTACTGTGCTAGTTGTGATGGTCCCCTTTTTGCAGATATGGATGTTGCCGTTGTAGGAGGAGGAAATGCTGCATTTGATACAGCAGCTCAGCTATTAGCCTATTGTAAATCAGTAACATTACTAGCACGCACAGATTTCAAAGCTGATCCGATAACCGTAGAAAAAACTCTCAAGGATCCAAAATTTAAAGCTATCAAAAATACTGATATTGTAGAAGTAAAAGGTGATAAATTTGTAAATGGTCTCGTATACAAAGAAAAAAATTCAGATACAACTATCACACTGCCTGTTTCAGGTATATTTGTCGAAATAGGTTCTATTCCCAACACTGATTTTCTTAAAGAATTAGTAAACGTTGATCAATGGAATCATATTATTGTAGATCCTCGTACACAACGCACATCAGCAGATGGTATTTGGGCAGCTGGTGATTGTACTGATGGACTTTTTCATCAAAACAACATCGCTGCAGGAGATGCTGTAAAAGCACTTGAAGATATTTATCTCTACCTTCACAAACACAAGTAATTATTTGTGTGATGATTTTTTGGGCACGATTCCTATGAGCGGCCGTTTTGATATTCCTAAGTATGTTTCAATACTTTGCTGAATATACCACACAAAATATAACCCGAAACTATACATTTCTCGCCGTGGAAAATTTCGTACATTCATTTTTCGCAATCTTTTACGATAATTTATTAATGCATACTCAAAATGAGTCCATCCTATTGGAATGAGTTCTTTGTACGGAACATTATAGTGAGCCGAATAATAGAGTGAAATGCTTTCTATAAGAGGATATATATGTTTACGGAGAATAATTTCCCCCTGTTCACTTTGAGCCGCCTGCTGTACGAGTGTTTTTTCTTTCTTAAAAAGTTCATAGGGTGACATACCATACAAGACGTATTCACATACAAAAAATTTCCTTATACATTATTAATCAAGTTGTTGTATACTATATAAGTATGAATCTAAAGAAGACAATTATTGTTATTCTTCTCTTTCTCCTTATTGCCGCTGAAGCTGGATTTAGTTATTGGCAGATTACCCATCCAGGGAAAAATATCTGGGATGCATATAGAAATTTTGCCACTCCTTCGGTGGTTATCGTACGTCTTGAGCCAGGCATGCGCAAAGAAGAAGTTGCTGATCGCTTTGCAAAACTTTTGAACTGGACCCCAGCAGAACGACAATATTTTCTTGATGCGCATGAGCGAGAAACTTCTACTGAAGAAGGATATTTCTTTCCTGACAACTATGTTATTTCTATCGACGGCTCACCAGACGAAGCAAACAGAAAAATTATAGATAATTTTAATCAAAGAATTCTCAACAATCCACGACTGGATAAAAATATTATCAATCTTGATACAGCAATAAAAATTGCTTCTATTATTCAACGTGAGGCAGGAAGTAAAAGTGATATGAAAATCATTTCTGCCGTGATTTGGAATAGAATATTTCAAGGTATGCCACTTCAAATGGATGCAACAATACAATATGTTAAGGGCACAAGCACTCGCTGGTGGCCACGTGTATTGTCATCTGATTTGAAGATTGATTCTCCATACAATACATATCTTTATAAAGGATTTCCACCTACGGCTATTTCAAGTCCAAGTGAAGATGCAATCTGGGCTGCACTTAATCCTCCCAAGTCTGATATCCTGTTTTATATTCATGACGAAAATGGCCGTATTCACACTGCACGTTCATACCAAGAACACTTAGCAAATATTGATACTTACTACTAATCATGAAATCTCTCCACAAACGACATTTGAGTGCGTTATCAAAAACTGGTCTTGTTATTGGTGCTATTGTATTTCTATTTCTTGAAGGATTTGGTGTTGCTTTTCTTGTTGAAAAAATTCAAGCACAAAGTACAACAACATCATTTATCAATCGAACACTTCGGTATGGAAGCAAAGGTCAAGATGTTCTTGCTCTCCAAAAACTTTTAAATAAAGATCCTGATACACGTATTGCTTTATTTGGTGTAGGATCTGCCGGGCACGAAACAACATATTACGGAAGGCTCACAGAAAAAGCAGTTATTAAATTTCAGGAAAAATATCGTGCTGATATTCTTACACCACTTCAGCTCACCCGTGGTACTGGAGTAGTTGCTCTTAAAACACGTCAAAAATTACTTTATATCTTACTTCACGGCACTCCAACTACAGCTTCTTCTACTCCAACAATTGTATACAGTGGTGGAGCTGGAGGTAGCGTTTCTAGTAGCGGCAGCGGTGGTGGTGGATCAGTAAGTAATCCTATTCCTCCTCCCCCTGCAACAACAACAGTAGGTACCAGTACTCCAGTTACAAACTCTGTAGTCACATGGCGATCAAGCGCATCAGTAACAGCAGGCACTGTAGGAAATGTAACTCCTATTAGTATCAAAATTAGTAATGATAGTGCTACTGTCATGACTAATTTAATTACTAATGTTGAAATTTATAATTCTTTAAGTCAAAAAGTTTTCTCAACATCATTTTTCAATCAATCAATTGGTACAAGTACATCTGGGCAATATACAATAAATACATGGACACCTACTACAACAGATACATTTAGAGTAGCAATCAAGGTATACAATAATACTTGGCTTACACGATACTATAATGTACCCAGTCTTGTTTCATTTTTTGTAGGTTCAAACACGAGTAATCCTAGGCCACCATCATCAGGTGGAACTACAGGAAATCCTCTTCCTCCTTCTTCAGTTGCGCTTAGTTCTACCTTCGATTCACAGGGATTATTAAGTTTGTCACTCAACGGTACAAATATTATGAATGCGAGTGATCGAGCAATATATACCAATATTACTCGCTTTAACGCTGATGGAAAAACTGTATATAAACCATCTCAAACACTCATCTCAACCACCTGGGACAGTGCAGCAAAGAAATTAACAAAAACATATGACTGGGGAATTATGACTCTTACATATGTGACTACTGCAAATAATAGACTCGATATGAAAGTTGATGTGAAAAATACAGGGACCACACCGATTGCGACATTTGATATCAATCCAGTGACATTTACTATTCCGTATGTGGGGGCACCCGTAGTAGCTTTTGGACCATTTGAACCTACAGCCGTCGTTCTTCCTTACACAACAGGAACAGTCGCTTTTGTAGGAACAGGAGCATGGAAGCATACCACTGTAGAAATCACAACCGCTTCGGCATAT
>CAZFND010000002.1:0-74575 GCA_964520645.1 uncultured Candidatus Saccharibacteria bacterium | reverse complement strand
AGTTCAGGATATTCTTTGAGATTTTCATGAGCTTCTTGCGGTAGAGCTTCACGCACAGCATATTGTTTCATCAGGATATTTTACCATAGAGCAACCCGCCTCACCCCTGGCCCCTCTCCTTACCAGGAGAGGGGTAAGATACATGATATAATCCTTCTATGAACGACTGTATTTTTTGCAAAATAATAAAAAAAGAAATTCCTGCACATATTGTCTATGAAGATGATACCTTTTTAGCATTTCTTGATATCAATCCTCAATCTCCTGGACATACTCAAGTCATTCCTAAAACACACTATAGGTGGGTATGGGATGTCCCAAATGCCGGCGCATATTTTGAAGTAGCACAAAAAGTAGCAAAAGCTCAAATGAAAGCATTTGATACAGATTTTATAATAAGCAAAATCATGGGAGATGAAGTCCCCCACGCTCACATATGGGTATTCCCTAACAATAAAGTACTGGGTGATAAAAAAGACTTTGAGGAAAATAAGAAAAAGATAGTAAGTCAGATATAACAAAAGTCCGCCTTAGGCGGACTTTGTAGTTTCATTCATCTCATTCTTCCTTTTAAATTTATTCTTGCCACATACGGAAATGCCGCCGATGACCTCGCCCCTTGAGAAGAGAATCTCCCTTCCTTCGCTCAACAAATCTTCGCCGTTTCCACTTTCTGAAAAAATCCTCAATTTTATAACTGAAATACAGGATCCTAGGGAAATTATAAAGAATCGTCCATATCACAAAAATAGTGACAATTAATGCCTCAACACGTAAGATCATAGCGATTTCCTTCTAAAAGAAGTGGTTCTCGAATCTGA
The DNA here is from genome assembly GCA_964520645.1 of uncultured Candidatus Saccharibacteria bacterium. Classification (GTDB taxonomy): domain Bacteria; phylum Patescibacteriota; class Minisyncoccia; order Phycocordibacterales; family JAKAEA01; genus CAZFND01. The sequence goes on along the minus strand of CAZFND010000002.1, from coordinate 73,754 downwards.
CCTCACCCTACCACTATTTCCTCAACGCATCAATACCAGGTAATGTCTCGTTAGCCAAAAAGTCGAGCATTGCGCCACCTCCAGTAGAGATAAATCCAAAAGATTCTTGGTTACCCAATTCTTCTATAGCTGCAAGGGTGTCTCCTCCCCCGACAACAGAGAATGTATCTGCTTCAGCAATTATTTTTGCCAGATCAATAGTAGGCTGTTTAAAGCCGTTCTCATAGTTTCCGAGTGGCCCATTCCAGAGCACTGACTTAGAATTTTTAATCTTTGCTTCTAATTCGGCAAGTGCTTGCGGACCTGCATCTAATATTTTCTCATCTGGCAACACATCTGTTGCTAACTTTGTTTCAACTCCTCTACTTGATTGCACAACTACATCAGATGGAAGCAGAATTTTGGGATTATTAATAAGTGACGTGATATCCATCGGTTCTGAAGAAACAAGAGAAACTCCAACTTCTAACCCTTTTGCTTTAAAAAAGTCATTAGTAAGAGCACCTTCTATAAATATGTAATCAGCAAGAGGAAGAAACTTTTGGACTAATGGCAACTTGGTGGCAAACTTTGCTCCTCCTAATATAAATACAAATGGATGTTCTGGTTTAAAACATTTTGAAAGATTAGTGATTTCTTCTTCAAATTGTAAGCCAAGGAACCCCGGCAATAGCTTAGCTACTCCGACGACAGACGCATGCTTGCGGTGCGATACAGAAAAGGCATCGTTTACATAGAGATCTCCAAGTGATGCAAGCTTAGCAGAAAATTCAGGATCATTTTTTTTCTCTCCATCATAGAGTCTTAAGTTTTCGCACAACATCACATCCCCATTTTTAAGTTCAAGCGAATGCTTGTCTCCTTCTTCTATGCAGTCTTCACAAAAAGAAATTGTTGGGATATGGGATTTCAATACTTCAAATACAGGTTTAAGAGAATGCTCATCCCCTTCTATATGAGCTAAGATAATAACTTTTGCATTGTTATCTTGCAGAAATTTGATAGTAGGTAGAGATTTAATAATTCTAAAATCATCGACAACCTTTCCATCTTTAATTGGAACATTGAAATCAAGACGCACGAGGACTCTTTTCCCGGTAATATCTCCAATATCTTTCAGTGTTTTATACTTCATATTATTTTATTGCTCGAGCAATGTTGATTATTTCTAAAAAGCTTGTCGCATCAAGACTCTGTCGTCCAATAAGCAATCCATCTGCATCTCCATTGGTAAGAATGGCATGAGCATTAGTAGGGTCTACAGCGCCTCCATACAAAATAGGAAGTGACACCATCTTTATCTTAAAGAGCTCCATAATCGTGCGCTTGATGAAAATAGTCATACCGTGCACATCTCCTGGCTTCATAGCTTCTGCTGCACCAATAGCAAAAATAGGCTCATAGGCAATAACTAGGGAGCTCAGCTGACTTGGTCCTACTCTTCGCAAGGCTTGTTGAAGCTGCTGTTTTATAAATCCTAGATAATGACCTTCTTCATCACGCTTAGCTTCACCGATGCAAATAATGGGAGTAATCTCATGAGCGAGTGCGAGATGAATCTTTTTATTTATAACTTCATCAGTTTCTCCCAATTTTCGGCTTTCTGAATGACCAAGAATGACATATTTAGCTCCGGCATCCTTCACCATTCCTACTGATACTTCTCCTGTATATGAGCCTTTTTCTTCTTGAAATATGTTTTGAACACCTACAGTAAATTTTCTATCTTTATTATTTCTTTGAACCAAATTTAAATGGAGAAATGAAGGACAAACCACCGCTTCTACATTTTTTGATTCTATAATTCCCCGATTGATGCCTCGTACTATTTTAAGAGCATCTTCTTCTGTCGCCGGATTCATTTTCCAATTACCGACAATAATCTTTTTCGATTTCTTCATTCAAATATTGTAGCACATCATGTATATCCTACTGAACTTCACTCCATGATGTCACATTCCATCCACCAGATGGGCCACTTGAAAAGTTAAGATCTGCCAATCCAGATTCATAAATAACGGAAGCATTGTTATCAAGACTAATAGTATTTGCTGTAGCAGCTTTTGTCGTAGCATTATTACTAAAGTGAAGAGTACCTTTTTGCGCATTCAAAATAACGGCACCCACATTATTAGATACATCAATAGCATAACTACCGCCACATGATGCACTTGTCGGACAATCACTAGTAGTGAGCAACATAATATAACTTCCTGTTAGGCCAGAACCGCTAAATGTAACGTTGTTACTAAGACTAACTCTTCCATCTGCAACAATTACACCACTATTGCCACCATATCCAGCAGCAAGTTGCACACTCGCATTATTACTACTTGTAATATTTCCTTGCACCCACACGGTTCCAGTAAGCGTGATGTTCCCTGAAAGTGTTAAGTTGCCGGTAATCTTTATCGGACCAAGACTTCCACCATTTTGAGTTTTATTACCAGTATAGAGAGTACCCGCTGAAGCATCATCCTTCCATTGCTGAATATTAGCATCTGAAACAGGAAATGCAGTTGGTGAAGGATCGGTTCTACTTGTATTACATGATTTATTATTTCCACTACCTGTCTGACAATACAAGGAACCTCGGATTGTAGAATTTGTAACATTGTGCGCCCAAGCATCCCCTGTTGAACCCGTACCTATAGTTACTCCATTTATTGTAGCAGTAAGACCACCTAAATAAAGCCTGAAATACATATCCAAACCTGAAGGACTTGTATCCTGCCAACTACTATTGTACTGACCAATTTTTGTAACCCCACTTATGTACGAAGTATTTGCACCTATTGTGTAATAATTTGTTGAGCTCTGTGTACCATTATTGGTCACAATCCAATATGTTGTACCAGGTACAAATCCTGGATTTGTTGTTAGCACAACATCTATCCACCCAAAATTCGTAGTCACCGCTGCAGAACTGAGTGTTCCTTGAGCTAAAACGTTTGAGCTTGGTGATCCACTTGAATCAGTCACAATATTTACGGTCACATTTCCAGGTGTTCCTGTTTTTTTAACATAAAGCTGAATTTTATTGATCGGCGTTGAGGTAGACACTTGAAAACTTTGTGCAACATCTCGTACGTTTGAAGTTTTTCTAAAATCAATACAATTTGATGCAGTACATGAGCTAATTGAACTAGGTGTCTCATTTGCCTGATCTGTTGTTTGAGCTGCGGTATTTGCTGCAATAACCGTTCCTGTAATATACGCTCCGTTAGAACCTGTAATGTCACCGTTTACATACACATTTCCCTGAACATTAGAGTTATTGGCCATAACAAAACCTCCTGTACCTACCTGGACTCCATAGTTAAAGGCAACACCGGCACCCTGAACAATATCTGCTTCCATTTTTCGAACATATCCATCACGATCAGATTCAGCAATTAATGTTTTTCCTGTTGAAGTATTAATAATAGTGAGTGTTGTAGTATAGCCATTTACAACGATAGTCTCTCCAGAAACAATAGCCATATTATTCTTCACTCGATACAATGAATCTTCCAATCCTCCTTCAGCTAAGAGATAACTTTGTTTTGAATAAATTAAATCTCGAGAGATACGTGCTTGCTTTAAAATAGGAGTAGCAACACCAAGTACTACCGTCGAAGAAATAACCAGAAAAAAGATTACTGCGGTAAGCATTGCCTGTCCTGATTGTGGATTTTTTTTGATCATGATCCTTTTAATACAATTGTTGAATGATACGTCTTTGTTTTTGTTACTGTGCCACTTATTCCTTGCACGGTCATATCTACTTTTACAGCCTTAGATGTAGAATTCGTAAGAAGTGTAAACGTAATATTTGTTACTGAAGCATTTGAGGTAGTAAGTGGGCCATAGTATGTGCCATTTATATCTACATTTAGGACATTATTCTGAACATAGAATCGAGTAGTTGTAGAAACACTGTTAGATGTAGCAACTAGCGTAAGTGCACCTGCTATAGAAGTGTCTGCGCTGCTGGCTTGGCGAATATCACGTGTAATACGCTCCATCGCATCAATACCAGAGTGCTCCGCTGCTCGAAGCGCCGCCAATTGTCGATATGAAGAACTAAATGAAAGAACGGTGTTGATGACTAAAAGAAGAATGGTAGCGAGCAATGTCACATAAATGAGCATTTCTACCAACGAAAATCCTTTGTTGTTACGAATATTAATTGCCATAGAGATTTGTAATATAACTTGAGAGTGTTTGGGTTGTTGTCGCATGTCCTTGCCAATATGCTACTGTGACGGTCACTTTCTTTGTATTTGGATCGTAGGTACCTGAGCTTGCAATACGATCACTTCCATCACGCACAACATCGGTAATAGTAAACTGCCGTAAAAAGAGTCCATCTACATATTGTGGCACTGTTGTAGTAGCCCAAGCACTCCCCGTCCACAAGAGTGAATATGTTGTAGTGGTAGAAAGACTCTTAATATTGCTATTCCAACTTGCATCTCGTAAAAAGGTGAGAGCTTCATATCCTTCTTCGCCAATAAATGCCGCTTCTACATTATGCTGAGTAGAAAACGCATAATTTACAAACGTAGCGTACGCAGAAATTAAACCCAAAATCCCAGTCACAATAATAGCTGAGCCTATGACGATCTCAATAAGTCCCATGCCACGTTGTGATGAATGACGCATATTATTCTACTAAACCTGTTTTGTATATTGTAACAGTTTTTGTTTGTGATGTACTAGGAGAAGAAATTGTAATTGTTCCATTTTGATTGGTTTCTCCTGTAAGACGATTGAAGACAACATCACTTCCCCCTCCCGTGAGACTAATAGTTACAATAGTGTCTGATCCCTGTAAAATAAAATCTTGGTTTGAGCTATTGCCTACAGAATATGATGTACCGGTAAACAATGTAATTTGAGATGAAGTAATATGCACACCGTATTGAGATGCGTTTTTTGAAGAAAGTGTTTGGCTCCGAGCTTGGCGCAATACCTCTATAATTGAATCTCGATCTTTTTCAAGCGCCTGGGCTTTTTTCACACTCGAAAACACACTAAATGTTATTCCCGTTAAAATAGCCATAATACCAAGAACAATGAGTATTTCTATAATGCTAAATCCCTGATGCTGCTTCATATTAATTAATATGATTGCCCAAAGAATAAATTGGACTAATCATCGAAATTGCAAAAAATCCTACTACCAATCCAATGAATATCATGAGGAATGGCTCAATAATAGAAGACATATCTTTTGTCTTTTGATCGACTTCATTTTCATAAAAAACAGCAACACTTAAGAGCATTTGTGAAAGTTGACCTGTTTCCTCTCCGACAGAGATCATTTCAGCAACAAATAATGGATATAAATATTCCTTTTGAGCAAAAATTTCTGCGATTGATTCACCTTTTTCAATCTTAGTTCGTACCAATTCGAGCACTTCTTTGTAATAAGAATTTTGAAGTACGTCCTTTGTAATCTGTGTAGCAATCACCACATCTACACCCGCAGAAAGAAGTGAAGAAAGAGTACGCGCTGTTCGGGCAGCATTAACCTCTTTTACTAACGGAGAAATAATAGGTATATGCAGCACAATAAAATCGAGAGCGCGCTTACCCCATGATGTTTTAGAAGATAGATAGAGTGCAATTCCCGCACCAAGAATACCAAGAATGGTAATAAGATAGTGGGCCACAATAAAATCACTTGTTCCCATCACTATTCTCGTACTAATAGGTAATTCTGCATTGAGATCTTTAAAGGTGGCACTCAACGTTGGCACAACATAGGTCAACATAAAGAACCCGATAATAATCATTGCGCACACAATAATACCTGGATACATCATTGCTCCCTGAATCTTTTTTGTCAGTTTATAGGTACTTTCCATTTGATTAGCTACAGTTCGCAGTGATTGGGCAATAGATCCCGACTCTTCCCCAGCTTTTATCATCGATATCATAAGCTGAGGAAAAACATCTTTAAATTGCACCATACTTCCACTTAGGGTATTACCCTGACCAATACTTTTATTGAGCGTAGAAATAATATTCTTAAATCTTTTACTTTTTGTTTGACGTTCTATCACAGTAAGCGAACGAGACATCGAAAGTCCAGCTTCCATCATTGCTCCCAAGTTTCGAGCAAAAACAATTTTGTCATGAAGCTTTACACGACCAAACAATTCCATTTGAAAAACACTTTTCTTTTTTGCAGGATCTATTTCTTCTGCAGAAACAAGTGTCTCCCCCTTTAACTTAAGATCATTATAGATAGCCATTTGGTCTTTGGCTTCTAATACTTCTGTATGTTCTTCTCCTGCATTATTTACACTATGAATGGTGAATTTTGGCATATTATTCTGTTATGACTCGTAGAACTTCTTCTATTGTTGTTAATCCTTGTACTGCCTGAAATATTCCATCTTCTATCATAGTCATCATACCTTCACTGCGCGCTTGCGCTTCGATGTCCTGAGCAGTCTTTCCTTGCATAATAAGTTCACGAATTGAAGGAGATACTTTGAGCACTTCATGAATTCCTACTCGTCCCTTAAATCCATCTTCAGTTTCTGATGATGGCTTAGGACGATAGAACGGAACTTTGTCCCATGTTGTTCCCGCCTTTACTACTTTCTCTTCAACAAGGAATGTAAGAACTTTCTCAAGATCAATTGATTTTCCTAACTGAGCAATTTCGGCTTGAGTAAGAAAATATTCTTCTTTTTCTCCTGCAAGTTTTCGAATAAGACGCTGACCGATAATTACGTTCACCGTAGAAACAATAAGAAATGGTTCTACTTTCATATCAATAAGACGAGGAATAGCTCCTGCTGCAGAGTTGGTGTGCAATGTCGAAAGCACTAAGTGTCCCGTAAGCGCAGCGTTTACTGCAAGAGATGCTGTTTCATTATCACGAATTTCCCCCACCATAATAATATCCGGATCTTGTCGTACGAGTGATCGAAGCCCTGAAGCAAACGTGAATCCAATATCAGGCTTAACTTGAGTCTGATTGATTCGTTTCATCTGGTATTCAACAGGATCTTCAATAGTAGAAATATTTACATCAGGTGTATTAAGAATATCGAGTACAGTATAGAGCGTAGTAGTCTTTCCTGATCCTGTAGGACCTGTTGTAAGAATCATTCCCGTAGCAAGCTTTGTTGCATCATGAATCTTTTCAAGACCCGTTCCATGAAATCCAAGGAATTCGAGAGTAAAGCCAGAAACACTTTCTCGGAGCAATCGCATTACCGTCTTTTCTCCATAGTATGTTGGGAGAATAGATACACGAAAAGATACTTTTTCATTATTTGATTCTATTTTAAATCGTCCATCCTGAGGCAATCGCTTTTCATCAAGCTTTAAGTTGGAAAGCACTTTGATACGGGCAGTGATAGATTGTCCGGCATTTGCAGGAAGTACCATGGCATCATGGAGCAATCCATCTATTCGATAGCGCACAAGCACTTCTGTCTCCATTGGCTCGATATGAATATCAGATGCATTTTGAATAATTGCATGCTTAAGCAATGTATCCACCACTCGCACAACAGGCAAATCTTCAGCGAGCTTTTTAAGATCAGTTTCAGAACTTACTTCCTCTTTATTGAGTGCTGTCGTAAGTGAACCTACTTCTTTTTGGATAATATCTCCAAATTCTGCCTTCAAGCTCTTCTGATACTGCACAAGTGCAGCTTTCATGGACTCATTGTCAGTAAGTCGAGGCAAAATCTTGAGTCGTGTCTTCTTTTTGATAAAGTCGATAGCAGAAAGGTCTTCGGTATCGAGCATAGCAACCTCAAGAGATACATCAGTCTTTTTAAAGGCAACAATAGTGTGATTGCGAGCAATAGGCTCTGGAATGAGAGATAGTACTTCTATATCAAGCTTTTGACCCTTCAAGTCTACAAAAGGGATACCGAGCACATACGCCTGCATACGACGAAGTTCATTGTCAGTGAGCTTTCCTTGTTGTACAAGAAGCTTACCGACACTTGTTCCCTGCGCCTGAGCCTCATCACGTGCAGCTTCTACATCTGAGCGAGAAACAAGCCCCGAGTCTAAAATAAAATTAAGTAACTGTGTTTCTTCAATATGCATAGAGATAGTTTCTTTAAGTATAACAAATTTACTCTTCTATTGATTGTAGGACTGTGGGGACAAGTACAAAACCACTTCCCCTCTCCTGGTAAGGAGAGGGGCCAGGGGTGAGGCGTTATGGTTATATAACTTGACTATTATCAAATACAATGTTACATTGCTCGAGTACGTAAGCTCTTTTGTAAGCGCGCACGGTTGCGCGCTGGCTTATTCATGGAGTGAAGACAATGGGACTGTTCCTGACCGCATTGGTGATCCTGGCAGGTATCGTAAGCGCGGGCTTACGCAAAGCCAGACATTCCCGCATCCCGTGAAGCTCACATCTCTGCCCCCGTTCGACAAGTGTCGACGGGGGCTATTTTTTGGTTAAATACTAAAGATTGACAAAATCGCCAATCCAGCCTATTATTATGGAATCAAGTTCGCCTCACGGCGGGCCATTTTTTTTAAAAAATTAATAAAAATTATAATGTTTGACTTAAAAGTAATACACTCTGTGCTCGATCAGCTCGAAGAAGAACGAGGCATTCCAAAAGCTAAGATTCTTGAAGCTATTGAAGCTGCCCTCGCTACCGCATACCGAAAGGACTACGGTAAAAAAGGACAGATTGTCCGGGCAAAATTTGATATTGAATCAGGTAAGACTGAATTCTATCAGGTCAAAATTGTCGTGGATGAAAAAGACATCATCATGCCAAATGAAGACGGTTCTATCCCCGAAATTCCTGAAATCAAAGAAGATGAGAATGATAAAATTATTTTCAACCCAGAACATCATATTCTCTTAAATGATGCTCGAAAAATTAAAAAGGACGCTCAGATTGATGAAGAAGTAGTTTTCCCTCTTGAAATGAAAGATGATTATGGCCGCATCGCTTCTCAGACAGCAAAGCAGGTTATTATCCAAAAGATTCGTGAAGCAGAAAAAGTTTCTGTTCTTGGAGAATTCGGAAAGCGAGAAGGTGAAATTGTCTCTGGAACTGTTCAGAGAATCGAACGAGGAAACATTTTCGTTGATATGGGCCGCGCAAGTGGAATTCTTCCTTATGAAGAACAAATTCCTGGTGAACGATATCGACAAGGTGAACGACTTCGAGCATATCTCTACAGAGTAGAAGAAACTCCTCGTGGAATCTTTTTGAGACTTTCACGTTCTCATCCAAAATTCTTAATCAAGCTTTTTGAAACTGAAGCTCCCGAAATTGCAGCTGGAACTGTAGAAATAAAAGCAGTTGCTCGTGAAGCAGGATCTCGAACAAAGATTGCAGTACATTCAACTGACTCTCATATTGATCCTGTTGGATCTCTTGTAGGTCAGCGAGGAGTACGGGTATCTACAGTTATGAGTGAACTCGGTGGAGAAAAAATTGATATTATTGAATGGGCAGCAGATCCAAAGCAATTTATCGAAGATGCTCTTTCTCCTGCAAAAGTATTAAGTGTCTCTGTAAATGAAGCTGAAAAAACAGCTCAAGTACAAGTATCAGAAGATCAGCAGTCTCTCGCTATTGGTAAAGGAGGACAAAACGTTCGCCTTGCAGCTAAGCTCACAGGATGGAGAATTGATATCCAATCAGTAAAAGGAGAAAATCTAGGAAGTGCACAAGGAGAAGGTAAAAAACCTGCAGATGCAGACGCGGGGTTCAAAGATTTGAAAGACTTCAACGCAAACGTAGACGCAGAATAATTAATTACAAAATAATTAAAAAATATCATGAATCTATGGCACGATGTTTCAGCCGGTAAAAAAATTCCAGAGGAATTTAATACGATTATCGAAATTCCAAAGGGTTCTTTTAACAAGTATGAGATCGACAAAGAAACAGGTCTCATCGCACTTGATCGAGCAAATTATTCGTACGCTCCCTACCCATTTGATTATGGATATGTTCCACAGACATTGTGGGATGATGGAGATCCACTTGATGTGATCGTCCTCACTACATTCCCTCTCGCTCCAGGTATTCTTGTAAGAGTGCGCCCTGTAGCAGTGATGGATATGACTGATTCTGGAGATTCTGATTACAAAGTTATTGCTGTCCCTGTTGAAGATAAGCGATGGGATGATACTCAAGATCTTCCTGATCTCAACAAGCACATGATCAAAGAATTTACTCATTTCTTTGAAACATACAAGCAACTCAAGGGTAAGCCTGCTCCTGTTACTATCAATAGTGTTATGGACAAAAAGGCAGCACTCGAAGCGGTAAAAAAATCTATCTCACTCTACCAAACTAAATATAAAAAATAAGAACACTAAAGAAACGCTAGTATGAAATACGAAAACATAAAAGTAACAAAAACAGAAAATTCTGAAGTAGAAATCACGGGTGAAATTACTCTTGCTGCTATTCCTGAATATAGAAAAAAAGCTCTCAAAGATATTGGCGAGAGTATCAATGTTCCTGGATTTAGAAAGGGTCATATTCCAGAAAAAGTATTGGTAGAAAAAGTTGGAGAAATTTACATTCTTGAAGAAGCTGCAGAAATGGCATTCAAAGATGTTGCTCCTGAGATTATTGAAAAAAATGCACCCAACTTTATTGGTCGCCCACAGATTGGAATTACCAAGCTCGCTCCTGGCAATCCTATCGAATTCAAAATCAAAATTGCAGTCATGCCTGAAGTAAAACTTCCTGATTTTAAAAAAATTGCCAAGAAAGAAATGGCAGAAAAAGATGAAAAGATCGAAGTGACTGACAAAGAGATTGAAGATGTTATTACCGAAGTACGAAAACAAAAAGCGCATCAAGAATTTCATAAAGTAAATAAAGATGCCGGTCACAATCACTCTGAAGAAGAGACTGCAAAGCATATGCCCGAATTCAACGATGAGTTTGTAAAAACTCTTGGTAACTTTACTGATGTTGCAGACTTTAAGGCAAAAGCAAAAGAAAATCTTCTTAAAGAAAAAGAACATCGCACAAAAGAAAAGAAGCGAATTAAACTTCTTGAAAAACTCGTTGCAGATACCGATGTTAAGCTTCCCCAAATACTTATAGATAACGAACTTCAGAGAATGTTTGCTCAGTTTGAAGGAGATATCATGGGTATGGGCCTCAAAGTAGAAGACTACCTAAAGCATATCAAAAAGACTCCTGAAGATTTACGAAAAGAATGGTTGCCCGATGCAGAAAAGCGAGCAAAGCTTAGTGTCATTCTTGATACAATAGCTGTTCAAGAAAAAATTAGTGCCGACAAAGAAACTATTGAGCACGAAGCTAAGCATCTCATGGCACAATACAAAGATGCCGATCCCCTCGCAATCAATACATATCTCAATACAACTCTCACCCGCGAAAAAGTAATACTGATGTTGGAGAGTCAAAAATAAAATCTAAATATAAAATAAACCCCACGCACATGCGTGGGGTTTGTGATTGAACAGATTACGCACGTTTTCGTGCTTGTCTTTCGGCAGGTGTTCCAGCTTTCAGAATTGCAACAACCTTTGCATAAGGCGGTTGCTTGGGTGGCAGCTGCGTTTTGGTAAATTTCCAAGAACGAAGCTCATTAGGATCTACCTTTTGGCTCTGTATGAGTGCTGCCACTCTTTGTTCACGTTCAGCAGCCTCTTCCCTTCTTCTTTCCCTTGCTTTCTTCAGCTTTCGTTGCGATTTGGACAAACGAGGAGGAACCGTGGGATTGATGCAGATGTGTCGCCCTCTCTTCCGCTCCATGCCACATCGAGGACACTTCGCCATGCCGAATCCTTTCAACAAGAAAGTGAATGAATAATACCTTAGAAATCTATTGTAGAGTTTACAACTAAAAAACACTTAGTCAATTAACAACTTGTAACGATCTTTACATAAAAACTGGCCCGGGATTACATCCCGGGCCTATTGGTATTCATTTTTTCGGAAGATCATCTGTCCTACGACGAGCACAACGGATCTTCGGATTCTCTGCGCCCAAAATTGCCAAGACTTTTTGGGGAGATATCTTCGATCGAGGCGGCATTGGTGTCTGAGGTTGCTGCTCAGGATTGATCTCAACGGTGGTATTGGGTATTCCTGCCTTCTTCGCCTCCTCTTCTGCCCTTGCTCGATCAACAATTGCCTTGATTCTCTGTCGATACTCTCTCTCCCACTTACTGCCAGTCGGAAACTCTTTGTAGTCAGTCGTCAAAAGGTACACTCCCTTCTTAATGAAGATTATATAATTAAACTCACTCCAATAACACTATACAACTTAAATAAGATAAGTCAATTATTTAGAACTGAAGAAACTTAGAACAAGAGAAATTACAAGAACACCGACATAGACAACACCAAGTATACTTAATGATTTAGTCAGTGTATCTGTATATTGAGTCGCATCAATACTTCCCATTATTTTTAAAATAGTAAGAATGATGATGTCTACAATTACAAATACAACTGCTAATAAAGATACTAATTTTATGCTTTTCATACTCAACATTATACTGTATTTATTTTAATAAGATAAGTGCACAAATTGCAATCGCCGCTGTTTCAGTTCTTAGCACTTGTTTGCCCATAGAATAGATGGGTATATTTTTTGTTTTAAATAATAGAATTTCATTATCACTCCATCCTCCTTCTGGGCCAATAAGAATTCCCGATTTTTTATGTTCCGATGAAATGCCTAAAGATTTTTCTAACTTACTCTGGTTATGTAATACATGATCTAAATTAAAAGCATCACCATCAAGATGAAATGCTATTAAATTAATATTTTGCTCTTGAGCATGCGCAATAGCATCCTCTAAATTTCTCGTATCATGTAAAAGAGGCATTATTCCCCTTCCTGACTGTTCAGATGCTTCTTTTATAATCTTATGCGCTCGTTCTATATTAAGTTCTTTCTTTTCTGTACGAGCTGATATTACTGGGACAATATGCGAAATTCCAAGTTCTGTCGTTTTTTCTATAATCCATTCAAAATTATCTTTCTTTATTAAAGATGCAAAAAGCCACACTTCTTTATCTGTATTGGGAATGTTTTCTGAAAGATCAGAACTAAGTATCTTTATTTCAGCTTTGCTCTTCGTAAGCAAAAGGATTTCTGACATGTACTCATAGCCAGAATTATCAAGAAGAATAAGCTTGTCTCCAGCATTAAGCCTGAATACATGCTTGAGCTGATGAAGAAGCTCTTCTTCCAAGATAGTAATCTCTTTTTTATTGCGAAGCTGCTCTTCTATGAAAAATCGATGGAGACGCATGTATTAATTAGTGTTCTTTCTTGAATTCATTAGGTAAGTAATTAAAGATAAAACTCCTACCACAAAGAAAACTCGAGCGGCATTTCCTACAATAAACATGTAATTACCAGATAATGGAGTAGTAACATACAAAACTAACCAAATTCCCCATATTATTGCTGGGTGTACACTTTTAGTAAGATTTTTATTATTTCTAAATAGATAAGAAATAGCAGGAACAAGAGATAAAAACAAACCTATAATTAAAGGAATTCCTGCTATTGTAAGAACCTCAAGACTATCATGCGTTTTACCAAATAAATAACTATACCCAACTGAGAAAATAATAAGTACTATACCAGCGATAAATGAAATTAATCGAGTCATGAGAAGATTATAGCGTAACACTACAGTAAAAGCTAAGACTTCCCTCTCCTGGTAAGGAGAGGGCTAGGGTGAGGCGGTATTTATGCATAATTTGCAAAACTTCTCCCCAATAGTATACTGTCCCCATTCACTTATATATATAAATAACCTATGTTAATCCCAACAGTTATCGAAAAATCACAATTTGGCGAGCGAGCCTATGACATTTACTCACGATTGCTCCGAGAGCGACTTATTTTCCTTGCTGGCCCAATAGACGACAATGTAGCTAATATTATCATCGCCCAGCTTCTTTTCCTTCAATCAGAAGATCCAAAGAAAGATATTTCTCTTTATATCAACTCTCCTGGAGGATCAGTAACATCTGCGTTGGCTATTCTTGATACCATGAACCACATTAAGCCTGATGTTTCTACTGTGTGCGTAGGGATTGCAGCTTCTGCAGGCGCACTTCTCCTCTCTGCTGGTAAGAAAGGTAAGCGATTTGCCCTTCCAAACTCAGAAATCATGATTCACCAGCCTTGGGGCGGTGCCGAAGGACGTGCTTCTGATATTGAGATTACCGCAAAGCAAATTATCAAGACTCGAGAGCGACTTAATAAGATTCTCGCAGAAAATACCGGCAAATCTGTTGCTCAGATAGAGAAAGATGTTGACCGTGACTATTTCATGGACGCAGATGAGGCTAAGAAATACGGTATTATCGACAAAGTTTTCTAGTATCTTTTCTGTCTAATTAGACAATGTTTCATAATTCTTGTATGATGAAGCCATTAATCAGATTTAATTGATGGCTTTGCTTTGATGCGCGGCAGTAATTGTACTCAAGAAACTCGAATGAAAAATTCCAACATACTGAAACTTCATATTCTATTTACTCTTACTTCTACAGTATAAAAGGCGAAGTATCGCTTTAACATGTCATTACCATTAGCATTCCTCTTAGTACTCCTCACTAGTGTGTGTGGAGTCGTCGGAGGATATTTTTTGCGGATATTCATTGCGCTTCGTAAAAAGAGCTCAATTGAAGTAGATATCAAACATTTATTAGGAGGTGCCGAGGAAGAAGCCAAAAGAATAACAGCTGAAGCTGAAAAGAAATCCCTCGATACACTTCGTGAAGTACGGCTAGAAATAAAGGAAAAAGAAGAAAAGCTTAAGAAAACTGAGGACCGATTGATTAAAAAAGAAGAATTATTAGACAAACGACAAACAGATATTGATGGAGAAGTTGAAAATCTTAAGCAAAAAATCGCTGAAATTAAGGCTATTAAAGAAAAAGTAGATGGCCTTGAAAGTAATAAGCTCAAAGAATTAGAAAAAATTGCCCGACTAAGCACAGAAGAAGCAAAAGAAGAGCTTATTAAGGTTGCAAGTAAGAATTATGAAGAGGATATCTTAGTACGTCTTCAAAAATTAGAACATCAGGCTAGTGAAAAATTAGAAAAAAGAGCTCAAGAAATCCTTACGACCGCTATACAACGCCTTGGAAACTCTGTTTCTTCCGATGTTATGGCAACAAGTGTACCAATTCCTGGAGATGAAATAAAAGGTAAGATTATTGGAAAAGAAGGGCGAAATATAAAGGCATTTGAGCGTGCAACTGGTGTAGAAATTATCATAGATGATACTCCAGGCTCTATCACTATCTCTTCATTCAATCCTGTACGAAGACAGATTGCGAGAGTTGCTCTCGAATTACTCATTGCTGATGGCCGTATTCAGCCAGCAAAGATTGAGGAAATGGTAGAAAAGGCTAAGAATGAAATCAATAAAACTATTAAAGAAAAGGGTGAAGCTGCAGTATACGAGTGTGGGGTCTTCAACTTGGACCCTAGAATTGTTCACATTTTGGGAAGATTATATTTTAGAACAAGTTATGGCCAAAACGTTCTTCAGCACTCTATAGAAATGTCCCATGTTGCAGGAATTATTGCAGAAGAATTGGGAGCAAACGTCTCAGTAGCCAAAGCTGGTGCCCTCCTCCATGACATTGGTAAAGCAGTAGACCATGAAGTACAAGGTACTCACGTAGAAATCGGACGAAGAATCCTTCAGAAGTTTGGTGCATCAGAGGAGATTATAAAGGCAATGCAGGCTCATCACAATGAATATCCATATGAAACTGTTGAATCAGTCATTGTCCAAACAGCAGATGCTATTTCTGGATCACGACCAGGTGCACGACGTGATACTGTCGAAAATTACCTCAAGCGTCTCGAAGATTTAGAGAAAATTGCTACAACATTCAAGGGAGTAGAAAAAGCCTATGCTCTCCAAGCAGGGCGAGAAATAAGGGTTTTTATCAATCCAGCCGACATGTCAGATCTTGAAGCAAAGAGTGTTGCTCGAGACATTGCACAGCGCATAGAAAGTGAGCTCAAGTACCCTGGAGAAATCAAAGTTACCGTCATTCGAGAGACAAGAATCATAGAATTTGCAAGGTAGCTAATTTTGTTTTGTAATTTTTTAAGGACTAGCTTGAAAAATGGCTTCATATATAATTATATTAGCATTACAAAGTCGAATTAATAACTTTAATAATATAAGTTTATGAATAAAGCAGGCATCGTAGACGCAGTTCATGCAAAGCTTGGTGGAACAAAAGTTCAGGCCGAGCAAGCAGTCGAGACAATGATTGAGACAATAGTTGCTGGGCTTAAGAAAGGCGACGAAATCTCTATTGCAGGTCTTGGTATTTTCTCAGCAAAGCAGCGAGCAGCTCGAAAGGCTCGAAATCCTCGAACGGGGGAAATGGTAGATGTACCCGCAATGCGAGTACCTAAGTTTAGAGCAGCAAAGGCTCTTAAGGATTCTGTAAGATAATCTTATTCCCTCTTACACAAAAAGCCTCACTCTTGGAGTGAGGCTTTTTGTTACTTCTTTTTATTCTTGTTTATTTTAATATTTTTTTGCTATACTTTTAGTATGGATACACCACTTTTTTATGGTTTCTTATTTATTCATGTTATTTCTTTTATCATTGCTATAGGAAGTGTTATTACCATAGACACGTTTGGCCTCATGTGGATGGTAAAGCACATGAAGCTTTCTCAAGTACATCAAGTAGCAAATGTCTCTACAAAGCTTATCTGGCTTGGCCTCACCGGTCTTATTCTCTCAGGTATTGGCCTTATTACGCTTAAGGGATATATCGACAACCTTACGATGATAAAGCTCTTCTTTGTAGGCTTGGTCGCAGTAAATGGTGTATTTCTACATTTTATTAAGAAAAATGTGGAGAAACTAGGTGACGTTGATGCCCTTCCTGCTCGAGAGCAATTTAGAATGGCCGTTGCATCAACTATTTCTCAAGTGGGATGGTGGAGTGCCTTTGCTATAGGGTTTGTACATAGACACATAGAGCACATGATCAATGTCCCCTCTCAACCATGGCTCTGGATGGCCGCTATCATACTCATTATCTCTTCAGTGATCATTATCGGAGAAACAGTGCTACAGGCTCTCGAAGGTAAAAAGAGATCAAACAAAAAATCAGCCTAGAGCTGATTTTTTGTTTTTCTGTGCGGGATAGGGGAATCGAACTCCTGCCAACAGTTTGGAAAACTGTAGTTCTACCATTAAACTAATCCCGCAATGAGAAATACTATATCAAAAAACTATTATCCTAGCAATTTATCTGCCTTTTTCTTTACAATTTCAAGAGCCTTATCAAAGTTGTCCTCTGGAGCAAGCCTATTTCTCTTCTGATACCCACAGACAGTGCATTGATGAGTGATCATGTAATTGAGCTTCTCCTTTACAAAATCTACAGGCTGCATAAGGCCACCACACACTGCTTCCCTATCCCCTGGATTAACATCTACATGTTTTGACCATAGGCATTGTGAGCAATGGTTGGTAAAACCATTACTTTTCATAGCAAAACCACATTTCTCACACACAAAATCCTCTACCCTCTTTTGAAACTTTTTAGACATTACGTGTCGGAGTGCCGGGATTCGAACCCGGAGTCGCCTGTTCCCAAAACAGGAATGTTAGCCGTTACACCACACTCCGATTCCATGAATACTAGCACAGGAGTGTGAAATATCAAAAAAAGCTTATAAAATAATGTCTTCTAAGAGTTTCACCCTGGCTGTACGCGTTATTGTATTGAGATATACAACAGCAATATCAAACTGCCATTCCCTTTCATAGACCTGTTTCTCAAGGATATAGGCCTGAATTGTCTTTGACAGTCTTTTAAGCTTATACCCATGGACATTATCCTCTGGCCTATAGCTATCTGTTTCATGATTAACATCTGGAAAGCTTTCACATGAAACACTCTTTACCTCTATGAAATGATAGATTTCCCCCTTTATAGCCACAATATCCAATTCCCCATATTTCTTTAAGTAATTCCTATCTACTACGTCAAAACCCTGTTTCATAAGAAACGTTACTGCTATATTCTCCCCTAGATCACCTATTTTACGCTTTTTTGTGCGCCTATCCCCCTTGTTTTGCTTGGTTTTGTTTGACATGAAACTTATTATTACCTATTACTAATAGCTCTAGAGTACTAGTACAGGCATAAATTTTTCATCAAATTAACTTAAATGTTTCATAAATAACACAATATATGGTTTCACGTGAAACGTATTTGAATTACTCACTCTGTCTTATAAAACACGGCTAATAATATAGCTCTTTTATCAAATTGACGACTTGATGGTAGGGAAGTCAAAAGACATTACCATGTGTCTTTTATACACATATCCCCAGAGTTATCCACAGTTTTCCACAGGATTGTGGCTAATTATATAGAAAGTGTTAATAAAGAGGTGGGGACAAAGACATATACAAAAAGACGGCCTATTGTAGGCCGTCTTTTTGTTGAGCTTGTGCGGGTAGGGAGAATCGAACTCCCGTCTCATCCTTGGCAAGGACGTATTCTACCACTAAACCATACCCGCCTACGTTCGCTCTGCGAACTTCGGCGGGACACGCCCGCCAAAACTTCGTAAACGAATATATTATTTATATTCTTTTTCCAAAGAATACTGTGCGCCCGGCAGGAATCGAACCCACATCCACGGTTCCGAAGACCGGTACTCTATCCGTTGAGCTACGGGCGCAAATTACAACTAACAAAAACAATGTTGTGTATAATAACCTTAAATTAGGGAAAAATCAAAAAATATCATAGAATTGTCTCATGAACTCAGCTAAAACACTGATAAACAAAATACCTGAAGAAGTACTAACAACAGCAAAGACACTGAAAGATGCTGGTTTTGAAGCTTATTTAATAGGGGGATGTGTACGAGATCTTGTATTGGACAGAAAGCCTAAGGACTGGGACATAACAACCAATGCTGTCCCTGAAGAAATCATCAAGCTTTTCAAAGAGACATTCTATGAAAACTCCTTTGGTACAGTAGGGATAGTCAATGAGACAGAGGGGATTGATGAAAGTCTTAAAGTAATTGAAGTCACTCCATATCGCCTAGAAACAGGGTATTCAGATAAAAGACGTCCAGACAGTGTAACCTTTAGCAAGAACCTCGATGATGACCTTAAGAGACGTGACTTTACGATTAACGCAATTGGCCTTGATCCATTTAAAGGCCAACTTATTGACCTTTATAAAGGACAAGAAGATTTGGAGGCTAAGATTATACGTACAGTAGGGAACGCTCATGACAGATTTACAGAGGATGCTTTAAGAATTCTACGAGCTATTAGACTCTCATGTGAGCTCAACTTTGCTATTGAAGGAGAAACACAAAAAGCCCTTAAAAATAACGCTTATTTGCTTGAAGCAGTCTCAAAGGAAAGAATCCGAGATGAGTTTAGCCGAATCATTATGTCAGATTATCCTAAAAGGGGACTAGAGCTTATGCACGAGTGCGATACTCTCAAGTATGTTGTTCCACAGCTAGAGCTTGGAATAGGCATTGATCAGGGTGGGGTGCACCAATACGACGTATGGGAACACCTCCTTCGCTCTGTGCAGCTTACCGCAGACAAGAAATGGCCTCTTGATATCCGTCTTGCGGCTCTATTTCACGATATTGGTAAGCCAGACACCCGTCGCAAGACTCCTGGTAAAGTAAAGTGGACCTTCTATGGCCATGAGGTAGTAGGAGCACGTTTCACACGAAACATTCTTACTAATCTCAAGTTCCCCCAGAAGATGATGGATAAGATAGTGAAACTTGTTCGATGGCATATGTTTTTCTCTGATACCGAAACAATCACCAATTCTGCCGTTAGAAGGCTCATCGTGAATGTGGGTAGTGATAATGTATGGGACCTCATGAATCTTCGCGTGGCGGACCGTATAGGGACCGGCAGACCCAAAGAAAGTCCATACCGACTTCGCAAATATCATGCAATGATCGAAGAAGTATTACGTGATCCAATTTCTGTAGGCATGTTGAAGATTGATGGCAAAAAGATTATGGATGTTACACATGTAACACCAGGACCTAAGATTGGATATGTACTTCATGCACTCCTTGAAGAAGTACTCGAAGATCCCAAGCTTAATACCCCAGAATATTTAAAAAAAAGGGCTCAAGAGCTGATTATATTACCAGAAGCAGAGCTTAAAGCATTGGGTGAAAAGGGAAAAGAGTCAAAAGAGCTAGAAGACGAGAAAAAGATAGAAGAAATACGGAAAAAGCACTTTGTAGAATAAGATTATTAAAATAACGAGCCGATTAGGCTCGTTATTTTATATATATTTTCAGCCAAAAAAAAGCAGCATCCCCCAGAAATTGGTTAAGGACACTGCCGTAAAAAAATGAACTCTTGGTTAGTGAACTTGATAAGATTCATGTTAGTAGGTAGGTAATATGCTGAGCGACAATGCGCGATCTCCAGCATTACGACACCCAACATCCTATATCTTCTCGTGTTCTTCACCTTTGTTCTGGTATAAGAATATCACCCTCATCATTTATGTCAACATATAAAAGACATTTCAAAATCTGTACAATGTCCTTGTCAAGCCCGTGTCAATATACACAGCCTAGATTAGAGACTTTTTGAACTCAAGCTCTAAAGGACAGTGATCAGATCCCAAAATTTCTGTGTGAGTTGTTACGTTTTTTATGTCCTTTACAAGATCATTTGAGACAAAAAAGTAATCTATTCTCCATCCGACATTTCGCTCTCGTGCTGCACTCTTCATGTCCCAATAGGTATAGACATCCTTTTTGGTAGGGAAGAGGTGCCGATAGACATCTACATATCCATGATTGACCACCTCATCAATCCACGCTCGCTCTTCCGGCAAAAAGCCAGTATTTTCTTCATTTTCCTTTGGTCGAGCTAGGTCAATTGCTTCATGCGCGGTATTTACATCACCACAAAAGATTATTTTCTTACCTGTCTTTCTTATTTTCTCTATATACGCTAAGAAAGCATCATAAAATCTGAGTTTATAGTCTAAGCGAACAGGACCTCCTCCTCCATTAGGAAAATAAATATTAAACAAAACAAAATCTTTGTAATGTAGGGCTAACAATCTACCTTCTAGATCAAATTCCTCTATTCCCATTCCATAATCCACCTTAAGAGGTGTGTGCTTAGTATAAATAGCGACACCACTGTATCCCTTCTTCACTTTTGAATAATCAAAGTATGCAGTATAGCCTTGTAATACCTTAATCTCGTCTACGAGCTGATCTGGACTTGCTTTTACCTCTTGTAAGCAGAAGAAGTCTGGAGATTCGTTGATAATCCATGCAAAATTGCCCTTTTTGTGGAGAGCGCGCAGGCCATTCACATTCCATGAGATGATTTTCATCCCACTATCATAAGTTATTTTCCTTTATTATGGAACTTCTTGTGAATTTCTTTGAGGTGCTTATCGGTAACGTGGGTATAAATCTGTGTCGTAGCAATATTGGCATGACCTAAGAGGGCTTGGACTGAGCGCAAATCAGCGCCATTCTGGAGTAAATCTGTAGCAAAGCTGTGTCGTACTACGTGAGGAGTCACTTTCTTTGATATTCCTGCTTTAATTGCATAATGTTTGATGATGCGTTCGATAGAGCGCGCAGTAAGTCTGAGAGATTGTTTATCATTCTGATTTTTGGAAATCTGCACAAAGAGAGCATCATCCATATCTTTTCTTTCTTTAAGATATGCAGCTAGTGCTTGGCGAGCATTTTCTGAAAGAAAAACAACCCGAACCTTTCCGCCTTTCCCTCGCACAGAGAATTCATCTTTCTTGATATCAAGCTCTCGAGGAAGGGAACAGAGCTCAGATACACGAAGTCCGGTAGAGAAAAAGAGTTCTAGTATTGCTTTATCACGCAAACTCTTAAGGTCTGCACCATCGGGAGCCTTCATGAGTCGATCAAGCTCCTCGGAGGAGATGAGATCGAGAGAGCGCTCAGGAACTTTGGCTAATTCTATACGTTCTGGCGACAATGACGTAATATCTCGTCGCACTAAATACTTAAGAAATGCTCGAAGTGCGATTAAATAATAGTTTTGAGTTCTTTTTTTGAGATTTTCGTGAATTCCTTCATAAGCTCGTGTGCCTTCCTTAAGCCGAGCAGGCTGACGGTTGAGCCAGAGGCGGTATTCTCGAAGGACATCATCGGTAATATCTTGGGGGTGTTTGAGCTTAGTATGGCTTAAAAACACGGTTAAATAGTGATCGTAGTTCCTTCGAGTCTTAAGACTTCTACCTTTTTCTATCTCGGTATAATCAAGGAAATCCTTCTTTAAAAGCTCTAAATCCATGCAAATAGTATATCATCCTTGCACATTTTTGGCTTTTATGCTATTATCTACAATCATGTTAAGTAAGACAAAAAAACAGAAAACGATTAAATTAACAGCCATTCACGACACTGACACAGGTTCTCCTGAGGTTCAGGTTTCTCTTTTGACTAAGAGAATCGAAGAGCTCACTGCGCATTTGAAGAAAAACAGTAATGATAAGCATTCACGCCGAGGATTACTCCAAATGGTTGCAGGGCGACAAAGTCACCTCAACTATCTTCAGAAGAAGAATCCAAAGCGATATACTGCACTTCTTAAGAAGCTCAATCTAAAGAAAAAATCGTAATAGAGATAAAAGCGTGATACCATAAAGATCGCGCTTTTATTTTTATTAATAGTAGACATATACATGACCGTAATTAAACATAAAGAACAACGAGTTGGTATTTTCATAGATACACAAAATTTATATCATAGTGCAAAAAATTTATATCAAACACGTGTTAACTTTGGACAAGTAGTAAAAGATGTCCTCGCTGGCCGAGCGCTCATTCGAGCAATGGCCTATGTCATCACCACAGAATCAGGGGATGAGAAAAACTTTTTTGAAGCATTAGAAAAAATGGGAATTGAAGCTCGAACAAAAGACCTTCAAGTCTTTTTTGGTGGTGCTAAGAAAGCTGACTGGGATGTAGGTCTTGCCGTAGATGCTATCAAAATGGCACCTAAGCTTGATACCGTAATACTTGTATCAGGGGATGGAGACTTCGTGCCTCTTGTAGAATATTTGAAAATAAATGAAGGCTGCCAGGTAGAAGTAGTGTCATTTGGACAATCAACATCACAAAAGCTCAAAGAATCAGCAGATGAATTCATTGATCTTTCAACAAATCCTCGCAAATATCTCTTGGGATACAACTCACGCCCAGAACGACGATTTAAGCCTCGATCTCAAACACAAGAGAAAGCTCCTGATCAAGAACCAGAAGTAAAAGCATAACTTTTGCTATATCAAAACATTTTTTGCTACACTTAGCTCATGCAAAAAAAACAATATTCTCTTGAAATCGGTGGAAAAACACTTACAGCAGAATTTAATGATTTAGCAAATCAGGCCCATGGATCAGTAATGATTACTTATGGGAATACCGTAGTGATGGCAACAGCGGTAATGGGGAAGTCTGACAAAGATGCAGACTTTTTTCCTCTTACTGTAGAATACGAAGAAAAATTTTATGCTTCAGGCCAAATTCTCGGCTCACGATTCATGCGACGAGAAGGCAAGCCTTCAGATGAAGCCATTTTAAGTGGACGAATTGTAGATCGTACTATTAGACCATTGTTTGATCAGTGGATTCGCCGTGAAGTGCAAATTATTATTACTGTTCTCTCTATCGATCAGGATGATCCTGATGTACTTGGTGTACTTGCAGCATCTCTTGCTCTTGGAACATCGCCAATACCATGGAATGGTCCGGTAAGTGCTATCAGAATAGGAAAAAATAAAAACAACACTTCTTTTGACATCAATCCTACTTATACAACACGAGAACACCCAGATCATGAATTTGATTTAGTTGCATGCGGAAAAGATGGAAATATTAATATGATTGAAGTGGGAAGTAGGGAAATAAGCAATGCACGTGCGGGAGAAGCACTCGATCGTGCTATAGAGGAGATAGAGAAGCTTCAAGCATTTCAACAGAAAATTATTAAAGAGTTTAGTACACCCAAAATCAGTCTTCCTAAACCAGAAATTCCACAAGAACTCATTTCTCTTTTTAAAGAAAAGATAGCACCTACACTTAGAGATACTATTTTTTCTTCACACTCAAGCAAAGAAGCATTAGAACATTCTAAAAAGTCATGGCTCGAATTATATAAACAAACATTTCCAGACCATTCACATACTCTTGCAGATGAGTATTATGAAGAACAAGTAAATTCTCTCATTCACGCAGAAGCTATTAACAACAAGCGAAGAGCAGATGGAAGAGGCCTTGATGAAGTCCGACCACTCTATGCACAAGCTGGAGGAATCTCTCCAATCCTTCATGGATCAGGAATATTTTATCGCGGAGAAACGCACGTCCTTTCTGCACTTACACTTGGTGGCCCACAAGATGCCCAACTTATCGATGGTATAGAAGAACAAACAGCAAAGCGATTTATGCATCACTACAACTTTCCTCCATTCTCAACTGGAGAAACTGGAAGAGTAGGAGGGACAAATCGAAGAATGGTAGGGCATGGCGCTCTCGCAGAAAAAGCACTTGTTCCCGTTATTCCATCAAAAGAAACATTTCCATACACTATCCGTATAGTATCAGAATCAATGGCATCAAATGGATCGACTTCTATGGCCTCTGTGTGCGCATCAACACTTGCTCTTATGGACGCTGGAGTGCCAATCAGTGCTCCTGTTGCAGGTATTGCTTCTGGACTGATGCTTCATTCACCAACAGAATATGTGCTCCTTACTGATATTCAAGGGCCAGAAGATCATCATGGAGACATGGACTTTAAAGTTGCAGGCACTCGAAACGGTATCACAGCAATTCAAATGGATGTAAAAATTAGTGGGATTCCGGTAAAGATTTTGAAAGAAGCATTAGAGAAAGCACATACCGCACGTATGCAGATATTAGATGTGATAGAAAAAGAAATTGCACGTCCACGAAATAACATTTCTCCTAATGCACCTCAAATCATTGCTCTTAAAATCAATCCTGATCAGATTGGCATGATAATTGGACCTGGAGGAAAGATGGTGAAGGGAATTAAAGAAAAAACGGGAGCAGATATTACTATCGAAGATGATGGCACTGTATTTATTACGGGAAAAAACGGATCAGCTACAGCAGCTGGCGACATTATTGCTGGCATGACAAAAGAGTACAAACCAGGTGAGCGCTTTACAGGGGAAGTTATAAAGATAGCAGAATTTGGTGCTTTTGTAAGAATTGGCCCCAATGCAGAAGGTCTCGTGCATGTATCTGAAATTGCTCCTTTTAGGATCGATAATGTTTCTAAATATTTAAAAGTTGGGGATAAGGTACCGGTGATCATAAAAGAGATTGATGAAAAGAAACGAATCAATCTTTCTATTAAGCAAGCTGATCCACAATTCATAAAACAACCGTAGGCAAGATCGTGGTATAGTAAAGTGGACTATGGATGAACAAAAACAAAATCCAAATGGTATTGCCGGTAAGCCACTCTATCCAACAGTTGATGTAAATGGAAATGCACTCAATACACTTGAGGCTTCAAATGTTATTCCTCAAGCTCCCCATGCATCAATACATGATTCAATAGAAGATTTACACTCAGAACATATCATAAAAAATCTTCGCACCTACCAAAGTGATATTGCAGAAGTTGTAACTCAAAATAATGTTTCGGTAACAAAAGTAGCCGTTGCAGAACAACAGGCTCATCCAAAGCCAGTAAATCTCAAACCTGAAGATGATAAAAAGAATATATCTATTCTCTTTTTAAGTGGCATATTAGTACTTGCTGGTATTGCAGGATTTGGTGCATTTTTACTCATACAATTTCGTAAACCAACACCACCTCCACCACTTACAAATGTGAGTACGATTCTGGCAACAGAACAATTTCTGGATGTTACGGTAGACAATCAAAAGTCCATTCAACAAATTATTTCTGATCAAAAAGCCGAACAAAAAGGAGGATCAAACGGATTGATACGATTCAACTTCTTTGTTGCAAGCACTACTTCAGGAACAAAAATGGCACTCGGAGGACAAGATATTGCTACACGACTTTATACAAACATGCCCTCAGCACTTATTCGATCACTTACGCCTGAATATGTTATGGGACTTCAGCTTCAGACAAATCCTCAACCATTTATTATTTTAAAAACATCGTCATACGAAAATGCATTTGCTGGGATGGTAGCATGGGAAAAAACAATCAGTAAAGATTTGTGGAGCTTTGCACCAGAAGCTTCATCAACATTTTCTGACCTTGTCGTCCAAAACAAAGATGTACGTGTACTCAAAAATGCTAGTCAGCAGCCAATACTCATGTACTCACTTCCCGACAAACAAACTATTGTTATAACGACCAACGAAGCCACACTCAAAGAAGTATTTACTCGACTTATTACATCTCAATACAGCCGATAGTTGCATTACCAAGGGGACTTGCTATCATGTGAGGCATGAATACACCTTTCAAAAAGAAACTTGAAGAAGAACGAGCGTTAGTTATTAGTGAATTAAAGGGAGTTGGCATTATCAAAGATGCAAAGGATCCAGAAAATTGGGTAGCAGTGCCTGGAGATATGGAAACCGACCTTCCCGATGAAAATGAAACAGCAGACCGTATTGAATCTTACGAAGAAAATACTGCACTTGTGACTCAGCTCGAAACTCGCCTCCGAGAAATTGATGCTGCACTCACAAAAATAGATACCAATACCTATGGATTGTGTGAAGTGTGCAATAAACAAATCGAACAAGACCGGCTTGAAGCCAATCCTGCAGCTCCTACCTGCAAAGAGCATATGAAGAAATAATTGATTTTTTCTTGAAGTTCTCTTCATGTCTCCTGTTCTATACTTTAGACATGAGCTTTTCAAAAGTATATAGTGCACAAGCAAATCTTGTTAGAGCAACCATTATTTCTATTGAAGTAGACCTCTCACGAGGTCTACATTCGTTTACAATTGTTGGGCTACCTGACAAAGCTGTAGAAGAATCCCGAGACAGAGTCTCTGCTGCAATCAAAAATTCGGGATATGTCTCTCCGAAGAGTAAGAATCAAAAAGTAATTATTTCTCTTGCTCCTGCTGATATTAAGAAAGAAGGTCCACACTTTGATGTTCCGATCGCACTGTCATACTTAGCTGCTTCAGATGAAATTCGTTTCGACCCAGAGAAAAAATTATTCTTGGGAGAACTTTCACTTGATGGAGAATTGAGACCAATTACGGGAGTCCTACCTCTCGCACGTGAAGCTGTAAAGGCAGGCTTTACCGAACTGTTTTTGCCAATAGAAAACGCTCGTGAAGCTGCACTTATTTCAGGAATTACTATATATGGCGCGCATACACTGACAGAAATTATTGATCACATTAATGAAAAGAAAGAGCGTGTTAAAGAAGGTCAGGAGCCAAAAGAACGATTAAAAATTACTCCTCAAGAAATAACAGAAATTAATTATGTTTCAAAACAAATAGATGTCGACTTTAGTGATATCTATGGGCAGGAGGGAGCAAAGCGGGGATTGGAGATAGCAGCGGCCGGCGGACACAACATTGCTATGTACGGCCCACCAGGGACAGGAAAGACTATGCTCGCAAAAGCATTTTGCCATCTTCTTCCACATCTTTCATTTGAAGAAGTGCTTGAAGTTACCTCCATCCACTCAGTAGCAGGAATATTAAAAGATGATTTGGTAACTGATCCACCATTTCGATCTCCCCATCACACATCATCCTACATTTCTATAGTAGGTGGAGGAACATTTCCAAAGCCCGGCGAAATTACCCTGGCCCATCGGGGAGTATTATTCATGGATGAATTTCCCGAATTCAATCGGTTGGTCATCGATTCACTTCGCCAGCCACTCGAAGATAGGGTAGTAACTATTTCTCGAGCACGAGGAACATCGACGTTTCCGGCACATGTTATCCTCGTCGTAGCCATGAATCCATGCCCGTGTGGCTACTATGGTAGTACTCAAAAGGATTGCACCTGCACAAGCCTGCGTATTGCCCAGTATCAGCGCAAAATATCAGGGCCAGTTATAGATAGAATCGATTTATGGACAGAAGTGTCAGCAGTAAAGCACTCGGCACTTACTGAGAAAGTATCTTCAGGAGAAAATACTGCGCAAATACGTGAGCGCATCGAAAAAGCTCGATCTAGACAATTAGAACGATTCAAAGATAATCACCGTAAGATTACTCTTAATAGCGAAATGAATGCAAAAGAGATATCTCGCTATATCAATATGGAGACCGAAGCAAAACAAATACTCAATACATCATCTGAAAAGCTCAATTTATCTGGAAGAGCCCATCACCGTATTATGAAATTAGCTCAAACCATTGCTGATTTGAGCGGAAAAGACATTATTGATAGCACGGCGATCCTCGAAGCCCTGCAATATAGACCGAAAAGAATTGGCTAGAAAGGATTTCTACCACCGTTTCTAATCTCAAAGTGAACGTGGCATCCTGTAGCACCAGCTACTTTACCTGTTGCACCAATAGTACCTATCATTTGGCCTTGAGTTACAGAGTCACCTTCACTTACGATCGCCTTGGTCATGTGAGCGTATAGGGTCTGAGAACCATTAGGGTGACTAATTACTACATAGTTACCGTAGCCACCATCCCACAATCCACTACTCTTACTAATCATCACATTTCCAGCTGCTGCTGCATAAATAGGCGTTCCACAGGCATCTGCTAAGTCGACAGCATTACTTCCATGAATACCCTGCGTCTTTGTACCACCTTTGATAGGGCGGATGTAATATCCAGAATTAGATATATTTGAAACAGGAGTAGTAACACTAATACCTGTTGATGGTTTTGCGAGAGGTTCACCATCAGGGATAACAATAATATCCCCAATTTGAAGTTTACTGTCTACGATATCGTTGTATGCCGCAATTTCTGCTGCATCACCATGATATTTGATAGCAATAGCCTGAAGGGTATCTCCTGATACTATTTTATGACTAATACCTGAAATAGGTAGGATAACGAGCTTTTGACCTACCTTAAGAGTAACGTCTCTCTTTAAATTATTCGCCCAGAGTATAGTGTTTATAGAAATACCGTTATTTTCGGCTATTGTAGAGATATTATCTCCTGCTTTTACGGTATAGGTAGTAATAGCATTACTTTCACTATCATCTTCATGAGTATGAGAAATAGCAGCAGTAGGCGGCACTACTCCTTCTGGCATAAGGGCATTATCCACTACACTTACCTTAGGAGAAGGGATACTTCCAGTAGCGGTAGGGTTAACAGGAGCCTCTAATAGAGCCATTTTTTGGGAAGTATCACCATTACTCTCCTCAGCCGCTACAGTCGTAGGGGAGAATATATGGCTAATTATAGATATAATACTAGCTTCTACGGTATGCGGTATACTCATCTGGACCGTAAAAAGCCCTATAAATATCACTTTTATCACCCAAACAGTCGAAGATTTTTGAACAGACTGCTTAGGATCCTGGGGAATGCGTAAAATAAGCCTAATTTTAAGGGATAAAACAGTGTGTCGGTATAAAATGGCTTCATTAAGCCATAAAAAAGCGGTCGGAATTTGCACTGAGTCATCGAAAATTAGATGACTCAGTAACTATAAACTATGAGAATCTTATGTCAATCGACTGCTATCCACACCCTTGGGGATAAAAAATGACTTCCACAAAAAATAAAAAATAGAGTATGATAGAGAATAAGAATATCTCGCATCACATGGTCACCAAATTTAAAGAATTAAAAGTAAAAAAAGAGGACGTACTTGAACATTGGACAGAGTTTGAACGTGAATTGGCAGACCTTCAGCACAAAATTCATGAAACAAAAGCACTCATTAAGGAACTTGAACAAAAAAAGAGAACAAAGACCAAGCGAGCAGCTCTAGAAAATGAAATTCGCAAACTCGATATCCGCAAACTTCAATTAGAGCTCCTTCTAGAAAAAACTCCTGTAGTTCCACTTCCAAAAGAACTCCAAGAAGAAATTCGCCAGGATAATACATTTTTTAACGACTACGAAGCAACACTTCGAGCTCCTGTGATAGAAATTGAAAAAAGTCAGGTTGTGGCAGAAGAAAAAATTGATATTACAAAAACCGAAGTCGGCCGAGCAATCCTTACACCACAAGAATCATCTACATTTTCTAGATTTTTGGTGAGAGTTATTCAATTTTTTACTCTTTTTGCCGTAAAAAAATCCACATTTTTGTCTTTTAAATAAGTGGTGATATAGTGTTTGAGTGAAATATCTCGAAGGGTTAAATCAGCAGCAGCAAGAAGCGGTCATTCATAAGAATGGACCGCTTCTTATTCTTGCTGGAGCAGGAGCTGGGAAGACAAAAACCGTAACTCACCGAATCCTCTCACTTATCAAGGACGGAGTTGAGCCAAAAAATATTCTTGCAATTACATTTACGAATAAAGCGGCGAAAGAAATGCGTGAGCGTGTAGAAAAGCTTATGGAAGATGATAAAGAACTCAATCTTCCTATCTCTTTCAATGAGCGACCATTCTTAAGTACTTTCCACTCTCTTGGAGTACACATTATTAAGGAGAATGCCCATGTACTTGGTCTTCCTCGACACTTTGCTATTTTTGATCGTAATGATTCTAAGCGAGCTGTAAAAGAAGCAGTTGAGGAAGCAGGTCTTGATCCAAAGCAATTTGAACCAGGGAAAATACTCAATACTATTTCTCGAGAAAAAGGAAATCTCGAAACAGCAGGCTCATATGCAGCAAAAGTAGGGAATCAATATTTCCAGAGAATTGTGGCAGACATTTGGCAGAAATATGAAATGGCACTTAAGAAAGAAAAAGCCCTTGATTTTGATGATTTACTATTAAAGACAGTTATTCTTTTGCGTGACAACGAAGAAGTTCTCACTCATTATCAAAATATTTGGAAATACATTCACATCGATGAATATCAAGATACAAACAAAGTGCAATATAGTATTGCAAAATTGTTGGCAAAAAAAGAACGCAATATTTGTGTAGTGGGGGATATCGATCAGATGATCTATTCATGGCGAGGTGCTGATATTCAAAATATTCTTAACTTTGAAAAAGATTATCCAGAAGCAAAAGTGATTTTACTTGAAGAAAATTATCGCTCAACCCAAACAATTCTTACCGCAGCCAACCGAATCATCGAGAAGAATAAGATGAGACGTGAGAAAAAACTGTTCACAAAAAACGGAGAGGGAGAAAAGATCGGTGTCTTCACGGGATACGATGAAGCAGAAGAAGCAGACTTTATTGCCGAAAAAACAGAGGAATTAATTAAAAAAGGAGTGTCACCTCGAGAAATCGCTATTTTGTACCGAGCCAACTTCCAGTCTCGTGTTCTTGAAGAAGCATTGCTCACGCACAGTCTTCCACATCAAGTACTTGGTGTACGATTTTTTGAACGAAAAGAAGTAAAAGATATTCTTTCGTATCTTCGTGCAGCACTCAATCCTGAATCACTATCTGATATTAAACGTGTTATTAACGTACCTGCACGAGGTATTGGGAAAGTTACACTCTTAAAAGTTCTTTCTGATCAGAAAGACACACTTCCTGCTGGAACAAAGAAAAAGATAGATGATTTTTATACTATATTGAATTCAATAAAAGAAATAAGTGAGAAGAGCAAACCAAGTGAGACAATAAAGTTTATTATTAAAGCAACTGGTATCGAAGAGTCATTCAAAAAGTTGGGAACTGAAGAAGATTTGGAGCGAATAGAAAACAGTAAGGAACTCGTAACTCTTGCCACAAAATATGATGGTCTCACTCCACAAGAAGGTATTGAGAGCTTGTTAGCTGATGCCGCACTTGCTACCGATCAAGATTCTCTCATTAAGAACCAAGATGCAGTAAAGCTTATGACCGTACATGCAGCCAAGGGTCTTGAATTTGATTACGTATTTATTACTGGGCTTGAAGAAAATCTTTTCCCTCATCAGCGAATGGGAGACAACAATAAGAATACAGACACCGAGGAAGAACGCCGACTCTTTTATGTTGCACTCACTCGTGCTCGCAAAAAGTTATTCTTGACATATGCAGGTATGCGAACTATCTTTGGTTCAAAGCAAATGAATCTTCCTTCAGAATTTATGGTGGAAATGGATGATGAACTTGTTGAAGCTGAAACAAAAAAGAATAGTCGACGCACAAGCTTAAAGACTATTTATTTCGACTAACATGTACGCAAAAAAATCTCTCGGTCAGAATTTTCTAAAATCAAAAGAAGCCCTCAGACTTATTCAAGACGCAGCGAAGCTTACTGGCTCAGATGTAGTTCTAGAAATTGGACCAGGTAAAGGAGCACTTACCGAAGTCTTGCTCGCTCAAGCAGGGAAGGTAATTGCCGTGGAAAAAGATGAAGAACTTATACCTATTCTTCAAGAAAAATTCAAAGTAGAGATAGAACAAAAAAAGTTAGAATTAATTTCTGGAGATATTCTTGAAATAGATTTGGATTCATTACTCAGTCAGTATTCTTATACTTACAAATTAGCAGCGAATATTCCGTACTATATTACGGGAGTACTTTTAAGAAAGTTTCTGACTGAAATGCATCAACCTTCTCGCATGGTGCTTTTAGTTCAAAAAGAAGTAGCCGAAAGAATAGTGGCACGTGATGAAAAAGAAAGTATTCTTTCATTAAGTGTGAAAGCATATGGAAAACCTAAATATATAAAAACAGTTAAAGCAAAATATTTCTCTCCAGAACCAAATGTTGATTCCGCTATTTTATTAATAGAAAATATTTCAAAAGATTTCTTCACTGATATTTCAGAAGAAAAATTCTTCACACTTATTAAAGAAGGATTTGCCCACAAACGCAAAATGCTGATGGGGAATATCAAAGAATTATTTCCCAATCAAAACTTATTGGAACTATTTGAGAAATTAAATATCTCGCCTAAAGCACGAGCAGAAGATGTGCCCCTTGAGAAGTGGAAGGAATTAACGAGAGTTTTATAAACTCGTTCCTACGAGAGGTAAGATCGTTCCAAAGGGAACCATCCATGAAGGAGCACAAAAAGGTGGAAATCCGGGATACCAATCAAGACATACAGCACCAGGTGTGTATGTTCCTAATGTCCATACTCCCATACGCGGAAGCTGAAAATTCGCAAATTGAGGTGTGTAATAATAACTCAATATAGCAGGCTTAGGACCAACAATCGTAACAACCCAATTGAGTGAACATGTACAAAGATAGGAAAAAGCTACTATTCCACCAAAATTGAATGGATTTACACCTTGTGCCCATACAGGAGCCACACTAAAGAAAAAGATAAATAGGGTAATAAGCGTTACTACAAATGATTTTTTAATGATATTAAGGAAGAGCATGTAATTAAAAAGAAACATTAAAAGATTGAGGGGTAACGGTTATACCATTATCATTTACTACATAGAGGGTAACTTTCATCGTTTGATTATAACTCCTTCCGCTTGCAATTGCATCTCTAAGAACTTCTGGGGAAAACGTAAATGTCATAGTTTTGCTATCAGGAGAGCCGATATTCTTAAAAATTCCTAAATTAGTTTGAATTTCATTGTTTTTAGTGGTAAATCCTACGCCAGTTACCGTGATAGTATCCCCAAAACGTACGGTACTAGGGCTAATTGAAGCCACACTTACCTGAGGCGAGGAGGGAGTAGTCACAACAAAAAACTTAGTATTACTTATTCCAAAGCTACTTTTTACGGCTAGATCGTATCTTCCTGCAGGAATTTGTGGAATCTTTACTAAAAGTACATTTTCATTTACTACTGTCGCATTTATAGAGTATGTTCCACCAAAATACACTGTGTTTGAGCCATTTGTATCAAATCCAGCCCCGTTTATCGTGAAAGTACTACCACTTACGCCACTATATTTAGAGAGTGTATAGATGGCTACTCTATAGAGATCATTAAAAATAGCGCTTACATCGGGCTTATTTTGGGTATTTTTGTTTTGTTGAACTATCGAAATTTGAGCATCTTGGATTTTCTTATCTGTACTATAAATATCAAAAATAGGTCTAGGATTAAGTATATTTTGGTTATTTTGTTGTGATACAATAAAAATACCTGATACATTATTGAGTTTTTTGATAGTTAATGGCCCTACAAAGCCAGTTCCTGACACAAACCCTCCGGGGAAAAGAACTTCTGAAGCATACTTATTTTGGAATTTTATGACCGCTCGTTGGGTTAATAGGCCGAAATAAGTAGTTTCTTGGCCTGGTGACCCCACTCCTGAGAAGGCAATCTGGGTATCTGGGCTACTGTTTAACACTTTTTGAAGCATTATTACATCATTGTTATTGTCTCCAAGCTTCAAACTTCTAGTAAATAGAAAATTATTTGAAGAAACCTGTGCATGCACTGACTCAATAGATGCAAAACCCGTAAAAAGTAAGAAAAATAGAATCACACCGTAGAAAAAATAAATTTTTCGATACATGTCCACAGTATATCACGATTTATCCCCAGGAAATTAACAACATTTCCCCATGAGCTGCTATAATATATGGAAATAGTATTGCAATACCTTGGCCTTACCTTCAAAAAAAATTATACCAATCATTATTGCATGTGTGGCTGCAGTAGGCGGTATTGTTTTTGCGGCTCTTTATTCTCCAAAATCTACAACAATAAGTTCACGACAACAAATTCTTTCAGTAATTCCTGAAAATAATATTCAAACTGAGGTAAATACAAAAGATTCAGACAATGATGGTCTTCCTGACTGGGAAGAGGTGCTCATTGGTACAGATCCTCGTAAGGCTGACACAGATGGAGACGGCACATCAGATGGTGCAGAAATAAAAGCTGAGCGAAACCCTCTTGTAAAAGGTCCTAAAGATAAGAATAATGGGGGATCAACTGTTGCAACTGCAGCCACAACAACTACTTCATCAAAAGATGAAACAGCAACTCAAGCACTCGCTCGAGAAGTATTTAGTGACTATATGAGTCTTCGCAAGACTGGTGGAAACATTACACCTGAAATTCAAGAAGAAATAGCAGCAAATATCATCGGACGAACTACATTTGGTGTTTCATCTGCAAAAACATACACCCAAAAAGATTTTAGAATCGATTCTTCAAATTCTGCTGATGCACTTCGCGCATATGGCAATGCAATGGGCCAAGTCATTTTGACTAACGCTCCCAAAAATCCTGAAAATGAATTGATTATTATTGAACGCGCAGTTGATAGCCAAGATCCAAAGGATATTGCCCAACTAAATGCAATCATCACATCATACCAAAATATGCTTAAGGGATTTCTCTCCGTACCTGTTCCAAGTAGTGCGGTATCACTTCACATAAATATCCTCAATAATTTCAGCCAGGTAATAGAGGTAGATCAAGGTCTTGCTAAGCTCCTCAAGGATCCTGTTATTACACTTGCTGCAGTAAAGCGATATCAAGATGTAGCAACGGATACTGGAGTTATTTTCCAGGCAGTAAATTTATACTTTAAATTACAGGGGATAGTCTTTGGGCAAGGGGAGCCAGGGTATTCGTTTGCCCATTTAGTTGGATAATACATGGAGAGTATGCACGTATCAATGTATAAAAAAATAATAAGCCTCTTCCTCGCAATTATACTTGTAGTGCCTTTTAGTCTTCTTACTATGCCACCCAAAAAGGCAGAAGCCGGCTTCTCAAGTTGTCTTCCACAATTTTTTGCAGCGGTAGGATTGAACACTACTGCATCTGCTGCCGCAGCAGCACTCTCAGTACCAGTATCTGCTGCTGGACAGATCTTTACCTCTGGAGCCCAAGCAGGAGCAAGTCAATCAACACTCATGAAGGACTGTATCGAGCACGGTCTAGCTCTCGCAATTGGAAAATTTATCCTTCAACAAATGACTCAGCAAATCGTTACTTGGATCAACTCTGGATTTGAAGGTAAACCCGCATTTATTAGCAATCCCGGCCAATTTGCCCTCGATATAGCAGACCAAATTGCTGGAGAATTCATCTTGGGCTCTGATCTCGCATTTCTCTGTAGTCCATTTAAACTACAAATTCAACTTCAACTTGCGCTCGATTATTCATACGGTTCAGAAGGTCCTGGGACTCCACGTTGTACACTCACACAAGTTCTCAACAACATTGATGGTGCCATCACCAACTTCGAACAACAAACCTGGGATGACTGGTTTAAAATTAGTGTGAGTGATAATAACAATCCATACGGAAGTTACCTTAAAGCATCGTCAAAAATGGGTGCTCGAATTGGTGGCCGACAAGGAATTGAAGCTGCAAAACTTAGTTGGGGTGGGGGATTCCTTTCATGGTCAGAATGTACATCAGCAGATGGAACAAGCTATAACCAATATGGAGGATCAGGATCATTTGGAGTAGCAGGTAACAATGCAAGCTTTGGAGGACGCTCTCCTGGAGATGATTGCCAGATACAAACACCAGGAAAGGTGATTGGTGGCACACTCCAAAATCAGCTCGATGTACCCGCTGAGCAGCTTGGCCTTGCAGATGATCTTGATAAAATCTTTAATGCTCTTGCCAACCAACTCTTCCAGACAGTTATTAGTGGTGCTGGGGGATTGCTTGGTGCAAATCGCTCTTCAGGAGGAGGGGGAGGTACACACACACCACCTACTGTACAACAAGTCCTTCAATCAGCATGTAAACAAACTTCATCATCTAATACTAATATAGGTCAGATTACCAATGATGCTCAAGCTGCTTGTTCTTCTTCATACAATACTTATCAGGATAATGTTAACCAAGTTCAATCATATAAACCAGAAGATATAGCAATTAGTACTCCTAGTGGATCAACATATGTCCAACCTCAGGTGAATGTTGCACTAAATAAATCAGTATATGCATCAAGTATCCGTAAAGATAGCGGTAGTAATGGTTATTATCCTTCAAAACTTGTAAATGGTGATCAAGCAGATTGGCAAGCATATGTAGGATATACAGGACCAATGAATGAATATTTCGGACCTCCTAGTAATCCAGCTCAATGGATTGAAGTAGATTTGAACAAACTATTTGACCTCAGTAAAATTGTTGTTTATCAGCGACATGACCCATGGTCATATGGGCTTGGTACGAAACTTACATTTGTTGTTCAAGTGTTCGACACTGCACCAAGTGACAGTCAGGGAAATCGTTCAGGAGGAAGTGCACTGCCTATTTGGACAAGTGATGTTCTCATACAAAACTATCAAAATCCATATACCCTTAATCTTCCCCCAAATATAAAAGGACGCTATGTTCGAATTCAATCTACATATAATAAAGTTGAATATCTTACTATTCCCGAAATGGAAGTCTTTGCTAACAACCCTCCAATTATAGGTTTGAAAGGACAAACCCAGATGACAATTCCACTGAACTCAACATTCACAGAACCAGGATATGTGGCAAAGGATGAGACTGATGACGAAGCAACACTCACTGCGCAAGTAGTAGTAACAGGTACAGTAAATACAACAGTTCCGGGTACGTATGTCATCAATTATGACGTGAAGGACAGTGGGGGATTACCAGCAACTACGGCGATTCGAACGGTAATTGTAAAATAAACGATGAAAAAAATACTTACATCATTATTTACAGCACTTCTTCTCATCAGCACTTTTGCTGCGCCTTTCAACTTCTCTACACTTTTATTAAATCAAGCAGAAGCTCAAACAACACAACCCTCAACACCCACACCTCAAGTTGATACAGTAAAAGTTGATCAAATAAAAGCTGCTGCTGCCCAACAAGTTGCAACTGCAAATACAAATCTACAAAATGCAAAAATAGTTGCAAATAATGCACAACAAGCTCGTGATGCATACCCAAACCTCAGTGGAACTGCGTGTACAACAAACACTAATTGTGATAATGCTCAACGAGCCCTTGATTCGGCAAATAGGCAAGTAACCCTAGCACAAGGACAAGCAACTCAGGTGCAAACTCTTAGTGATAGTGCAATAAATAAGGCTCAGCAAGGAGATTATGCTGGTGCAAACACAGATTTAGTTGCTGCTCAAGCACACAACAATCAGGTAAATAATGGAAACGCAGCAACACAACAAGATGTCAGCAATGCAAAATCATCTCAAGAAAACGTATGTTTTGGTACTAGTTATGGAATTCCATTTATCAATTGGTGGATATGTGTAAAGCAGGTTGTTGCAGGAGTTGCTTATATTATCCTGACACTCTGTGGATACATACTTGGCCTCTGTGCTCTTATTCTAAACCAAATCCTTACATATACTGTCCTTAACATGGCTGAGTTTATAAAAGGAGCACCTTCAATCACTACAGCCTGGACAGTTTTTCGAGATCTAGCAAATATGATATTTATTTTTGCCCTGCTGTATATCACCGTGCTTATTATCCTAGGAAGATTGACTGGGGCAACAAAAAACACTCTTATAAAAATAATTATTATTGGTCTTCTTATTAACTTCAGTCTCTTTTTTACAAAAGCAGCAATCGATGCCTCAAACATTGTAACCCTAGGTTTTTATAGAGCGCTCGCAGTAGACCAAAACACCCAATATGCATGTGAGAAATTTGCAGGCGTTCAGTGTAAAGGATTTGGAGGAAAAATCATGAACTCAGTTGGCCTTGCAACTATCTACGGAGGAATGGGGCTTGATCCATCAAAAGCATCCGCACAAACAGGCTATGACAAGATATTTCTTATTGCTATAGGAGGATCTGTCTTCATGCTTATTACAGCATTTACGTTTCTTACTATTGCCTGGTTGTTTGTCCTACGATTTGTCGTCCTTATTGTCCTTCTTGTTCTATCTCCTATAGCCTTTGTGGCGTGGACGCTCCCTGCAACTCAGGCAACAGCAAAAAAATGGTGGGATACCCTCATGGGCCAGCTTATTTTTGCTCCTCTCTTTATGGCACTCTTCTGGGTACTCTTTATACTCTTAGATAATCTTAAGAAAATGACGGGGGCAAGTGGCGGGTTCTCCGACGCACTCAATGTAGACTCTGTGGGTAGCAACACGGGTATTGTGATCAACTTTATTCTTGTTATCGTCTTCATTCATGTGGCAACAAATGTTGCAAAAAGCTATGCAACTCAAGGTGCAGCAATAGTGGGTACAGTAGGAAAGTGGGGAACAGACAGAATTACTTCATACTCTAAACGTGCAGCAGGAGGTGCAACAGCCGGCGCTACAGCAGCAGCATTGCGTAATACAGTAGGTAAACGAGCTCTTACAACTCTAAAGAGTAATGAAGAACAATGGAGAAAAGATGCGCTTTCAGCAAATGCAATAACTCGAAAAACAGCTGAAGCAAAACTTGCCACTGCCGAAAAACTTGCTAAAGCAAGCTTTGACGCTCGAAACACAAAGACAGGAGAAAAATTTGGCTTGAATACTAATACTGGGGTAGGGGGATATAAAGCTGTATTAGAAACACGTAAGAAGCAAGGAGAAAATGATATTCTAAGTGTAGGCAAGGCTTCAGATGAAACTCTACAGAATATTACAAATAGTAAAGAAGCTATAAAGAAAGCAAAATCTGATTATACAGAAGTTGTAGCAAATGGAGTAACTGATCCTGTAGAACTCAAAAAACGTACAGATGCAATTAAGGAAGCAGAAACCAAGCTTAAATCATATGAGAGAGCAAAAGCACGAGAGATAGAAGAGGAACAGAAAAAGTATGCTGCTCAGTTAGCAACTCCTGGAAGATTTAATGTTCGATTTAGAAGTACAGTAGAAGGTCATAAGCAAGCTGCTCAAGACTTCCTTGATAAGACACGATCAAAGAAACTTAATCAGGAAGAAAAACTTGCTGCAGCAGAAGATAAACTTAGAGACAAACTTGTAAAAGGTGAGGAAATTAAAGCTGAGGACGTTCAAAAAATTGAGCAAAATCTTCTTAAGGACTTACCATCTGATCTTCTTTTGAACCCTAAAATTAATAAATATTTTGATAAACAAGATATCTTAGCTATTACTAAAAATCAAAAAATAAGTAAGGAGACTCGTGATAAATTGATCAATCTCAATAACCCAACAGCACAACAAACTAACCAAACAGCAAATGCAGCACCTGCGGCGGCTCCTCAACCCGCACCTACACAAACAGCAGCAAATAACCCACAACCAGCACCTCAGACACCACCGTCAAATAATTTTGTTGGTTAAAACACTATGAATTACACTCAAACACAACTAAATGATGCATTTCAAAAGCTTCCTGGCACATTGCAAGACTTCATCATGTCAGATGAAGTAGCAGAGTCTGTAGACGCTATAGCAGGGAAGTATGGAATTGATGATTCTATATTTGATGCATTCTCACAAAATATATTTGCTCTCCTTGTTGGCGTAAGCTCAATTACAGAATTTACACAAAATCTTACCTCTCTCTATAAAGTAAGCCCTGAAGATGCAAATAGTGTAGTACTTGATGTAGGTAATGTCATTCTAGCGCCAGCACATACACTTCTCGAAGGGGAGGCAAAGAAGACTGAACCCACTCCCACATCTATCCAAGCAATGAACGCTCAAAAGATTCAGATGACATATAGCACACCGAGCGCGCCACAAACACAAAAGAGTGCGCCATCTATTCTTCTTTCTCAAGTACAAAAGCCTATCTCAACTCCTAGCCAAATGACTACTGCGCCAAAACCACAATTTACCGCACAGGATGTTGCTCAAGCAGTAAAGAATATTACTCCCTTAAAGCAAGTAACCACAGCTTACACTCGACCTGTGACCCCAGCAGCGCCTTCTATTATGAATACTCGACTGAGCGCAACAACAAGTATGCCAAAACAAGACGTGAAGATCCCTGAAAACCTTCCACAAGCTCCTCACAATGCAGAATTGCCAAGTGGTTCTCCTCGTAATGAACTCCTTAATAAAGATCCGTATCGAGAAGTGATTGAATAAAAGTAAGCCTCATGAGAAAATAAGGTTATATGAAGTACCAAGTTCCTCAATTTATTGAAGTTGAAGACAAAATCTTCGGCCCATTAACATTTCGTCAGTTTATCTACCTTATCGGTGGGGCAGGGTTGTCATTGATTATTTATCTCTCAGTATCTCCAATCTCTTTCTATTTAGCAATCTTGCTGATAATTCCTGTTGCTGCATTTGCAGTAGCGTTAGCATTCTATAAAGTAAATAACAAACCCTTCATCTTTGTCGTCGAATCAGCAATTACGTATTACTTTGGTCCTAAGCTTTATATCTGGAGAAAAAAAGAAGAAACGGTTACCAAAAGTATCCCTGTAAATTTCACAAACAGTCCCAATTCTATTATCCCAAATATTTCTAATAGCAAATTGAAAGATATGACATGGAGTCTCGACACAAAGGGGACTGCCCCAGCACAAAAACCTGAAGAAGAATAAAAGATATTCACTGGGGATTCATAGTAAGTAGTGATACAATAATTGAATATGGCACCTCTTGCTGGAAAATCAACACAAGATTTTGTACCGATAAAAGAAATTAGAGATGGCTTGGCTATTCTTAAAGACGGCTCAATGCGAGCTATTATTCTTGCTTCATCTCTCAACTTTGCGCTTAAGTCAGAAGACGAGCAGGGAGCTATTTTGACTCAATTTCAGGATTTATTAAACTCACTCGATTTCTCGATCCAAATATTCATCGAATCTCGCCGACTCAATATTGCTCCTTATATTGCGCTTCTTGAAGAACGAAAAAAGAAACAAGCATCTGACCTCATGAAAATCCAAACACAAGAATATATTGGATTCATCAAGAACTTTACAGACACTACCAATATCATGACAAAAAGTTTCTTTATTGTGATTCCATATTCTCCCGCACTTCTTAAGACAGGAGCTTCTTCACTTTCACTTAATCCATTTAAAAAGAAGGAAGGGGATGCGGCACGAAAAAAGGATGATGAACTCTTTGAAGAGAGTAGAGCACAGCTTGAAGAGCGTATTTCTGTAGTAGAGCAAGGATTAACACGCTGCGGTATCCGTGTCGCACAGCTTGGTACCGAAGAAGTAGTCGAACTATTTTACAAGCTTTTCAATCCTGGTGAGACCGAAAAACCAATTAAATTAAGCTAATATGGGTATTTTTGATTTTTTAAAAAAGAAAGAAGAACCACTTCAATTCCTTCCAAATCAGATGTATGAAGCTGCTGCCCTTGAATTAAAGGATATTATTGCACCATCTGCACTTAAGGTATCTCCAAAGTCTCTTAACTTGGGAGAAAAAATAGTACGAACATTCTTCGTTATTTCATACCCACGCTTTCTTATGGAAAGTTGGTTTTCTCCTATTATCAATCTTGATAAGATTTTCGACGTTTCTATTTATATCAATCCCATCGAAACAGCAGCAGTATTGAGACAATTTCAGAAAAAAGTAGCTGAAGTACAAAGTCAGATATCTATTCGAGAAGAGAAGGGCCTCGTCCGAGACCCAATGCTCGACACCGCCTACCAAGACCTCGAAAATCTTCGAGATCAGCTTCAACAAGCACAAGAAAAGCTCTTCGATGTTGGGCTTTATATTTCTATTTATGGAGATTCAGAAGCAGAATTGGATAAAGTAGAGTCGGAAATAAAATCAATGCTTGAATCTAAGCTTATTTACGTAAAGCCTGCACTTTTCCAACAAGAACAAGGATTTAGAACAATGACTCCGCTCTTGAATGATGAATTAGCTGTGACGTCAAAGCTCAATTCATCTCCACTTTCAAGTTTATTCCCATTCGTATCATTTGACCTTACGTCAGATAGGGGAATACTCTATGGAATCAATCGTCACAACTCAAGCTTGGTCCTCTTTGATCGATTTTCTCTCGAAAACTACAATTCCATTACCTTCGCCAAGTCAGGTTCTGGAAAATCATATACAACAAAG
Source organism: uncultured Candidatus Saccharibacteria bacterium (assembly GCA_964520645.1). GTDB lineage: Bacteria > Patescibacteriota > Minisyncoccia > Phycocordibacterales > JAKAEA01 > CAZFND01. The sequence continues at coordinate 30,812 of CAZFND010000002.1, read as the reverse complement.
CTCGAAATTCTCCGAACCCTCATGTTTGATACTGAAGTTATTGTTATTGACCCAGAACGAGAATACGAATACCTCGCTGAGGCAACAGGGGGGCGCTACTTCAACATATCTCTTAACTCAGAACACCACATCAATCCCTTCGATCTTCCTCCTATAGGACCAGATGAATCTCCAGCAAGTGTATTGCGATCCAATATTATTAATCTTGTAGGCCTTTTCCGCATTATGATGGGAGGCCTCACTCCAGAAGAAGATGCTATTATCGACCGTGCTATCACCGAAACATATGCACTCAAAGACATTACGTCAGAAAGTGATTTCTCAAAAAACGAACCACCACTTCTCTCTGACTTTGAAATGGTATTGAGTGGTATGGAAGGAGGGGGATCACTCGTTCAGCGACTTTCTAAATACACAAAGGGTACTTGGTCAGGCTTCATCAATCAGCCAACAAACGTAGATATGAACAAAAAGTTCATAGTCTTCTCAGTACGAGACATGGAAGATGAACTTAAGCCTATTGCTATGTATATAGTGACTCACTATATCTGGAACACTATTCGAAAGAATATTAAGAAGCGATTGCTCGTAATTGATGAAGCATGGTGGATGATGAAATCAGAAGATACCGCATCATTCTTGCTTGGTCTTGCTAAGCGAGGACGAAAGTATTACCTCGGTCTTGCGACAATTACTCAAGACGTGGATGATTTCCTTAAGTCTCCATACGGACTTCCTATTATTACAAACTCATCTATCCAGCTTCTCCTTAAGCAATCTCCATCATCAATAGACAAACTTCAACAAACCTTCAGTCTTACTGACGAAGAAAAATATTTGTTGCTTGAATCTGCAGTGGGGGAGGGAATTTTCTTTGCAGGTGTAAAGCACGTCGCCATTAAGATCATTGCTTCATATACTGAGGATCAAATTATTACCTCTGACCCATCTCAAATTCTTGCAATTAAGAAGGCAAAGGAAGACATGACGTCATAACTATGAGTAACTCAGTAAAAAAAATATCTACCGTAACAGCATTAGCAATGATCTGTACTGCAGCTGTGCTTGATCTTATAAGCCTCATTCCAATAGTAAACATTGTGGTTGATGTACTCGCATGGCTTATTTTCTTTTTCTGGTTTAGAGAATTAGGTTTTCCTTTTACAAAAAATAATAAACTTATGGGTAGCGTAGTGGTGTCGTTTATTATTGGGTTTATTCCTATTCTCAGTATACTACCCGAAATTACATTGGGTGTGTTGTTGAATATTCTTATTATTAATGGAGAACAGATAGCAAAAGAACAAATCCCGATGGGAGAAAAGGCATTAAATAAAACTCAGGCTATTTATAATAAACAACCAGGTATCACCGAGCGAAGCATAAAACCCAACAGAAACACTGTGCAGGGTACATCAGGAAGAATAGCTACCGTGCCCCGAAAAAACGCAGAGTAGGGTAATACGTAATACACAGTGCTATAGATAGAAGGTATAGTATAATGTATAGAACAATTATTCTTCCCATGAACATCAAAACCACGTTTGTCATAGGAATTTTCATAGCTCTATCCTTATTTGTTGTTGCTCCAAGTACCCAGGCACAAGTATTGCCGGGTAATGATCCAGTTACTATTCAAATAAATCCTGAATTTCCTAAACCAAATCAAAATACAACAGTTAGTATTAAAAGTTTTTCTATTGATCTAAATACCACGACAATTATATGGTCTATAAATGGTACTAAGATCAACTCGGGGAAGGGACTTACCTCAGTAGTAGTACAAGCGGGAGCAAATGGAACAACAAAGGAAGTTGCGGCAGCAATTATTACATCTTCTGGACTTCCAATCATTAAAACTATCACTATTTCTCCCGCTGAAGTAGATCTAGTGTGGGATGCACATACATATACACCACCATTTTATAAAGGGAAGGGACTTTTCCCATACCAAGGAGAAATCACCGTAGCAGCTCTCCCAAATTATGTAGTCAATGGAGTAATGGCAGATCCCAAAACGCTTGTGTACACCTGGGAAACTGATAGCGGTGTTATTGGTTCAGCTTCTGGATATGGCAAAGACAGTATTCGCCTTCAAGGATCTATTATCCTACGACCACTTAACATTTCTGTAAAAGTAACATCAGCAGATTCTGCTGTAAGTTTCTCAGGTATTGGACGTGTAAGTATTAACCCTCAAGCTCCTGTAGTCCTTATGTACGAAGACAATCCACTTTATGGTACACGCTACAATCAAGCATTGGGATCATCATATGATTTGAAGAACGCTGAAATTAGAGTAAAAGCTGCACCATACTACTTTAGTACACCAACAGCTCACGATGGTACACTTCTCAATTACAGCTGGTCAATTAACGGCAGTCCTGTATCTCAAGTAAATAGCACAAACATGATTACTCTTCGTCCTCCTCAAGGAACAAGTGGGGCATCAAACGTAAGTGTTTCTATAAAATCTCCAACAGGATTGCTTCAGTATGCAGGAAGCGGGGTAACAATGAATTTTAAGGCACAATGATGACATCTATCTCAAAAAAATGGGGAATGGTAGCACTGCTCAGCTTAGTCTTGTTTAATACTATTCTTATTGGAACTGCTCAGGCACAAACAGCATTAGATAACACAACATACGTTCCTTTGGCACCAATAAAAGACAATACGGGCAATCCTGTTCCTACAGATTTGCCAGGATATATCCGAGCAATGTTCTTTATTGCTATCGGTATCACATCAATACTTGCTGTTGTTGTTATTATTTATGGCGGGCTTCTTTATATGTCTACTGATGCATACTCTAATAAACTGGAGGGGAAGACAATTATTCAGCGTACATTGTGGGGAATGCTCCTTATCGCTATTTCATATCTACTCTTAACTACAATTAATCCAGATTTAACAAGAATACCCGACTTACTCAATATCAAACTCTAAATATATGCTCAAAAAAATACTTATTATCAGTCTCATATTCTTTGTACTAGCAGTCGGTGTATCTGTGTATATTTTATTTTTTAAAAAGACAACAACAAAGACACCACTAGACCAAGCAAATACCGATTTACCATTTGGTAGTTCTGGTAATGCTACAAATAATGGTGGTACAGGGCAAAATAATGGGGGAGTACGTGGAGATACAACACTAAGAATCCCCGTAGATGCACTTATGCATCTCTCTACCGAACCAGCAGGCAACGGTATCGTTCTTGAAACAAAAACATCAACTAAAGCACGCTATGCAGATCTTGCTTCAAGTCATATTTTTGATGTAGATCTAGTGACTGGTGTAATGACAAAAATTTCAAATACTACAATTCCAAAAATTCAAGAATCATACTGGATGAATAATGGAAGCACCACCGTATTACGATATGTGTCAGATAATGAGGTAATTAATACATTAAACGCACAATTAGTAAAAACAAGTAGCTCATCTCCAGACACAACTATTAAAAACGAATTGAAAGGCACATTGATGTCAACAAATATTGATAATCTTGCTATTTCTCCTCAAAAGACACAGATGTTTTATATAACCACTACTAGTGGGGGAGCGCGAGGGATACTTATTTCTGCAAAGGGAGCTTCTTCTCAAATATGGAGTTCTCCTGTAGGAGAGTGGCTTGCCTCATGGCCGTCAGATAATACAATTGCACTTACATCTAAGGCTGCATCAGGTGTACCAGGAAGTATGTATTTCCTTTCTACGAGCGGTACAGTTAAAAAAGTACTAGGTGGAGTTCCTGGTCTTACAACACTAGCAAACCCCTCACTCTCTACAGTTGCATATTCAAATGATACAGCACGACTTTATTTCTATACTATAAAAACCGGATCTTCTCAGGGAGCTTTTGTGAACACCTTGAGCGAAAAGTGTGTATGGTCTACAAAAGAAAAGAATATTATTTACTGCGGAATTCCAACATCTATTCCCGAAGGAACATATCCTAACAACTGGTACCAGGGAAGAGTCTCATTTACTGATGACATTTATAAAATAAACGCCGTAACAGGACTAGGACAACTTATTGTAAGCCTTACTGGTGCATACAAGCAGAGTATAGATGTAATAAACCCAATACTTAGTGATAGTGAAAATTATCTCCTTTTTACCAACAAAAAAGATTCAACGTTGTGGAGCTACAAACTTAGTACTTCAACAGCTACAACTACTCGATAATTATTTATAGTGCTTCTTAAGTGTCTTCCGTACGTAGAGTTCTTGGAAGATCATAAAGATATTACTTGTAAGAAGGTAAAGACCAATAACGGCAGAAATATAAGCAATAGGGAAGATAATGAGTGGGAAGATGTACTTCATCTGCATATTCATACTATACGCAAGATCACCTTTAAATGAAGCATCGTCTCCTTTTTTAACAGAAGGAAGCGCAAGATTGAGCTGAATAAATTGAGTGATAACCGTAAGAATAGCGACAATAATACTCTTCTGCATTAAATTGATGCCAAGAAAGGTCATTCCTACAGATGCTGGCATATGAACGAATGAATAGAGGAGTGTTGCATCGATCTTTGGCAAACCACTAATAAAAACTCGATAGAGTCCAATAAGAATAGGGAACTGAATGAGGATAAGGAATAATCCTGCAAATGGATTTACATCTTTATCTTTATAAAGCTGCATGAGCTGACGAGCTTGTTCTTGGCGATCTTTTACCTTTTCCTTAATTTTTTGAACTTCCGGCTCAATCTGACGCATCTGAAGCTGTGTTTTGATAGATTTTCGAGAAAGGGGGTAGAGCACAAGACGAATAATAACCGTCACAGCAATAACAGCGATTCCTGCACTATGGCCGGGAATAGAATTAATAACAAAAATAAGAACGTTATAGATAGGTATATAAAATAATGTGGCAAAAAATCCGTGTGTCATAATGGTAATTACTATACTACATTCCTTTATAGTTGAGAAACTTTTTCTATAAGAAAAGCTATTTCTTGGCCGTATTCAATGGTAGAAATAGTATTAAGCCCAGGCTTTGCAAAGAATACACCCACAAAACCAGTGGGGAAGGTAGAAAGATGTGGAGTAAGAAGTGAGAGCCCTTTTCGTCGAAGGTAATTGCGTCGAGTGGCCCGTTTATCAAGCTTCTTGGGAATAGAAAAGGCAAATCTGCTCGGTTCTTCCACCGGATTTTTAATAATACGCAGAGAAATATAGGTAGAATGGTAACTTTTACCATGTTCTACTACCTGTTGAAATAGTTTTTTGGGTACTCTTCGTATCCGCGGTAACATAAACCCGGGTTTAGACAGTAAGCTTCTTGCGTCCCTTTGCGCGTCGGCGCTTTATAGTGTTCTTTCCACCAGGGGTAGATTGTCGAGCTAAGAAACCATGAGTTTTTACTCGCTTTCCTTTTTTAGGATTGTATGTTCTAGACATGTGATGAGTATATGCTAAAAAGCTTAAAAAGTAAATAATTGTCTGTGTTTTTTTATTTATCCACAGTTGTACACATGTTATTAACATACTTCTACCACCTCCACAAGTTTTACAAAAAAAAATAGCATATATAATAAACATACTAAAAATGTTTCCCCAACCACTTATGATTGATACAAAAAAACTTTGGGAGAATGCGCTTGTTGAAATTGAGCTTAATGTTTCGAAAGCAAATTTCAACATGTGGTTTAAAAACACCTACATCACTAAGATAGATGAGGGGATAGTACATCTCAGTGTTCCAAATGTTTTTGTTAAAGACTGGCTATCAAATAAATTCCACAAGTTCATCATCAAGTGTTTGCGAAATATGGCTGACATCCGTGGCCTTGAATACATCGTCTCTAAAGATGAAGGTAAGAAACCTCCTCAGGAACACACCAAACAACTTCCCATCAACCCAACAAGCGAACTTCCACTTAATGACTTCTATATCAACAAAGAAGATAACTTAAATCCTCGCTACACCTTTGATTCCTTTGTAGTTGGCCCTTTTAACGAGCTTGCATATGCTGCGTCTCAAGCTGTTATTAAGAAACCAGGCATTACGTACAACCCTCTTTTCATCTATGGAGACACAGGAAGAGGAAAGACACACCTTATTCAAGCTCTCGGAAACAATCTCAAAACAACAACATCACGTAAGATCTTCTACCTTACATCAGAACGCTTTGCACTCGACTACATAAACTCAGTCCAAAATAACAAAATGAATACATTTAAGGAGAAGTACCGAAAGTACGATGTATTAATCATGGATGATATTCAGTTCCTATCAAGTAAAGAGAAAACTCAAGAAGAACTCTTCCATCTATTTAACAATCTCTATGATGATAATAAGCAGATTGTGTTTTCATCTGATAAACACCCAAATTACATTCCGCATCTAGAAGAGCGCCTCAAATCACGCTTCGGAGCAGGAATGATCATAGATATTCCACATCCTGATCAAGAATCACGTGCAGCAATATTGCGAGCTAAAGCAAAAATGCAAAATTTCGACATTTCTCCTGATGTCGTTGAGTATATTGCTTCAACGATAGATGGAAATATTCGAGAACTCGAAGGAGTATTGAACTCTGTCATCATGCAATCTCAGATAAAAGGTAAGGAACTCAATGTAGGGGAGATAAAGAACCTTATAAAAAACAACTCAAAACCTAAAAAGGCAGTTTCAGTAAAGGATGTTATTAAAACAATCGCTGATTTCTATAATATAGACGAGGCAAGTATATACGAAAAAACCCGCCGAAAGGAAATCGTAAAGCCACGTCAACTCATTATGTATATTCTTCGAGAAGAATTCGATGTGTCATATCCTTCAATAGGGCAGAAGCTGGGTGGGCGAGACCATACTACCGTTATTCACTCATGTGAGAAGATTAAAAGTGAAATGAAAACCAATCATCTTCTTGCACAGGAGATAAAGCAGATCAGGTCGATGTTCTTATAGTGAATAATCTGTTGATAAGTTTGGGGATAAACATGTGGATACTGAGGATATAACATGTGGGAAAAGAAAGAACAAAATGGGGATAAAAATTACTATTCACAAAACTACCCACACTTAAAAAAACTTATACCCAAGATACTTAAAAAATATTAGTCACAGAAGTTATATTTACAGCCACATAATAAAGTTATACACATATCCACAGTGATAATAGTAGTAATAGTATTTATATATAATATATTAAGAATATGAAGATAGAATGTCTGAAAGAACGGTTGGCAGAAGCAATAAGTAAGGCAGAAAAAATTACTGGCAAAAATCTTACTCTACCAGTATTGAGTTGTATTTTATTTGAAGCGAAGGGCCACGATCTCATAATTCGAGCGACTAATCTTGATTTGGGTATAGAGATCGTTATACCTGTTAAAGTTGAACAGGAGGGCAGAATTGCCGTTCCAGGAGCTATCGTAAATAATTTCGTGTCTCATATAGTTGGCTCAAAAAATATTACGCTCGAAGTTGTGGATAATAATTTAAAAATTATTACTGACACCAATACAACAGTTATTAAATCTATTAACTTTGAAGATTTTCCAACTATTCCAATTCTTGAACATGAAAAATCATTTAAACTCAATGCGAAAGAGTTTGTGAAGGGGATTAAAGCTGTGTGGTATAGCTCGGCGACATCAAGTATGAAGCCAGAGCTTTCAAGTATTTATATTTACTCAGATGATGAAGGACTACTCTTTGTTGCTACAGACTCATTCCGTCTTGCAGAGAAGCGAGTAAAGTCTAAAGGAGCAAAAGATATCACTTCTCTTCTTATTCCAGTAAAAAATGTTCCTGATATTCTAAGAATCTTAGATGCAGCAGAAGGGGATATTGATGTTGTTCTAACAAAAAACCAAATTTCATTTACCTACAATGGTATTTATCTTACATCTCGAATAGTGGATGGAGTATTTCCGGATTACAAACAAATCATTCCAAAAGATTACAAAACCAATATTGTTGTTTTGAAGCAAGATTTAGCTAATGCGTTCAAAATCGCTACTATTTTCTCAGATAAGTTTAATAAACTCACAATAAAAGCTCACCCAAGTGAAAAAAGTTTTGAGTTAGCGACAAAAAATGCAGATGTTGGTGAAAATACCAATGCTCTCGAGGCTGTATATGAAGGAGAAGATATTGATATCAACTTTAATTACAAATACATCATAGATTGTTTACAGTCGATTGAGTCTGACAGCGTCTCATTGGAGTTTAATGGCCTCACCCGTCCATTGGTTATGAGGGGAGTGAATGATAAGTCATTTATGTATCTCGTGATGCCTATAAACAAATAAAACGTGAATAACCTTGGTTCATATTTAGAAAAGTTTAAACTTATATTAGCCACACCAGGTGCTCTCAAAAAACCTGTTCTTAATGCAATATTAAAAATTACATCAATAGAATTATCTGAGAAAGATATAGATGTAAAAGAGGGAAGTATATACCTCAAAACACACCCACTTATTAAGAATGAGATTTTTATGAAAAAAGATCTTATTTTAAAAGAGTTACAAGATCTTTTGGGTAAGAAAGCGCCTCACGCTATTAGATAGCTCTAAATATTACCGAGCTTTCTGTTTTTGAATTATTACTATCGTAGACAACAACTTTAAGAGTATTTGATTCTCGTATTCTGGGGATTTCTCGGGGGATAAAGGTAAAACTATATGGATCTTTTACTGATACAGATATAAGTTTTCCATTTATATACAACTCGGCTTTTGTGATAGGAAATTTATTTGTGTGCTGAATAGAAACAATGATGGGAATATTAAGTGAATATACTCCGTTTGGAATAGGATTAGTAATAGTTACATGAGGATTGGGATCATTGGAGATGATTGTTGTTTGTGGAGGTGTTGATACATTTTCTATTGGAGAAGGAACATTTCCACCATTATTTACTACCCATGCTTGGATAGGTGTTTCCCAGAGTGTAAATTGTGGATCTTGCTGAGGATTTGCTGGAGGAGGGCCCTTTGGATTATCTTTATCAACCCAGTAGAGAATAGAGTGAACTCCACTTCCTTGATCTCCTTGCCATACACCACGAAGAATTGGTTTTAAATTAGGATCGATAGGATCAGGACGCTTAAAGGTTTCTGCGGGATACTTTTCTAATACTTTATTCATAAATGCTCGCCAAAGAGGAGCGATGATAGTTCCTGATGTCTTTTTTACCATTGGACTATTGTTGTTATTTCCAGCCCATGCACCAACTGCAATTTTGGGAGTATAACCAACAATCCACACATCCTTGTAATCATTTGTTGTACCGGTCTTCAAGGCTATTTCTTTATCAGGAAAATCGGTAGGAGCGCCAGCGCCATTAAGAGGGAGTCGAGCATTATTATCATGAAGTACATCGTTGATAAGAAGTGCTGTTTGTTCTGGGATTGCTTGTGTTGGATTTGGGGTGAATTCCTCGAGCACTTTGCCATTTTTATCTGTCACTTTTAATATTGGAGTATATGGATTGCGCATTCCATTGTTTGCAAAAACAGAATATGCACTGGTCATTTCAAGAGGTGATACTTCACCTCCACCAAGCACAAGTGTAAGACCATACTGATTGCTATCACCAAGGCTTGTAATACCCATATCTTTTGCTGTCTGGAGTGTATCTTTGATTCCTGCTAGATAGAGGACTTTGATAGCTGGAATGTTGATAGATTGATCAAGTGCATTGCGAAGACTCATTGGTCCACGGAATTTTAAGTCGTAGTTTTGTGGACTGTAGCAGGTTGTTGTCGCTGCTGTTGGATTGAGTGGCTTACCTTGTGCATCACAGGTTGTGGAGAATTGTGTAGGCACATCGAAGAGTACGGTATCAGGAGTGTACCCTTTATTAAATGCAGTAGCATAGGCAAAAGGCTTGAATGCTGATCCTGGCTGTCGGTGAGCAAGAGTTACGTTGAAATTACCATCAATTTTTGTATCAAAATAATCACGAGAACCTACCATTGTAAGGATTTGTCCAGTAGATGGTTCGATAGCAACAACTCCCGCATTTTCTGCATTAAAATTCTTCTTGTTTTCAAGAGCATACTTGAGTGTAATTTCTTCTGCTTGTTTTTGAAGATCATAATCAAGGGATGTAATAACCTTGAGTTCTCCATTGTTAACTACATCTTCTCCATACTTTTGGACAAGATATTCCTTTACATACATTACAAAGTGAGGAGCTTTTATACTATGGTCATCAAGAGGTTTGAATGTTACCACTTCCGCCCGCGCAGCATTGTATTGAGCTTCAGTAATATAATTAAGCTCTTTCATCTTAAGGAGAACGCGATTTTTGCGGTCGTCTAAGAGGTTTTTATGATTTCCATACGGAGAATAGAGGCTTGGTGCTTGAGGGAGAGCTGCAATATATGCAGCCTCAGCAATAGTTAAGTCTTTAGAAGACTTTCCTAAGAAATGAAGACTTGCTTCTTCAACACCATAATAACTTCCTCCATACGATGTGCTATTGAGGTAAAGATTAAGAATACCGTCTTTACTCATTTGTCGTTCAAGTTTGAGTGCAAGTACCCATTCCTTTATTTTTCGAGAAATTTTCTTGTCAGTTGTTAGTAGGGAATTCTTGATTACTTGCTGAGTGATAGTAGATCCACCTTGGCTAAATTCGAGTGTCTTTAAGTCAGCGACAATCGCTCGGATAATTGATGTAATCTCAATACCTTTATGAGTATAAAAATTCTCATCTTCAATAGCGATTGTCGCATTTTTTACATTTTGAGAAATTTGATCAAAAGGTACTACTTGGCGGCGTACATTTTGGTTCACATTGTAGAGGACAATTTGTCCTGTTCTGTCATATATCTTTGTGGATTGTTCGAGAGCTTTATCTTGAAATGAGCTTAAATCAGGAATACGCAGCGTTGTCACCCAGAGGGCAACGCATCCCGTAATAATTAAAAACGATACGGTTAATATAAGAATAAACTGCTTCCAAAATTTGATGCTCATAGAGTAACGTTTGTGTCTTCAATCGTATCATCATAAGACGAGATTATCAATAAAAAGCAGGACAATACGAGCAAAATATGATAATTTTATGAAATGACACCTAGTATACGACAAGATATTCATGAGCTTCTTACACGAGGAGTAGAAGATGTCTTTGTAAAAGAGTCTTTAGAAAAACGCCTCGCTGCAGGAGTTCCACTTAGAGTTAAGTTGGGTATTGATCCTACTGGTAAGACTATTCATATTGGGCGCGCTATTACACTTCGCAAGTTGCGAGCATTTCAAGATTTGGGCCATAAGGTGGTAATGATTGTTGGAGACTTCACTGCGCAAGTGGGGGATGCATCTGACAAATTGAATAAGCGTCCAATGCTTACCGAAGCGCAGGTCCAAGAAAATCTTAAAGAATACAAAAATATTATTGGAAAAATTATTGATGTCGATAAAGCAGAATTTGTCTACAATAGTACGTGGCTTTCAAAATTAACATTGCGAGAGATTTCAGAATTGGCAGAAGCGTTCTCAGTACAGCAAATGTCCAACCGCCGCAATTTCAAAGATCGTTTTGATAAAGGGGAAGAAGTATCGCTCCGAGAGTTTTTGTATCCACTTATGCAAGGCTATGACTCAGTAATGGTAAAAGCTGATATAGAAATCGGAGGGTTTGATCAATTATTCAACCTTAAAGCAGGAAGAATTATTCAAAAGCACTATGGTCAGGTAGAACAAGACATTATTACCACCGAGATGCTCGAGGGTACTGATGGAAGAAAGATGTCCACAAGTTGGGGAAATGTTATCAACATTACTGATGAACCTAGTGATATGTACGGCAAAGTAATGTCAGTGCGTGATGATCTTATTATTAAATACTTTACGCTTTGCACGGACCTCTCTCTATTTGATATAGAAAAAATTAAAACAGAATTGGAATCTGGCTCAAATCCTAAAGATGCAAAGATGCGACTCGCTCGAGAAATTGTCACGATCTATCACGGACACGACAAAGCACAGAAAGCAGAAGAAGATTTTGTTAACACATTTAAAAAGGGTGGAATCCCAGAAGACACAAAGGAAGTAACTGTGCCACGTAACACGATGCTTGCCGCAATCTTGCTCCAAGAGGGAATTATAGAATCAAAATCAGAGTTCAGACGTCTTGAGAAAGAGGGTGCGATTACTATCGTAGAGACAGGAGAAAAAATATCCGGACCAGAGACAACCGTCACTCAGTCAGGGGTGTATAAGATAGGGAAGAGAAGATTTATTAAAATAATAGTTGAATAGAAAACATCCGCCCTAGGGCGGATGTTTTGTTGAGAGTTATACCATTTCTTCTTCGTCTACTTCGTGCATACCAGCGAATTCATCCTCTTCCTCGTCATCATCACTAAATTGGTCTGCTTCTTCATCTATTTCATCATCTTCTTCTTCATCGATTTCTTCCTCAGTGTCATCTTCATCATCTGGACTTTTTTTACTAAAAAAATCAATATCAGTTTCTTCTTTTAAATCTATATCATCAAAATATTGTCCTGCCATATAACGTTAAACCAAAGCTAATTATTTTTAATGTTTACGTTTTATCAAATCTAGAAAAAAATGCAAGAACGTTACCTTTTTTCTGGGGATAACGGACGATACGTAGCAAAAAAGGTGATTCCAGTAGCTATTGCATCATATTCATCATCATATTTAATCTTCTTAGAAAGTGTGATGAGTTTGCTTACCATTGCTATAACATGCTCCTTATCACTTTTGCCATATCCAGTTACTGCAATTTTTATAGAGGCAGGGGAATACTCATGTATTTTTAGTCCAGATGCTGCCGCTTGGTAAAGAATGACTCCACGTGTTTCGGCTACCTGTAGAGCTGTTTTTGTATTTTTACTAAAAAACAATGTTTCTATCGCCAATTGAGTAGGTGTATATTCTTTGATGACTCGTTCAATTTCTTTTCCTACAAGTGCGAGGCGGGTAGGATGGGGGAGATCTTTTGAGGTAAAGAAACAGGTAGAAAAAAGAAGTTCTTCTTTTTTTGAACCCCCTTTTTTCTCAAGTACAGCGATACCGAGTCGTTCGTACCCTGGATCTATAGCAAGTATCCTCATGCTTATTCAGCGTTAGTGTATACGTTTTGTACTTCGTCGTTGTCCTCGAGCTCATTTATAAGTGCTTCGAGCTTAGTACTATCTTCTTCAGATAGAGGAGTGGTGGTTTGAGCAACCCATTCATTATTTTCTTTGGTGAATGCCCATGAAGCAGCACCCATTGCTGCAAGGGATGCTCCATTTTTACTTAAAATAAATTTTATTTCTTGAGCAGCTTTATTTCTGTTATCCGTCAAAGCTTCAATGATAAGGGCAGAGCCTCCAGGTCCATAAGCTTCATAGGTAATAGATTCCATATCAGCTGAGTTGTCGGTTGTTGCCTTTTTGATAGCACGTTCGATAGTGTCATTGGGCATGTTGGCAGCGCGCGCTGCGTCGATAGCAGATTTGAGTCCAGGGGATGTGAGATTGCCCTTTGCTTTCTTTGCTTCTACACCAATAAAGCGGACCATTTTACTAAAAAGCTTACTGCGCTGTGCGTCAGAAGCACCTTTTTGTCGTTTAATTTTTGACCATTTATTATGTCCAGCCATGCACAAACTATACTCGTATGCTTTTCGAAAATCAAATATACCGTCCCTCTCCTGGTAAGGAGAGGGTGTCCGTAGGACGGGTGAGGCGGCTTTATAATATTTTTATGATCTCTTTATTACTATTTCTGTACAGTAAAGATATGAAAAAGATTCACAATATTCGAGAATTAAAAAGAAGAAGACAAGAACTAAGAAGAAATGGTACTTTTTATGAAAAAAAGCTTTGGGAAGTGTTACGAAATAGAAATTTAGGTGTTAAGTTCAGGCGGCAGCACAGTATTGGATATTACATTGTTGATTTTTATTGTGCAGCAGCGAAGCTTATTATCGAAATTGATGGGGGAGTTCATGATGAGGCTGAATCAAAAATATATGACAATCAAAGAACTTTGTTCTTTGAAGAACAAGGATACATGGTACTTAGGTTTAAGAATATAGATATTAAAAATGAGTTTGAGAAGGTAATAGAGGTCATTCAGAATTCTCTATGAATCACCGCCTCACCCGTCCTCCTAAGAAGTCGGCCACCCTCTCCTTACCAGGAGAGGGACGTGCTTACAAAAGTTTGTCCTGATCTAAATTTGGATTCTTTACTCCCAAATGTTTGTAGCCAGCATCAGTGACTACTCGTCCTCGTGAAGTTCTCTCGAGCATTCCAACCTGAATTAGGTAGGGCTCATTATATTCTTCGATGGTTGCTTGTTCTTCTGAGAGGGACGCAGCAATAGTATTAAGTCCTACCGGCCCGCCATTAAATTTTTTAACTATAGTTTCGAGAATCGTTCTATCAGAATGAGTTAGACCCATTGCATCGATACCTAATAGCGCGAGTGCTTTGTCGACGGTCTGTTTATTAAGATCTGTTTTATTTACTTGAGCAAAATCTCGGCAGCGCTTTAAGAAATAATTGGCAGTGCGGGGAGTGAAGCGGCTTCGTCGTGCAATTTCTTGTGCTCCATCTTTTCCAATACTAATTCCAAGAATGTGCGCAGAGCGATGAACAATTTCTTCAATTTCTTCTTGTGTATAAAATTCGAGACGAAAGACTCCACCCGAAAAGCGTGATCGAAGTGGGGAAGAGAGGAGTGCTATTCGAGTAGTAGCTGCTATCAAGGTAAATGGTGGTAGATCGAGCTGGATTGTACGTGCTGAAGGTCCTTTGCCGATAATAATATCGAGTGATCCTGATTCCATTGCAGGATACAATACTTCCTCAATTGCTTTATTGAGTCGGTGGATTTCATCTATAAAAAGAATATCGCCGGGAGAGAGATTTGTAAGGACAGAAGCAAGATCGCCTACTTTTTCTATTGCTGGGCCAGATGTTACTTTCATCTGAGTCTTCATCTCTTTTGCAATAAGATGAGCGAGTGTTGTCTTTCCCAAACCTGGTGGACCATAAAAAAGAATGTGCTCAGGAGGATGATTGCGTTCTTCTGCAGCTTTGAGAAGTATTTTTAAATTATCTTTTATATTTTTTTGGCCAATGTATTCATCCCAACGAGAAGGTCGAAGGGTAGTATCAAGAAAAGTGCTCTCTTCTTGAGGCGGAACTTGAGGTTCGAAGTTATTTTCTTGCTCATTAGGAGGTTGAGTCATACAGACATTCTATCATAATTAGAGCCATGCAAGAGGGGAGTCGGGGTTGACACTAAATGCCTTTCGTGATAAACTACTAACAACCTCATCAAAGAGGCTGTTTTTTTAAAAATCCACTATATAAGTCTCTAGGCAAAGGGCCATTTATGGCATCATAGCATTTTTTCGAGGAAACTCTGGTTTTCTCGCCTCGGCGTGATCGCTGGGATTCTCCTTAGAGGGATGTTTAACTTCTAACGTCAGGTTAAAAGTATTGCCTAGAGATTTATGAAGTGGATTTTTATATTCCACACATCAATATAGTACTCCTTTTAAACAATCGAGCAATCTTGAAGATTGCTCGATTTGTTTTCTAGTCATTTTCTACATCTACAACACGCTCAAGCTCTGGTAAAGAGGTGATTCCTTTTAATATTTTTATCACTCCATCTTGTTTCATGTTCAAAATATTTTGATTTTCTGCTGCTTTCCATATATCACGTTCACTTGGATTATCTTTTATCGCTTTTTCTATTTCTGCGGTGCGCAAAATTGCTTCATAAATTCCCAGTCGTCCCATATAACCTGTCATATTACACGTAACACAGCCAACAGGTTCAAAAATTGATGTTGGAACATGATCGATGTACTCATCAGGATTTTTTATACTCTTAAATGTTTTTTCAATAACATCTTTTGTTCTACCTTCTAGCTGAATTTCTTTTTTGCAATGTAGGCAGAGCTTGCGCACGAGTCGTTGTGCCATAGATACACTTACTGCTGATGGAATAATTTTTGCGTTTACCCCAAGATCGATGAGGCGGGGGAATGTTCCAGCTGCATTATTTGTGTGAAGTGTAGAGAACACCAAGTGACCAGTTAGGGCGGCATTAATAGCAATTTCTGCTGTTTCTTGATCTCGAATTTCTCCCACCATGATTACATCAGGGTCTTGTCGCAAAGCAGAGCGAAGTCCTTCGAGGAATGTGTAGCCTTTGTCTGCATCGGTCTGAGTTTGCACAATACCTGGTACGTGATATTCGATAGGATTTTCGATTGTAATAATCTTAATCTCAGGACTAAATACTTTTTTAATAAACGCATACAGCGTTGTGGTCTTTCCTGATCCAGTAGGGCCTGTGGTCAACACCATTCCTTCGGGACGATTGATTTCTCGTTCGAGAATTTTGAGTAATCGAGGAGAAATTCCAAGATCTTCAAATGGTACTGAAATTGAATCAGGATTAAGTACACGAAGCACAATAGACTCATTGTATGCACTCGGTAGAATAGATGCACGAATTTCAATTTCTGTATTTGCTACACCGATACTAAATCGTCCATCTTGAGATCCTGTGACATTGAGTTTCATTCCTGCGATAAGCTTGATACGAGAGAGGAGGAGTCCAAAGGTGTCACTCGCGAGTTCGAGAATATCCATAAGTACTCCGTCGAGTCGATAGCGGATACGCACTGTTTTTTCTTCAGGCTCCATATGAATATCAGAAACTTTAAGAGCAAGAGCGCCCGCAATAATAATTTCTAATATTTTTGTAATCTTATACGTCTGCTTTTGGCCAATTGTTTCGAAGATAAGTTTCTTCACATCTTCTAGAGAATGAACATTCTGCAAAAATTTCTCAATTTCTTCACTAGAAATATCAAATGCACCTCCTTTTGTTTGAGTTGAGAATGAAAGGTCTGCATAGCGTCCCCAAACTTTTTCAAGACTTTGAAGTGAAACCATATACAAAGTCACGATGTAGCCATTTTCTTTAAATATTTCAAGAGTCTTTTTTGTTTCTTCGTTTTCAGGGGCTTGTACTGCAACTTTTATTTTCTTGGCAACAATATCAAACACTGCAAGCTTTGCCGCTCGTGCTTCAGCTTCACTAATCACACGAAGTGCATCACTATTTACTGCAACAGTAGTGAGATCTATATAATTGATGCCGTACTTGCGGGAGAGGGTATGCGCGAGTTCTTCTTGCTCGTCATGGAGTAATTCGTCTACTTTTTTATTCTGCTTATCTTCGTCAAATTGGATCATATATCAGTAATAATACCTTGGTTTGAAGCCACAAACAAACCACTCATACACCCATTGACAATATATACCGATATGGTATAATATACACAGTTCAATAGTGATCCGAAACCAACCCTTTAGGGAGCTCTGTCTATGAATACTTCCCGTTTCGCGCTTCTCGTTGTGATCGTTGCGTCGCTGAGCCTCATGTCCGGCTGCCGTGTGTACCATGAGACCTCGTTCCACGAGGAGCTGCACAAGGACGGGGCCAGGGTGGACTACGTGCGGGATGTCCGCAGTAACGGCCCGGTTCGTTTTGGGTCGGACATGACCTGGCACGGAGGTGGTCGTGGCAATGGATATCCCATCAACGTGGATGTCCGCGACTACAAGACCAGCCACACCAACACCAACCGCACCGAATGCCGCCCGTCCAGCAACTACTGATCTTTGTTTCTTCACCCCGACGCTCGCCCTCACCGGCGAGCGTCTTTTTTTGTCTGTGGTACTATACTTCTATGAAATTTCGTACGAATAGTCCCGCTCAAACTCAGCAACTAGCCACTGATTTTATTAAAGCACTCACCCAAAATGTGTCTGCGGCTACTATTGTGTGTCTCTATGGTGATCTTGGAGCAGGGAAGACAACGTTCACACAGTTTGTTGCAGAAGCATTAGGAGTTACCGAAACTGTGACGAGTCCTACGTTTGTAATAGAAAAAATATATAAATTAGAAAATAAAGCCTTTTCACATCTTATTCACATTGATGCATACAGATTAGAGCGTGCTGATGAACTCGAAACACTTGGCTGGCACGAAATAACTTCAGAACCCGGAAATCTCATTCTTATAGAATGGCCAGAAAAAGTTGATGATATTATTCCTGACGTAGTCCAAAAAATTTTTTTCACTTTTATAGACGAAAACACCCGAGAGATAGATATACGAGAATAATATGCCTAAACTAACAACAAAGTCGCCTTCGCAAAAAGCTTCGGCGAACCACAGCAAGAAACTCATTTTACTAGATGCACATGCAATATTGCACCGGGCATATCATGCTATGCCTGACTTTGCTTCAAGTAAGGGTGAGCCAACAGGCGCACTATATGGCCTTGCAGCAATGATTTTGAAAATAATAGAAGAACTTAAACCTAATTATGTAGTGGCATGTTACGACTTGCCTCAGGCAACATATAGACACGAAGCATATAAGGATTATAAAGCTGGTCGCAAGAAAGCAGATGAAGCTCTTGTCGCACAGATGATAAGTTCACGAGATATTTTCACTGCTTTTTCTATTCCTATATATGACAAGCCTGGCTTTGAGGCAGATGATATGCTCGGCACTATTTGTGAGCAGATGAAAAAAAATAAAGATATAGACATTGTCATTGCATCAGGAGACATGGATACGGTGCAGCTTGTTGATGATAAGCGCGTCCAAGTGTATACCTTAAGAAAAGGCATTAAAGATACTGTCATGTATGACGAAGAGGGAGTAAAAGAGCGTTATGGTTTTGGTCCACTTCTTCTTCCTGATTACAAAGGACTGAGAGGTGATCCATCAGATAATATTATTGGAATAAAAGGTATTGGAGAAAAGACAGCAACAATTCTTATTCAAAAGTTTGGCACTATTGAGAATATGTACAAAGTTCTCAAAAAAGATCCTAAAAAATTTAAAGAAGAAGCAGGAATCACAGATCGGATTGTTGCTCTTATTACAGAAGGAGAGGAAGAAGCATTGTTTTCAAAAATGCTTGCGACTATACGACGGGATGCTCCCATAGAATTTTCTTTGCCAGAAAAAGAATGGAAAGAATCAGTAGATATTAAAGCGGTAGAAACACTATTTAAGCGACTCGAATTTAAAATGCTTGGTACTCGCGTCAAAGAAGTCTTGGGAATGACTGATGCATTTGGCGACACACCTGATGCTTCTCAAAATTCACTTCCAAAAATAAAAGAGAATGTAGATCCAAAAATTCTTAGAGAAACAGCGCTTGCACTTTCTGTCATTGATTCAAATCAATCGGAGCCACAGCTTGAGGATATATTACAATTTACGAAGCAAGAAACATTTGCTCCAGCGCGAGAAGCAATTCTTGCAGAAATAGAAAAAAGAAATCTCAAGAAAATTTATGTCGATATAGAACTCCCTCTTATTCCTGTTGTTGATGCAATGCATGATCGGGGAATTAAAGTCGATACTAACTATTTAAAAAACTTAAGTGTAGAGTATCATAAAGAACTAGAAAAACTTCAGAAAGAAATTTGGGAACAAGCAGGTGAAGAATTCAATATTAATTCTCCACGACAACTTGGTTCTATTCTATTTGAAAAAATGCAGCTTAAAGTAAAAGGCCTCAAGAAAACTGCAGGAGGTGCTGCATCGACGCGAGAATCAGAACTTGAGAAGATGCGTGACTTACATCCTATAATTTCTTCTATTCTCCAATACAGAGAGTTACAGAAGCTGCTTTCTACATATATAGATAGTCTTCCAAATCTTATTGAATCAGATAGTCGTCTGCATACAACATTCCTCCAAATAGGAGCAGCGACTGGGCGAATGGCATCGATCAATCCAAACCTTCAAAACATTCCTATTAAATCAGAATTAGGAAGAAATATTCGTGGGGCATTTATTGCGGAACAAGGATTTAAGCTCGTAGCTTTTGACTATTCTCAAATCGAGCTTCGTATTGCTGCTTTCCTTTCAGGTGATGAAAATCTTATTGAGATATTTAAATCTGGAAGAGATGTGCATACTGAAGTTGCGGCCCGAGTATTTAAGGTTGCACCAGAAGCTGTAGATAAAGAAATGCGTCGCAAAGCAAAGGTAATTAACTTCGGCATTCTCTACGGTATGGGTGTAAATGCTTTGCGTGCAAACTTGGGCAAAGAAACAAAACGTGAAGAGGCACAAAAGTTTTATAATGATTATTTTGAAACATTTACCGGTCTTGCAACATATCTTGATAACGTAAAAGCAGAAACAGAACGTAATGGATATACAGAAACAGTGTTTGGTCGTCGAAGATACTTTGAAGGAATTAAGTCTAAAATTCCCTTTATCAAAGCTAGTGCAGAACGCATGGCTATCAATGCTCCGATTCAAGGAAGTCAGGCTGATATTATTAAGCTCGCGATGATAAAAATTACTGACTATATAAAAGATCAGCAATTAGATGAAGAGGCTTATCTTTTGCTGCAAGTGCACGATGAACTTATTTTTGAAATTAAAAATAATCGAGTACAGGCACTTAGTGAAAAAATAAAAGAGATTATGCAAAATATCTTGCCCCTCGAAGCTACTTCCGGTGTAGTGCTCAAAGCAAACTGCGCTGTAGGTGAGAGTTGGGGAAGTATGAAAGAACTCTAATATGATTTATTTGTTGTATGGCTCGAATATAGATAAGTCACGCGAGAAACTTCATGATCTCGTTAATTCTTTATTAAAAAAGAAGCCTGATGCGTCACATCTTAAGATCACGGATGAAAACTTCAATGAAGCAGAGCTTGATGAACATATCAGTGGCCTTGGACTTTTTGCTAGTAAGTCGATTATCGAGGTGGACAATGTCTTTAGAAATAAAGATGCAAAAGAAGTAATTTTAAAAAGAATTAAAGATATAGCTGCTTCAGATAACGTATTTGTTTTTCTCGAAGGGGAACTCAATAAAACCGAAGTTACTAAGTTTGAAAAGAATGCTGAGAAGATTCAAGAATTTGAACTCGATACACCCTCTAGTGTGGGGGCGGTTAAAATAAAAGACTTCAATATATTTAGCCTTACCGATGCTCTTGGCAGGAGAGATAAAAAGCAGCTTTGGGTGCTGTATACAAAAGCCAAACAGCGAGAAATAGCTGATGAAGAAATACATGGCATTCTCTTTTGGCAAATCAAAGCTACTCTTCTTGCACTTCAAACAAAAAGTGCGGCTGAAGCAGGACTTAATCCATTTGTCTATCAAAAGTCTCTTGGCTTTGCACAAAATTTCTCTTTACCTGAGCTCAAGAAAATCTCAAGTAATCTTATTAGTATCTATCACAATGCTCGACGGGGGATACACGACTTTGATGTAGCGCTCGAGAAATTTATCTTAGAAATGTAGAGAAAGGCTCCAACTCTAGACTTTTTCCCGTTTTTTGGTATATTTTCTTGTACCCGTCAATAATTCATGCGCCCATAGCTCAGTCGGTAGAGCACCTGCCTTTTAAGCAGAGGGTCGTAGGTTCGATTCCTACTGGGCGCACACAGGTATATGGATCAAAATAATCAAAAAACAATTATTCCTATCCCGCTTAAATATTTTCCTATTACATTTTTCTATTCTTTTGTTCTCGCACTACTTATTGTCTCTTTTGTTACTGTTTTATTATATCCCGTAATAAGTCACTCTTTATTACTTTTACTCTCATCAACAACTATAAACTATCTACTTCCACTTTTATTTTTCTCTGCTGTTTTCTCTGCTTTTATACATTTTGATTCAAATAGAAAAAGTGGAGCAATGATCCCTTCACTAACTATTATGGGTATTGTAATAGTTGCTATTGTTTTCTTTTTTATACAATCAATTGGTATAAGAGGGGAATATGCTCAGATAATTCCTCTCTTTATGTCAGTTTTTTCGGTTATAGCACTGGTTATCGCTACTTTTATAGGAGTTGTGTGTCGATTAGCTTTAAGATATATATCTTCAAGAATCTTGTTTGTAATAATGATTTTTATTCCGGTTGCCCTTTTTTTATCAGTCTTTTTTATAATTAATAAGTATCAAACTCCTACAGCTTCAGCTTGTCGTAGTCTTAAATCAAACTCAGGTGATCAAATATATTGTTACGACAATTTAGCACGTCAACAAAATAATGTTGCATATTGCTTTGAGATGGCAGAAGCTGCAAGTAATTTTGCAAAAAGTTGTTTTGATTATGTCACAGCAAAAGTTCCATCAAATTCTCAGGTATGTGATGCTCTCAATGGAAGAGCTCATGAAGCATGTATTTGGGTATATGCACTTAGAGATAATGATCCTACTATTTGTAGTAAGGCTGAATATAGCTCAAATTGTGCAAGTGCAGTAAGAAAAGGAGGTCAACGATATTGGTAAGTATCTCTTCTCATTAATCTATATATGATTGCTCGATTCCAACCGAAAGAGGTCTATCTTCTTCTTCACAACATCAGAAGCACACATAATGTGGGTTCTATGTTTCGTACAGCTGATGCTGCAGGTGTCACCAAAATATTTCTTACAGGCTACACATCTACACCAATAGATAGATTTGGAAGGGAAGTAAAAGAGCTTTCAAAAGTTGCTCTTGGGGGTGAGCTTTCTGTGCAATGGGAATATCACAAGAATCCAATCGCGCTTATAAAAAAATTAAAATTAAAAACCCAGAAAGAAAATAATAAAAATCTTCAGGTTATTGCAATAGAGCAAGATGAGAAATCAGTAGATTATAAAAAAATAAAAGTCACATACCCAGTCCTATTTATAGTAGGGAATGAGGTAGAGGGAATTTCTAAATCTATTCTCAATACTGCTGATGTGATCGCAGAGATACCAATGAAAGGCTCAAAAGAATCACTTAATGTTGGAGTGTCTCTTGGAATAGCTTTGTTTAGGATGTTGGGGATATAAAAAAGTCCTCGGCAGCAATCGCTACCGAGGACTTCGCGCGGACGTGTGCGCTCTTAGCCCTTCTTTTCCTCATTAAGATTATAAAAACTGAAGTGAGATGTCAACCGTATAAAATCTGATGCACCGGACAGAAGTGTGCACTTCTGCCGCCGATCTTTTTGCGAGCAATGATGCCTGAGCAGCCGCGCTTGGTACAAGGCTTACCTGTTTTTCTATAAGCCTGATGCTTGTGTTGAAATTCTCCACGTTCACCATAAATATTTCTATAATCAGACATCGAGTCACCACCAAAATTGATACCTTCTCTAAGATTAGAAAGGGTAGCGTTGAATATATTCTTAAATAATTTTTCTGGGATTTTACCAGTAATAGAGTCGGGATGAATGCTAGCTTCCCAAAGAATTTCATCAGAATAAATATTACCAATGCCAGTGACTAACGTCTGATCCATTAACGTTTGCTTGATTTTTGTCTTTGGCTTTTTGAGAAGCTGCTCTTTAAAGTGGGTGAGCGTAAAGTCTTTTTCCAATGGTTCTAGGCCAAGCTTTTTGAAATCAGGTAAGTCATGAAGTTTTGTTGTTTCTACCACATGCACCTTTGCGAATTTGCGCATGTCAGAGAAAGCCAAATGCTTATCATTAGAAAGTGTGAATACTAAGTGAATGAATTTATTAAACGGATCTCGTAACGGGCCTGTTTCTTCTTTTGGTACCCACTCAGGCTTGCCCGCCGTAGCTTTAGCGGAGGAGGGCTTTATTAATTCATATTCTCCATATATGAGATGCCCTGTCATTTTCATGTGAATGACAATGGTGTGTTTGTTCGAGAGGTGAATGAGTACATATTTAGCTCTTCGTGATGCTTTTTCTATTTTAGCTCCAACGATAGTCTTGTTGAATAGCTTAAAATAATCTGGATTCTTTATATTTTCTTTACCAGCATGAAAAGAACTATTGTAGTCAGTCCAAACATCACGAATAGTTAATCCGGTAAGTTCATCATTAATTCCATTTACCGTTGTCTGCACTTCTGGAAGTTCGGGCATGGGTATATACTATACTTATCTTTATGAAGATCAAGATTTTGACAGGACTTATAAGTGGAGGGATGCTTTTTTTTATTGCTCTTTCTGCCCATGCATTCACTGAGACAGTAAGTCCTGAAACTCTCAAAGCACGCTATGCTTCGCCAATTCAACCAAAGATAAAAGTGTTGATCGTGCCAGGCCATGATGATGATGTGTGGGGAACACAGTACAAAGGAGTGAAAGAAGCAGATATGACTGCGATCCTGGGAGAATATCTCTATTCATATTTGGCACAAGATCCACGGCTCGATGTGTTCATTTCTCGTACAAAAACAGGAGGCTACAATCCTGTTATCTGGGATTATGTAGACTTAAATAGAGTAGGTATTTCTGAATTTATAAGTTCAAATAAGCAGACAATGACAGCAGCATTGCAAAGTGGTGCTGTCGCGGCAATGACAGGAGTGCCACACAATGAAGTGCAATCAGAAATTGGTACACGATTGTATGGAATAAATAAATGGGTAAATGAAAATAATGTTGATATTGTTCTTCATATTCACTTTGATGATTATGGTGGCCGACCATGGGAAAAGGAAGGGAAGTATCAAGGTCTTACCGTCTATGTCCCAGATCATCAATATGGTAATGCTCGAGCAAGTAGAGCTGTGGGAGAAAAAGTATTTGGCGTACTCAATAAATATTATCCTAAGAGCACATTACCCGAAGAATCAG
This sequence comes from uncultured Candidatus Saccharibacteria bacterium, assembly GCA_964520645.1. Lineage (GTDB taxonomy): Bacteria > Patescibacteriota > Minisyncoccia > Phycocordibacterales > JAKAEA01 > CAZFND01. The sequence goes on along the minus strand of CAZFND010000002.1, from coordinate 6,182 downwards.
AAGGCTTAGTAGAAGATCAGGAGCTCATTGCTCTTGGCGCCAACAATACGGTAAAAGCAGCAAGCATTCTTACTGAATATGGCTATATCTATGAATCACAATTCTTGAATACAGCGATACGGAATAATGTATTAAAAGATCTTGCATATCAAACTCATGCAGGGCTTCATTCATTTTTCAATTCAACAAAATATAACGAAAAATATAGTACATCATTGTTACCACATACATGGAAGACAGATATAAAATATAAAACAAGTAACAATTTAGATATTCTTGCTCTTCAAGCTGCATTGAGATCACAAGACTTGTATCCACTCGAACCAAAAACTGAGTATGATTGCCCACTGTCAGGAACATTTGGAGCATGTACCCAAGCTTCGCTTAAAGCCTTCCAAAAGAAATACGGCCTTCCTGCCACCGGAATATTTGGCCCACTTACTCGTGCAAAGCTCAATGCACTTTTTAGTAAATAGTTATTTTCTCGCCAATACTTTAGCGAGTTCTTCTTGCGCAACTTTTGCATCACTCCATGGAGTCTTTTTGCCGTTTGCTTCCATGATATAAGGGTCGGTACCTTTGCCAGTAATAATCACGGTGTCACCAGTATGTGCAAGGCGAAGAGCTTTATTGATAGCAGCTCGTCTGTCCATAATTATTTCGTAAGGAGTTGAAGTAATTCCGGGAAGCATGTCATTAATAATCTTGCGAGGGTCTTCATCATACGGATCTTCATTGGTAAGAATAATGTGAGAACAATTATCATTTGCCACTTTTCCCATTTCTGGGCGCTTCCACATATCTCGTCCTCCTCCCGTATTTCCAAGTACTCCAATTTTTCGAGAATCATCAAAGACACTATAAATTTTTTGGAGTGAATCGGCAGTGTGAGCATAATCTACAACTACAGTAAAATCTTGTTTCTTAGCGAGTTGGTGATTTGAAGGCAGAGTGATCTTTTGTACACGGCCAGCAATGCCTTTAAGATTCTCTAATCCAATTTGAGCTGTTTCGGGAGAAATTCCTTGAGTGCCGGCATAAGTAAGTGCGGCAAGGATATTATAAATATTAAATACACCTTGAAGATTAGAACGCATATTTTTGCTTGCCTCACCACCATGATTTGCCTGAGGACGATACGTCATATACAAGCCATATTTATCCAACATATAGGGCTCAGCATCTTTGAGAGAAAAGGTGAGCTTTTGTTCTGCATTAATGTGCAAGAATTTCTCATGTTCTTTATCATCGGCATTGGCAATGATAATACGAGGACGCTTTGAAGAATGTTCAAGTGCCTTTGCTAAGCTCAATTTTGCTTTTAAATAATTTTCGTAGCCACCATGAGACTCGATGTGCTCCGGAGAAATATTAAGAAATAGGAGAGCATTAAAGTCTATGAACATATGTCGGTACTGCTTTGCAGCTTCAGATGTCATTTCCAAAATTGCATATTCACATCCTTCTTTAACTGCATCACGCAAAAAGCTTTGGATGAAGAATCTACCAGGCATGGTCATTTTGTATTTATTTGCCCATGATTTTTCTCCAATTTTAAATCGAATTGTGCCAGCTACTGCGGTTTTTTTGCCTGCAGCTTCCAATATCGCATTCAAAATTTCGGTTGTACTCGATTTTCCTTTTGTTCCGGTAATGACGACTACATTGAGCTCCCGAGAAGGGAAGCCATAGAGCAATGCTCCTATAAATGCCAATACATAATGATATGCAGGCTGCACTGCATGGAAGACCGGCTGCGGAATAATCTTTTTTATCTGTCTGAGTATAGATTCCATACCATCATAATACATTGTTATAGACGAGATCCCAAGACTTTTAATACATATTTTACACGTTCTGCAGTACTCGTAATGTCGCGGGGAACTTTTTTGAGAGCATCACGAGCTTCACGTTCAGGATATCCCAATGACTTGAGTGCTTCAAGACTGTCTGATTCATTACTTGAAGCTTCATCCATCTCTTCGTGGGTAATGATAAGTTTGTCTTTAAGTTCAAGTACTATTTTTTCTGCATTCTTTTTTCCAACACCGGATACCTTTGTAAGATAGCTCGAATCTCCTGAGACTACCGCTCTCTTGAGGGTTGGAATAGAAGCCAGATTAATTATAGATAGAGCTGTTTTGGGACCTATTCCTGAGACAGAAATAAGCATGTCAAAAAATTGGAGTTCTTCCTGAGTGAGGAATCCATACAAGTCTAAAGCGTCTTCTCGTACTACTAAATGGGTCCAAAAACGGATAGGTTCGCTGCCGACTGCCTTTTCCAAGGTGTCTCCAGAGACATATATCTTGTATCCCACACCATGTACGTTAAGAATAAGAAATCGGGTATCTTTGTGATCTACTATTCCTGTTAATTGCGAAATCATACCCTAATAATACCCTGACTATTGCCTTTTTCATACTATTGATGTAATATCTCGCATATGCCTATTACATCATCAGCCAAAAAAGCACTTCGCGCTTCAAAAACCAAGCGTCAGTTCAACCAGAACCGAAAGGACGCTATGGCTTCTGTGATCAAAAAGATCAAGAAATTTGTCGCTGACAAAAACACAAAAGAAGCTGTAGCTCTCCTTGCACAAGCGTACAAAGCTATTGATAAGTCAGCAAAGACTAATCTTATCAAGAAAAACGCAGCCGCTCGCAAGAAATCACGACTTGCTAAACTCATCAAAAAGGCTCAAGCCTAATAAAACAAAAAACACCCTGATCATAGGGTGTTTTTTGTTTACAGGAATAAGATTTTTGCTAAAATAATAGCACTGTTGCCTTCGGGCTCCGAGATTCCGCCTCCACAAGAGGCGGTTTCGATTTTATAGTTGAGATAATTTTACCGTTCCATTTCTATAGTTATATTTTATTGGAATATGATTTTCATCGTTTTGAAATTTACTCGTTAATGGTACGATTCTCAGCATGTTTTTATTAAGAACTTTTATTATAAGAACTAGTCTTTCAAATAATTCATTTTTTCCATTACAATAGCCTACCAAAGAGGGGATAAAGAAAAGATGAAAATATTGTATTGTTGACTTTTTATATAAATACAGTATATTTCTGATCAGTTAGGTTGTTGTTTACTGAACTTTATGGCGATTGTTTCGCCGTTCAACACATTTTCCTGGAGAGATTCCTGTGACTCAATCGATTAAGAAAGCTGACCTCGTTCTTTTTTTCTGGAGAATGGGAGAAGTGTTGCTTGCACTTATCCCATCATTTATTCTCATCTTCATGATTTTGACAGAGAGGGATAAGACAACAAATGAACATTTTGGTTGTTCCTTTCTTTTTGTTCTCCAAGCGTTTTTCGTTCTGTATATTTTTTCGAGAGCCCGAGGGAAGCCTGGTTTTCTGGGAGAGGCAATTGCATTCATTTTTGTGATTTATGCACTGTGGGACTTTACCCTCGCGATCATGTAGTAAACCCAACAATATCTCAACAAAAAACTAGGGCCTCTCTGGACATCCGTTCGGAGAGGCTTTTTTTATTTATGATACTTTTTATATATCAAGTGTGGTGCCCTCGCTAGGAATCGAACCTAGATCGCAAGTTCCGCAAACTCGCATTCTATCCATTGAACTACGAGGACCAGCCTTCGCTAAAGCTCTCGCCTCGCTGAAGCCCGGCGAAGCGGGTCGGCAGGCGAAGCTATGCAGAATACCTTAGCACAAAATATTAGAAACCCCAATTTTCAAAAAGAGTATGAACGAATGATTCGTGATGTTCAACTTCGGGGATGTGTTCTGCCAAGAATTGTCGAATAGGCTCAGTTTCAAGTCCGGTAAGGGGGATTGCAATGAGGGGCATGAGTGTCTTTTTAGATTTGAGAAGAAGCTGTGAGTGATGAGGATAATCTTCAACCCAAAATGAATCTATACCACTATATGGATAGAAGAGGTGAGGAGTCACAACTCCTTTTTGATTAATTTCAAATGTTACAATATCAGGCTCGCGAGAAGCATATGCTCCTGCAGTAATAGCTGCGAGGAGAATAAAAAGTGCAAAAAGAATATTATTAAAAAGAATACAAATGACAACAATACTCACGGTAATAATACCGAGTATCCAATACCAGTCTGATCCTTTGTGATGATGGTAATATTCAGGAGCTTCCCATGTGAGTGCATCATGTTCCATGACTCTAGTGTAACAAGAAGATTTTCTAACAGCAATTAAAGTTATTAGACTTATTGATAAATAAGTAAAGATGATTATACTGGGATGATTATATGAAGAAGAAAGTACTCATTAGTTATATATGGGACGACCGTTCTGATGAGAAGTGGCTCTTTTGGCTCAAGAAACAACTTGAGTCCAAAAATTTTGAAGTAACTTTTTCTGAATTAAAAAAAGATGTATTCAAAAGGACTGATCAAGCAACATGGATAGCGTCACTTCAGAATATTCATGGAGTGAAAGGGGAGAATACACATTTCGTGTCCCACGATCCCGGCTGCCTTACTATTTTGAATTATCTTGAATATCTTGATAAGCATAATAAAACAGATCCCACATTGCTTGTTGCAGGATTCCCTAAGAAATCTGCATTAGTAAATAATACTCTCAAGAGATTAGCCGGTTCTACATCACCAGTCATCATGTCTGGCTCACAAGAACTTGAGCTCACGGCACTTAGTGTAAAATTAATTGTATTGTATGGAGGAATAATAGAAGAAGTTGTGCCCCTTAAGCTTGGAAGTGCACATGCGCATACTACTCCACAGGTATCAGGTAAGAAGGGAATCATGGGATACTTGAAAGATAAATTTGGGAAATAAATTGCATAACTCCTATTTTTTGTTACTATAGTCGCACTGGGTGCTTTCGCTAAAGCTTCAGCAACCCAATGGAGGAGTGGCAGAGTGGTCTATCGCACTTGTCTTGAAAACAAGAGGGCTGAAAGGTCCCGTGAGTTCGAATCTCACCTCCTCCGCCTTCGGTTCGCCATAGCTCGTTTCGAGCGACGGCGACATTCGTCTGTTCGTGCCAGGTATATCTCTTGTGATATAACAACAGCGAACCTATGGCGAGATGCAATCCGCAAATAAAAAAAACCACTTCATTGTGGTTTTTTTTATTATATCTTAATCAGAATTTTATCTTACTTTTGGTATAGATAAACTATGTATTATGTTTATAATTTAGAATGTAGAGAGGGTTTCTATGTTGGCTGCACCCATAACTTAAAAGAAAGAATAGAACGCCATACGAAGGGGAAGGTTGGAGCTACAAAAGATAGATTGCCGATTCAGTTAATTTCTTATTTTGCCTTTAGAGATAAATATCACGCCTTTAATTTTGAGAAATACTTAAAGTCAGGGTCGGGAAGAGCGTTTTTGAATAGACACTTAATCTAACAGCCTCAACTGTAATTTTGTAGCTGGTCAAACCTAGCCCGACCTGAGCGAGGGCGAAGGGGAGAGGCGAGGCCGAATCTCACGTCCTCCGCACTGTTAGATTATCTTGGTTGTTTAGTATCAAATTGATGAAGTTGCTTTTAGAAGGTGTCTGTTGTTAAGTGTAAGAATGTGTGGTAATTTATTTTCGGAAACCTGATAGTGTGTCAGGTAGCTCTTCTCATCCTAAAACCCCTGAACGGGGAAAGGAATAGTTATGAAAGACGGAAAGCTTTCCGCACATGCGATGGCATTCTACAACTACGACGGCCTTCCCGCCGTATGGAAGCAGGCCATGAAGTTTGCCGGCAAAAGCGGACGACTGGCCATCATGCCGGACATTGTCGCAGCTCGGCTCGAAACAAAACCTGGTGCCTTGCCCTGGGAGACGTACTTCACGACTCTCACGGCCGAGTACTACGGCTTCTCCAAAACCGGCAAGCGGATTCTGATCATCGCTCATGGCGTAGGCCCCATGTCCACTCTCGAAGGCGTCCAAAAGGCGTACAGTTGGGAGTATCAAGATAAGGATCGCACCCGGCGCGGCGGACGGATCCCGCAACAAGAGTTCTGGAACCTGGAGTCCGGAAAGTACGGAGAGGTCAACATCGTTGACCTCGAAGCATACGTTCACCGCTACAAGCATCCGTTCATTCAGACGCTACGCTCGTCGGAAGCTCTGACTGATCCTGTTCTCAAAGCTCGCTTCGGCTTGCTGACGGGGGACTACGTTAAGACTCACACCGAAGCAGCGCGCAGATG
>CAZFND010000001.1:31663-76099 GCA_964520645.1 uncultured Candidatus Saccharibacteria bacterium | reverse complement strand
AATATCCTGAACTCATGCGCACATTGCTCTTTTATCGTGGTATTAAAGATGCAGTGACGGCTCAAGAATTTCTTAATCCCAATTATGAAACGGGAGTACACGATCCTTTCTTAATGAAAGATATGGATAAGGCCGTAGCGCGTATCATTACTGCAATAAATAATAATGAAAATATTTTAGTCTATAGTGACTATGACGCTGATGGTATTCCTGCAGCTGTTGTTATGAATGACTTTTTTACCGGCATTGGCTACACCAATTTTGAAGTCTATATTCCACACCGACATCACGAAGGCTATGGTCTGCATCGCGAAGCTATTGATACATTTAAAGAAAAGAATATTAAGCTCATGATCACGCTCGATTGCGGAATTGTTGATTGTGATGAAGTTGAGTACGCAAATAGTTTTGGTATTGATGTTATTGTCACCGACCATCATCTGCCAGGGAAAAAGTTGCCACAAGCCTATGCTATTTTAAATTCTAAACAAGATGACTGTAAGTATCCCTACAACATGTTGTGTGGATCTGGAGTTGCGTTTAAGTTAGTGCAGGGAATTCTTAAAAAATTACCTGAAGAGAAAAAACAAAATTTTATAGGAGGAAAAGAGAAATGGTTACTCGACATGGTGGGACTTGCAACACTGTCAGACATGGTACCACTTGATGGGGAGAATAGGGTTCTCGCGCATTATGGATTAAAAGTTTTAAGAAAATCTAAGCGGCCAGGATTTATCAAATTGCTGGGAACAATGAATATGCGACAACAATATATCTCTGAAGATGATATTGGCTTTATGATTACTCCACGTATCAATGCTGCATCACGCATGGGAATTCCACTTGATGCATTTCATCTTCTTTCAACGCAAGATATTGCAGAAGGAGGAGTGTTGGCGAAACATCTTGATGCTATCAACAATGAGCGCAAAGGTCTTGTCGCATCATTGGTAAAAGAGATTAAGAAAATTATGGAAGAGAGAGCAGATCATTTTGCTGATAAAGAAGTGATTGTGTTGGGTAATCCGCAGTGGCGCCCTGCGATATTGGGACTTGTTGCAAATAATCTTGTTGAAGAATATGGTAAGCCAGTCTTTCTTTGGGGAAGAGAAGGTGGAACAGAAATTAAAGGATCGTGTCGAACCGATGGAGTAGATCTTGTAAAAATGATGGAGGCAGCAAAAGATAGTTTCTTACAATTTGGTGGTCACTCAATGTCAGGTGGCTTTGAAGTTGATCATACCAAGATACATACATTAGAAGATGCATTGATTGCTGCGTATAAAAGTCTTACCGAAAATACAGAGAAAGAAATGGAAAAAGTGTATATAGATGCAAAGCTCACGTTTGATGATATTCATAATAAGAATTTTGATGTGGTAGATAAGTTGGCACCATTTGGAAAAGGAAATGCAAAGCCCCTTTTTATATTTGAAAATAGTAAAATACTTGAGATCAAATTGTTTGGAAAGAAACAAGAACATTTGGAACTAAGTTTCAAAAATTCTAATAATAAAATAATTAAAGCCATTGGGTTTTTTCAGAAGCCTGAAGACTTCGCGGTTTCAATCAAAAAAGATATTCCAATAAATTTAATAGCAACTTTTGAGAAGTCATATTTCAAATCTTATCCTGAGCTTAGATTAAGAATTGTGGATATTGTTTAGTGGTATAATACTTTTAATAATTTAATTCTAAAATTATGCCTGAAGAAGAAAAAATAGTGACACTTTCGGATGATCCAAAATTTAATGCTCTGTACGCCGAGCGAGTAAAAGCTGAAAGATTAGATGCTACTAAGAAATTTAAAATTAAATTAGTAGTTTTTCTTATCACTTTTGTATTATACGGTATGTTTTTTTATTTTCATCCGGATATAACACAATCTTTCTTTTATCCGAATGCAAGATCTGTCTCGGGTAGTTTCGGAGATGTAATCTTCATATTTATTATAAGTATATTTTTAATTTGGGGACCTGACGCACCTATTCAGTATGCAGGAAGATTTAAGTGGCCCATATCAAAATATGTGAGTTCAAATGGGCGTATAAATAAGAACTCTTCTTTAGAAGGTTTAAAATTAATTGGTTGGGCAATATTTTTTGCTCCAGGAGTTTTTATGCTTCTCTATTTATTAGGTGAAGCTATGAGTAAATAAAATCATGAAGCAAAATCAGATAATCATTTTTACAGACGGAAGTTCATTGGGTAATCCAGGACGAGGAGGATGGGGAGCTATTGTGGCACATACAGATGGACGTATTGCTGAGCTTGGGGGAAGGGAGAACATGACTACTAATAATAGAATGGAACTCCAGGGAGCTATTGGAGCATTACTCGAAATCAAACACAACGAAGGTGACGTGGTTATTCATACCGATTCTCGCTACGTTATTCAGGGTATTACAAAATGGGTCCATGCATGGATCAAGAATGGTTGGATCACTTCTACGAAAGCAGAAGTAATAAATAGAGACTTGTGGGAAATCCTCACGGCTCTTGTGTATGAGCGTGAGCTTAAGAATAAAATTGTGTGGCAGTACATTCCAGGACATAGTGGCATTCCAGGCAATGAGCGTGTGGATGAAATTGCTACTGGCTTCTCTGAGGGGAAAGAAGTAAAGCTGTTTACCGGAACAACCGCAGAATACAGTATAAATCTTTCTGAACTTAAAGCAGATTCAGCAAAAAAAGAAACTAAAGATAATAAAAAGTCACGTTCAAATCTTAAAGCATATTCATATGTTAGTGCTGTGGATGGAAAAGTAGAAATACATAAGACATGGGCTGAGTGCGAAAAAAGAGTAAAGGGTGTAGGCGGTGCCAAGTTTAAAAAATCTCTTTCTAAAGAAGATGAAGAAAAGCTGGTGTCAGAGTGGAGTAAATAGCACTCGTCTTTATCAAAAATTTATCTCCAATGTTTTAGAGTAGTGTCATGAGACACTCTCTTTTTTATTATATTGTTTTTGGATTTGTTGCAGGCATAACTGTGTGTTCGTGGTTTACGGTTACTTTCACGACACTAAGTGTTTTGTTTTTTAGTACATGTATTTCTATTTTTTCATGTATGTATTTAAAAAAGTACACGTATGTTTTTCTGGTGAGCACATTTATTTTTTCTAGTGTGTTGGGAATTATCAGATATGAAGTATTTGTAAAAGATGGACCCGATCTTGCTTTAGAAAAATATCTAAGTAAGAAAAATATATTTGAAGGAGTAATTGTGAGCGAACCAGATGTGCGAGAAAAAGCAGCAAAATTAACATTTGAAATTCATGCGCTCATTTTTGAAAATCAAAAAATAGAAATAAAAAAGAAGACAAAAGTTATTGTCAGTGACAATCAGTATTCCCGATTAACATATGGAGACATGATTGATGTTGAAGGAGTGCTTGTGCAGCCAGAAAATTTTCAAGAAGATGGTGGAAGAGAATTTAATTATGTTGCATATCTGGCACAACAAAAAATATTTTATGAAATAAAAAATCCCACATTTACTTTTATTTCTTCACATCACGGAAATCGTATGTATGAAATATTATTTGTAATAAAAAATAATTTTATAAAAAAACTTGATGCGCTCATTCCATTTCCAGAATCAGGTTTGGCAGCAGGACTAGTGGTCGCGGGGAAGCGAGCATTGCCAAAAAATGTACAAGATGAATTTCAAAAAAGTGGAACCATGCAGGTCGTCGTTTTGTCAGGATACAATGTCACGATCATTGCTCAGACGTTGATGAATCTTCTTTCTTTTCTGCCAAAATTATATGCCTCATTTTTTGGAATTGTGGGAATTATTTTGTTCACTATTATTGCAGGCGGTAGTGCCACGATTGTGCGAGCAAGTATCATGGCAGTGATTGTTATTGTCGCAAAAATTGTGCGACGAGATTATGATGTCAGTCGTTCATTGATTGTGGCGGGTGTACTTATGCTCGTTATCAACCCTTTGATTCTTGCACACGATCCTTCGTTTCAAATTTCATTTCTTGCAACAATTGGGCTTATTCATATGTCACCACTTTGTAAAAAATATTTCATATGGGTGCCAGAAAAATTTAAATTGCGTGAAGCGGTTGTGTCCACAATTGCTACTCAAATTTTTGTAACCCCATTCTTTTTGTATACGACAGGTGAGGTAAGTCTAGTGTCGCTTCCGGCCAATCTTTTGTTGTTCTTAGTGATACCGATTACCATGCTTGTCTGTTTCACGACTGGTATTCTGTCTTTTATTACTGTCTTTCTAGCAATGCCCTTTGCGTATATTTCATATATTCTTTTGTGGTATGAGCTTATGGTGGTGCATGTTTTTGCATCAGTACCGTTTGCTACTATCTCATTCCCTCTCTTCCCACTGCCGTTACTCATACTCGTATACAGTGGTTACGCTGTGATGATTTTTAGATTTAAGAGACTCTCCAAAGGGGTGAAACAAGAAACTGCCTACCATATTGGTGATAAAGGTTTCATAAAGAAAAGTTAAAATATTTATGAAGAATGTGGATAAATCTGTGTGAAACGGGTAAACAAAACCCCCTATCTCAACGAGAGAGGGGGCTTTATAAGACTTTCTAGTAATGTCTTTTATGGATGCAAGACAGTAAGAGTATTACCGTGAGGCCTTCATGAAGTTGTCTTCAACAACGTCCCAATTGATATTGGCGAGATAGGCTTCTACATACTTTTTCTTTTCACTTGGAACATAGTCGATCATGTATGAGTGCTCCCACATATCAATTCCGAGCACATATTGGAGACTGTTGAGATGACCTAAATGTTGCTCTTCAATCCATGCTGGGGTCAACTGTTTTGTTTCTGCATCATAATAAAGTATTGCCCAACCAATGCCTCGAGTAAGTGCGATGGCTTTAAACATTCCTATAAAAGCATCCCAAGAACCCCACTGATTTTCCACTGCTTTTTTAAATGTTGAAGTAGATGATAATTCTTTTGCACCACCAACGAGAGCTTTAAAATAATATTCATGATTTCGCATACCATCAAATTCAAATCCAAATCGTCGCTGAAGTTCACCAAGAACGTATGCATTTTTTTCACTGTCTTGCATATATTCTTGTAATTTATCTTGAATAAGATTTGCGTGCTTTACATATCCAGCATAAAGCTTGAGATGCTCTTCAATTGCTTTTTTTGAAATACCTGCGAGCTCTGGAATTTCAAATTTTTGTTCTACATATTTTTGCATAATTTTTTAGAAATTATTAATTATTTATATAAATATCATATCATGAGTGATGACGAGTATTGGTTTACATAATTACTAAAAAATGTTTAAATAATGGCAGAGTTGTTCTCATGTCTCAACCTCATTTCGAAAGGATTCACCATGTCTGCGGAAGAACCAAAAAATCTTCCTGGAGGAAGGCCGCCAGTCTCAACTTGTCAGATTTATGGATGGCGTACTGATGGACAAGAACACGGTCCGGGAGGCAAAAATCCATCGTCCAAGAAAAAGCCTGCTGTCAGAAAACCACGTCCCACACAGGAACCACTTCGTGGTGCGGAGCGAAGTTTGTTCTTCTGAACATCAAGGAGGATCACATGTCGCAACAATTTGATCTGAGGGAATGGAACCAAAAGCGTTGTGAACGTAAGGCAGTTCGACAGCAACCACTTTCTTACGAGGAGTGTTTGAATAGCTTTTTGGATAGCGATCAACTTGCATTCATTGCACTTATGATCGCATGTGCCTATGCCGAGGATCCTTTAGAAACGGCTCCACTCATCCAGTCGTTGTCTGAAGAAGAAGTTCGGCTGGTGATGCAGGCAAGTGGCTACGTAGATGATTCTGTTCAATCTAAAAATGATGGACTTGCACTTGAAATTGCAGGAGATTGGAGTGCACATTTCATCACTCGACCCGCAGCGTGAAAAAACAAAAAATAAGAGCGTTCCTTCGGGGACGCTCTTTATATTTTCTTGATCTGTAATTTTGTATAATGCACTGAATGCAGGTTCAAAAATTTTTTAAATACTGGAAAATTATTTCACTTGGAATTCTTGCTGGATCAAATATTTTTATTTGGTATGTTGTGCAGCAGTCGCTGCCTTCAAAATATTTGACCGTAGCATTTTTAAATATCGGGCAGGGTGATGCTATCTATATTGAATCACCAACTCACAATCAAATTATGATTGATGGTGGCCCATCAAAAATAGTTCTTTCTGAATTGCGCAAAGTAATGCCGTTTTATGATCGCTCTATTGATACATTACTTGTCACAAATCCTGACACCGATCACTATGCAGGATTTATTGATATACTCAATCAATATCACATACATAGAATAATAGAACCGGGAACGCTCTCACCATCTGCAACATACAAAACATTTGAAGAATTAATTAAAGAAAAATCATTACCAAAAGTTGTGGCACAAAGAGGAATGATTATTCATTTGGGGAATGGGGCTGATATAAAAATTCTTTTTCCTGATCACGATGTGTCGGGGGAGAAGACAAATGATGGCTCTATCATTGCCAAACTTTCATACGGCAGTACTACAGTCATGTTTACAGGGGATGCTCCAAACAAAACAGAAGAACAGGTTCTAGCATTAGATTCAAAGGAAGTGAAAGAAGATGATGTGCAAAGTATTTTATTAAAAGCAGGACATCATGGCTCACGGACATCTGCATCAGAATCTTTTGTCCAAGCAGTGAGTCCAGAGTATGCGATTATTTCAGCAGGTGTACATAATAAATATGGGCATCCTCATAAAGAGACATTAGATTTATTTAAAAAATTAGGCGTTCAAGTTCTAGGTACATATGACAGGGGAATGATTACACTAACGTCTGACGGGAAAGATTTTACTATTACTACAGAGAAATAACACAAGTAACAAAAAACTGCATCCCTGCAGTTTTTGTTTTTTATTGAGAAGATTTAGATAAGACCTGCTTTCTTAAGAGTTGCGTATGCGCCGTTCTTATTAATAGTCTTGATCGCATTAGCTGAGATGGTAAGTGTCATGTACTTATTCATTTCAGGAATAAAGATCTTCTTCTTCTGAAGGTTTGGGTATTTTCGAACTGAGCCAGTTGGGTTGAACTGAGTTGCACGGGTTCGGTTTGAATAGCCGCCGCCCATTCGAGATGTTTTGTTTGAAATTGGACAAATCTTTGCCATGGAATTGCTAAGTTAGTGATCGCTATAGTATCATGGGGTTATTGTTTATGCAAGACATACAGCTTATTTTTTCAATTCTTATACTTATTATGTCAGTTGTGATCCATGAAGTATCTCATGGCTTTGCTGCTTATATGCAAGGGGATCTGACTGCTAAATATCAGGGGAGACTGACTCTTAACCCTATAAAACATGTAGATATTATGGGCTCTATAGTTGTGCCTATTGTTACTTCTCTTGGGGGATTTCCTTTTGGATGGGCAAAGCCAGTGCCATTTAATCCCTATAACTTAAGAAATCAGCGATGGGGAGAATTATTTGTGGCTATAGCAGGGCCGCTATCAAACATTCTGATAGCTACTATATTTGCAGGTATTATTCATTTCTTTTATCTTTATTTACCTAATGCATTCGTAGGATTGAGCATGAAAATAGTGTTTGTGAACCTAAGCTTAGCCATTTTTAACCTTATTCCCATCCCCCCTCTTGATGGATCAAAGGTCCTTTTTAGCTTCCTTCCTCAGAGCTGGAATGCTCTTCGATGGAACCTAGAGCAGTATTCGATGGCTCTTATTCTACTTATAGTACTTATTCCGTACTTTTCTGATCTCTTGGGAAGACTTGTCTTTTATTCAGGCTTCTATTTAATATCGATTCCCGTAGCAGATTTTATTAAATATGCACATTTCTAGACGAGCTACTTGCATTTTTACCACTAGTATAGTAAATTAGTGAAACTTGATTATTAAGCACCATGCCAACAGTAAATCAACTGGTACGACGAAAACGAAATAAGGTATCTCGAAAGCCAAAAGCAGTCGCTTTGATGCGAAGTTTTAATGTGCTTAAGAACCGACCTCGATATTATCCATCTCCATTCAAACGAGGTGTATGTACTAAAGTTACAACAAAGACTCCTAAGAAACCTAACTCAGCTATCCGAAAGATCGCCCGAGTTCGTCTTACAAACGGTCTTGAAGTAACAGCATACATCCCAGGAGAAGGACACAATCTTCAGGAACACTCAGTGGTAATGCTTCGAGGAGGAAAGGTAAAGGATGTTGGTGTTCGATATACTATTGTTCGAGGCGTACTCGATGCTCAGGGAGTAGAAAAGCGACGAAAAGTACGTTCTATGTACGGTACAAAGAAGCCTAAGACTGATGCTAAAAAATAATTTGTAATCTATGCGAAGACGAGTAAAAAACCGAAATAAGCCAGGACCAGATGCAGTGTTCAACTCTGAGAAGATCTCAAAGTTTATTAACTGTGTTATGGAACGAGGCAAGAAAAATGCCGCACGATCTATTGTCTACGATGCATTTGATGTTATTAAAGACAAAGCAAAGGTAGAAGATCCTCTTATTATCTTTGATGAAGCTCTCCGAAACGCAGGACCAGCTATGGAAGTACGAAGTCGCCGAGTGGGAGGTGCCAACTACCAAGTTCCTCGAGAAGTACGTCCAGAGAGAAAGCAAGCACTTGCTATCCGATGGATTATCGAAGCAGCTCGAAGTAAGAAAGGTAAGCCAATGCACGAAAAGCTCGCTGAAGAACTCATTGCAGCAGCAAAGAATGAAGGTGAAGCAGTGAAGAAGCGAGAAAACACTATCAAAATGGCCGAAGCTAACAAAGCATTTGCCCACTTCGCTTGGTAATTCTCTAGAATTTATATATATAACAAAAAGCTCTACTATCTCAGTAGGGCTTTTTGTTTGATTTAGTAGACTTTTTCCTTCTTTTATCCTATAATCTCAAACACAAAAGGCTCGAGCCTATTTTTTTATCATTATTATAATTTATGAACAGAGACTACCCATTATCACGAGTGCGAAATTTCGGTATTATTG
This sequence comes from uncultured Candidatus Saccharibacteria bacterium, assembly GCA_964520645.1. GTDB lineage: Bacteria > Patescibacteriota > Minisyncoccia > Phycocordibacterales > JAKAEA01 > CAZFND01. Next base: position 67,096 of record CAZFND010000001.1, on the reverse strand, counting down.
CCCACATCGATGCGGGAAAGACAACTACGTCTGAACGTATTTTGTATTACACCGGTGAATCTCACAAGATTGGTGAAGTACATGAAGGTAATACAACAACTGACTGGATGGAACAAGAACGAGAGCGAGGTATTACTATTACCGCCGCTGCTATTACTTGTTTTTGGAATCCGACATACATGGGTACGGATACTTCAAATAAGTTCCGATTTAACATTATCGACACTCCTGGTCACATCGACTTTACTGCTGAAGTAAAACGATCTCTCCGAGTACTCGACGGTGCGGTAGTGGTATTTGACGGTGTAGCGGGAGTAGAGCCACAGTCAGAAACAAACTGGCGATATGCTGATGATGGAAACGTACCTCGAATCTGTTTCATCAATAAGCTCGACCGAATGGGTGCAAGTTTCGAACGATCATTCCAATCTATCATTGATCGACTTAATAAAAATGCTGTTCGAGTTCAAATTCCAATAGGAAGTGAAGCAAACTTTGAAGCGGTTATCGACCTTCTTAAGATGAAGGCATACTATTTCGAAGGTGATATGGGAAATACTATTCGAGAAGCAGAAATTCCAGCTGACTATCTTGAAGATGCAAAAAAATATCGAGCTATTCTTGTAGAAAAAATTGTAGAACAAGATGATGTTCTTATGGCTGGATATCTTGAAGGAAAAGAGCCATCTATCGAAGATCTCAAGAAAACACTTCGAAAAGCTACACTCCAGGTAAAACTTATTCCTGTATTTACTGGTTCTGCCCTTAAGAATAAAGGAGTGCAACTCGTACTCGACGGAGTAGTAGACTATCTTCCTGGTCCACTTGATATTCCACCAGTAAAGGGTCTTGATCCTAAGACAGGGGAACAAATTATTCGAAATGCATCAGATGAAGAACCATTTGCTGCTCTTGCATTCAAACTCCAAAACGATCCATTCGTAGGACAGCTTACATTCTTCCGAGTATATTCAGGAACTATTGAAGCGGGATCTTATATTTACAATGCAACAACAGGAGATAAAGAACGACTTGGACGTATTGTGCGTCTTCAGGCTGATAAACGAGAAGAAGTAAAGAAGGTGTTTGCAGGAGAAATTGCTGCAGCCGTAGGTCTTAAGACTGCTCGTACATCACATACCTTTGCTGATGAAAAGAATCCTATTATTCTTGATCCAATCAAATTCGTAACACCGGTAGTTTCTCTTCGAATCGAACCAAAGACAAAGGCTGACCAAGAAAAAATGGGTATGGCTTTGAAAAAACTTTCTGATGAAGATCCAACATTTAAGATTCACTCAGATACAGAAACTGGAGAAACTATTATCTCAGGTATGGGAGAGCTTCACCTCGAAATCATGATCGATCGTATGAAGCGAGAATTCTCAGTAGAAGCTAATGTGGGTAAACCTCAGGTAGCATACCGAGAAACTATTACGGGAACTGCAGAAGCAGAACACAAGTACATCAAGCAATCAGGTGGTAAGGGACAATACGGTCACGTAAAGATTACCCTTAAGCCTATGGAACCTCTTGCTGAAGGAGCAAAGATTCCTAAAAATGTGCATCGATCAGATGAATTTGAATTCATTGATTCTATTAAAGGAGGTGTTATTCCTATTGAATTCATTCCTGCTGTTGAGAAAGGTGTAGAAGAAGCGATGCAGCGAGGTATTGTTGCAGGATTCAAAATGGTAAATATTTCTTGTGAGCTTACATACGGTTCATATCACGATGTAGACTCGTCTGAAATTGCCTATAAGATTGCTGCTTCTCAAGCATTCCAAGATGCTGCAAAGCGTGCTCGCCCTGTTATCCTTGAACCTATTATGAAAGTAGACGTAACAGTTCCTGAGAAATTCTTTGGCGACATCACTGGAAGTCTCTCATCAAAACGTGCTCAGATTGAAGGATTTGAAGACCGACCAGCTAATATTAAGGTGGTAAAGGCTCTTGTACCACTCTCAGAAATGTTCGGATACACTACACAGCTCCGCTCTATGACAGAAGGACGAGGAAATGCAGGTATGGAATTCAGCCACTATGCAATTGTGCCTCCAAACGTAGAAAAAACTATCGTAGACGCTCGAAAGTAATATCAATAGTACAGACTAAGACAAAAAGCTCTCCTCAAAAAGGAGAGCTTTTTGTTATCCACAGCGAGGTAAAGCCATATTCACGGTATTATGTATAGCATGGGACTACGTGTTCCTATGTTGTACAGTGATTAAAAAAAGAGTAATTGGAACTACTGCTATTATCCTAGCAACTTTCTTCATGCTGACTGGGAGCTTTGTGCTACATGGCCTCATTGCAGAAGCAGCAGGAATATATGCACCAGGAGAAACTCTTGATCCTGCCTGTGCTCCAGGAAGTACGAATTGTACTGTAAATGATGTAACTATAGCTGATTATTTTGTAGGTACTACAACAGCTACGTCCACATTTGCTGGAGGATTACAAAGTACGGCATTATATATTACTTCTTCAAGTGCTTCTTCTACTTTTGCAAATGGAATTAATTTAACAGGAGGATGTTATGCAATAAATGGGGTATGTCTTAGCTCAGGTATTAGCTCACTAAATGGGTTAACTTCTCTTACTCAACTATTTGCAACAAGCTCTGATACTAATATTGGATTAAATATTGTTTCGAGTGGCGGCACTCATACATTCACTCCAACGTGGAGTGGCACATTGGCACCAATCCGAGGAGGAACTGGTTTATCATCAATTACCAACAACCAACTTCTTATTGGAGGAGCAGGAAATACCGTTACTCAAGTAGCTACATCATCTCTTGGATTGCTTACAACAAATGTTGCTGAAGGTAGTAATCAATATTTCACAAATACTCGAGCACAAAATGCAATTACAAATAGTGTTACTGGATTAACATACACTGGTGGAACCTTTTCTCTTACATCTGGATATACAATTCCTCTTTCAGCATCAACAACAGAATGGAATGCTTTTTATAACTCACCATCAACCAGAATCACAGCAGGCACAGGACTCAGTTGGAGTGGTAACACATTGAATGCAACAGGTGGTGGATCATCTGCATCATCTACACTTCTATCAGACTCAAATACTTTTTCTGGAGCAAATAATTTTACAGGTAATCTTGGAGTGGGTACATCATCTCCGTATGCAAAACTTTCTGTTGCCGGACAAGTAGTAGGTGCATATTTCACAGGAACAACCACATCAACATCTACATTGGCAGGTGGCTTGCAAACACTTGCACTCAATGTGACGGGAAGTGCCTCATCAACATTTACAAACGGTATTAATTTAAGTAATGGATGTTTCTCAGTAAATGGTACGTGTATCTCGGGCGGTGGTGGTGGATCTGGGACGGTAAGTTCGGGAACAACAGGACAAACAGCATTTTATAATGCTGATGGGACTGTACTTACTGCAACATCAAGTATATTTCTCACACCATCCGGTTCTGTTGGAATCGGTACAACAAATCCTTTGGGCACTCTTGATGTACAAGGTCAGGATGGGGGAACAGTAAGAATAAAATCGGTATCAAACACCAGTGCCGCAGCGGTTCAGTTTTTGGGAACAAATAGTGCTGGTCTGAGTTTAATTGGTCAATCTGGAGGAGCAGGAACCCTACATAATAGTGCTATTTCTGGAGACATGGTAATTAATAATCGTGCTGGTGGAGGAATTCTTCTTTCTTCTGATAGTGGATATTCAAGAACAGATATGTATATTACAAGTGGTGGAAATGTTGGAATAGGAACTAGTTCACCTGCGAATAAATTGAGTGTGGGAGGGACAGCATACATTGGAGGAAATCTAACAGCCACAGGAACAGCTACGATTGGAACCCTCACAGGTCTTCTTTCTGGAACAAATGGGGTTGTGAGTGCTGTTGCTACTTCTTCATTGGGTATTAATACTAATGATATAACAGAAGGCTCTAATCTTTTTTATACTGCCGCTCGAGATATTAAATTTTCAACAACATCTGCAGATTATTGGGAAAGTACTCAGAGTCGATGGGCAACAACATCGAGTGACTATTGGCTTACAACAAAATCGACATCAAACCTAACAGAGGGAAGTAATCAGTACTTCACCAATGCACGAGCACAAAATGCAATTACCAATAGTGTCACCGGGCTTACATATAGTGGAGGTTCATTCAGTTTAACGTCAGGCTATCTCATTCCACTTTCAGCTTCAACAACAAATTGGAATGGATTTTATGATACTCCTTCATCACGAATCACCGCTGGAACAGGATTGAGTTGGAGTGGGAATACATTGAATGCTTCTGGCCTAGCTGCTTCATCAACACTTCTTTCAGATTCCAATACATTTAATGGCACAAGTACATTTAGATACAATTTAGGAATTGGGGGTGCGTATGATCAATATGGTGCAACTACAGTGGGTATCGCTGGTTATTATTCAGATCTCGAATCAAATAATGGTATCGTCCATATTGATTCAATAAATAGTGAACAAGTAGGAGTAGGAGGATCTATTGCTCTTGGAGGAAAAGCTGAGACTCACACATATACATTTGGAGGTATTGCTGGTGTAAAAGAAAATAGTAGTAGCGGGGATAATGCTGGTGCACTTTTGTTTTATAGTCGTCCTTCAGCAGCTCTTCCACTTGAACGGTTGCGTATAAGTTCAACTGGTAATGTTGGTATTGGTACTTCTTCTCCATATGCAAAATTATCAGTTGTCGGTCAAATAGTGGGTGCAAGCTTTGTTGGTACAACCACAGCGACATCTACTCTTGCAGGTGGTCTTGATATTCTTGCACTTAATGTGACAGGAAGTGCCTCATCGACATTTAATAATGGAATTAATCTTTCTGGTGGTTGTTATGCAGTGAGTGGAACATGTTTGACTCCACTTACCAATAGTGTTACTGGGCTTACATATAGTGGAGGTGCACTTTCATTAACATCTGGGTACACTATTCCATTAAGTGCTTCAACGACAAACTGGAATGGATTCTATGATACTCCTTCATCACGAATCACCGCTGGAACAGGATTGAGTTGGAGTGGCAACACTTTGAACGCATCTGGCGTAGCTGCTTCTTCTACTTTGCTTTCAGATACAAATACATGGAGTGGAACAAACAACTTTGCAGGAAATCTTGGTGTTGGAACTTCATCACCGTATGCAAAATTGTCAGTAGCAGGACAAATAGTTGGTGCATATTTCACAGGAACAACAACTGCTACATCAACACTTGCAGGAGGTCTTCAAGCTCTTGCTCTCAATATAACAGGATCAGCCTCATCAACATTTACAAACGGTATCAATCTCGCCGCTGGATGTTTTTCTGTAAATGGAACATGTTTAAGTACAAGTGCCGGTGGATCGGGTACTGTAGGCTCTGGTACAACAGGTCAATTCGCATTTTATAACGGAGCAGGTACAACACTTACTGCAACTTCAAGTATCTTCCTTTCTCAGGCTGGAAGCTTGGGAGTTGGTACGACAAGTATATTGGCAAAGTTGCATGTGTTTGCTAATGATGCTACATCCGCTGTAGGAAGTGGAGGTACTATTAGTGCATATACATCAGGAGGTCAGGTCTATAAAGTTCACGTATTTACGTCGGATGGAACATTCACCGCTCCTACAACTGGAGCAACAAATGTTCAGGTATTGGTTGTTGCAGGTGGAGGTGGAGGAGGTGCTGGATCAGGAGGTGGAGGAGGTGCCGGAGGTGTCGTAGCTTCTTCAACATACAATGTTACTCCAGGTGGTACATATACTGTAACTGTGGGAGCTGGAGGATCAGGAGGGACTGGTGGTGCTACTCCAACACGAGGAAATACTGGTTCTAACTCAGTATTCGGTTCACTTACTGCAAATGGTGGAGGATATGGAGGTGGTGGCGGAAACGCTGCTGTAGTAGGTGGTGCAAATGGAGGCTCTGGAGGAGGCTCTGGAGGAGGAGGTGCTTCTGTAACTACAGGAGGTACAGGTTCCCAAGGAAGTAATGGAGGTGCTAACGTATTTACCGCTAATTGTTATGGATCAGGAGGTGGAGGAGGAAATACTACAGTTGGAGCTGCAGGTACTGGTAGTGGATCAGGAAATGGAGGTACCGGTACTACATCATCAATTACTGGAGCATCTGTCACCTATGCTGGTGGAGGAGGTGGAGGTATTTATAACGGAGGAGGATGTAGTGCGGGATCAGGTGGATCAGGAGGTGGTGGAACTGGTGCTTCAACAAATGCAGCAGGATCTAACGGAACTGCTAATACTGGAGGTGGAGGAGGTGGAGGATGGAGATCTGCGGATGGTGCCACAAACACGGCTGGAGGTGATGGAGGAAGTGGTATCGTTATAGTAACTTATCTGGCTGATAGCGGTCTTGCGGGAATATTTGAAAATGGAAATGTTGGTATTGGAACAACAACTCCTTCAGCCCAATTGACGACAACAGGAAGTGTACGATTTGCTACGTTTGGTGCTGGATCACTCCAGACAGATGCAAACGGAAATTTGTCGGTATCATCTGACGAGAGACTCAAGACTATTGTAAGTAGCTTTGCAACAAGTACCAGTGTATTAGAAAAACTCACACACCTAAACGGTATTATATATAAGTGGAATGAAGCCTCAGGACTCGATCAGGTCAATGAATATGTTGGATTCACCGCACAGAATGTAGAAAGCTATTTCCCACAACTTGTCGGTCAGAATCCAAATGGCTACAAGTCACTTAACTATGCAGCATTAACTGTCCCATTAGTTGAATCTATCAAAGAACTTTCAAGTAACAGTATTCTCAATATTGGACTAGCAACAACATCTACTTCAACAAGTACACCAGTACTCCGATCACTACGACTCGATTCAATAGAAGAGAGACTCGCTAATCTCGAAGCGACAACAACACAGTCACAAATACTGACGTCAGTATTACAGAATGTGAAAGAATGGGTGGTTGAAAAAATCACTGCTACTTATGGATTCTTTGCGCATTTGACTGTTGGATCTGCTCAAAATCCTGCTGGTATTACTCTCTATAGTAAGGCGGGAAAACCATTTTGTTTGACTATCTCTGATGATGGAAGTCCACAAAGTGTATCTGGTGAATGTTCTAGTGCGACAAGCACGCCTGTATCAATAGAAGATACAGAAACAGAAGCGACAAGTACACCAGCTCTAATATTAGAAGCAGGAGGGGATGAGGCTACATCTACACCGTCATCTATTTCTACGACAACTATTGCAACATCTACTTCTACATCGACACTGCCGTCAGTTTCTACAACTACACCGGTGACATCAACTAGTACTCCATCTATAGCGAGTTCAACACCCGAAGTGGCAAGTTCTACTCCGGTAGTCACTTCACCTGCTACATCTACTCCTCCTATACCAGAAGAAGTAAGCTCACAACCGATTCAGGGTGCTTTGACTACATCAGCTAGTGACTAAGGGGGAGTTATCCCAGCTATATATTGACAATATTCTGAGCTTTGATAATATGAGCCTTATCGCATTTTTGCGTCATTTTTTGTATCTCGGAAAGAATACAAAAATTTGAGGGTAACCTCAAATCTAGTTTTATTAATTATTAAGTTCATTAATTACTAATATATATGGCAGAAATATTTGATCGATCAAAGCCACACGTTAACGTAGGTACAATTGGCCACGTTGACCATGGTAAGACAACCCTTACAGCGGCTATTTTGAACGTGCTTAACCTTGCTGGTAAGAAAGTAAAGCTCAAGGGAGTAAATGATATTGACTCAGCCCCAGAAGAAAAGGCTCGAGGTATTACTATTGCTCTCTCACACAACGAATACGAAACAGATACTCGACACTATGCTCACATTGATGCTCCAGGTCACGCTGACTACATCAAGAACATGATTACTGGTGCCGCTCAAATGGACGGTGCTATCCTTGTAGTAGCTGCAACTGACGGTGTGATGCCACAGACACGAGAACACATTCTTCTTGCATACCAAGTAGGTGTACCTAAGATTGTTGTATTCTTGAACAAAGTAGACATGGTTTCTGATCCAGATCTTATTGATCTTGTTGAAGAAGAAGTCCGAGATCTTCTTACAAAGCAGCACTATGACGGCGCAAATACTCCTATTATCCGAGGTTCAGGTCTTAAGGCTCTTGAAGCAACAGACATTAATGATCCTTGGGCTCAGAAAGTTCTTGAACTTACAAAGACTCTTGATACATACGTTCCTGTTCCTGTTCGAGATACAGACAAGCCTTTCCTTATGCCAGTAGAAGACATCTTCTCTATTGAAGGACGAGGTACTGTAGTAACTGGAAGAATTGAACGAGGTATCATCAAGGTTGGTGAAGATGTTGAAGTTGTTGGTCTCAAAGCAACAGCAAAGACAACTGTTACAGGTATCGAAATGTTCAATAAGCAATTGAATGAAGGTATTGCCGGCGACAACGCAGGTATCCTTGTTCGAGGTCTTAAGAAAGAAGACATTACTCGAGGTCAGGTTATTGCAAAGCCAGGATCAGTAAATCCTCATACAGACTTCGAAGCAGAAGTATACATCTTGAAGAAGGAAGAAGGTGGACGACATACTCCATTCTTCTCAGGATACAAGCCACAATTCTACGTTCGAACTACAGACGTTACTGGAGAAGTAACTCTTAAAGAAGGAGTAGAAATGGTTATGCCAGGAGATACAGTAACCTTCAAGGTAAAACTTGTAGCCCCTGTTGCTCTTGAACAAAATACTCGATTTGCTATCCGAGAAGGAGGCAAGACAGTAGGAGCCGGAGTGGTAACTAAGATCGTTGCCTAATTACGAATTCATTTATTTTTAGCACCTTTACAAAGCATCATGACAGCTGAAACGACAAAGAAAGCAAAAGCACCGAAGGCATCTTCTAAAAAAGATGTTATCCAGCGACTCCGCATTCGTGTTCGAGCATATGAATACAAAGTGCTTGATCTATCCGTAAAACAAATTATGGATACAGCACTTCGTTATGATGCTCAGGTAGTGGGACCGATTCCACTTCCTACAGAGATTAAGAAGTATACTGTTAATCGTTCTGCATTCATTTATAAGAATGCTCGAGAGCAGTTTGAAATGAGAACTCACAAGCGATTGATTGATATCATTAATCCTTCTGCAAAAATAATTGAATCTCTCACAAACTTGAGTCTTCCATCAGGAGTCAATATCGACGTCAAAATAATGTAAGACCGATACACTATCATGAAATTTACACTAGGAATAAAACAGAATATGACGCAGGTCTTCGATGCTAATGGAAAAGTTCATCCAGTGACTATTCTAGCTGGAGGACCAGTTACCATCACTCAAGTTAAGACTGTAGAAAAAGATGGCTATAAGGCTATTCAGGTTGGCTTTGGTTCAAAGCATGCAAACAATATTTCAAAGGCTCAGAAAGGAGTCTTCAAAGAAATGGGTAATTTTAAATTTGTAAAAGAATTTAAGATTCCAGAAGGTGACAAAACAGACTACAAAGTAGGAGACAAAATTGATCTTTCTACATTTAAAGCAGGAGATACTGTTGAAATTTCATCAGTTTCAAAAGGTAAAGGATTCCAAGGTGTAGTAAAGCGTCATGGCTTCAAAGGAGGTCCACGATCACACGGTCAAAAGCACTCAGAACGAGAACCAGGATCTATTTCTGGAGGTCTTCGAACAACACTTCGAAGTGGTATGAGAATGGCCGGAAGAATGGGAAGTGATCGAACAACTGTGAAAAATCTTACCGTTGCTCACATTGATGAAGCAGCAGGATTTATTTTAGTAAAAGGAGCAGTTCCTGGTCGACGAGGTACTCTTGTAGAAGTGCGAGGCTAATCAACATATATGGAAACAACTATTTACAATACAAAGGGCAAAGAAAGTGGAAAGCTCACATTACCTGAGAATATATTTGGCGTAGCATGGAATGCAGACCTCGTTCATCAAGTGGTAGAAGGTATGCTTGCAAACGCTCGAAAGCCTATTGCTCATACAAAGACTCGAGGAGAAGTACGCGGAGGAGGTAAAAAGCCATGGCAGCAAAAAGGTCTTGGACGAGCTCGTCACGGATCAAGCAGATCACCTATTTGGGTAGGTGGAGGTGTTGCACACGGTCCTCGAAATGACAAAAATTTCTCACGAAAGGTCAATAAGAAAATGAAAGTAAAAGCTCTCTACGCTATTCTTTCTCGAAAACTTAAAGATCAAGAAATTCTTTTTGTTGATTCATTCGAAATGTCAGCTCCAAAGACAAAAGATGCTCACACTATTGTATCTTCATTAGCAGGAATTAAAGGATTTGAACGTCTTACAACAAAGAAGACAAATACTGCCTTCATTGCTCTTCCTAAGAAAGATGCAGTTGTAGAAAAGAGTTTTAATAACTTTGGTAACATCGAAGTGGGAGAAGTGCGAAATCTTAACCCATTACAGATTCTTAATCACAAATATTTGGTGATTGCTAGTCCTAAAGAAGCTCTTTCATTTATTTCAAAATCAGAAAAATAATTATGGCCCCACGAGTATCAAAAAAGAATACTGAAAAAGAAGTGCTTCCTGCAGTTTCTGCAGAAAAGGCGAGTGCTAGAAATTTGTCACACATCATAGTACGACCTCGCATTACAGAAAAGGCTTCGATCAAAGCAGAATCAAATGTGTACTCTTTTGAAGTCTCATCAACTGCTACAAAGCAAGCAATTGCATCAGCTGTACAAGAACTTTACAAAGTTACTCCTGTGAAAGTGGCTATAGTTCCAATTCCAGCAAAAAACGTTATTATTCGAAATAAGGCTGGAGTAAAGAAAGGAGGCAAAAAAGCTTATGTTTTTCTTAAAAAAGGAGAGACAATAGAATTTGTATAATTATATGAAAACATACAGACCGACAACAAAATCACGACGAAATATGTCTACCATCTCATATGGTAACTATTTGACTGCATCAGAACCTCTAAAATCTCTTACAGGAGGCTTTAAGCGAGCAGTAGGACGTAATCATCATGGACGAATTACAACTCGTCACAAAGGGGCAGGACACAAGCGTCTTTATCGAGACATAGACTTTAAATATAATAAAATTGATGTTCCTGGAAAGATTGCAACTATTGAATACGATCCAAATCGAACAGGTTTCATTGCTCTTGTTGTATATGCTGATGGAGACAAGCGATACATTCTCGTTCCAAAGTCAGTAAAAGTAGGTGATTCTATCATTACTTCAGAAAAAGCTGATCTTAAGGCTGGTAATCGTCTTCACCTCAAGAATGTTCCTGTAGGTACATTTGTATACAACGTTGAATTAAAGCCAAAAGGTGGAGCAAAAATTGCTCGATCTGCTGGAAACTATGTAGAAGTTGTTGCTCAGGATGCAGGAATGACTGACCTTAAAATGCCTTCTTCTGAAGTGCGAAAAGTAGCTGATACTTGCTGGGCATCTGTTGGTGAAGTATCAAATGATGAAAATCGATTGGTAAGTATTGGTAAAGCTGGACGAAGCCGATGGCTTGGTATCAGACCAACAGTTCGAGGTACTGCTATGAACCCTGTAGATCACCCATACGGAGGAGGTGAAGGACGACAAGGACGAGGACGCCGACGAGCGATTTCTATCTACGGAAAGCCTACTGGAAAGGGTCAGAAATCACGACGACCAAAGAAGTACTCAAATACTCTCATTGTTTCTCGCCGAAAGGTTGGAAAGAAGAAATAATTCTATTTTTAAAGCAAAAAGAAAACCCCATAAATGGGGTTTTTTGCTGACTCCTTTCTTTTGAGTTAAAGGTTTAAGAACAGGTGTGATGTTTGCACGCATCGGGGCTCAAGCAGGGTTCTGAATCCTCATGTGTTTGCAGACGAGTTCCAACACACGTTCAGGTGAGAGTTTGGTAGGGGGAATCTCCGGAGCAGTCTCACTTCCGTTCAAGAGATTGTTGCCGGGGATCTGAAGACACCACTGCGGGCATTCTTCGATCTGACCATGCGCGAGGAATCTCTCCTCGGGAAGCTTGTCTGCCAGCTCATGTTTGTCATGAGCTTTGAGCTCGTAATAGCGTAGAGCTCCAGCCACATGGCACATGTCCAGGTTGGCATTTTTGTTGGTGAACACCAGGACTCTGCCAGAAGACATGGCATGTACGACTGCTGAAAAGCCTGCTTGGCGTGCGGCGAGACTGATCATGTAGTTGTCGCCGCGCACCATGCCGATTTTGTGTGACTTTTTGAAGATTGGAATTGTCTCCACCTTGGCTGACGCGACCATTGTTTTTGCAGTGAGCAGCTCCTTCTGGTCTTGGACGATCGAGTGGATGCCTTGGTGCGCCCACACGATAATTTCCTCTAAAGACATGTAGTTCTGCCGATGCATCGCTTTGATCCGGGAAGCCAAGGTGTCAGCGCTGCTACCCTTGAGGTCAGCATCGGTGACGATTTTGACCAGGTTCTCGTAGAGTGGGTCCTTCTCGATACCGAGATGCCGCGCCGTCAAAGACGTGCATGACTCTTTGTCCGTCTTTCTGTCTCCAAAGTCAGCAGACGGATGCTCGTCGAGGGGACCACCACCGACACCCAGGAGCAAAGATCCTTCTTCTTGGTGTTGTCTCCAGGTTTTGGCACTCATAGTGCCAGTGCCCTAAAGTACAATTGCTGCCTCTTTGACTCCTGGATATACCAGCTCTCCTTCATCGGTGTTCATCAAGAGGTACAAGGCTGTCAATGCATCAAGGCGGGGATTGTTTTGAATGTAGATCCGTTCAACGCGGGTCGTCATGTTTGGCTCCTTGCCAAAAGGGTGAAAGAAACGTCAAAGAACTAACACGAAAAAAATTATATCATATTTTAAAATAAAGTCAAAATACAAAACACTAAACTACAGCATTTATAGCAAGCGACAATTATCATTTGACATATAACCTTGTTTTGTATAATATATCTCTCTAAGCTCTCGGTAGAGCTCTTTTGTTTACATTATATGGCACGATCACTAAAAAAAGGACCCTACGTTGATGCACGACTCCTCGAAAAGCTCGAGGGTAAGCGCCCTGGAACAGGAAGCGCTATTAAGACTTGGGCACGACGAAGTCAGATCTCACCTGAGATGGTTGGTTTTATATTTGGAGTACATAATGGTAAAGAGCACATCGAAGTTCTTGTAAATGAGGAAATGGTAGGACACCGACTTGGTGAATTTGCGCCTACTAAGAAATTCCTACGACACGGAGGTAAAATGCAGAAAGAACTTGAACAGAAAAAGAAGGAAGCTGAAATTGCTGCTGCTCAAGCCGCAAAAGCTGCAACTACAACTGATAAGAAATAATATTTTATGGCAAACGTTAGCGCTACATTATCAAACTATCGACAATCTCCACGTAAGGTAAGACTTGTGGCGAATCTCATCAGAGGAAAAAAAGTTTCTGTGGCACTTAGTGCACTTACATTTCTTCCAAAGCGAGCAGGTGAGCCCGTAAAGAAACTCATTGAATCTGCAGTAGCCAACGGAAAAAATCAAAACATCAAGCAAGATGATTTGTTTATCAAAGAAATTCGAGTTGATAAAGGAGTTGTATTAAAGCGTTCTATGCCACGAGCACGAGGACGAGCATTTCCAATTAACAAGCGAAATAGTCACGTTAAGGTAGTACTAGCTACAAAATAATTTATGTCACATACTGTACACCCATATTCACATAGACTTGGTATCTTACGAGATTGGAAATCTCGATGGTTTGGTACTGACAAAAAATTCCGAGACTATCTAAAGGGTGATGTACTTCTCCGAGAATATCTTCAGAAGAAACTTCGAGGTATGTATGTAAGTGGTATTGAAATGGAACGAGGTGAAAAAGCATTTCGTGTCATTATCAAAACATCTCGTCCTGGTATGCTCATTGGACGAAGTGGGGAAGGAGCAACAAAGCTTCGAAATGATATTCAGAATTTCATGAAAGAAAATAAGCTTTCTATGCCACAGGAGCTTAAAGTAGATATTGAAGAAGTTCGATCTCCAGAATCAAACGCTGCTATCGTTGGATATATGGTTGCAGAAAGTCTCGAAAAGCGACTTCCATTTAGACGAGTACTCAAGCAAACAGTTGAGAAAGTAATGGCAAATCGAGATGTTCAGGGAGTACGTATTTCTCTCGGAGGACGACTTGGAGGAGCAGATATGGCACGTACTGAAGAACTTAAGCGAGGACGAATTCCTCTTCAGACATTGCGAGCTGACATTGATTTTGCACGTGAAAAAGCTCACATGACCTACGGTGATATTGGAATCAAAGTCTGGATTTATAAGGGCGAAATTTTTAAATAATTCTTATGCAGTTTTTTCCTAAAAAAGTAAAACATCGAAAGTGGCACACTATGCGTCGAAACGCGAGTCGATCTCGTGTAGAAACTCGAGGAAAGGATCTTTCTTTTGGATCTTTTGGCTTGAAAGCTACTTCAGAAGGCCGTGTTAAATCAAACCAAATTGAAGCAGCTCGAAAAGTTGTTTCTCGTGCAGTTTCAAAGAGTGGAAAGATTTGGGTACGAATTTTCCCTGACATGCCATACACTCAAAAGCCAGCCGAAGTAAAGATGGGAAAGGGAAAAGGTGATCTTGTAGGCTACCAAGTTCAGGTATGGCCAGGAAGAATTGTCTTTGAAGTTGATGGTATTGATGAAGCATCAGCTCGAGAAGCTCTACGAAAGGCAGGAACAAAACTTCCTCTTAAGACCCGAGTAATTAGTCGAGAAGAATAATCAATTTGCTTTTTTGTCGAAAATAACTAGAATTCACAACAATGTCTCAGTTTAAGAATAAAACAGAAGAACTTAGTAAGACCTTGCAGGATAAGCGAGTGGCTCTTCAGAATTTCCGATTTAGCCTTTCTGGTTCAAAAACTCGAAATGTGAAGGAAGGTCGAGGTCTTCGAAAAGAAATTGCTCAGATCTTAACTGAACTTAATTCAAAATAAAACTTTTATGGAAACTCCAGTAACACAACGAAAAACACTCTCAGGCATCGTCGTATCAGACAAAATGAAAGATACGGTTGTGGTTGTTGTGGAACGATTTGAAAAAGATCC
The DNA here is from genome assembly GCA_964520645.1 of uncultured Candidatus Saccharibacteria bacterium. Lineage (GTDB taxonomy): Bacteria > Patescibacteriota > Minisyncoccia > Phycocordibacterales > JAKAEA01 > CAZFND01. Next base: position 52,027 of record CAZFND010000001.1, on the reverse strand, counting down.
TAAATACCAAAAATATATTAAGAGTCGAAAGCGATATAAGGTTCATGATGCCGGAAATGTTGCAAAGATAGGAGATCGAGTAGTGATTGAAGAAACACGACCTATTTCTCGACACAAGAATTTTAAGATTTTAGAGATAAAGAAATAACATGATACAGCCACGCTCAATAGTAAAAATAGCTGACAACACAGGCGCAAAGATTGGCCGTATCTTCAAAGTGCTTGGAAGTTCAAAGAAGCGCTACGCTCAAATAGGAGATCTTGTTGTACTTTCTGTACAAAAGGCAGAACCTCGAAAAGCAGTAAAGAAGAAGGATGTTCTTCAGGCTGTAGTTGTGCGACAGAAGCAACCATTCCGACGACAAGATGGTTCATACATTCGATTTGATGAAAATGCAGTGGTTATCGTAACCAAGGCAAAGAAAGAATATAACCCAGTTGGAGGTCGTGTGTTCGGTCCAATTCCACGAGAAATCTCAGAAAAAGGTTTCCAAGGTATTATTTCTCAAGCTCCTGAAGTAGTGTAATTACTATAAAATATATGAAGATTAAAAAGAACGACAACATTATAGTGATTACGGGAAAGGACAAAGGAAAGTCTGGAAAGGTAATAAAGGCAATCCCACGAGAAGACAAAATTGTTATTGAAGGAATCAATATCAAGAAGCGTCATCAGCGTGCAAATCGATCTGGTCAGAAAGGACAGATTGTTGAACAGGCTCATCCTATTCATGTTTCTAATGTAAGAAAGGCATAATACACCATCATGAAATTAGTTAAAGAACAAAATAATACTTCATTTGATGCTCTTAAGGGCGCGTTTGGATACACCAACAAGATGCAAGCACCTCGCTTGGTAAAAGTTGTTGTGTCTACTGGAATTGGATCAGTGAAAGATAAGAAGCGCATTGAACTCATTGGAGACCGTCTTGCACGAATTACTGGCCAGAAGCCATCTGTGCGAGGTGCTAAGCAATCAATTGCTAACTTCAAAACTCGACAAGGAGATCCAGTAGGGTACAAGGTTACTCTTCGAGGAACTCGAATGATCAATTTCCTTGATCGACTTCTCAATGTTGCTCTTCCTCGAACTCGAGACTTCCGAGGAATCTCAGCTCGATCAATAGATGCCATGGGAAATTATAGTCTTGGTATCAAGGAACACACTATCTTCCCTGAAACAGCAGACGAAGATATCAAGGATATCTTCGGATTGGCGATTACTGTAGTTACTACTTCAAAGAGTAAGGATCAGACAAAAGCATTCTTGGATCATCTTGGTTTCCCATTCAAAAAGGCCGATGCAGATGTCCGAGAAGCAAAGGAGGCGAAGAGCAAGAAAGACAAAAAATAGCATGGTACAAGGACCGTTTAGATTGACTTAATCCCAGGTTCTTGTTAGTATCTTTTTACTTTATGGCAAAATCATCAGTTATAGCACGATCACAAAAAACACCAAAATTTAGCACTCGAATTGTCCGACGATGTTTTCGATGCGGTCGAAAGCGTGGATACATGCGAGAGTTTGATATGTGTCGTATTTGTTTCCGTGAACTTGCTAACGAAGGTATGATCCCGGGTATTAAAAAATCATCTTGGTAATAACATGGACGCAATCGCAGACCTCATTACACGAATAAAGAATGCCAGTGATGCTGAAAAATCTTCAGTAACTATTTCTTATTCAAAATTAAAAGCAGCAATTTTGGATCTTCTTGAAAAAGAAGGTTACATTAAGTCAGTTGCAAAGAAAGGAAAGAAAATTCACAAATCAATTGAAATTGGTCTTGAATATGATGAATACGGTCCTCGCGTGAAGGGAGTAGAACGTGTTTCAAAACTTTCAAAGCGAATCTACAGTGGAGTAAAAGACTTAAAGTCTGTTAAGCAGGGACATGGAATCATGGTACTGAGTACTCCAAAAGGTATTATGACAGATGCAGAAGCACGAAAGCAGAAAGTAGGTGGAGAATTACTCTTTAAGATGTGGTAATACTGAAATTAAATAATATGTCACGAATAGGCAAAAAAGTAATAGCAATCCCAGCAAAAACCGAAGTTTCTATTTCAGGATCTAAGGTCATGGTTAAAGGTCCTAAAGGATCTCTTGAACGTGTATTCACTGAAGACATGACTATTGCATCAGCAAATGGTTCAATCACTATTACTCCTAAAACAGATGTAATGGATGGAGGTTCACAATGGGGAACATCAGCATCACATATTATTAATATGATTGAAGGAGTAAACAACTCTTTCACAAAGAAGCTTATCATTGAAGGAATTGGATATAAGGCAGAAGTGAAAGGCACAGATCTCGTTATGGCTCTTGGTTTTTCACATCCGATAAAAAAGCCTATTCCTGCTTCACTTAAAGTAACAAGTGATAAAAACATTATTACCGTAAGTGGAATTAATAAAGAAGAAGTAGGACAATTTACTGCAGAAATTCGAGCGCTTAAGAAGCCAGAACCTTACAAGGGAAAGGGAATTCGATATGAAACTGAAGTTGTTCGACGTAAGCAAGGTAAGAAATCTGTATAATCTATTTATATGAGTACAACATCAATTAAAACAATACAGCGAGAACGACGACACAATCGAATCCGAGCAAAGGTTGCTGGATCTGAATCAATGCCACGATTGTCTGTGTATCGATCAAACAAATTTGTGTACGCACAGATTATTAATGATGAAAAAGGAATTACACTTGCTGCTGCATCTACTAAAGATATGAAAGGAAAAGGAATGCTTGAAAAAGCAAAGCTTGCAGGAATGGAGCTTGCAAAACTCGCTCAAGCAAAGAAGATTGAAAAAGTTGTCTTTGACCGAGGAGGATTTATTTATACTGGTCGGGTAAAAGCATTAGCAGAAGGTGCTCGAGAAGGAGGACTTAAATTTTAATTATCATGGCTGAAGAACAGAAACAACCACAAACAGGAACTCAGGATGCTGCACAAGCACCTATGAATGCTGCTTCAAAAGATCAGCGACCACGAGGTAATGCTCCTCGAGAGTTTAAAAAGAATCCTCGACGATTCACTCGATCTGATGTTAAGGCAAAGCCTGAATTTGATCAGAAGATTATTGATATTCGACGTGTAACTCGTGTGGTTTCTGGAGGACGACGATTTAGTTTCTCTGTTTCTCTTGTTGCTGGAGATCGAAAAGGATCTGTAGGAGTAGGAATCGGAAAAGCTGGAGATACATCACTTGCTATTGAAAAAGCACTTAAAAATGCTAAGAAGCATTTAGTGAAGATTCCTGTCACTAAAGACATGTCTATTCCTTATGAAGTGTCTGCAAAATACAGTACTTCACGAGTAACTATCACTCCAACACCTGGACGAGGAGTTGTAGCCGGAAGTTCAATCCGAAATGTTATTGAACTTGCAGGTCTTAAGAATGTAGGAGCAAAGCTTCGATCTGGTTCAAAGAATCGACTTAATAATGCTCGAGTTGCTATCGAAGCTTTCAAGAGTATTACTCCTCACCGAAAAGTATTACAATCTCGACGAGCAGCAGCTTCAAAAACTAAATAAACTACCATGCAGTTTCACAATATTGTACGAAAAACAAAAAATACTAAACGAATGATCGTTGCCCGAGGAGGAAAACGAGGAAAGACAGCTGGCCGAGGAACAAAAGGTCAAAAAGCTCGTGCTGGACGAAAAATTCGTCCTGAAATTCGAGATGTTATCAAGAGAATTCCTAAAATGCGAGGACGCGGAAAGAATAGTAACCTCAGTATTTATACCAAGCCTATTGTTATCAATCTCGAAACATTAGACACAGCATTTAAAGCAGGAGAAATCGTATCTCGAACATCACTTGTAGAAAAGGGAATTATCTCTTTACAAAATGGCAAAATTCCAGAAGTAAAAATTCTTGGTAATGGAGACATCACTAAAAAAATTACATTTAAAAATATACCTGTATCTAGTTCAGTAAAAGAAAAGATAGAGAAAGCTGGGGGAACTATAGTATAATAACAATTACATATGAATACGCTTTTAGGAAAGATCAGACTCGTTTTTGCAGATACATTCTTACGGCGACGAATTATTATTACTCTCTGTTTGTTAGTAGTATTTAGATTTCTCTCTGCAATTCCAATTCCTGGCATTGATCATCTACGACTCAATGCATTTTTTGCTGGAAATCAATTCTTAGGCCTTTTGAATATTTTCTCAGGAGGAAGCTTAGCTCATCTTTCTATTGTAATGCTTGCTGTGGGTCCATATATTACTGCTACAATTATTATGCAGCTTTTGACTATGCTTTCTCCACGACTTAAGGCAATGTACCAGGAAGAAGGAGAACTTGGACGAAAGAAGTTTAGTCAGTACTCACGTATGGTGACAGTTCCTCTTGCTATCATTCAAGCATTCACATTCCTCATTCTTCTAGAACGACAGGGAATCATCGATCAGCTTGGTACCATCGATCTTCTTCGAAACATTTCTATTGTGACAGCCGGCTCAATGCTTCTTCTTTGGGTGTCAGAGCGTATTAGTGAATTTGGAATTGGAAACGGAACATCACTTATTATTTTTGCAGGTATTATTGCAGCATTACCTACAAGTCTAAGTCAGATTGCATTCTCATTTGATCAGTCACAAATTCCTGTATATCTTGCTCTTCTTGCCGGATCACTTCTTATTGTCTATGGTGTAGTCGTGATTACTGAAGCAGAACGACCAATTCCTGTAACATACGCAAAACGTGTTCGTGGCAACAAAGTATATGGTGGTGTATCAACATACATTCCTCTTCGACTTAACCAATCAGGAGTTATTCCAATTATCTTTGCATTGTCTATTCTTCTTTTCCCTCAGGTAATCTTTAAGTATCTTGCGACACTTAAGTATGCTCAGGTACAAGTAATATCAAATTGGGTTGTACGAGCACTCGAAAATCAGGTGGTATATGCAGTAATGTACTTTATCCTTGTAGGAGCGTTCACATATTTCTATACGGCGCTCACATTTGATCCACAACAGATTTCTACAAATCTTCAGAAAAATGGTGCTTTTATTCCTGGAGTACGTCCTGGTCAATCAACAGCAATACACATTTCTCGAATTCTTACTCGTCTTACAGCATTCGGTGCGCTCTTCTTAGGAATCATTGCTGTCCTTCCTCTTATTGTAAAAGCGTTTACAAATATTACTTCGATTGCAATTGGTGGAACAGCACTTCTCATTGTTGTAGCTGTCGTTATTGATCTCATTAAGAAAGTAGAAGCTCAAGTATCAATGAGAGAGTACTAGAAGGGAGCTGTGCTATAATCCTCTCATGACACCTCAAACCTTTATTTTTATTGGCCGCTCTGGCTCAGGAAAAGGCACTCAGGCAAAGTTGCTTGAAACATATATTGGGAAGCAGGATAGTGAGAAGAGAGCATTTCTTCATATAGAAACAGGAGCTCGATTTCGTGAATTTATTGAACAAGATACTTACTCAAGTAATCTTGCAAAAGAAGTAATGAAGAGTGGTGAGCGTCAGCCTGATTTCTTGGCGGTATGGATGTGGTCACATTTGTTTGTAGAAAATCTTAATAATTCCAATGACCACTGGATTATTGATGGTACACCACGTTCACTCTCTGAAGCACAGGTGCTTGATACAACATTCTCATTTTATAAACGAGAAAAGCCTATTGTGATCTATATCAATGTTTCTCGTGAATGGTCCGAAAAACATTTGCTCTCACGAGGACGCACTGATGATACGCGAGAAGATATAGAAAAAAGACTCAACTGGTTTGATCGAGATGTTGTGCCAGCAATTGAATATTATAAAAATGATTCTAAAATTAGATTAATAGAAGTACAGGGTGAGCAGTCTATTGAGAACGTACACCAACAGATTATAGAAGGATTGAAGCTTTAATATGGTAACTATCAAAACAAAAGAAGAAATAGATATTCTCCGTGAAGGAGGACGGCGTTTGGCAACTATACTTAAAAAAGTTGCTGATGAAGTGCGCGTGGGAGTTACGACAGACTATCTCAATACATTTGCAGAAAATCTTATTAAAGAGGGGGGAGATAGATCTGCATTTTTACACTATAAACCTAAGGGAGCACAGCGTCCGTATCCTGCTAGTCTCTGTGTCTCTGTAAATGATGAAGTGGTGCATGGAATTCCCAACGAACACCCAAAGACACTCAAAGAGGGAGACATTGTAAGTCTCGATCTCGGCCTTATTCATAAAGGGTTATTTACTGATCATGCCGTCACTGTTTCTGTAGGTACAGTTGATGCACGCGCGCAAGAACTTATTGCTGTGACTCAAAAAGCATTAGACATTGGTATCAGCGCAGCAAAGCCAGGAAAGAAAACAGGAGATGTTGGCTATGCTATAGCAAAATATGTGCGACCTCATAAATTTGGCATTGTCGAAGAATTGGCCGGACACGGTGTCGGATATTCTGTCCATGAAGATCCATTTGTACCAAATTATGGAGTTAAAAATCAGGGCGTGCTTCTCAAGCCAGGTATGGTCCTTGCCATTGAGCCTATGCTCACTCTTGGTAGCGCAGATATTATTTTTGAAAAAGATGGATACACTATTAGAACTGCAGATGGCTCACTCGCAGCACATTGCGAACATACTATTGTGATAACTGAAGACGGTGCAGAAATTTTGACTAGAATCTAACGCAAGATAAAGGTATAATTTATCCATGGAACAACAAGGTTTACATGGACAAGAGCAATTTCAATCTCCTGAAGAAGAATTACAATATCTAAGAGAACAAGTAGCAGTACGCGAACGTGAATTGGCTGCACGAGGTGCCGAAGTACATCGTGATCATGTTATTTCTGACAAAGTAAAAGACTACGATGTCACTCCCGATATGCAGGTATTGCATCCTGAATACAAGATTGCTGGTCATAAAATAGAAGAACTTGCGCTCAATCTTGCTCCCGAATCTCACGATACAAAAATATCAGAATTAATTCAGATCCTTGAAGAGAAGGGAATTAAAAATGCACTGGCAGTTGTAGATGAACTCAATGACCCTCATGTCGAAGACGATTTTCATCGTTTTCTTGTGCAGTATATAAAGAAGGGATATGAGGTAAAAGGCCTAAAGCCTCGCTCAGAGCTCTTTAACGAGCTTTCTATGACTCTCTACGAAGTAGCACTGCCTGATGCTGATCCAGATGAAAAAGAGAAGCAGCTTAAGCAACTCCTTTCTGCAATGGAGCAATTTTATGCTGGAATGCTTTCGGTACAAGATAAAAATGAATATGATAAATATTTCACATTAGAAATTGCTAATGCTAATCATAGCCAGGAATTTATTTTTTATGTTTCAGTTCCTGATTCTAAAAAACATTTGTTTGAAAAGCAGATTCTCTCATTTTTTGGTGATGCAAAGATTCGTGAGGTACCTGATGATTACAACATATTCAATGAGCAGGGAGTAACCATGGGATCTGTAGCATATCTTGATAAGCATCCTGCTTTTCCCCTTAAGTTGTATGAATCATTTGATCATGATCCATTAAATGTTTTGCTCAATACATTCTCTAAAATACAAAAAGATGGAGAAGGAGCGGCTGTGCAACTTGTTTTCAAACCTGCGAGTCAGAATTATATAAAAGACTACAAAGATACTATCGACAAAATTACTAAAGGAATGTCAGTAAAAGAAGCATTGCCAAAGACTATTACCCAAGAAATTTTTGCTGGGTTTAAGGATGCATTTTTTGGTTCTCCTCAAAAGCCGAAAGAAGATAAACCAGTACCGATCAATCAAGTAGCAATCGATAGTATTCGTCAAAAGATTTCAAGTTCGATTGCCGATGTAAATATTCGAGTTATTGCTTCGGCAAATACTGAGCAAGAAGCAACTCGGATTATATCTGATATAGAATCGGCATTCAATCAATTTGAAAATCCAGGTGAAAATAAAATTTTATTTAATAGAATGAAAAAGAGTAAGCTCAAAGCACTCGAGAAGGATTTCTCCTTCCGCTCATTTTCAAGCTCGCATAGTATTCCGCTTAACTTCAAAGAAATTACCGCTATGTTTCACTTTCCTGGGGCAGGAATCAAATCATCTCCGCAGCTTAAGCAATCTCAAGCTGCAAGCGCTCCGGCTCCTATGGATTTGCCACAGGAAGGAACACTGCTTGGCGTAAATAATTTTAGAAATGTAGAGACGAAAGTCTTTATGACAAAGGAAGATCGTCTGCGTCATATGTATGTCATCGGACAAACTGGTACTGGTAAGTCTACATTGCTCAAGAACATGATCATCCAAGACATTCAACAGGGAAGTGGTGTCTGTATGATCGATCCTCACGGAGTGGATATTCTTGATGTCTTGGCTAATATTCCTAAAGAGCGATATGAAGATGTGATTTATTTTGATCCAAGCTATACTCCACGGCCTATGGCGCTCAATATGCTTGAATACGATGCACGATTTCCTGAGCAAAAGACGTTTGTCGTCAATGAGATGTTGAGCATCTTCAATAAATTGTTTGATATGAAGACTGCAGGAGGACCGATGTTTGAGCAATATTTCAGAAATGCTACGATGCTTGTCATTGAAGATCCAGAGTCGGGAAACACGTTGCTCGATGTATCCCGAGTACTTTCTAATAAGCAATTTAGAGAGCTCAAATTGGCACGCTGCAAGAATCCAATTGTAGTGCAGTTCTGGAGAGAAGTTGCAGAAAAAGCAGGAGGAGAAGCATCACTTGCCAACATTGTGCCGTACATTACCTCAAAGTTTGATGTCTTTCTCTCAAACGATATCATGCGACCAATCATCGCTCAGGAGCATTCTACATTCAATTTTAGAGAGATTATGGATAGCAAAAAAATCCTTCTCGTAAATCTTTCTAAGGGCAGACTTGGTGATATCAATGCCAACTTAATAGGTCTTATTATTGTAGGAAAAATATTAATGGCTGCACTTTCTCGTGCGGATGCTATTGGTACTGATTTTTCACCGTTTTATCTTTATATCGATGAGTTTCAGAATGTTACTACTGATTCTATTGCTACTATCCTCTCTGAAGCACGCAAGTACAAATTGTCACTCAATGTTGCTCACCAATTCATCGCACAGCTCGAAGAAAATATTAGAGATGCTGTCTTTGGAAACGTGGGATCAATGGCTGCATATCGAATCGGTGTTGATGATGCAGAATTTCTTGAGAAGCAATTTCATCCTCAATTTACCGCAAAAGATATTATGAATATAGAAAACTTTAATGCATATCTTAAGATTCTTGTGCATGGCAAGCCGGTAAAGCCTTTTAATATTCGAGCTATGGTGCCTCCAAAGGGCAACCCAAGTATTGTAGAGAAGCTCAAAGAGCTATCTCACTTAAAATATGGGCAAGAGCGAGCTGTTGTAGAATCAGAAATAATGGAAAAGTACAAAAAACAGCCAACACCAGCTCCAGTTGTTGCACCAGTAAAGCCAGTAAGTTAATTAATTGTATACATGTCACACCCAAAACTAGAAAGAACATTAGTTATTATTAAACCTGACGCAGTACAGCGATCTCTCGTTGGTGAAATTATTAAGCGCTATGAGCGAATTGGATTGAAGCTTGCAGCTATAAAAATGATGGTGGCTGCTCCTGAACATATCGAATCTCACTATACACTCGATCCAGAATGGAGAAGAATCACAGGAGAAAAAACTATCAAAGGCTATGAAAGTAAAGGCTTAGAAGCTCCAGAAAAAGACCCTCTTAAGGTAACAGACGCATTACTGGGGAAGCTAAAAAAATATATGACCTCGGGGCCTATTATTGTCATGGTATGGCAAGGAGCACATGCGGTAAAAATTGTGCGAAAGCTCACAGGAGGGACGGAGCCTCTTACAAGTGACGTAGGAACTATTCGAGGGGATTATGTGCTTGATTCGTATGAGATGACGGATAAAGATGGCAGATCAATCCGCAATCTTGTTCATGCATCTGGTTCTGTAAAAGAAGCTGAGGAAGAAATAAAGCACTGGTTTACTCCTGAAGAAGTAATAAATTACAATCTCGTTCAAGAACAGATTCTCTATGATGTAAATCTTGATGGAATATTTGAGTAGCCTATAATGGGTATGGGTCGCTGGATATATTTCTTTAGATTAAAGTTTTTTTAAGGGAGTTCAACATCGTCTAGTTCAAATGAGGAGCAGCCGCGAGGCCAATCTACAGATGAATTATTCTGAGGACACCCACCTAGCTTAACACTAGGGTAAATATTTCCAGCGTCCCACTGAGAATCCTCCCTTGGGGAGGATTTTAAGTGCCCAACTTGATATAATTATCATATGAATATAAAACAGAAAGGACTTCTTTTGTTTACCTTCAGTCTCACCGTTATTTTTGGAATACTTTTTTTTATCGGTCAGTATTTTTATCTCTATTGGCGACTGCCTCACTATGATACGGGGCTTCATCTCTTAGGAGGTATAGTATTCTCATGTATTACATATATGCTTATATCTTTCTCACGCACGAAGCGTAGTAGTTTAAGTCTATTTATTGCCTGCTTAAGTGGAGTCCTCTTTGTGGGAATCACATGGGAATTATTTGAATTAAAAGCAGGAATTACAGCACTTACCAATCCAGGGTATACTCTTGATACGTGTACCGATATTGTAGCGGATATGATAGGTGGTAGTTTGGGCGCATTATACATACTTCGACGATTTACTAATAAATAAAGACTGTATGGCATCAAAAAAAGTAACGCTTTCATTTTGTGGAGGTACAGGCACGGTAACAGGGGCAAATTTTTTGTTAGAAATTCCTATTGAAAATAATAAAATAAAAAGAATCCTCATAGACTGCGGACTTGAGCAGGGAAGTGAATTTGCTGATGCTTCAAATAGAGAAGAATTTCCATTTAATCCCCATGAGATAGACATACTTTTAATTACTCATGCTCACACTGACCACATTGGAAGAATAGGAAAGCTTGTTAAAGAAGGATTCCATGGAGTTATCTACTCAACCCCAGCCACGCTTGATCTTGCAAAAGTGATGATTCCTGACACGCTTCATCTTCTCGAAATGGATGCTCGACGTAAGGGAGTGCTCGCTTTGTATGATCAGAAGGATGTTGATGCTATTTTCCCACTTTGGAAAACTATTTCTTACCATACTTCGTTTGATCTTGGCGATGGAGTGACAGTATATACAAAAGATTCAGGACACATTTTGGGAGCGGCAATGTTTGAAATCATGATTAATAACAAGAAAATAGTCTTTACCGGAGACTTAGGAAATTCACCATCACTCTTTCTTAGAGACACTGATCCTATTACTGATGCTACCTATTTATTAATGGAGTCAGTGTATGGTGATAGAAATCATGAGCCAAAAGAAGAACGAAAGGCAAAGCTTGTAGACATTATCAAAGATACCATTGCACGTAATAGAACGCTTATTATCCCTGCATTTTCACTTGAGCGAACCCAAGATATTATTTTTGAAATTAATGATCTCGTAGAGCGTAATCTTATTGGTGATATAAAAGTCTTTATCGATTCACCATTGGCAACGCATATTACAGAAATATATAAAAGATATAGTAAGGATTTTAATGAAAGTGCGAGAGATATGATTTCTCAAGGTGATGACTTATTTAGTTTTCCGCGATTAAAATTCACACTCAACAGACAAGAATCAGAGTTTATTGATCGAACAGCTCCGCCAAAAATTATTGTAGGCGGCTCGGGAATGTCTAATGGTGGAAGAATTGTTCATCATGAAAAGCATTATCTTCCAGATCCCAATACGACATTGCTTCTTGTGGGATATCAGTCATTGGGTACTATGGGCCGAAAGATCCTTGATGGTGCAAAGACGCTACACATTGAAGGAGAAGATATTCATGTACGTGCTGAAGTAAAGAGCATTATGGGATATTCTTCACACAAAGATTCAGATCATCTTATAGAATTTGCAGCACAGACTGCTGATACAGTGAAGAAAGTATTTGTAGCGATGGGTGAGCCAAAGTCAGCACTATTTCTTGTACAACGATTGCGTGACTATGCGGGCATTAACGCCGTGTACCCACAGAAGGGGGATAAGGTAGAACTAGAATTTTAACCGCCTCACCCTAACCCTCTCCTTACCAGGAGAGGGAATCAACAAAAAACCCGCTGTGTAGCGGGTTTTTTGTTATTTAGCTTGTGCTAATACTTTCTTGAAAGATTCTGGATTGTTTTGAGCTAGATCTGAAAGAATTTTTCGATCAATAGAGATTCCTTTTTTCTTAAGAGCTCCCATAAACTTACTGTATGAGAGACCTTCTTTGTCGAGAGCTGCATTGATTCGGACATTCCAGATTCGGCGTGCGTCACCTTTTTTGTCTCGTCGGTGTGCAAAGGCATAAGTACCTGCATGGAAGATTGCTTCCTGAGCTTGTCGCTCTTTTGTTCCTCGTCCAAAGCGGTATCCTTTAACCTGCTTTAATATATTTCTGCGTGATTTAAGCGCATTAACTCCTTTTTTTACTCGTGTCATGTTAGTTGGTATTTACTAAAAAGCGTGACTTAGCTTTATTCTTGATAACCATAGAAAGGCTGCGACCTCGTTTTAATTGGCTTCGGCCTCCTTCTTTTGCATTGAAATGATTTTGACCGGCCTTTCGCATTTTGATTTTGCCGTTCTTTGTTATTTTCAATCGTTTTGTGAATGACTTGTTTGTTTTCATAAAATTATTTACCTGCTTTTTCTATTACTACGGTGAGGCCTTTAAGACCTTTTTTGGGAGCTTCCGCTACCTTGTATTCTTCGGTGATAAGGTGAAGGATTCGTTCCATTCTCTCTTTGAGAAAGTTGAATTCCATAAACTTTGATCTACCGGTAAGGAATAGTTCGATTTTGATTCGATGACCTTCCTTGAGCCATTCAGAAGCTTTTTTTGCCTTGAGATCAAGATCATGATCTCCGGTACCGATTTTGACCTGAACAGTCTTGGTTTCGGTGACTTTTGACTTTGATTTGGCAGCCTTAAGCTTTTTGTTTTCAGCGTATTGAAATTTACCATAATCCATGATTTTTGCAATCGGAGGAGTGGCATTAGGGGAGATTTCAATAAGATCAACTCCAGCTTCATTGGCTAATCGCAATGCCTCTTGAAAAGGCATAATACCTAAGTTTTTCCCATCTTCACCAATGACACGTATTTCTGGTGCCTGGATTTGATGATTTATTCGTATGCGTTGAGTACTCAGAGTGGTTGCGATTAACTTGATAAGGAGCCTAAAATATAGCACATTTTGTTTTTTTTAGCAATAGATTTGGTTGTTTTTCCCCAAGAAGAATTAATTTCTAATTTTTACCGAAAAATCAGGGTCATCTGCATACTTAAGAGCTCGTTCATTGATGAGATATTTTGCTCGGGTAGCTTCAAAAGGAAGGGCATTGCTAATAAGTCCAAGATCATAGGCCAGCTTGTCAGAATAGCTTGGGAACAAGACTTTCAAGCTCCAGGGCACTCTCTTAGGAGTAATTTTATTAATATGTCCCACAAGAGCAGTAGTACAGGTATTGGTGAGGGTATTATAAAATTCTGGATGCTCTTTGAGATCATTTGTTTTGTTAATCATGTCAAGAAAGAGTGCTTTAACTTTTTCAGTATCAGCTTCGACAGGGTATACGTAGACGAGATCTTTGCGGTAATTGGATCGGAGCTTGATAACATCGCGTTCGTCGGCGATGACGTACATCATTTCATATTTATTAAATAAGCCTTTGAGTGCAGAAAACTTTTCACCCTTTTCTTTCCTAATTTCCACTGATATAGATAGAAACTGATTGTGATCAAATTCAAAACTGACAAATGTATGAGCAGATCCGACAAATCCTGAGAATGGCTCTACGACGTAGTAGGCTTTCTTAAGAGTAGTAACATCAAATTTTTTGTCATAATATGCCGGCGTATAATCAGTCTTTGATCTATAGGTAAAATTTCTAATATTATGAATATCAACTACATTTTTATTAATCTCTGCAGAGGGAAGGATAGCTTGATCGAGCGACCAATCGCGGTTGTTGGAAGGCTTTGTTACTAAGTGTGTAATAACAAGTGTCCCAAAAAATAATATTATTACAATTAACAGGGGATAGAGTATTAATCTTCTAAACCATTTAAATAGTGTTCTCATCATTTTATTGTAACAGATTGCAATGGTTGTAGGTATTATGTGTAATAAAAATAATGAAGAATAATATGCTATCATTTTTAGTGGAATTGTGTTCTTCAACTTTTACACCTTTTTGAAAGGGGTCCTCATGTCTCAACGTATCCCCATGGATCCCTCAGTGGATCCCGCAAACCGCAAGCCTGATTGCCCTGTTACGGGCGCAATTGGGTCGCTGCATCTTCTGTGTCTTTTTGCTCCTTTTTGTTTCAGTTTGACTGGACTTGCGTTGGTAGGTGCTGGGTGGTTTTTTTCGACTATCGGAATTACCATGGGTTACCATCGTTTGTTTACCCATATGTCGTTCGAGACGTACCGATGGATCAAGATTTCTCTTGCCATTTTGGGGACTCTCAGTTGGCAAGGGGGGCCTATTCGGTGGGTAGGGGTGCATCGATTGCACCATAAGGACTCGGATGGTCCAGCAGATCCGCATACCCCACGGCACGGCTTTTTCTGGTCTCATGTGGTGTGGACTCTGTACAAGGATGGAAATGGATTTGAGCCATACAAAGTGACTGGAGATTTGCAGGAAGATAAGGTGCTCGTGTTCATCGACCGGTACTTTTGGGTACCGCATGTGTTGCTTGCGATTGCTTTGACTGTCGCAGGCTACTGGTATGGCGGCACGTATTATGCCGTTTCGTGGTTTGTTTACGGCATTGCTGTGCGGACCGTACTGGTGTATCACGGCACCTGGCTCATCAACTCTGCGACACATGTGTGGGGTTATCGCAATTTCCAGAATACGGGCGATAATTCTCGCAATCTGTGGTGGATTGCACTCCCTTCTCTCGGAGAGGGATGGCACAACAACCACCATGGTAAGCCTCGTTCAGCATGGCATGGAATGCGTTGGTTTGAAATCGATGTCACAGGAAGGCTAATCTGGGTTCTTGCAGTTCTGGGGTTGGCATGGAATGTCAAAGATGGTCGACCCGCATTGAGTGAGCTCATGAGGAATGCTCCTTCTCGTCGTGGATTGTCTCAGAGCATTGATCCAAAATAAGTTTTCAGGCCCCGGCGTATGACGCCGGGGCTTTTATCTTATTCATTTTAAATATTAGAAATGAAAAAGCCCCGACACTTGCGTGCCGGGGCGGTTGTGAAAGCCGAAGCTTCGTTGCTGGTGAATCACATCGTCTTGGCCAACTCGGCGAGCTTCTTCGCCGTGTTGGTGTGGACTTCCTGGAGTGCTGCTTGTTCCTTGGCCTTGCGAGCTTCTTGGACTGCGGCCCTCTTCTCAGCCGCCTCCTTCAGACGGGCTTGCGCCGCTGCTTGTTCCTTCTCCCATCGCTTCTTCTGATCCTTGCGAACTGAGGCGAAGAGGTCGACGATCTTCCAGTACTCTTGGGAGATCGTCTCGAGATCAAACGGTGCGCTGAGCATCTCTCCAAATTGCCGGATGGCTTGGGTCAGAGGGGTGAGGTAACCGGGGAAATACTTGGCAGCAACAAGCTCATCATGGTTCTTGATGAGTTCTTGACGGAGGATCCCACGAACGTAGGCCGCTTGCTTGCTTTTGAAGTGCCCGCGGATTCGCTCCAGTTCGATGAAGGCCAGCTCGAGCTGGTCGGGATTTTCCGACATCTCGGCGCAGACCACCAGCGAGTGCTTGATGTCATGAGTGAGCCTGAAACCAGGCCACCGCGGACGTTTGCCCTCGACTTCGGTTGTTAGTTGCACCGCTTCCTCCCGGAAGTTGATGAACTGGGTTTCGAATTCAGAGAGAGTGCGAGGATTGTCATTGCCCATGGCGACGCTGCTCCAGTGGTGAAAGGACAGAAAGTGTTAGTATCTCTCTGCACATTGCAGGGGATACACTGGGTAGTATTATATATCATATAGATATGTTTGTCAAACTATGTATTTGACAAACTATGTATAGTATGCTAATATATACACTAGTGATAGGGCAATGCCTTATCGGATCAAATAACCGGGGACAGGGGGTTACGCTATGTTGCGTATCCCTCAGTTTCCCAAGATCAGGAGTATCGCGTATGCGTCCCAGCAACCTGTTTCTGACCCTCATCGTCGCGCTTGGCATCCTCGCGGGTCTGGCTCTGCCGGTCCACGCGGGGATCAACTCCAGCTTCAGCGACACGCAGAAGAGCTGGCAGATCTGGTCCTCGCACGCCAACGAGACCGGCGAAGGTTCCACCCTCTGGGTGGGATTCAACTTCTCGGCGCCCGTCGACAAGCTGACCATCCAGAACAAGGACACGAACTTGAGCTTCGGGGATGGCACCTGGAACTGGAATGCGAGTTTCTCCGGAGTTGTGGGTGGTAACAAGCCCTCCATCCTCTCCGGCAGCAATTCCATGCTGCTCCAGCAGAACGGTATCGCGATCAACGAGTACACCAGCATCGAGACGTTCTCGGGCTGGAAGGGATCGGACATCATGTTCGCTCTCGGCAACCTGAGTTTTTCCTCTGGTGCTGAGATGACGAGCTCGAACGTTACGTTCAGCACCTATACCCTAAGTTGGGATGGTCGCTGCGAGGAACGCTTCTACGCGAACCTCAACATGTCCGGGACGATGGCTTCTATCACCGATCCCAACTGCGGCACGCCTTCCGTTCCTGAGCCGGCGTCGGCAGGCCTCATGGCCACCGGCCTCGCGCTCATCTTCGGTCGTCGTCGCAAGACGGCCGCCTGAGATCTGATCCACTGTTCATTCGTTTCTTTTCATTCATATCTGCACATCACCGAGTGCAGAAGAGCCGGTCCCCTCAAAAGGACCGGTTTTTTCTTGTCTGAATTTTATTTTATAGAATGAGTAAAACTATTGACATTATATTTTAAATACTGCATTGTATTCAGGGAGTTCTTTTATGTACCAGACTGATGAGTAGGTGGGGCTTGTTGCACTTTCTACTCATCCATCATGGAGGATGACCATGTTTCGATTCGTGATCAGCGTCGTGTGTTTCATCTGCTTCGCATCTTCGGTGCAGGCGGATGTTGTGACCATTCTCAACACCCCCGACATGTCGTTGGAGGTGGACACATCCACCAATTCCACCGCTCCCTTCACCCAGACTCAGTTCTCGGTTACCTGGAAGGTGAGGGAGAACATGTGGCCTATCAATGATGTGACTGATGTTCTCGATGTGCATCCTGATGGGACATTCACGCGGATGATCTCGATCTTTGGCATCACTGATCGGCCTTCGGAGGCAGCCAACCTTCTGCCCTATACCACGGAAGATTTTTCTTTCATGGGCAGCATGTTGAGCCGCTCCCTTTCCATCATTTCCAATAATGAGGGAGGGGACCCAACGACTACGGTGTATGGCAACTTGTCCATATCGCCGATGGTTGAGACATCGAGTGTCGCGTTCAACCTGTCGCGCAACCCCGTGTTCGGGAATCCAACAGCCGAGATTTTCTTGGGGACGCTGACGTTCACTGGCAGGTTGGCCCCCAACACGGTGCCTGAGCCAGCGTCGGCAGTTCTTTTGGCAAGTGGAAGTCTTCTGCTCCTTCGCCGTCGATATGTACGGGAATGAGCACTGATCTTTTGTCATCTCACCTGCGTGTCAGCAGGGCCGGTCCTCATTAGGGGACCGGCTTTTTATTGTCTAAAAATAAATAAAAAGCCGCCCAGGGTGGGCGGCTTTGTTGATCGAAAGATCAAAGCGTCTAGTCACTTCTTATGCCTGTTCACGGCGTCCTTGATTTTGGGAAAGTCGAAGTTGTGTTTCCCCGTTTTTATTGCCTCCTTAATTGCTTCAGGAGTGACCTCCGGGAACAATTTGAGTTCACAGGCTTGCAATAGAGCAACGAGTTGGGAAAAATCTTCGTTGCAAATATTTCTGAAGAGATGCCAGATATCTGTCCCATAGATTTCCATGGAATTGAGTAGTTTAACGGGATCTTTATCCGCGATCTGAAGTAATACTCCACATACACCATGAGTCATCCAATTTTTTTTTGTGTCTGTGGCATTGTCTCTTGCCATTATCTCCACAATTTCTCTCGGGGGCATCGTGTCAAAATTGATGTCTCGGGGCATCGGCAGTTCCTTTGTTTAGAGGTGAATTGTAAAACCGGAAATAGTTCATTCTCCACGATTGTTTTCGTTGGCTCGTTTCCACAATTCGTGGAGATCGTGTTCTTCTTGCACTCGACGTAGTTGTTCACGGCGATTGTATTGATGGATGACTTTCCAACTTACGCATGAAGGTAGCCCCCGCTTGAGTGCCTCAATTTCTCTGAGGTCACTCAGTAATTGTCTATCAATTTCATCTTCTTCAAAATTTCCTCCCAATTCGTTCATCTGCACCAACAGTGGCATCGGTTTTGCAATATCACGACAGGCATAGACAGGATGTGTAGAGATGAGACACAGAGATACAAAGGCAAAAAAGCGACAGGTGAGTGCATTCATGCAAAGACCCCTTTTTTGTTAATGTTCAGTTCCTGTCGAGATACTATAGTAAAATTGGGGAAAAGAAAACGGAATTCTCTTATATTGACAATTCTCACATATATGCTATAATAAACAACAGAGTGGACGTGTGTCCACAAACATACAACAAGTTTTGAACATCTTTTGCCCACGGGGCGTAAGGGGTATCCATGTCGCGTTATGACATCTTTGAAGGTTACGGCGACTTTGATTATGACTTTCGAGATCCTGTCGTGCATGTGCTACGTTTTGAACAGCACAACGGAATCTGGAGTGCTGTGGTGAAAGAGGGTCGTGTGACAAGGACCTTCCTCATCAGTGACAGGAGTCAGCGGCAGCCTACTTCCGACCAGGAAGTTTGGCTTTGCCACGAAAGGGAGATCAAGGATACGTCCCAATTCTCCAGCCATGTCCGCGTCACTTTGCAGCAACTGCTTTTCAACAGCGAGGTGAAGCTGAACTTCTTATTTACAGGACCTGATCGCCAAGGAAAGTTTCATTGGAATGCTGAGCCATCTAGCTGTGGAAGCGGGCTCTACCTTACGTGCAGTCCTGATCGACATGCCAAGACCCAGCCCACCAACGAGCACCCTTTTTGGGTTTGCAGGTTCAACAGACTTGCTTCTCTCAAGCGTACACGTCATGGTGCTATCAGCATCATCGCTATCATGGAACTCGTTCGCGAGGACACTGAGGCCAAGGAACGCCATGATGCGGAAATGAAGGCTCAAGAAGCAATCCGCGAAGCCAATCGTCTGGAAGAAAAAAAACGGCGGAATGAAGAAGCACAAATTCTTCAGCGCCAGAACGAATTGGTTGCAGCAGAGGAGGCTCATCGGGCGAAGATCGCAAAGCTCGAAGCAGAGAATCCTTGGATGAACGAGATCGGCGACAACAGTCCCGGCGCTCGCATGCGTCGGAATCTTGCCGAAGGCGGCTCACATCGTCCTCGTAGGTTTTGAACAATTTGCCAGACATTCTGGTTCAACCCCCAACGAACCCCCGGTTCGCTGGGGGTTCTTTTTATTATAAAAAACAAAAACACCTGGTTGTAGGTGTTTTTGTTTAAGCGAGTCGAGTGGAGATGGGCGGAATCGAACCGCCGTGCAAAAGAAGTTCTTAACTATTTCTACAACGTCTAGCAGATTTTTGTTCGCACGAGGCGAAGTTTAAACTCTTACTGTACTAAATGAGCAAAATCAATAAGAGTCGATTCCCTAAGTGTCGAGTGGCCTATGGGACCGAGGCTACTCTATTCCAACTATATAACACCCACTTTCTGCTGTTGGACAAAGAAGAAAGCGATGTCGCTTAGGCTAACGCGTAAGCGAAAGTAAGGTCCTTAGCTCCAAAATATGGAGACACAGTTGACGCTACTTTTGATACTAAGTTTTTTGCACCTAGATTTCCATCAGATTTAGGAGTTAATGGTGCTCCACGTTGCATAGATAAGAAGAGATCTCCTGTCTAGGCCGATCATCCCCATGAATGAACCGCCCCACCTAACCTCCCCTTACCAGGGGAGGAAAAAAAGTGTCTCCCTCTCCTGGTAAGGAGAGGGCCGGGGTGAGGCGGGTGAATTGTCAAAAATCTATCTATCTTTAAACTCTCGTCTGATCTCACGATCAGTACTACGTTTCTTGAGAGTCTCGCGCTTATCAAATTTCTTTTTACCTTTGACGATCGCGATCTCTACCTTAATCTTTCGCCCTTTATTATACACTAAAATTGGCACTATAGTCAATCCT
>CAZFND010000001.1:20046-31653 GCA_964520645.1 uncultured Candidatus Saccharibacteria bacterium | reverse complement strand
ACGGTGAGCTTGGCAAGCTCATCTTTTGTAAGTAAAAGCTTTCTGTTCCGTAATGGTTCATAGCCCTTTTGATTTGCTACCTGGTAGGGAGCAATATTCATATTAATAAGATAGGCTTCATTGCCTCTTAGTACTACATATGCACCTTCAAGAGAGCCCTGGCCAGCGCGAATTGATTTGACCTCAGCACCAATAAGCTCGATGCCTGCTTCGAAGCGCTCGAGTATTTCATAGTCAAAATGTGCCTTTCTATTTTGTATTAATGTGGCCATAAACGTATCATAGCAAATTAGCGTATTTTAATGTATATTAAAAGCCATTATGAATGGAAATAACAATGAACAAGACCCGTTAGCACCTAAGGCTCCTAAAGGTCCTCAACGGTCTCCGGGCAATCAATTTATTAAAAATGTATTAACAGGATTATTCATTTTGCTCATGCTTGCGAGCTTATATTCTATTATTGCTGAAAGCCGTTCAAAAAATGAAGAAATTTCTATTTCTCAACTCGCTGCAGATATCTCCTCAGGAAAAGTAAATCAAGTATTAGTAGATGGCGACAGTCTCGAGATTCATTACGATTCAAAAAATGAAGTAGTGAAGACATCTAAGAAAGAAGAGGGAACAGCGCTTACGCAGACGCTCGTAAATTATGGAGTAAAAACTGAACAGCTCAATCGTGTCAGTATTGAAATACGAAATCCAAATGGTGTTCTCTTTTGGATTCTCAATCTTGCTCCATTTATTTTGCCATTGTTAGTAGTGTTAGTAGTGGCATGGTTTATCACACGACAAGTGCGTGGAGCTGGCATGCAGGCATTTACCTTTGGTCAGTCAAAGGCGCGTATTATTCCTGCTGATGACAAAAAGCAACGAGTGACTTTCAAAGATGTTGCCGGCGCAAAAGAAGCAAAAGAAGAATTGGCAGAAATTGTAGATTTTTTAAAGAATCCAAAAAAATTCTTAGAAATTGGAGCACGTATTCCAAAAGGAATTCTCTTGATGGGAGCTCCTGGAACTGGAAAGACATTGCTTGCTCGAGCTGTAGCAGGGGAAGCGCAAGTAGCATTTTTTTCTATTTCAGGATCTGAATTCGTAGAAATGTTCGTAGGAGTTGGTGCATCACGCGTGCGTGATCTCTTCAAGCTCGCAAAGCAAGCAGCACCGGCTATTATTTTCGTAGATGAAATTGATGCTGTTGGACGTATTCGAGGAACAGGAGTAGGTGGAGGAAATGATGAACGAGAACAGACCCTCAACCAAATCCTGGTAGAAATGGACGGCTTTGAACCAAATGAAAAAGTAATTGTCATGGCTGCAACCAACCGTCCTGATGTTCTTGATCCTGCATTGCTCCGACCCGGACGATTTGACCGACGAGTGACAATCGATCCGCCAGATCGCCATGACCGACTCGAAATTCTTAAGATTCATTCACGAACAAAACCTTTTGCAGAAGATGTAAATCTTGATGTCATTGCAGAACGTACACCAGGATTCTCTGGAGCAGATTTGTATTCTCTTATGAATGAAGGAGCTATCTTAGCTGCACGAGAAAATCGTAAGAAAGTATCTCAGTACGATCTCATTAGATCTATCGAAAAAGTAATGCTCGGACCTGAGCGAAAGAGTCACATTTTGAGTGTTAAAGAAAAAGAAATTACTGCGTACCACGAAGCCGGACATGCGCTTGTTGCATCTGTGCTTCCTCATGCTGATCCTGTACACAAGATCTCAATTATTTCTCGAGGACGAGCTGCAGGATATACGCTCAAGCTTCCCCTTGAAGATCGCAAACTACAGTCAAAGAAAGAATTCTTGGATGATATTGCAATGAGTCTTGGAGGATACGTTACAGAGAAATTGGTTTTTGGTGATCTTACAACTGGCCCATCAAATGATCTTCAGGTATCTACTGCACTTGCACGAGACATGGTGACTCGCTACGGAATGTCAGAAAAATTAGGTCCTATTGCTCTTGAAGGAGAAGGTGGACGAGCACTCTTTGGCGGACGAGGTGTAGAAAACAAAGAACACTCAGAAAAGGTAAGTAGTGATATTGATACTGAAGTATCTCTCATTATGACTGAAGCATTCAAGAAAGCTGAAGACATTATTACGACACACCGACCACTTCTTGATATCATTTCAAAGCGTCTCATAGAAGTAGAAACAATAGAACGAGATGAGTTTGAACAAATTCTTGTCGCAAATGGAATTGCTCTCAAAAAGAAATTAGAGATTTAGAGCCACGGTTGTGATGCTCTATCTTGTTACTTGGCCTATCTTATTACGTAGTATATGTATCAACTAACGGTACATATATGAAAAAATCTCTTATTTTTAGTCTTGTTATGGCTTTTGTAGTCTCTGGAGTTTTCTTTAATGCTTCAGCTACACATGCTCAAGTGCAGTCATCAGTTTCGCTAGCCCAACCAATTCCAGAAAATAGTAATGGAATAGGACAGTGTGTGCGTTTGACCCGATATCTCGGACATGGATCACGGGCTTCTGAAGTAAGTATGCTTCAGCAATTTCTTTTTGAGAATAATTATCTTTCTGTAACGCCTACAGGATACTTTGGTGCACTTACACGTGCTGCAGTTATAAAATTCCAGCGAGAAAATGGAATTGCACAAACCGGGACAGTGGGTCCACTCACGCGTGCAAAGTTTGCCGTCATTTCATGTAAAAATCCAGAATGGTATATCAATGTGACATCACCGACTAAAGATGCACAGTGGACACGAGGAAGTATTCAGACAATATCATGGGATTCAAAACTTCCCCCATCATTTGCTGCATATCAATATACAGTTTCATTAGTACCACTTCGTGGTGGCTGCCCAGTTGGCGTATTCTGTGCGATGAACTTAATGATGGTGAGACCATATACTATTATAGAAAGTACGTTGGGTAATTCTATTTCATGGCGAGTGGGGGACACTTCAGAAACAGATAGAACAGTGCCTGCTGGTGATTACACACTTCAAGTATGTGTCACGGGAGGTGATCGATGTGCTACGTCAGGAACATTTAGTATTGTAGAAAATAAGGCTGTTACATACAGTGTTACAACTGACAAAAGTGTATATAACCAGGGAGAAAATATAAGTATAAGAATTACTGCGACAAATATCACATCACTTCCACAAACGTTGCAGTTTAATAATGGCTGTCAGACAACATACACTATTGGTACGTTTGATTATATGAAAGATAGAGCATGTACGATGATGCTTGGATCACTTGTTCTTCCCGGATATGGATCATACACATGGACAATGAGTCATGATCTTATGCTTAACAAACTTCCAAGTGGTACATACAATCTCCAAGCAGGAGTAATTGGATATAATAGTGCTACAACGAGTGTGACTATTCAGTAAATAAAAAACCCCGCGTCATGGCGGGGGTTAACATTTAGGAAGTTTTTGAGACTCCCTACACTCCGTATATCAATCCTCGATACACTTCGCGGATAAACGGTAAGTGAGACAGGCGAGAGGATTTTATTGCATCCGCTGCCGCTTCCTCTGCTTCTTTAAAGGTCCCATTATTTAATGCTTCAATGAGTCTGATAAACAAAAAATAATCTTCACCTATAAAGTTTTCACTGCATATTTCAGCACACTTTTTCTCAATCTCTTGTTGTGTTAGGGGAATTCGTAGCAACTCAGTTCTTGTCCATACGGTAGCAAGTCTGTACATACATCCGATGAGGACTGTCACGAGGATATAAATCCACCACGGAACACTTTCAGATTGTGTGGTCTCTGCCATATAAAGCGTTGCAAGTATGAACAGTGAGAGTACGAGCACAATCGAATAGGCAATATATTGCTTTTTTCTTACGCGATTCATCACTCCCCACATCATGAGACGGTAGTATTGTTTGATTGCTTCTTGTGTTGCAGCTTGACGAGTTGTATCAAGATACATAAGGAGTCCTTTCCTGGTGATTGTTAAAGAACGCTTTACATTAAAGTATTACAATTATATAAGAGCGTCAATTTTTATAATAAAAAAGCGCCCCGGCATTGAGCTGGGGCACTTGAGGTTCAGATACGGGTTAATTGTCCGGACATGTTTTTCTCAGACTTATTTCTCTTGATGTTTTTGGCATGAATCAGAGAGAATAGAGTTATCGTGAGTAGTAACGCGAGCATTAATCCCAAAAATATACTCCCTATAATGGCTTCTTTATGGGGAGTATAGTATATCGTTATTGTAGGTCCACCTTCGTTATTTGTGCCGGTTTTTTCTCTTATCACGGAAGCTGTGTATTCATCATTGCTCGAAAATTTGAATTCTGATACAAAATGATTCCCATTATCTTCAGCAAAATACTGGATTGATTGAGGTGTAATTATAATTTGAGAAAACTTTTCTCCCAGAAAGTGTTGATATGCAGGTAGGCTTAAAGAGTGGCAATCATTCCAGGGGACTGTGGCCGGAGGGGTTAAAAAGATTTTGTTTTGAGGATACCAGACATGATATTGAATTTGATATGGTTCGTTCTTTAGGATTGGAAAACCAATCAGAGCTATCACAATCCACAGGAAGACACAAACAGCAATAGGAACAATAAGCTTTTTCATTACAAAACCTCCCAGATAAAAGTTGTGTCAGAGATCAGATCTGAGCTTTATCCTACTCAAAAACAGGGGAAATGCAATAAGTGTCCATCCTCCAGGAATCGAACCTGGGACCATTCGTGTATAAGACGAACGCTCTACCAACTGAGCTAAGGATGGGAGAACCTTTTAACAGGTTTAAAAAAATACTATCTTAAAAACACCTCTAAAGCAATCTATTCAAAATGTATTTCCTCTTCTTTTTCTACATGATCTTTGAGGAGGGGATACTGAGCAAGATCTATATCCTTTTCTAATATAAGCTTTGCTTCAGTGCGAGCTGCTTCTACCATTTTAATATTTTTGATTGCTTCCATGGCAAGATCAGAAATGCCCCACTGCTTGCGGCCATAAAGCTCTCCTGCACCACGAAGTTGCAAATCAAATTCAGAAAGCTCGAAGCCAGTCTTGGCAGTCTTGAGTGCCTTCAATCGATCTATAGATTTCTGTGTCTTTGTATCAGAAAAAATATAACAATATGCTTGATGATTTGATCTGATTACTCTACCGCGCAATTGATGAAGCTGAGAGAGTCCAAATCGCTCTGCCCCTTCTATAATTATAATAGTTGCATTTGGAACATTCACTCCGACTTCCACAAGAGATGTCGCTACAAGAATCTGAATCTTGTTCTCAGCAAATTGTTTCATCGTCTCTTCTTTATCATCATGACTCATCTTGCTATGAATAATATCAACGACATATTCGGGGAAGACATCCTTTTTGAGACGCTTCGCTTCTTCTTTTACTGACTTGGTAGTGAGGGCCACTTCTTTTTCTGGATCTGGCTCATCTATTCGTGGGCAGATAACGTACAGTTGGCGGCCCGCTTGCAATTCTTTTCTAATATCTTCATATGTTGCCTCTCTTTTTGTTGGTGGAATGATATCAGTAATAATTGGCTTACGACCGACGGGCATTTGATCAAGAAGCGTAAGATCGAGATCTCCATAAATAGTAAGAGCCAATGTTCGTGGAATTGGAGTGGCGGTCATTGAGAGAAGATGAGGACTGTATTCATTTTTTGTCACAAGCTTTTGACGCTGAATAGTTCCAAACCTGTGTTGCTCATCTATGATGACATACGCTAAGTGTTTGAACTTTACTGTTTTTTGAATGAGAGAATGCGTTCCAATCACAATTGAGATTTCGCCATTCGCCACCCATTTCAAAAGTTGTGTACGAGAAATGTCGGTATAACCCTGCGGATTTAACTTTGAAGGATACTTTTTGCAGCCACTAGAAGTGATAAGAGCAATTTGAATTCCGGTGTGAGCAAAGTATTTTATAAACGATTCAAAATGTTGCTTGGCCAAGATTTCGGTAGGGCACATATAGGCAACTTGAAGTGTGCCAAAATTTTGCTTATTAGGCCGCGTCGTAATAGCTGCATAGGCAGTTGTTGCTGCTACTGCGGTTTTTCCAGATCCCACATCTCCCTCAAGAAGGCGAGACATAGGGTGACCACTTTTGAAATTATTAAGAATCTCTGTAATAGCTTTGTTCTGAGCCTCAGTTGCTTTGAAGGGGAATCCTGAAGTGAATTTTTCTATATCCTTCTCATCTTTTTCTATGAGAAAAGCAGGGTTTTTTTCATTAAGAATTTTTTCCCTCTGTTTTTTGAGTTGAATGAGAAATACTTCTTCAAATGCAAAGCGCTTGCGAGCCACTTCAGAATCACTTTTTCTCTTGGGACTATGAATCCAGATGAGCGCTGTCTTGATGTCAGGCAAATTATATTTTTCTAAAATATCTTTAGGTATAGGATCTTGCACACTATCTAATATTCCTTGCGAAAACATTTTCTGAATAGTGTGATAAAGCCACTTTGATGTAACACCCTTCGTTTCTGAATACACAGGAAATGCTGAGAATCCGTCAGTATCTTTTTCTGAGAATAATGAAGAGCCGACTCCATTCGGAAGCTTATCAATCATTTCAAATTCTGGATTTGAAATATACAATCCCTTTTTATTTTCAGAAATCTTGCCGGTGAATTTTGCGAACGTGCCTTCTTGCAACATCTTGGCAATATAAGGTTGATGGAACCACACCGCGCTTATTGTGCCCGTTGGATCTTCTATTGTTGCAGTTGCCATCGGGATCTTGGATCGAAAGCCCTTCTTGAGCTCTAAGTTTTTTACTTGCCCATATATAGAGACAGCATCGCCAGCATTGATATCTTGAATATTTTTTATTTCAGCTGTGTCTGAATATCTCTGAGGGAAGTAGTAGAGGATATCAACAATAGTTTTGAGCCCTAGCTTTTTGAGCCCAGATTTCTGGATATCTACCAATCTAAAATGTTGTTGTATCGTATCTGTGAGTAGCATGAGCTCATTATATAGCTAATTAATTCTATAGCTATTACCAACCTTCTTTATAAACCCTTCGTGTTCAAGATCTGATAAATTTTTCTTCAAAATATCCTGAGCTGTTATAATCTCTAACTTTTCAAGCTTTTCCCCAAGACTTTTTTCAGAAACAGGGGATTCTGTAATTATTTTTACTATAGTAGCCCTGATTTCTCTGTTAGAGCCTTTAAATTTTGTTTGCTTCGTGTAATGCTTACTTTTTGTATTTAAATTACCGACAGTTTTTTTGAGCATGACGCCATAGTCCATGAGTGCATGATACCAGTCTCGAGGATTGTCATGATCGAGCGTTTTTGCTACTAGTTCTAATATCTCTTTGTCATGAATTCCTTGGCCCGCCGAAGCATTCTTATGCGAAGGAGGCTGCCCATGATTTTTAAAAAAAGCATGAATATATACTGTCCTTATATTAGTCTCTATTATTGGGATAGGTTTGTTGTATGCAAAAGCCATAATTGCGCCGGCTGTGTATGGTCCAATGCCTGGCAATTCTAAAATCTCTTCATATGTCTCTGGAAATTTTTTATTTTCTGTAATTATCTGTGCTGCTTTCTTTAATGCTAATGCTCTTCGGTTGTATCCCAAGCCTTGCCAGTGTTTAAGAACTTCTTGCAAAGATGCTTCGCTTAGTTTTTTTGCAGTAGGGAAGTGAGTGAGCCATTCTTCATACTTTTTTATCACTCTATCAGTCTGTGTCTGCTGAAGCATGATCTCGGAGACCATTATTTTGTAGGGATCAGTCGTCTCGCGCCATGGAAAAGAGCGTTTATTGGCCTTATAATATGCGTAAATAGTTGATTGAAATTTTTTTGGAGTCACCTCGTCACTCTATACAAAGATATCCCCAGCGTCCAGTCATATTGCTATAGCGTATATGATATACTTTGAGAGAAATGTTATTAGTCGTCGTTAAGCCATCGTATTTATGCAACAAGAACAAAATCCAACAGAATCAACAGTAGAAGTAAGAACAAATAGACCACGAATTTACGCGCCTCAAGATCCAGCAGAAGAAGGTATTTGTATCGGTTGTGAATAAAACAAAAGCCCCTCACGGGGTTTTTTGTTGGACGAATCTCTTCTGTTTTGTTATTTTAACGAATGGATTTGTTCCTCAAGCGTAAAGGATATTTCATGTCTAAGCATGTAACTGTACCTATTGATGTTGCTCTTTCTATTTTTGTATACCCTTATACTTTGGAGATCTTTGTTTACCCTGATGCACAGACCAACAAGTATGGTTTTTCAATCAAAAAGAGATATGAGAATCGTTTGTTTACGCTCATGGAATGTGCACCACAGTATGAAGCTGCAGAACGAGCCATCTTAGGTATCAAAGATCTTCTTGTGAGCACGATGGGACAAGCTTCTAAAGAGCTCGCAGACCCTACAAGTTCGATAGGGTTTTTGTTCCAGTTTCAGCATCGCAAACATTCAAATCCTCTCACTTCGAATTTTATCGATCAGATAATCGAAGTGCTGAATCAGGGAAAAAGCGCCCAGACGTGGAATATGATTCCTCAGTAGTAATGGCCCGAGATTGCTCGGGCTTTTTTCTTTATTCTATTTTCTTGCTACACTTCACTCATGTCATTATTATCAATAGGAATACAAGCACCGGATTTTTCTCTTCCTGATCAAGAAGGGAAGATGCATACACTTTCTGATTACAAAGGATCATGGGTTCTTATTTATTTTTATCCAAAGGATGATACTCCAGGATGCACAAAAGAAGCATGTTCGATTGGTGAGCAGTTTCCTGAGTTTAAAAAATTAAATGCTGTAGTACTAGGCATTAGTGCTGATTCTGTAAAAAGTCATGCAAAGTTTGCCAAAAAATATGAGTTACCATTTACACTTCTTGCAGATGAAGAGAAAAAAGTGATCAATCTATATGGCGTATGGGCAAAGAAAAAATTCATGGGTAGGGAATATATGGGAATCCTCCGTTCCTCATTTCTCATCAATCCAGAAGGGAAGATTGCAAAAGTATATGAAAAAGTTGTGACTGGAGATCATGCTGAAGAGGTGCTGGAGGATCTTAGAAATTTGAGGAAATAAAAACAAAAGTCGCCGTTGCTCGAAGCGAGCTATGGCGACCGATGGCGGAGAGAGTGGGATTCGAACCCACGGACCTTGCGGTCGACAGTTTAGTAAACTGTTGATTTAAACCACTCATCCATCTCTCCAGTGGTTGGGCTACACTATAGCAGATATTTTGATTTTTTAATAGAAAAAGCCCCGCACAGACATGCAGGGCTTGGAAGATATTGGTCCTCAGTTCAAGTGAGTTGAGGAACAGGGAGAGGGTGATCGATGAGATCGAATTGGATCGGCTCTCCGAGTGGCCGGCACAGTGCCACGAGTGCCAAAAATAGCTCGGGCATTTTGTGCCGCCGTTTGTTCCATGTCTGTTCAAACATTTGGGAGATCATCGGTCCCGGGTTCTGGCTGGGATGAGCTTTCAGACTTGCTCGAATGAATTCCTGACAAATTGTATCTGCCTCGTCTTGTGATGTTTGAGGGTTTGCGGCATCGTTGAGAAGTTGTAGGATGTCAGCTTGCTGCATGAGAGGTCTCCAGGAAGGGTGAGGGGGAAAGAACTGATCAACACACTACATAATAAGTAATGGTGTGTCAATTATTTGTACATATATTTTATGATAGATTAGTCGCAGGTTCTTTAAAGGAGACACTAAGATGCCTTATACGGATGAAGATGATGTTCTTAACTTTCTCAACGAACAGGCAGGTCGTGTGAGTATGAAGTCTTTGGAATGGTTTTTGGGACTTCAAAAAATATCGAAACTACGTGTCAGACGGGCCTTGTTAGAATTGGTGGATCAACACCGTGTGACCATCAATCCTGATCGAACTTTGTCTGTGTGTCCGCCGGTATGACGGTGGCTAGATTCATATTGAGTTCATCACAACGCTCGCACTTCGGTACGAGCGTTTTTATTTACTTATAAAATATGCTAAGTTTTACCTACACTAATAATGGAGACGTGTCAGAGTGGTCTAACGTACCTCTTTGCTAAAGAGGCAGGGGCTTTATACCCCCTCGAGGGTTCGAATCCCTCCGTCTCCGCCAAGAAAACTTAGTAGATATGACCCATGTGCCAATATTATGAAAACATCGCTATACCACATTCAACTCAATATTTCGGATGCTAAGAAATCAATCCCATTTTATAAAGATTTGTTTGGTTACTTTGAGTACAGAATTATTGATGAAAGCGAGAGTCACCTGGGAGTTTCCAATGGAACGACAGACTTTTGGCTCATAGAGACAGAAGAGCCTTTCAAAACCTCAATATTTCACCGAAAGAACACGGGTGTTAATCATCTAGCTTTCAAAGTTGAGACCAGGGAAGATGTAGATAGGTTTATAGAGAAATTTCTTAAGCCTCGAAATATTGTTCCCCTTTATAATTCTCCGAAAGGATATCCTGAATATTCTGAAAATTACTACGCGGTTTATTTTGAAGATCCCGACCGTATTAAGCTAGAAGTCGTGTTTAAGTAGACCGATCCGAGTGCCTCATGACGCACTTGAAAAGTTTTCAGAATACACTTAGGGTTTCTTACTGCTCTGGTATCTAATCCCTCCGTCTCCGCCTAATTCTATAAAAATAAAAAACCTCGACACATAGTTGTGTCGAGGTCGAGTGCTTACTTCGGCTGAAGATTTTCCCAGCGAGGAACGTTTTTGTTTTCGCTTAAGGGATCGAGTCTGTCGCGGATGATATACGCGAGACACAATGCCAGCATCTGACGAAGATATTTTTCAGTATCTCCGGTGAAAAATGCATTCGTGAATACTCCTTGTTGGGTGGTCACGATATCACCTGGGTCAAATGAGCATATAGTCACACCGAGTTCAGCTGGTGTAAGGAAGTCGATCTCATGTTCACGAAGATGCTCCGTGACACGTCGTACGAACGCATCCAGATCGTTGATTTCTTCGAACAGTTTCCAGTATTGATACTTGCTGATGAGGTTGTTTGTAATCAGCAGAATGTTCGTTCGCACGCATGTCCTTTCGAAAGGTTATAGTGTTATTACACAAAGTACAGTACTGGAGTAAAATATCATAAAATTTCATATTGTCAATATTTATAAATGCCTATCTTGCAATCGTAAACGCTACGATATTTCCTGCGCCGGATGAGTAGAGTGTATTGGCAGCTTCCAAGAGGGTGCTGCCTGTGGTTGCTACATCATCTAATAGAATAATAGATTTATTTTTTATTAATTCAGGGCTTGTTACTGAGAAGCAGTCTTTCAAATTATTGAGTCGAGCTTTTCTTTTTAATGTTCTTTGAGGATCTGTATGGCGGGTTTTATATAAAATATCTGTATGCACTATAAAATTCTGGTTTCTATCTAATTTCTCTAAAGCGTCTGCAAGCAAAAAAGTTTGATTCCAGCCTTTTTCTTTATATCTTTTTTTTGAGCTTGGCAGGGGAATGAGAAGTGGAATATTCGTGGGTTGAGAAAAGGGTATAGAAGAAGTATTAAGCCGAGCAATTTCTGTAATAATGTTCTCATGTAAGAGCTCTGCAAATAACCGAGCGATTTTTGTATTGGCT
>CAZFND010000001.1:0-20036 GCA_964520645.1 uncultured Candidatus Saccharibacteria bacterium | reverse complement strand
TCCCATAATGCTTGCTGTACGAAAGGATTTTTGTAAGAAAAAAGTGAATAAATGGGAGAAAATACATGATTGGTGCGTGATAAGGGAATATTTCTTTCTAGTGTCGCAGCTTTATCTTTAAATTCTGCGCTTGATAGGGTCTCAATGTTTTGAATTTCTTGAGAACGAGGGAGAAGAATGTCGAGAATAACACTTAGGATGTACTTAATTACATGCTCGACAATACTTTTTAGCTGAACAAAGAAAGACATAGCTCAGCATAGCTTTTACCTGTTCAAAATTACCTCAACAAAAAATAAAGTATGTTATACTTACATATAAATTCATAAGGTCATGTTTGATTCATTCAAAAATCTTTTTACTCCCAAGAAAGTAGGTAGTGTGATTGGTATTGATGTTGGATCATCATCTATAAAAGTAGTGCAACTTTCTCGCCAAGGAAGTAAAGCAGTTCTCGAAACATATGGCGAGCTCGCTCTTGGTCCCTACGCAAATATCGAAATTGGGCGTTCTACTAATCTTCCTCCCGAAAAGGTAAGTGAAGCTGTACTTGATGTTATTCGAGAATCAAAAGTAACAAGTAAAAATTCTGCACTTGCTATTCCATTTTCTTCTAGCTTGATAACAATGATAGAAATGCCAGCAATAGCAGAAAAACAATTTCCTCAAATGATTCCTCTTGAGGCTCGAAAGTATATTCCTGTTCCTATTTCAGAAGTGGCACTTGATTGGTCTATTGTTCCTAAAACAAGTAAAAAGGCAGAATTTAGTGGTAAAGATCAAGAAATAACACGCCAAGAGAAGCTTGATGTTCTTCTTGTTGCAATTCACAATGATACGCTTTCTCGCTATCAGACAATTGTCGGTCAGTCTGGCCTCGATGCAACATTTTTTGAAATAGAAATATTTAGTACTATTCGTTCTATCTTAAGTCAGGAGGAAAAAACTCAGATGATTATCGATTTTGGGGCCGCGTCAACAAAGACATATATCGTAGAACAGGGAGTAATCAAATCTTCACACATAATCAATCGAGGATCTCAAGATATTACCATCGCACTTTCACGATCTCTAGGAATTTCAATGCAAGATGCCGAAATTATTAAGCGTGATATTGGCCAAGCACCAGCCGAACATCAGCGAGATATTATCGAAGTGGTTTCTCTTACTCTCGATTATGTACTTACAGAAGCTAATCAAGTGCTGGAGAATTATCAAAGAAGATTCAATACGACTGTATCACGTGCAATATTGGTAGGAGGCGGAGCTCGTATAAAAGATATGGTGGTATATGCAGGGGATCATTTGAAAACTGAAATAGTACTAGGCAATCCATTCAGTAAAGTTGAAGCCCCAGCGTTTCTTACCGATATTTTGAAAACAACAGGTCCTGAATTTACCGTTGCACTCGGAATTGCACTACGAAAGCTTCAAGAAAAATAAATAAATAAGAATCTGGGGAAAACTTATTGCATGCTTATGATACGCATGTGATACAATAACAACAAATGGAAGGAAAATTTCAAACAACGTTCATTCCTAAGAAAGGACCTACACCAAATGTAGTTGGTCGTCCTGTATACTCCACAAATTATCTTGCAGTTATTGCAAATGTTATTTTCACAGCATCTATTTTTATTGCTCTTGGAATGTTCGGGTACAAATATTATATTACTAACCAAAACAAAGTTACTCATACCAAGCTTGATGCAGCTCTTACTAAGTTCGAAAAGCCACTTGTAGATGAGCTTACACGACTTGATGACCGAATTGAATCATCAAAAACTCTTCTCAATAATCACTTAGCCCTTTCTGCTTTTTTCAGTTTTCTTTCTCAATCAACAATTAAAACTGTTCAATTTATTAATTTTAAATACAAAATTGATCCAACTACCAAGCAAATTACAGTAATGATGGATGGTCAGGCACAGAGTTTTGCAGCTGTAGCTCTTCAGTCTGATGAGTTTATGAAGCCAGAAAATCAGCGATATCTTAGTTCGCCAGTATTCTCAGGACTCACGCTTAATGATCGGGGATATGTAAAATTCACCTTTAGTGGAGTGCTCAATCAGGATGTTTTGTTGTACAAGACAACAATAAAAGGTGGGACAGTTTCCCTCCCAGTAGTAGCCACAACAACAAAGGCTTCAACAACATCAACAACCCGATAATATGAAAATTTTAACCCCATTATTACTCATAGCTATCTCAATCGGACTTTTCTTCGTCTACATAAATCCTGCATATTCAGAAATTGGAGCATTACGAGATCAGAATAAGAGTTTGACTGCGGCACTTGATCGAGCGCAGCAGGCGGGAATAAAACGAGATCAATTGTTGAGTAAACGAAATCAGTTTAGTACTGAAGATCTTAATAGACTACAAAAAATTCTTCCTGATAGTATTGATAACATAAGACTTGTTGTAGATATCAACTCTATTGCAGTAAAATATGGAACTTCAATTAAAGCGGTAAAAGTTGAGCCTGTGGTAAATACTCCAGGTAGTCCAGCTCCAGCAACTCCGTATGATGGTGCGACTATAACATTTGACATCGTACTTACATACGATAACTTCCTTTCATTTCTTGCTGATATAGAACGAAATTTGCGGTTGACTGATGTTGTAGCAGTAAGCTTTGATACCGGAGATAAATCTGTTTATCAGTATAATGTCACTCTTAAGACATATAGACTCAAATAATATGTATCCATATCCACAACAACCAAAAAGTTATACAGGTACAACGCTTGTTCTTGCACTTCTCCTTGCAGCTGGATTCTTTACATATGATTATGTTTCTCCATACGCAGTAGATGCACAAAGTTCTGACATTATAGTTACAGATACATCTCTTAAAGTATTAGGACGAATTGAATCTCTCAAACTTGATGGTACTTTCTTTACTGATAAAACATATCTAAGTCTTCAGGATTTGAGTGTTGATATTGTTCCTCAGACAGCCGGAAGACTCAACCCATTTGCACCGCTTAGTGCTACTCCAAGCACTCCGGTAAAAACTGTGCCCGCAAGTAAAACTACAAAAACAACTGCACGATAAAGGTTGGTTTTGTTGATAGTTATATGACACTTCTTGATGTACTTCTAGAAAAGAAAATTCTTAGCCGTGGCGATGTTCAGCGTATTCAAAAAGAGGTAGAAGAGCAGGGAGCAAACCTCGATGAACTTCTTATAAAAGAAGGAATTTCTGAACATGATATTTTGGCTGCAAAAGGTGAAGCACTCGAAGTTCCAACAAAAGAAATCGTAGAAAGTAGTATTGGATTTAATGTTCTAGAATACATTCCTGAAGAATCAGCTCAACACTACAAATTTGTTCCTCTTGGAGTAAAAGATGGTGTTCTTGAGGTAGGGCTTGTTGATCCGGATAATATTGAAGCTCGAGATGCCCTCAATTTTATTTCTTCAAAAATAAATCTTCCGTATAAAATATTTTTAATATCAGAAGAAGATTTTCAAAAAGTTCTTGCGCGATATAAGGGTATGACATCAGAAGTGAGTGATGCTCTTACTGATTTGGAAACAGAAGTAAAAGTAGATGTAGGTGTCGCCACAGGAGATGGTGAGAAGCCAGATCAAGAAAAGGTAGAAGTAGATATTGGAAAACAGAAGACAGATACAACCATTGTAGAAGATGCTCCTGTTACAAAAATTGTAGCTACTATTTTGCGTTATGCCACAGAAGGTAAAGCATCTGATATTCACATCGAACACTTAAAGGAAAATGTACGTGTTCGTTTTCGAGTGGATGGAGTACTCAATACAAGTCTTGTTCTTCCAGCAAAAATTCACTCAGCTCTTATTGCTCGTATAAAGATTTTG
The DNA here is from genome assembly GCA_964520645.1 of uncultured Candidatus Saccharibacteria bacterium. Taxonomy (GTDB): domain Bacteria; phylum Patescibacteriota; class Minisyncoccia; order Phycocordibacterales; family JAKAEA01; genus CAZFND01. The sequence goes on along the minus strand of CAZFND010000001.1, from coordinate 16,193 downwards.
TCGAATATGCGTCTCGATGAAAAGCGAAAGCCTCAAGACGGACGTTTTTCTGCAAAAATTGAAGGACGAAAAATCGACTTCCGTGTATCAACATTTCCTACGTATTATGGTGAGAAGATCGTGATGAGAATTCTCGATCAGGAGCGAGGAGTAAAAGCTCTTGAGGATATGGGACTTACCGAAAGAAATTTGAAGCTCATTCAAGCTGCTATAAAAAAGCCCTACGGACTGATTCTTATTTCTGGTCCTACTGGATCTGGAAAAACAACAACACTGTATTCAATGCTTAATTTGATTGATAAAGAGCAAAAAAATGTGCTCTCTCTTGAAGATCCCGTGGAATATAACATTGAAGGAATCAACCAGTCACAAGTGCGTCCTGAGATTGGATACACATTTGCAAATGGACTCCGAACGACACTTCGACAAGACCCTAACGTAATCATGGTGGGGGAAATCCGAGACAAAGAAACAGCACAGCTCGCTATTCAAGCGGCTCTTACTGGTCACCTCGTACTTTCGACAATTCACACCAACAACGCTGTGGGTGTTATTCCACGTCTCGTAGACATGGGAGTTGATCCATATCTTATTGCTCCTACCTTGGTGCTTGCGATGGCACAGCGACTAGCTGCTACATTATGTCCTGATACAGGGAAAGATGTACCTCTTGATGATAGTTTGCGTATGATTGTTGATAAACAATTTGTAGATTTGCCTGAGAAGTATAAAAAAGATATTGCTATTCCTAAGACAATAAAAGAAATTGCTCCTACTGCAGAATGTCCAAATGGAACACGAGGACGAATTGCGGTGTTTGAAATGTTTGAAATGGACAAGGAGCTCGAGAAAATTATTTTGAGTGATCCTACCGAAATCGCAATTGGTAAAGCAGTGCGTGAAAAGGGTATGTTGTCCCTTAAGGAAGATGCTATACTTAAAGCATTCGATGGGGTTATTCCTTTCGAGGAAGTTAACAAGTTTTAGTCTGTGATATACTTACTGTATGCAACCGAATGCCAACTACAAAATTCTGCTCGTCGACGATGATTCATTTTTACTCAATATGTATTCTCTGAAGTTTGGTAAAAATGGATTTGATGTTACTGCCACTCAGAGTTCTCACGAAGCGCTCGAAAAGCTTAAAGCTGGATATCTTCCCGATATTATGATGCTCGATATCATCATGCCAGGCATGGATGGTCTCGAGCTTCTCGGAGAAATCAGAAAACAAAATCTTGCACCGAATGCCACAGTAGTTATGCTTACCAATCAGAGTGATACGGTAGATATCGACAAAGCGACGGCTCTCAATGTCGGAGGATATATTGTAAAAGCCACCACCATTCCATCAGAAGTTATTAATCAAGTTATAGAAATTTATCAAAAAAGACATGCCAGCTAATTACAAAGCATTGCTCGATGAGCTCGTTTCAATAGTAGAAAAAGAAGGTGCATCCGACCTTCACTTATCACAAGGACGAAATCCTATTATTCGTGTATCTGGTTTTCTGATTCCACTTCTTAAAATTCCAGAGCTCACTCAAGCAGATATGTACGGTCTCATCGATCACTTGATGAGTCCAGAAAATAAGCAGGTCTTTATTAAAGACAAAGAAATAGATTTTTCTTTTAGTCATGATAAAGCACGTTTTCGAGGAAATGGATTTTTCAGACAAGCAATGCCTGCAATCGCGCTTCGTCTTATTCCTAATAAAATTAAGACTCTTCATGATCTCAATCTTCCGCCTATTCTTGAGTCATTCACTCGAAAGAGTCAGGGATTTTTCCTTGTGGTGGGTCCTGTAGGACAGGGAAAGTCTACAACCCTTGCGTCTATGATCGAAATCATCAACTCAGAGCGTCTTGAACACATTCTTACCATCGAAGATCCTATCGAATATTTGTATGCACCAAAGCGATCAATTATCGATCAGCGAGAAGTCCGAATTGATACCAAAGATTTCCACACAGCGCTTATCTCAATGTTCCGAGAAGATATTAATGTTGCACTCATTGGAGAAATGCGAGGTCTTGATACTATCTCTACTGCTGTTACAGCTGCTGAGACAGGACACTTGGTATTCTCAACTCTTCACACCAATAACGCTGCTCAGACTATTGAGCGTATTGTCGACTCATTCCCATCAGATCAACAAGCACAAATTCGTATGCAGCTTGCGGGAAGTCTCACCGGAATATTTTCACAGCGACTTATTCCTCGAATATCAGGGGGTCTTATTCCTGCGTATGAGCTTCTTATCAACAACAGTGCTGTTGCCAACCTTATTCGAGAACGACGAACTCACGAAATTAATACTGTCATCGAAACAGGATCACAGCTTGGTATGATTGATCTTAACCGATGTTTATCAGAACTAGTACGAGCAGGCGAAATTACGATAGAAAATGCATATCGATATTCATTGAATCCAAAAGTGCTCGAAAAAATGATTTAAGAATTATAATTTTAGCCTATGATTTTTACATATAAAGCATTAGATAGTACAGGATCTGAGCGAGAGGGAACGGTAGAAGCCGTAAATGTGGATATTGCGATCAACTCTCTTCAGCGTCGAGGTCTTATTATTTCTTCTATTAAGTCTGCAGATCAGCCGAGCTCAATTTTCAGTGCCAATATTGCACTATTTCAGCGTGTTAGTAATAAAGAAATTGTGATCTTGTCTCGACAAATGGCTATTTTGTTCGAAGCGCAGGTGTCAGCATTGCGTGTGTTCAGACTTTTGGCACTAGAAACAGTCAATCCATTATTGCGAAAGACACTCACTGCAATTACCGATGACCTTCAAGGAGGAAGTTCTATTTCTAAAGCGCTCGCAAAATATCCTACAGTATTCTCAAACTTTTATGTAAACATGGTGAAGTCTGGAGAAGAATCAGGAAAACTCGATCAAACATTTTTGTATCTTGCTGATTATCTCGATCGCACCTATGAAGTGACAACAAAAGCACGAAATGCTCTTATCTATCCTGCATTCGTTATCACTACCTTTATTATTGTGATGCTTTTGATGTTTAGTGTGGTTATTCCAAAGATTAGTACTATTATCACTGAGTCTGGCCAGCAAATTCCAATTTATACTCAAGTAGTTATTGGTATGTCTAATTTCATTGTGGCATATGGAATTTACATGCTTATTGTAGCTGTTATTGCTGGATTTTTCCTTCTTCGATATCTGCGTACTCCACAAGGAAGTGCTGTATTTGATGGATTCAAAATTTCAATTCCATATATTGGTAACTTGTACAGAAAACTCTATCTGTCTCGAATCGCTGACAACATGAATACGCTGTTGCTCTCAGGTATTGCCATGATTAAAGCACTCGAAATTACTTCATCAGTAGTAGGCAACAAAATATACGAAAATATTCTCAATAATGCTATTGATTCTGTAAAAGGAGGAAGTTCACTTTCAGAATCTCTGGTTCCATACAGTGAAATTCCTGGAATCATGATTCAAATGATTAAAGTAGGTGAAGAAACAGGAGAATTGGGAAATATCTTGAAGACGATGTCTAAGTTCTATCAGCGTGAGGTTATCAACGCTGTAGATACGCTTGTAGACCTTATTGAGCCGGTGATGATTGTTCTCCTAGGTTTGGGGGTAGGTATTCTCTTAGCCTCAGTTCTTATCCCTATTTACAACATTTCTTCAGCATTCTAGAACCCTTAGGGGATTACTTATCCACAATTCTTCCATAGAAACTATACATTATTACTCAGAATGATTTATACTGTATACATAGTCAATTAACGACTTACCGTGTACACGGCTATGGTCGATTTAAATAATTAAAAACATATATGATTAAAAATACAAAAAAAGGTTTTACACTTATCGAATTGTTGGTGGTTATTGCGATCATTGGTATTCTTTCTGCGATAGTATTGGCATCTCTTAACCAAGCTCGAAACAAAGGTAATGATGCTCGTGTTCAAGGACAACTTGCAAGTATGCGTGCTGCTGCAGAAATTTACTACAGTACAAATGGTAACTATGGAACATCAGCTCTCAACGGAGTTACTTGTGCTGGTAGCATGTTTACTGACACTACATCTGGTATGGCAAATCTTATTGCGGCAACAGCATATTACAACGGTGTTGCTCCGCTTTGTGCTACTGATGCTAACCCTTCAACCGCATGGGCAGCATGGCATGCTCTTAACGATACAGCTTTCCCAGCTTTCTGCGTTGATAGTACAGGTCAAGCAAAAAGAGAGCCTTCTGGATGGACAGCTCCTACATCAGCTAGTCCTCGATGTCCATAATCACTTATCTCATAAGTTGATTTCAAGAAACCATCTTGGCGTATACCCGAGATGGTTTTTTGTTTGCTAAACATGATACTATTAAGTACACATGAGTATTGAATTTATTATTATTTTGTTTGTTTTTGTATTTGGCTTAATTATTGGAAGTTTTTTGAATGTGGTGATTTTGCGGTACAACACCGGCATGAGTATTGGTGGGCGATCGGGCTGCTTCTCGTGTGGAAAAAAGTTGGTGTGGTACGAACTTATTCCGGTTGTTAGTTTTATATTTCAAAAGGGAAGATGTACAAAGTGTGGAGCAAAGCTCTCGTGGCAATATCCGTTGGTTGAGGCACTAACAGCGTTCATGTTCGTCTCAATCTATCTTAAATATTTTTCTATATATTCTTTAAATTCACTCCAAAATATTTCTAGTACTATTTTATATTCTAATATATTTACTTTAGTATTCTTTTGGGTAGTTTGGAGTATTTTGATTGTTATTCTTGTCTATGATATGAGACACAAAATTATTCCAGATGGATTAGTGTTTGCTGCTGCAGGTTTAGTTTTTGTTAAAATTTTTATAGATCAGTATGCGCATATATTTACACAAGCAACGCTGTGGATGATACTCGCTGGGCCACTACTATTTTTGCCATTCTATCTTCTCTGGAAAGTATCAGATGGACGATGGATAGGGCTAGGGGATGGGAAGCTCGCACTGGTGATTGGTTGGATGGTTGGAATTATTTATGGCATCTCGGCTATTGTACTCGCATTTTGGATTGGAGCGGGAGTAAGCATACTACTTATCCTTTTTCACCAATTGAAGTCGTCGAGTAAGGGAGGTATAATGAAACATGAAATTCCGTTTGCTCCGTATCTCATTCTCGGATTAGCGCTCGCATACTTTTTTCAGATAGACATCATGGGTATTCACATACTTTTAGGTTTATAATTTTTTCATGAATTTATTACAAAGAAAATTTATTAATAAGGGGTTTACTCTCATAGAGGTTCTCGTGACCCTTTCTATTATGTCCGTTTTTTTTGGAATTGTAATATTTAATTACGTAGATTATCGGGATACTGTTGAATTAAATAGTGCGGTAAATCAACTTAGTCAAATCATACGACAGGCTCAGGTATATGGAACAAATGGAAAATGTTACCCAGAAACGACAGCCCCATGTCCAAGCTATGATATTGCGTATACAGTGGCTTTTGATAAGAGTACTAATCCACAGGGATACACGTTTTATGCAAACAGTGTAAGTAATACTATCCAAAATATTAATCTTCAAACTCAAGGCAATTTATCTATAAGTAAATTGTGTGGAGTAGTTACCGATTTAAATCCATTAGGTTGTGATTCTTCAAGCGATCTTTCTCAGATGGTTATTATCTTTAAGCGTCCATCATTGAATCCTGTGATCAAAACAGATTCTGCTAGTTCTATCACATATTCATATGCAGAAATTACCATCCAATCACCACGCGGCAAAACAAAAACAATTGTCGTGAGATCATCGGGGCCGATGTATGTAAAGTAAGAGATATAGTATAATGATATACATGCAGAAAAAACAAACACATGGATTTCTACTTGTTGAGACCATGGTTTCTATTGCTCTTTTTACTATGGTAATGGTTGCTGCTATTTCTGCATTATTGATGATGACAGCTGCAGACAGAAAAGCAAATAATTCACGAAAAGTTACCGACAATCTCTCTTTTATATTAGAAGATATGACTCGAAATATTCGTCTTGGGACGGGGTATCACTGTGAAGAATCTCCAAATTCTGATTTTACGACTATATCAAACCCAAGTGATTGTAAGGATGTGGCGGGAGCTTTTCTTGCTATTAGACCACGAGATTGGGTCAATAGTTCCTCCCCACAAATTATCTATCGATTAAATAATGAAGTTATAGAAAAATCAGAAGATAGTGGTGTCACGTTTGTAGCACTCACGCTTCCAGAGGTTCGTGTAAAAAAACTCCAATTTAAAGTATACGGATCAGGTGATATTGACGGTGTCCAATCTAGAGTACAAATATTCCTTCAAGCTGTTGCTTCTGAAGGCACAAGAGAAGAAAGTAAAATAAATTTACAAACATTTGTGACGCAACGAACAACAGATCTATAAATATGAATAAGGCAAAAAATACAAAAAAAGGTTTTACTCTGGTTGAAACTCTTGTTGCCATAACTGTGCTTCTTGTTGGAATTATTGGACCTATTTACATTGCAACAGAAGGAATTAAAGCTGCAATGTATGCAAAAGATCAGGTTATTGCAGGGTATCTCGCTCAAGATGCACTTGAATATATGATCGCAACTCAAAAACAGGGAGTGTTTGGGGGTACCGCTGCCTCGGATGATCAAAATGGTTGCATTACTCCTGAAGGAGCAATTAATAGCAAGAATTGTTACATAGATACATCAAATATTACTACACCCTACATGCATGCATGTTTTCGGTATGTAAACGGGGTTGCCTTAGATCGGGATTTTTGTCCAGAAATGACATATGATGATACTAAGGGATATGGTTATGAAGGTTTTGATGTTGATACTGCTACATATCCAGCGGGTACCCTATCGTCTGGATTTAGGCGATATATCAATATGGAAAGAATTACAGGTCTAGGAGGGAATGGTATTAGATTTAGAGTTGTTGTGTTGTGGCAAGCTAATCTTTTTGCTCGAAACAGACCACTGATTATGACACCCGGAGAGTTTCGACCCAGGGAACGATCATTTGTATTGGAGACTAATATTTATAACACCCCCCGATAATCAATGTTATGACACTTCACACTCTTAAAAATAAAAAAGGTTTTACATTATTACTTGCCTTGGTGGTAGTTTCTATTGTACTTGTTATATCATTTGCTTTTTCCTTTTTTGAATTGACGCAAATTCGGTTAGCAGAAACTCTGCGAAGATCAATGGTTGCTTTTTATACAGCAGAATCCGGTGTGGAGTGTGCTCGTTATTATTCTGTTATTGATTATCGATATTTTTTAAGTCAAAACCAGCCCGGTTTGCCATCAACACTTCCTGCATCAAGTATTCCTACAACAATTAACTGTGCTGGAGTAGATCTTGATTTACATACTACCTATGATCTGTCGCACAACACAGCCACTTCAACTTTTGAGTTTAACACCAATGTTCTTAGTTCTCCTTATACTCCTAATCCTTATTTTACTACAAAAGTAACGGTTGTTAGATTTCCTCCTGGTGTACCTGATACTTCGTTTAGATATCGAAATATTGTTGCAAGTGCTGATGGATATGATGTGTATACAGGGGTTAATGGCAGTGCTACTGATATTCAGCGAAATAAAGAACTAAAGGTACAGGGATATTGTGCTTCACCTGATGTAATGCTTTTATTGGACGCTTCTAACAGTCTTTCTCCTACAGAAGGAGCACTGGTAAAAGATGCTGCTGCAGCATTTGCTGATGCATTGGTTAATGGGCGATCAGATGGAGCTCGATTGGGACAAATCAACTTTGCTGATAGCTACAACAATAGAGTAAAAAATAATTTACCATTAAAAAATGGTTTGGCGTATATGGCTACTGGTCTTACCTATGTTAAATCAGATTTAATTACTCGAGATCCTAATACGGGTGCAGTAAATGGTGGAAGTATAAATGACTATGCATTAGATAGTGAAGCTACAGCTGCCGGAACTAATCTTCATGATGCATTAGTAAAAGCTCAGAGAGAGCTTAATAATCACGGTCGTGCAACATCACCTTCATTTGTTGTTATTTTTACTGATGGTCACCCACTTGGGTATGATAGTGCTACTAGCTCTCTCGATACAGACCCCAATACATGGGCTTCTGATGGAGGGAGTCCAACCAATGCATATGCTCTCCAATCAATATTTAGAGCAACTGATATTGCCAAACAAATAAAGGCGAGTCCACAAAAAACAGAGATATATACTTTATATGCTAAACGCCCTCTTGAAAAATGTGAATATAGATCGACAGGACCTAATTCTATTGATATACGTACCGGTCAACCTTATCCATGGAGTGGTAATCCAATAAACAATCCTCTCGATCCTGATTATAAAAACTGTGAATTATACTTAAAAAATGAGGTTGCAAGTCCAGATTCTCCGGGTACTATACCGCATGCACAGGTGATTACTGATTTTAGTGAATTGAAGGCTAAACTTCTCCAAATCGTGACTAACAAGTGTGTGAAAGTTATTGAAGAAAAATAATTTCTCCTAGTTTATTATTTTCTCTTTTTACGCTAGAGTGTGTGTATATGTCCAAATCGAGCCATACTCAAATTCCAAAGGATATTGAGGAACGATACAATAAACTCAAAGAAACCGTCGACCATCATCGATACCTTTATCATGTCTTGGATAAAGAAGAGATTTCTGCCGAGGCGCTCGATTCTCTCAAAGATGAATTGGTAAAAATAGAAAAAGAGTATCCAGAAATTATTACGCCCGATTCTCCTACACAACGTGTTGCAGGAGCGCCACTTAAAGAATTTAAAAAGGTGGAGCACAAAGTGCCACAGTGGTCTTTCAACGATGCATTTACAGAAGAAGATATTACTGATTTTGATGGAAGAGTAAAAAGAGGATTGGGAGGGGATCAACCTACTTACACAGCAGAACTCAAGATAGATGGACTCAAAGTAGTACTTGAATACAAAAAGGGATTGCTGATAACTGCTGCTACACGTGGTGATGGAACAGTCGGAGAAGATGTCACTATGAATGTGCGCACGATAGAATCAGTGCCTTTAAAAATAAAACGTCCTATTGATATTATTGTGGAGGGTGAAGTGTGGATGGGAAAGAAAAACTTTGAAGCACTTAATAAAGTTCGTGCAAAAGCAGGCGAGCCCCTCTTTGCCAATCCCCGCAATGTGGCAGCGGGATCTATTCGCCAGCTTGATCCTAAGCTTGTAGAAGAGCGAAAATTAAATATGTTTGTCTATGATGTTGCCCAAACAAGTGAAAAAAATCTTGATACGCAGCATGAAGAATTAGACTATTTAAAAGAATTGGGATTTAAAGTTAATCCTCATTTCAAACACTGCAAAGATATACAGGAAGTAATTGCATACTGGAAATCCTGGGCAGATAAAAAAGACAAACAAGACTATCTTATTGATGGAGTTGTTGTAAAAGTAGATGAGAGAAAGTATCAAGAAATATTGGGCTATACAGGCAAAGCTCCGCGCTTTGGTATTGCGTTCAAATTTGCTGCAGAACAAGTGACAACTGTTGTTGAAGATATTCAGCTTCAGGTTGGAAGAACTGGAGTGCTTACGCCGGTTGCGCATCTTCGACCGGTGCTTGTTGCGGGATCGACTGTCTCTCGAGCAACACTTCATAATGAAGATGAAATAAAAAGACTCGATGTGCGTATTGGTGATACTGTCATTATTCAAAAAGCTGGAGATGTGATTCCTGACATTGTAGCGGTGGTCAAAGAAATGCGCACCAGCAAACAGAAACCATATGTGTTTCCAGAAGCAGTAGCTGCTTGTGGAGGGGATGGGAAGATAGAACGTATTCCTGGCCAAGCAGCATGGCGCTGTGTATCTAAGGATTCGTATGCACAGCAACGACGCCAGCTCTCATATGCTGTGGGCAAAAGTGCATTTGATATTGATGGTATGGGGCCCAAAATTATAGATGCACTCCTAGAAGGACAACTTATTTCTGAATTACCTGATATCTTCGATTTGGAGAGAGGAGACCTACTCAACCTTCCTCGATTTGCCGAAAAGTCTGTAGATAATTTATTGGCTGCTATAGAAGAAAAGAAAAAGGGAATTTCATTGCCGCGATTTATTATTGCGCTATCTATTGCGCATGTGGGAGAAGAAACTGCTTATTTATTGGCAGGAGAATTTAAAACATTAGAAAAAATTGCTCATGCAACCTTTGAGGATTTTCAAAAGATAGATGGAATAGGAGATATTGTAGCGCAGGCACTTGTTGATTGGTTTAAAGAAAAGAAGAATAAAGACTTGATAAAGAAGTTGGAAAAGGTAATAAAAGTAGGTCAGATTCATGATGCTCTTCCTAAAGATAAAGAATGGCAATTAGTAAAAAATAAGTTTTCAGGCAAGACTTTTGTTTTGACAGGAACACTTAACTCTATGGATCGAGATGCGGCTAAGCAGAAAATAAGAGGTCTAGGTGGGAGTGTTTCTAGTTCAGTTTCTAAGAATACTGACTATGTAGTAGCTGGAGCAGAAGCCGGATCAAAAGAAGACAAAGCTCGAGAGCTTGGAGTGAAGATCATTACCGAAGAAGAATTTTTAAAGATGCTGTGATATAGTATTGCCATGTCAATAACTGTAGAAGAAATCCGAAAACTAGCCTCATTGGCACGTATTAAGCTTTCCGCCGAAGAGGAGGAAAGTCTTGTAAAAGATATGGGGAATATCTTGGGATATGTTGAGCAGATTAAAGAAGTGTCTGGCACTCTAGATTCTCAAGAACATACTAAAGAAAGAACCAGAAATGTGATGAGAGAAGATGCAAATCCTCATGAATCAGGGGCTTTTACAGAGGCATTGCTTGCAGAAGCGCCGATGAGAAAAGATCAGTATGTAAAAGTAAAGAAAATATTGTAATACTATGATCGATCTCAAAACACTGACTATCAAAAAAGCGCATGACCACTTAGTAAAAGGGGATTTTACTGCTGTTGAACTTGCTGCTGCATATCAAAAAGAAATAGAACTTAAGAATAAAGACTTGAACGTGTATCTTGAAGTTTTTTCTGACATACAAGAACAAGCACAGAAAGCGGATGAAATAATTAAAGCAGGAAAAGCGACATTGCTTACCGGTATTCCATTATCTGTAAAAGATAATATTTTAATAGAAGGAAGAAAAGTATCAGCTGCATCAAAGATGCTTGAGAATTATCGAGCTACCTATGATGCTACAGTTATTTCTAAACTCAAAGAGCAGGGTGCAGTATTTCTTGGACGAACAAATATGGATGAATTTGCCATGGGAAGTTCTACCGAAAATTCTGCATTTGGTGTGGTAAAAAATCCATGGGATACAAGCCGAGTACCTGGTGGATCTTCGGGTGGAGCTGCTGCAGCGGTCGCAGGTAATCTTGCACTTGCTTCACTTGGATCTGATACGGGAGGATCTATTCGTCAGCCCGCAAGCTTTTGTGGAATGGTTGGACTTAAGCCTACCTATGGAGCAGTGTCACGATATGGACTTATGGCTATGGCTTCATCACTCGATCAGATTGGACCTATTACAAAAACAGTAGAAGATACAAAAATTCTCTTCGATGCTATTAAGGGTAAAGATGTGATGGATTCTACTTCTATTTCTATTGAAAACGAGGGGATTAAAGAGAGTGCTAAGAAATTTAGAATTGGCGTGCCGCAAGAGTTTGTGAAGCAAGGAGTAGATGAAGATGTACTCAAAAATTTTAATGATTCACTCGAGATTCTTAAAAAGCAGGGATGTGAGATTGTTGATGTACAATTACCAAATCTCAAATATTCTTTGGCTGTATATTATATTTTGCAGCCTGCAGAAGTGTCTTCAAACTTGGCACGTTTTGATGGAGTAAAATACGGACTTCACAAAGATGGTAAAGATCTCTTAGATGACTATTTGCTTACACGACAAGAGGGATTTGGAAAAGAAACTCGTCGCAGAATCATGTTGGGTACCTATGTGCTTTCTACTGGGTATTATGATGCGTATTATAATAAAGCAAACATTGTACGTTCTCTTATTATGAAAGATTTTGAAGAGGCATTTAAAGATGTTGATGCAATTCTTACTCCAACTTCTCCAACTCCTGCATTTAAAGCTGGAGAGAAAGCACAGGATCCACTATCTATGTATCTTGCAGATATTTTTACCGTCACGGCAAACATTGTGACACTTCCTGCAATTTCTGTACCTTCAGGATTTGTAGAACGTGAGGGAAAGAAATTACCAGTTGGAATTCAATTCACTGCACCGTATGGACGGGAAGATATCCTATTTAATGTAGGAAGTATTGTTGAGAAAGCTGTATAATAGTATTTATACATGGCAGACGATAAAGCAAAAAAAGACGCCAAACCGCCCATTACGCTTAAGGTGATGATCGAAGAGATGATTGTCTTGGGTATTGGTATTTATATCGTAATGAGACTTCTCGGTGGGTATGGTGACGTGGAGGGTGGTACGCTCGCACAGCGTTTTCAGGCGATGATAGATGGGGTAGGTGCTACACCTATTATTCATAATTTTGTCGTTGCATACTTTATATTTGCCAATATTCTGACTATTTTGTTTGTTGTAGGAATTACCTATGCACTTCTTCGAGTTCAGACATATCTTCGAGAATCTCGTGAAAAGTTGTATCCACATGGGGCAGATGTTATTGAAGAAGTTGTAAAAAATCCTCGATGGCAGCGTGTCCTGACACATATTTCATCCGATAATCCAAATGATTGGCGACTAGCTATTCTTGAGTGCGATATCATGCTCGATGAAGTATTGGATAAAGAAGGATATGTGGGGGATACTATTGGAGATAAATTGAAGAAGGCCGTACGAGGAGACTTCAAAACGCTTGATGAAGCATGGGAAGCACATCGAATTCGAAATGCTATTGCTCATGAGGGACAAGATTTTGCTGTTACCGATCGAGAAGCCCGTAGAGTTATAAATTTGTATGAAACAGTTTTTAAAGAGTTTGATTTCATTTAATTTGCATCAAACTCATTTAAAAGGTATAGTAAAACCCAACACGCGGCTTGGTGGAACGGTACCACGGGAGGCTCATAACCTCCAAAATCAGGTTCAACTCCTGAAGCCGCAACAAGAAATACAATAAAATACAGAATTTTTACGTCCTCAGGGGAAGTCACCAGACCTAAAAATTCTGTATTTTATTGTAGATATGTCAGGGTAGCTCAGTCGGTAGAGCACGGGACTCATAAGCCCGGGGTCGTGGGTTCGATCCCCACCCCTGACACTTTAAGAATTCAAATACTCTGTAATAGATTTTGCTACTGTCTCAAATACGGTAGCAAATTTTGTATCATCTATTTCAAGAAGGGTAATTCTAAATCCAGGAAGTGTTGAATTGAATCCTGAAAGTGGAACGACACAGATACCAGTAGAAGCAAGCAAATAATATACAAATCTTTTATCAGATCTAATATTTTGAGTGATAGATTCTAGATATTTTTTTATGTCTGGTTTAGCAATAGGGAGAGTCTGATTATTTTTTAATACACTATCTTTAAAAACTACTGATAAGTAGAAAGCTCCTGATGGCTTAGTAACCAAAATATTGGGAACTTTTGAAAGTATGTCATATGCAGTGTCTGCCCGTTTTTTATAAAAAGCACTTTTCTCTTTAAGATATTCTGCATAGCGTGAGTCTTTATATACTTTAGGAAGGACTTTCTGGGGAAGTGTTGTCGAACAGACTTCAAGCATCTTTGCATCGACAAGACTCTTTGCATAACGAGCAAACACTGGATCCTTTTCTGTATTATAAAATTCAATCCATCCGCATCGTCCTCCTGGCCATGGAATTTCTTTTGAGAGTCCTCGCATTGCGATACCTGGCACATCTCCAATTACAGAAGAGAGAAGGGTAATAGAATCTGCATGATAAAAGATATTTGCATATATTTCATCTGAAATAATAAAGAGGTTGAACTCTTTTGCGATAGCAACAATACCCTCAAGAATATTTTTGGGATAGACCATTCCTGTTGGATTGTCAGGATTGATAATAAGAATGCCACTAATAGTAGGATTATATTTTACTTTATTGCGAAGATCTTCAAGGTCAGGGAGCCAATGATTTTTTGGATCCAATTTGTAGGTAAGATGAGACGATCGCGCATGTGCGGCTTCTGCAGATGAGTGAGTAGGGTAGGCAGGATCGGGGCCAATGACACGTGCGTTTACATTAAGATTAGTATAAAGCTTAGATATAGCATCTCCTAAGCCATTGAAAAACAAAATATCATCTGCAGTTATTTGCACACCTCCTTCTTTATTCCTAATTTCTGCAATAAATTTTCGAGTCTCTAACACTCCTTTAGTAGGGGAATATCCAAAAGCTGTTTCATCTTCTGTAATTGTTTGTACCACGATCTCTTTGATCCATGCTGGGAGTGTGTGACCTTTTGCAACAGGGTCACCAATATTTTCCCAAGAAATTGGTACACCAAGAGTAGCCAACTTTTGGCCTATTGCAACGATTTCTCGAATTTCGTATGAGAGTTCATCTGCGCCACTTGAGACAATATTATTTCGCATGTAAAAAGGATACACTGGAGAGCCACAAAAGGCAAAGTGTATGCACCCTTTTTGCTTGACATGTTAAGAGTGCAGGCGTACTATTTTTCTGGGAATTGTGGCTATCTCCAGCAATCATCGCTGGGGCCACGTGTTCTATTCATCTCTTGTAGAAGGGACATGGATATGTCCAAACGTTCGGAATCGCCGGAACCCACTCAACGTCGGGACGAGAACGGGTGTCGTTTCAGGAAGGGCAGGTCGGGGGACAGGTACGGGGGGAAGGGGCCCACTGCCGAGGAGGAGCGGATCCTGGAGAGGGATGGAATCATTCACGTCCAGAGGGAGTGAATGGCTAGAACGGGAGAAGGGGGCAATTCATTTGCCTAAGAGGGACCAGTTCGCTGGTCCCTTTCTTACCCCTCATTATTTGCCCAAAACAATAAAATCTGCTACATTTGTAGCAATTCGACTGTGACAGAGTCTACTCTCTCACATATCGAACAAACATACGCGGCCATAGCTCAACTGGTTAGAGCACTCGCCTGTCACGTGAGAGGTTGTGGGTTCAAGTCCCATTGGCCGCGCAAAATAGAAAAAAGGAGGCAACAAGCCTCCTTTTTTCGTGCTTATACATCTATATATGTAATATTCTCAATCTAATCTCGTCTCTAGAAGGGTGTCGAATTATTCATTATCAATAGATTAATATTGCAATATTTATATGGGAATAATTCTATGGATTGTGTTTGGTGCACTCGTCGGATGGATTGCTTCAGCAATCATGAAGAGTGACAATGGTATTTTGTACGATGTCATTATTGGTATCGTTGGTGCAGTGCTTGGGGGTTGGATATTTAGCCTCTTTGGTTACAGCACTGTCACAGGATTTGACCTTTATAGCTTCATCGTAGCAATTGTAGGTGCAATTATCTTAATTGCTATCGGACGAGCTATCAGTCCTGGCAGACACAGTACTATTTAAAGTCTCTCTCGGAATTTCACAAAAGCTCTACTGTATCTATGCGTAGAGCTTTTGTCGTTTTAGGGTATAATTACTGCATTATTACTTCATTGAAAAAAGCTCAATAATATACTACTATCCAATCTACAGGAAGAAGTAGTAGGCCGTTGTAGCTCAGTTGGTAGAGCACGCCCATGGTAAGGGCGAGGTCGGCGGTTCAATCCCGCCCAACGGCTCCAGATAATTAATTATATTTTATGGAACAAACACCTACACCAATACCTACACCGGCACTTTCACCACTGCCATCTGCTTCAGATTTATTTATTCATGCATTTTCTCAATACAAAACACTTTTCTGGCACATGGCTCCAGTGAGTTTTTTGATTTTTATATTAGGTTTGTCTCAATTATTTCTTGATGAAAATAATTATGCATTTGTTGGAATTATTTCATTAATTAGTGTATTCGCATCATTTTTGTGTTCTATGGTTCTTATGCTTATTATTATGCAGCCTACACACATGACGCCGGTGTATGAGGAACTATTTAAAAAAGCATGGAAGTTGCTTGTGCCATATTCTTGGGTAGCCGTGTTGTTACTGCTTGTATTTACGGGAGCTGGAGCATTACTTATCATTCCAGCT